>NC_019673.1:5686363-6318181 GCF_000328705.1 Saccharothrix espanaensis DSM 44229 | reverse complement strand
CACGAGGGACAGCGCGGTGGAAGCTTTGACCTACCAGAACACCCCGTACGAGAAGGTCGTGGAGGAACTCGCACCCTGCCGCGTCCAGGGACGCCAGCCCCTGACCCCGGTGATGCTGGTGATGCGCGAGGCGATGCGGGCGTGGACAGCCGACGGTGAGGTCGAGATGACCGAGGTCGAACTACCCCCCACCCCAGGCGACTTCGAACTGCTGGTCGACGTGTCCCGGGGACCCGAGGGCCTCACCGGCTACCTGGTCGCCGACACGGGCTTCCTCGCCCCGGACACCCTGGCCGCCGTGAGTCGTGCACTCCACCACTTCCTGGAGGCCGCGCCGACCCGGGCCGACCAGCCGCTGTCGGCAGTGCTGGGGGAGCAGGACGGTCTGACGTGACACGCGCGGTCGAACCGACCGCGTCGCACCCTTCCGAACGCGCCCGCGAACCCCGCCGAAACCGCTCACATCGGACCACAGGTCATCGGAGCTTCGCGACGTGAAGCAGTAGTCCTCGCGTTCGTCATGACTTCGTCATGACGAACGGCCGGGTCGAGGGTGAACTGGCGCGCGAGTGCCGCTCGACGCCCGTTCGATCAGATGGATCTTCGAACCCGGTCTGCCGTGGTGCCGACCGCGCGGCTGATGAGGTACGAGCACGTCGTTGCCGGTCGCCCAGGTCACTTGACTCGTGAAAGATCTGTTGCCGAGTGCGAACGGTCGGGAGTGGTTCGAAGCCGACGTCGGTCTGGACAGCGGGATAGGCCGCAACAAGCAGCCCGGTCATCGACTCGTGTACTCCAATGACGGACTGGTCTACGTGACCGCTGATCACTATCAGAACTTCTACCAAACTGCCCAACTGGGAGTGAGTGACCGGAATGGATGTCGAGTTGGACGGAGCGAAGGTGACATCCCTGGCGGAGTTCCACGCCGAGATGAGCCGGCTGCTCGACTTGTTGCTGATCAGGATCAAGGAGTTGGTGTGGTCGAGGATGTACGCCGTGCCCTGATGGAGGGACAGCACTCTGTTCCTGCCGTCGGGTCTGTGGTCGCTGGGCGAGGAACCGACCTGCCATTCGTCGTGGTGGACCGCGACGGGCACGAGGTCAAGTCGGTCAGCGCCTATCTACGGGATCTCATGCTGGGAGATGCCAGCCCGTTGACGTGCCGAAGCTACGCGTTCGATCTGTTGCGGTGGCACCGCCTGTTGTGGCTATTGGAGACTCCGTGGGAGAAGGCCACCGAAGCCGAGGTCGCGGTGCTGGTGGGCTGGCTGCGGGAGGCGGCCAATCCGCAGCGGCGCCGCCGACTGCCCGATTCGGCTCCACCGGGTTCGGTGAATCTCAACACCGGCAAGCCGTCGCTGCGGGCGGGCTACGCGCCCAGGACGATCAACCACGCGCTCACCGTGATCGGCGGCTACTGCCGCTACCACGCCCGCTTCGGGGCCGGCCCGGTGCTCAACCCCGTCCCGGTGTCGGCTGAGCGCAGGCGGACTCTGGCACACCGCTCTCCTCTGGAGCCGACGCCGGTGTTCCGCCGGGCCAGACTGCGGCAGCGGATTCCGGCGCAGGCCCCGCGCGCGATACCCGACCATCGGTGGGACGAGCTGTTCGCGGTGATGGGCTGCGACCGCGATCGCGCCCTGTTGGAGTTCTACGTGTCCTCCGGGGCCAGGGCGAGCGAGCTGCTGGGGATCGACCTGGAGGACGTCGACTGGGCTGGCCAGCTCGTCTACGTGATCAGCAAGGGAACCCGGGAGCGGTGAGCCGTGCCGGCGTCCCCGGACGCCTTCCGCTATCTCGGCAGCTATCTGGCCGTCGATGGGCTTCCAGCGCCAGGCCAGCCGGTCTGGCGCACCCGGCGCGGGGGCCAGAGGCCGCTGACCTACTGGGCGATGCGACGCATCCTGCAACGGGCCAACGAGAAGCTGGGCACCAACTGGACCTTGCATGACGCCCGGCATACGGCGGCCACCAGGATGGCCGGCGACGAGCGGCTCACGCTCGCCGAGGTGCAGACGATCCTGCGTCATGCGCACCTGGACACCACCGGCCGGTACCTGACCGCGCGGGTGGAGGACATGCACGACAAGCTCACCGAGCACTACAACCGGCCCCGCCCGCAGCGCGTCTACACCGCAGGCTACGACCCCGACGACATCAAGGCGGTGTTCGGTGCCTGACCTCGGCGGCGCGACCCTCCAGAGCAAGAAGGGCATCAGCCGCTTCGTCAGCGTGAACGCCGCCCCCGCGCCTCCGCCAGCGGTCCCTCCGCGCCCTCAAGGGGAACTGACGCGCGCCTCCATTGAGGACATCACGCAGGCGGTGCGCACGAGCTGGCCGACGAAGTCGGCGGACAACCGCTGGCGTCGAAGCCGTGGCACACGGGACCTTCTTCAGCACCTGAGTGGGTTCCCCGGCGAGACCTGGCAGGAGCGGTGGGAGGCCAGCGGGTTCAACGAGCCAGCGCGCCCCGTCTCGGTCCTGCGATCGGCGCCGAGGGAGAGGAGCCAGATCGGGACCGGCGCCGCGTGCCTGTTCTGCCTGCGCGTCATCCAGCCGTCGCTGGAGGCGTTCCGATCCAACCAGTTTCTCTATTACGGGAAGCGGTTCCTTGTCGCCCAGAACGACCCTCTGCTGGACAGGTTCTGGGCGCAGGTGCAGGCCACGCAGGTGAACCCGGTCCACCACGGCACCGCGTTGTTCGACGTGGCCGTCGCCCTGACCACCCAGGGCATCGCCCTGGCCGATCTGACCCCTGCGGCCCTGCTGCACTACGCCTGGGAGTGCCGCCGTCAGGGGTTGGTGCTCGGGGCGCGCGGTGCCGGCAGCCGGTTTCCAGGGCATCTGGCCTGGCAGGCGCTGCACGCCATGGGGCACTTCCCACCGCAGGGACCGTCGACGCTGAAGGCGGCGTTGTTGACCGGCCGGTTGACCGTCGAGGAGATGGTCGACCGTTACCCGATTCGCCAATCCGGCATCCGGCAGCTGCTGATCGCCTACCTGGAGCGCCGCCGACCCGAACTGGACTACTCGACGCTGGACAACCTTTCCCGGCACCTGGCCAGCCACTTCTGATCCACTGTCGAGAGACTCGCCCCCGGGCAGGCGGACCTGCGCATCGACGCCGAGCTTTACAGGACGTGGCGCGAGCAGGTCGCGGTCCGTGCGGACCGCAAGGGCCGCCGCGAGTTCGAGCCGATCCTGCGCGCCATCCGGGCCTTCTACTCCGACCTGCAAGCCTGGGCGGCCGCCGAACCCGAGCACTGGGCGGTCTGGGTGGCGCCCTGCCCCGCCGGTGACGCGGAGGTCCGCGGGTTCGGGGTCCGCAAGCGGCGTGTCAAAGAACGAATGGACGACCGCACCCGCCAGCGCCAACCATTGCTGGACACACTCGTGGGATACATGGAGGCCCGCTACGAGCACCTCCGCGCGCTGCTGGAGCGCGCCGACACCGCGGGCGGCGGGGAGGTGATCACTCTCGACGGCCGCGCCTACGAGCGTTTGTGGAGCCGGGTCGACGAGCGGCGGATCAGGCTCGGTGGCAAGGAGAACGTACGCGTCCTAGACCAGACATCCGGAAAACACGTCAACGTCGCAGCCGCCGAAGACGCCGCGTTCTTCGAGTGGGCGATCGTGGAAGTCCTTCGACACACCGGCATCCGAATCGAGGAGGCACTGGAGCTCACCCACCTCAGCGTCCGGCAATACCAGCGCCCCAATGGCGAAATCATCGCGCTGCTCGTGATCGCCCCCTCCAAGAGCGACCGCGAACGTGTCATCCCCATGTCCGCCGAGCTATTCAGCATCGCCGCTGCGATCATCCGTCGTCACACCCAGGACGGCCGTGCCATCCCGTTGCTGCCGCGTTACGACCCGCACGAGCGCCAGGCCAGCCCGGCGATGCCGTACCTGTTCCAACGCGAGATCGGTACCAACCAGGACGTCATCTCGCCCGCCACCGTGGTGAACATGCTGCGACGCCGGTGCGAGGAGCTCGCCGAGCGCCATCCAGGCTTCCTCACGACCTGCTTCACTCCTCACGATTTCCGGAGATTGTTCGCGACTGAGCTTGTGAACAACGGGCTGCCGATCCACATCGGCGCGGCCCTGCTCGGCCACTTGAATCTCGAAACCACACGAGGCTACGTCGCAGTGTTCAACGAAGACGTCGTCCATCACTATCAGGAATTTATTGGCCGACGCCGCAATTCTCGCCCGAGCGATGAATACCGGGACGTCACCGAGCAAGAGTGGTCAGAGTTCGAAGAGCATTTCGACAAGCGTAAGGTTGGGCTGGGCGGCTGCACGCGACCATATGGGACCCCTTGCCGGCATGAGCATTCATGTTTGCGTTGCCCAATGCTCGCAATCAACCCAAAAATGTTGCCACGGCTCGACGAGATCGAAGAGGACCTACTGGCCCGCCGCGCTCGGGCGGAACGTGAGAGTTGGCTGGGTGAGGTCGAGGGCATCGACCTCACCCTTGCCCTCCTCCGACAGAAACGGGAGGAGACCAACCGACTGGCCCGCATCGCGCCTGTCAATCTCGGCATCCCCAGCATCCAGCCGACTCCGGCGACCCGGCGAGTGAGGTCGACCTGAGATCGACCGCACACTCCAGTGCCTGCGCGACAAGCGCGCCGACGCCCTGCGGCTCACCCGGATCACCCGCCAGGTCGACCTCGGCATGCCCGCCGTCGGCGCAGTCCAATGACCGAGCCAGACGGATCGCTCCCGGCCGGCTGACTCGTGCCGGGGCCAATCCGCCTGAGAGCTGACGAAGACCGTCGAATCAGCCGTGCCAAACCGAAGATGGCGCTATGGGCTCACGCTGGGCAGTGTCCACCAGTTGTCCATGCGGGGAATCGGTGCGGCCTTCGGCCCTGCCTGCATGACGCGACTGACACGGAGGAGGAATGCGGCGATCCCGGCTGCACCCTGCATCCAGCCAACTCCCGCCGGAAGCAGGGGAGCTGGTGCACGGTGTTCGATGAACCGCCAGTAGGCATGAGATCCCTCGACCACGGCATTGTCGACCAGGGTGTCTGCCAACTGGAGAGCGAACTCCAGGTCGTCCGGGTCGCCGCTGCGATGCCAAGAGTCCAGGAACACCTCGCCTACGCCCGCAGTGCCGCAGCAACGTCCGTCGTTGTCCCAGAAGCCGGGGTAAAGGCGCGATGGCAGACCAGACGTGCGGACGCTGTGCAGGCACCGGCGGTGCCACACCAGCGGCGGCGCACCGGCCACCTCCGCCACGCCGGCTCGATGCAGGGCGAGGAAGAGCAGCGAAGTCCCGGTGGGGCCGTGGCACCAGCCGTAGCTGAACTCGTCCTCGTCGGCATGGTTGCCGGGTATGCGGCGAGGCACGACGAAACCTGGACCGTCCGTCTTGCCCAGTGCCACCAGATGTTCCGCACCGCTTACCGCGGCCGAGATCAGGTCCGGCCGGTCGAGCTCGGCACCGGCCAGCGCGAGCGTCGTCGCGATGCCCGCGAGACCGTGCGAGAAGTTGGGCGCCTGCCCGCCGGGATCGGTGCGGAAGCGCTGGGGTACGTCACGCCAGTTGACCCCGGTCTGTTCCTCCTCCCGCTCGGCCATGAGCACGCCGACGGCGTGTTCTGCGAGGGCGTGCGCGCCCGCCACGTTCATTCGCCCCGCCCACAATGCGCCCAGCAGGACTCCGGCCGTGCCCAGCACCACATCGTGGACGCGGGTGCCGGGCAGGAACCGCGGTGGGCCAAGGGATGTCTGAGGCCAGCCATCAGGTGCGGCGAGCACCATCAGCCGGTCCACGGCCGCATCCGCTCCGGCAGCATCGAGCGCGGTCAGCACACCGATCGTGCTGACCAGCCCGTTGAAGAAGCTGTAGTCGGTCGTGGTGGACACCGCACCGCGCAGCCGCTCAACGACGGCGTCCGCTACGCGCTGCTCTTCAGCAGTCCACGGACGAGAAAGCCGGATCTCGATCAGCGCATGAGCCAGACCGCCGACCCCGTAGTACATGCCGTCCCGGTACTGCGGCACCAGCGGACCGGACACCGATTCCGGGATCCACAACCCATCCTCCCACCGCACCTGGTCTAACACCCACCGCCACGCGGCACCAGCAACACGCTGGCATGTCTCAGCGCTACGCAAGATCACCCGTCAATAGTGGCACTCCATCGGCATTACAGGACGCTGTGCGATCGTCTGGTGGCACGGTGCGGATGTGAAGGCGAGACGACGGCTCCTTGAGCATCTGAACCGATCAACCCGGCGTGTCCTCTTGCTTGGTGCAGAGAAGGCTGCTGTGGTTGCTCGGCGTGCGGTGGGAGCAGGCGACGGAGTCTGAGGTCGCGGTGTTGGTCGGGTGGTTGCGTACTGCGGCGAATCCGCAGCGTCGTCGTCGACCTGGATCGACCGAGCCCGGAGCCGTCGATCTGCGTACGGGGAAGGCCAGCCTGCGGGCGGGCTACGCCGCAACCACCATCAACCACGCGTTGTCGTCGGTCAGCGGCTTCTACGAGTACCACGGGCATCATGGCCGTGGTCCCGTGGTCAATCCGGTTCCATCCTCGCCGCAGCGGCGTCGTGCGCTGGCGCACTTGAGCCCGCTGGAACCCAAGCTGGTCGTCGGGCGAGCGCGCCTTCGGCAGCGGGTGGCCGATCGTCCACCGAGGTCGATCCCCGATCGTGCTGGAGTTCTTCGTCACCAGCGGTGCCCGTGCCACCGAACTGCTCGGTGTCCGGCCCGAGGATGTCGACTGGGTGGGCCGGCGGATCTACGTGGTGTCCAAGGGCAGCCGCGAGCGGGAGGCGGTCCCGGCTTCGCCGCAGGCGTTCGTCCGGCTCGCGCTCTACTTCGACGAGATCGGGACACCGGCCACCGGTGAACCGGTCTGGCGGACTCGCCGCGGTGAGAATCGTCCGCTCGGCTACTCGGCGATGCGACGGGTGCTGCAACGGGCGAACGCCCGGCTGGGCACGAACTGGACCTTGCACGACATGCGCCACACCGCCGTCAGCCGCATGGCCAACAGCGGGAAGCTCACCCTGCCGGAGGTCCAGGCGATCCTGCGGCACGCGAACATCCAGACCACGGGCCGCTACCTCGCCGTCGGTGTGGAAGAGCTGTTCGACAAGCTCACCGAGCACTACGCCCGGCCGCGACCGGAGCGCCAATACCTTTGGGCTACGCCGCTGCCGACATTCAGGCGGTGTTCGGTGGCTGAGCAGGGGGTCCGCCCGACGACTGGGCTCAGCAGGCGTCACGGCCCGGTCATCGCCGAACTCGGCTTCGCCAGCCGGTTCGTGTCCGGCAAGATCAAGGCGGAGGCGGCGGTGGTCACAGCGCCGCCACGCCCGCACGGTGACCTGAGCACCACCGGCATCGAAGCCATCGCCCGGCTCGCCATCGCGACCTGGGACGGCGCCGAGGTCACGCGTCAGCAGCGTGGTCAGGCGACACGTCAAGTGCTTACCTACCTGACCGAGTTCGACGGCGACACCTGGCAACAACGCTGGGACTCCAGCCCTCTGGGACGGGCCGAGATCCAGGTCAACTCACTGGGTCACGGCGCACCACAGGGCTCGCTTACGGGCCGGGTCTGCGGTCGCTGTTCTGCCTCCGCGTGATCCAGCCGACCCTGTTGGCCCTCCGCACGAACTTGTTCACCGACTACGCCTCCTTCTTCATCGTTGCCCAGGCCGACCCGTTGCTCGACAAGTTCGCCGAACTCGCTGCCGCACACGACATGTCCTGGCTACACCGCCGCGAAGCGGTGTTCGACGTGTGCTGCGCCCTCACCGTCCAAGGCGTCGCCCTGGCCGACCTCGCCCCGGCGGCGCTGATCCACCACGGGCACGAGACGCGCGGGGTGAAGCGGCCATGCGGCCAGGCAAGAGGGACGCGAACCGGTTCGTCGGACCATCTGCCTGGAATGTCCTGCACCGCATGGGGCACTTCCCTGACGGGACACCCTCGACCATGCGCGCCGCGTTGCACCGCGGTCAAGATGCCAGAGGGACTGGCCGAGGAGCTCGCGAAAGCGGACCGGCTGGGTGTCAAGCCGGTCGCCCCCGGCACAGCGGAGTTCGACGTCGTCATCGACAACGTCGTGGTCAAGTGGGCGGTCCGCGAGGATGGCAGTCTGGTGGTCGTGCCCAAGAACATCGACGGAGCCGGCGAGATCTCGCACTCGGTCCTCACCCGCGGGGCACCGGTGCGCGCGGCGGGCGAGGCATCCATCGGCGGCAACGCCCAGATCGGGTACTTCGGGCTGAAGATCACCAACCACAGCGGCCACTTCTGGCCCTCCCTGGAAAGCCTCCAGATCGGGTTGGACGCGTTCGCCGCGGCGGGGGTGAGGTTCTGATGGTCAGTCCGGACGAGCTGGTCAAACTCGACCTGCGGAGCCTCGCCACGCGTCTATCCGGCGGATCACCTGCCCGGTCCGAACTGGGGACGCAGGAGTGGCTCGCCGTGGTGCAGCTGTTGACCGCCGACATCATGCACGACGCCGCAGGACTGTCCCGAGAGGACTGGACGCTCGTCGCGCGGGCGTACGACTACGCCGTGGACACGGCGATCGCCGCAGGCGACTTCGACCACCGGGAGAAGACGTACCGAGCCCTGCACCTGTCCTCCGACCTGCTGGGGCAGGTGCCGCCGAATCCGGACGTCGAGTTGCTCGACCCGCACCGGATGACCGACGTGCTGATCCGGGAGCTGCCGATGCCGGTCGAACAGGCCCGGGCACTGGCCAAGCGGTGGATGACGCTGGAACGCTCCGAGATCCTGCGTCTGCGCATCGCCAAGGATTTCCTGCGCCCCGGCCTGAAACTGGCGCACCGGGCCTACGGCGAACAACTGCCTGAACCGTTGAAGTCATGGGAGGATGTCTTCCCTTCACTGCCTTGAGGTAATAGGTTGGCCTACTGCGGAATGTGTAGACCTCCTGCGCGTTAGACTATTCGAGCCGCGTTTTTCGGGCCTGGGCGCGGACAGATGGAAGGCGATTGACGTTGTGGGCATCGTCATGTCCCGGCCGGCCGGCGAGTGTGTTCTCCTGATTCTGCTTCAAACGGGGTTCGATCCGCATTCGGCAGTAGCCGTGCGAACCCCTCCGGCAATCTGTTGTAACGGGGTGTGGTGTTGATGATCGGCGGTGTTCTCCTCGTCGGCGTAGTGGGCGCTGTAATGGCGACGGGAGGAGCGCTGGCGATCGCCGGCGCGCAGACCGCCGCCGACGCCCAGTCCTCGCTGGTGGAGGATTTCTCCTACCCTGGGGCGGACGTCGTCTGGGAACAGCGCAACATCCGTGTGATCCGCGGCGACGGCCGTCTCGTGATGACCACGTGCGGCAGTCCGGGGCTGATCGAGGTACGGCGGTCCAACGCCACCCTGGACAAGGACGTCGCCTGGCGCGGGCACTACTGCTTCAAAGCCACCGGGCCCAGTGGCCGGTTGGAGGTCGAGATCCCCGACACCTTCCAGTTCAACGGGTTGGCCGAGCGCCGGGTCGACGTGGTCGCCAAGGTGGACGACAAGATCGAGAACAAGTCGGGTGTCAAGGACATCTGGACCGGCATCGGGGTCGCCGACGACCAGGAGGGTAAAGGTCCGGCGATCTTGCTGGAGATCAAGGTCTCCTGACTGTTCGAAGCTCGGCTCACCACCGGTGGCACACGCCCGACGGCGTGACCTGGCACGACACCGACGAGTGATAAGGGGCTCGTTGTTCTCGTCGATCTTGCCGACAGTAACGTCCACGTCGTGGCCGTCAGGGCGTTGTCCGGTTTGAACATCAAGCGCCTGTCACTTTCCCTTTTTGAATCCCGACTATGGTGACACATCCATGCATCTTCGACGTCATCGCCGACAGATTGGAACAGGGTTCTGCTCCGACTGTTGTTGCGTCTGATTTCGGTGTGCTGCGCTAGCCAGCTTGCTCGATCACACCTGAAAGGACCTGAGCGTACCTGAAATGACCTTCAGGTACGGCGTCCCAGGTGCGGCATAGTTGGCGGTATGCGGGTACTGGTGGTGGAGAACGACCGGCGACTTGCGGGCCTTCTCGTCCGCGGGCTCAATGCGGAACGCCTACGACGTGATCGTGCTGGACGTGATGCTGCCGGGGCTGAACGGCTATCGGGTGTGCGCGCGGCTGCGGGCCGCCGAGATGTGGACGCCGATCCTGATGCTCACGGCCAAGGACGGCGAGTGGGACGAGGCCGAGGGCTTGGACACGGGTGCGGCGTAGTTAAGGATTTCCGTGCTCCTGCAAGGAAGTCGGTGACCATGTCGTGGCGGCGTAGAGGCTGGGGCCGATCTTGTGGATGAGTCCGCTGTCGGCCCATCGGGCCAGCCCGTCTGTACATGGTGTCGAGGGTGATGTCACCGAAGTGGACCGCGATGTCGCGAGGTCGCCGGAGACGGGTGGAATCTTCCTGTAACAGGACCAGAATCCGATGCCTGCGACGCTCGGCAGGGGTGATATTGCGGTCGTCCCGAGAGGCGGTGGGCAGCGGGCTGCAGCTCCAGGGTTCCAGGACGCTGATGTCGAGGGCGGTGACGGTGCGGCTTCGGTCGGGTGTGCCGTCGTCGCGGCGGTCGCTGTAGCGGGAGATCGGGGATCTGACCTTGCGGGTGCTCACGCGTGGGCGTCGGGGCGGAAGGAGTGCGGCCAGGAGAAGATGCGCGATGACCCCGGATTTCTCGTTGCTGTCGGCGATGATTCCGGTCGCCTGGACGACTTGGTCGCGGGCGGCGTGCACGGCGATGATGAATCCGCAGCGGTCCGGATCGGTGCCGGGCCGGGATTCCACGGCGTTGACCATGGCGGTGCGCAGGAGTTGGTAGAGCGTGAGCAGGGACCACATCTCCTGCTCGAGCCCGGGCCGGTCGCCCGAGCGCAGGACTCGTCCGGCGGTGATCGTGTGGCGCAGGGCGTAGTACGCCGATTCGTGTTCCCACCACTGGTGGTAGAGGGCGACCAGGGCGGCGGCCGGGTGGCGGCGGGCGTCGGTCAGGGTCGTGACCAGCCGGTAGGTCCCGGTGAACGTGGTCCCGCCCGCCGCGGTCACGGTGATCCGCGCGTCGACGACCCGCACCCGCACGGCGCCGATCGTCGACAGGTAGGAGCCGTCGACGAGACGGGCCAGGACGGGGATGCGCCGGTTGTTGCGCAGCCGCCCTAGGATCCTCGCGTCGGTGGCGTGCACCTGGGCGAGGAAGGCGTTGCTGTCGAAGCTCTTGTCCCACAACACCACCATGTCCGGGGTGAGAAGGTGCAGCAGGCGTCTGGTGTAGTCGGTCTCGCCCTCTCGAGTGGGACCGAACACCGCGCCGATCAGCGCTCTGGTGCCGGTCTCGACCAGTGTCATCAGCTCCACCAGGGGTGGCCGCCGTTGCCCGGGGAATCGAGTCAGGCCCGGTTGCGGGCGGTGTCGGGGATCTTGATCGAGCTGCAGCCGTCGAAGGAGGCCGTGCGATAGGGCCCGGACCGGATACCGGGCGTGCGGGGTTGGGCCAGCGGCCCGGACGTGCGCTTCGGCCGGCAGTGGCGAAGGTCCTCGGGGAGGGCGGCGTTCCGCCTGGGTCGCAGACCTGAGATCAGAAGTAGTGATGATTTCAGTGATATAGAACCGCAGTGGTGGCGCGCAGTGGGAACCGCGCAGGTCCAGGTGCTTCGGAACTCCGCAGACGGACTCGGGTCGCTCTTGGCCGCAAGTCCTGGAAATGTCGTACCCGCGCGGTACAACTACCTGGACGGAGGGGTGATGTGATGCACGAGAGCGATGAGGATCCGGTACCCAACCCCAACGGCTGCCGGTGGTGCGGGGTGGACCGGGAAGAGCATCTTCAGCGGTGGGCACCGACTGTGAAGTGGCACGTGTGGGCCGAGCCCACCGCTGCGCAGCGCAAGGAGCGGATGCTGGCGCGGCGAGCCCGGCGCGGTCGTCCGACCGAGCAGCTGTTAGCCGGCTAGAGCCCGCAGGTCGGAGAAGATGTCCCGCAGTTCACCCGGCACGTCCTCGGGTCGTTCGAGTCGGACGGCGACCTCCCACAGCATCGCCGGCTTACGCGGCTGCTGTTCGTTGTGCTGTTGCAGCATGTATTCGACTCCGCCGCTGAACTTCTTCTGCCCACGGTGGGCGGCGAAGTGCTCGGGGGTCCAACCGCCGTCGCGCGGCCACGCCTCGTTTGCGGTCCGCGCCCACGTCTCGTCGTCGAACAGCTCCTCCAGTTCGTCGACGCCCGACCTCTTGCCCAGCATCCTGGACACCTTCTCCCGGTCCTGGCCGAAGTGCCGGGTCAGGTTGCCCTGCCGGAAGATCTTGTTCTTCGCTTCGCTGTCCGCGTCGATCACCAGCATCACCGAGCGGCCGTGCTCGTGCAGGTACTTCGCGAGATTGAGCGCGCCGTCGTTGCCGTTGCACCCCCACAAGGCGATGCCTGCCGCTTGGAGCGACATGCCTTCGGAGAGGGCGAACAGGAGGGGGAACACCAGCTGCTCGGTCTCGCCTTCGACCGCGAGGAAGCACCGCTCGTGCAGCAGGACGGAGTTGCGCAGGCCGACCGCGGCGGCGATCGCGCCGAGGTGACGGTCGAACGCGGCGTGTTCGGCGCTGCCCAGGCGCTGCATGACCGTCCGGCGGTGGTCGTCCAGCTTGAGCAGGACGACGTCGCGGATGTCCACGCCGTCGATCAGGTTCATCGAGTGCGTGGCCACCACGACGCTGACGTGCTCTGCCTTGCCCTGCCGTCGGATGATCCTCATGACTTCGCGCTGGAAGTGGTAGTCCAGGTGCGTGTCGGGCTCGTCGTAGGCGACGATCACCTGCACCGGCGGCCCGACCTCGGGGTCGACCTCGTCGCCGGAGGGCTCGGCGGCCAGCAGTTCGCTGGTCCCCTCCCACACCGCCATCGAGATGCGTCGCGCGCTGCCGCGCCCGGAGTGGTCCAGCCGGACCTGCTCGCCGGAGGCGCGTTCGAGCCGCAGGTTGGTCGAGCGCAGGACCGGAGTGAAGCTCACGTCGGTCTGGACGGTGACCGTGGCGATGTCGCCGCAGCGCTCCACGATGTGGTCCGCCAGCGGCTTCGCCTGGATGCCGAGCCAGTCGCTCGCGTCGGTCTCCAGGTCGTGTACCCGGCGCTGGACGTTCTCCTCGGCCACGTAGGTCTTGAAGCGGACCGCCAGCACGCTGCGGATTGCGGCCTCGGGATCCAGCGAGTGGCCCTCGAACTCGGCCAGTCGCGGCAGCCGATCGGCCAACGCCGGGGGCATGCCGCTCCAACCGTCACCGCCGGAGTGCTCTCTCCCGTACTCGGTGAGCGCGTCGAGCAGGGTGGCCTTCACCGGCTTGGGCACTCTGATGCCGAAGCGCGTGGCCAGTTCCTTGAGGTCGGGCACCAGTTTGCCGCTGAGGTCGCGCAGGTCCTCGTCGGCGGGCACCGGGCCCCAGATCTCGTAGCGCGGCACGAGGTCGGCTTCGGCGCAGCGTCGGATCCGCACTTCTGCGGGAAGTCTGAATCTGTCCTGTTCCCAGGGGTCCAGGTGGAACTCGCCGATGACCTCGGTGAGCGCGCACCGGCCGCCGGATTCGGCGGCGAGGTAGGACCTGTCGTCCTCGGTGAGGGTGTGGGCACCGAGGAGGAAGCCCAGTGCGCTGAGGGCAGCGGTCTTGCCGCCGTCGTTGGGACCGGCGAGGATCGTCGGGCTGCTGATCGGGATGTCCGTGACGCCGGCGAGGGAGCGGAACCCGCGCACGGAGTACTTTCCAAGGTGCACTAGCCAACCATCCAGGGCAGATCGTCGTACCGGTCATTGCTCGACCCACCGCCGGGGCCCCGAACCGGGGCGATGGTCCCCAGACCCTATGAGCCGGGGACGCGAGCTGGGGAACCGACACGCCGCAACCGCTTGCGGTCGGTGATCTGCCCGCTGGGTGTCCGACTGGCCGACGCGCTGGGCCCGCCACCGTGGCGGGGAGCGGGCCGGTGCGGTCACCTGCGGGAGCGGCGGGCGACGTCGCCCAGGGACACCGCGATCGCGATGCCGATCAGGGTGTTGAGCGTCGCGGTGGCCACGCGGCTGCCGGTGTCGGCTTCCAGGCCGAGCGGCAGGACCGCGGTGATGGCGGTCAGCAGCAGGATGATCCAGGTGAAGAAGTGGACCGCGTCCGGTGTGGTGGTCAGCATCAGTTGGAGCAGGCCGGTGGCCGCGAACGCGCTGCCCGCGGCGGCCAGCGTGTAGGCGACGGCGTCCGCGCCGCCCCATGCGCCGTGGCCTTGCGGGGCGAGCACCGCGATGTCGAGCAGCCCTCGTGCGGTCAGGATGCCGACGACGGCCACCAACCCGGCTACGAACGCCGTGGCGGCACCGCCCGCCCACAGCAGACCGGGGGAGTAGGCGCGCGCCGGCGTCTCCTCCTCGTCCTGCGCTGGTGACTCCAGCTCGAACTGCTTCGTGGGGTCGACGTGGTGGACACCGCGGGCATCTGGGCGTTGTGCCATGGCTGGGTCTTCCCTCCTCGGTCGGCCGCCGGGCCTGCCGGCGCCGGGGCGGTGGTTGTCGGCCAACTCGGGATCGCCGGTCGAGAGCGGGCGATCGTCGTCTTGGCCTCTTCTCGCTCTGCGTCGTGGCCCCGACTCTCCCGTCGTCGGAGTTCTCGCGCGCCTGTCGAAAGTCCCCGCCGCGGCGGGACGAAGGGACGCTGACGGCCGTCGACACGTGCCGGAGGCCCGGCGCTTCACCCGATTCGGGTGTGGTCGGAGCGGAGGGCTCGCGGAACCGTGGTGGACCGTGGGTGACTTCGGTGATGGCACGACCCGGGCGCTGCTCGGTGGGCTGCGGTTGGACGAGTTGGTGGACGAGATGCGCGAGCGGCTGACCGAGATCGGTTCGACGCGGGACAAGATGCAGCGGCTGTTGGACGCGGTCTTGTCGGCCGGGGCTGGTGTGGAGCTGGATTCGACGTTGCAGCGGGTGGCGCGGGCGGCGGTGGAGTTGGTCGGCGCGCGCTACGGGGCGCTGGGGGTGCTGGGCACCAAGGACGATCTCTCGCGGTTCGTGCGGCACGGCCGTCGGGTGGCTCGCGTTGGGCGGGCTGCTGACGATGGCGGCCGGTGCCGGGCTGGTGCTGCGCGCACGGCGTCCGGCCTGACCGGCAGGACACGCACCGGTGCCGGCGAGGCGTCACGGGGACTCGCGCACCTGGGTGGCGACGTCGAGCAGCGGCGTCGGAACGGTGGTCGTCATGGCGGGTCAGCTCAGCGATGCCGGGGCAGGGGCGGTTGCGTTGTAGGTGATGGTGCTGCGGGTGAAGTCGAGTTGGGCGTAGGCGAAGGGGCCGTCGGGCAGGTGCCAGACGGCGGTGCCGCGACGGGGGCGCATCCGGCCCGAGACCAGGAGCCAGCCGTCGAGGGGGGTCGACCAGCGGGTGCGGACCAGGCCCTCGGGCAGGACGGCCCAGCGGTCGTCGGTGGTGAAGTCACGGGGCGCGCCCCGGTGGTCGACGGTGACGCGGCCGGTCACGGTGTGGCCGTGGTCGGTGAGGGCGAGTTGGTAGGTGTGCTCGTCCACGGCCGTCCACCCGACGGGCAGGGGCAGCAGCATCGACGGGGCGAGCAGGACGGCGTCGGCCAGGTAGGTGACGAGTTCGCCGGCGTCGAGTTCGGGGCCGTGTTCGTCGGCGACGGTGAACAGGCCGAGGGCGGTGGCGTGTAGCCGGCCGTGGCCTTCGAGGTAGGTGTCGGTGGCCCGCAGCGGGAACAGGTGGGCGAGCGACGTCCGCATCCGGAACCGCCGGGTGACCTCCGGGGCGGTGTTGTACTGGTGGCAGTCGCACGCGGTCCAGCGCTGGTCCGGGCGCATCCGGAACCAGCCGCGCAGCCTGGCCTCGACGGACCGGTCCGGCGTGCGGCCGACCACTCCGGCGAAGGTGAGGTGGCGTCGGGCCGGTTCGGGCAGGTGGGCGAGGTCGTCCGGGGTGACGTGGGCGACCGTGGTGGCGAAGTCGTTGTGCGGCATGGTGCACCTCCGCTTCCAGGTTCGCCGCGACCGGGCCGCCGGGGGCAGGGTCCGCGGGACCGGGCGGACCGGGACCTTCGACCCGTCAGGCGTCCGGCGGCACGACCACGACCGGGCACGCCGTGTGGCGCAGGCAGTCCGCGGCCACGCTGCCCAGGAACACCTCGGCCAGCCGGCCGTGGCCGCGCGTGCCGACGACCAGCAGGTCGGCCTGCCGGGACGCCTCCGAGAGGGCGGTGCCGGCGTCGCCGGTGACGGTGACCTCGGCGACGCTCGGCGCGTCGGGCACGGTCGCCCGCACGTCCTCCACGATCGAGTGAAGGTCTCGCGCCGGGTGCCGGCGGTGGGGTGTTTCCCCATACGGGTTCAGGCCCATCGTGTTCGCGGGCACCAACCCCTCCTGGGCCGCGTACGCCATGGTCGCCTCGACGGTCTCGCCGGAGCGTTTCGCGTGTTCCAGCGCCCACTTCAGCGCCTTGCGGCTCGCGGGCGATCCGTCCACTCCCACCAGGATCATCACTGCCTCCTCGTTCGGTTCCGCCCTCAGCGTCGCGCCGGGCGCGCCGGCCGGTCAGGGGCTTTCGTCGTCGGTCGGCGGGGCCCAACCGCACTGCGCGGGTCACGTAAGGCCGAAGGTCCCTGCCCGTGCGGGACCGCGGCCACTGACCGCGCCGCCGCGCCGCCGGAAAAGTGGGAGGGGAGCAGCCAGGAGGAGTCATGAGCGAGACGATCGTGGTGGGGGTCGACGGGTCGGCCGCCGGTCAGGACGCGTTGCGGTGGGCGGTGGACGAGGGGTTGCGACGCGGTTGCGCGGTCGAGGCGGTGCTGGCGTGGCACGTCGACTACGGGATCGTGATCGGTCCGATGTCGGCGACCGTGGCGGCGAGCCTCGACCGGGAGCGGGTGCGCGAGGCGCACCAGGCGGTGCTGGACGAGGCCGTGGCCGGTGCGGAAGGTGACGTGCGGCCGGTGCTGGCCGAGGGCGACCCGCGGGACGTGCTGGCCAAGGCGTCCGAACACGCCTCGCTGCTGGTGGTCGGCAGCCGGGGTGCCGGGCCGGTCCGGGAAGCGCTGCTGGGCTCGGTGAGCTCGTTCTGCGTGCACCACGCGGCGTGCCCCGTCGTGGTGGTGCGCCTGCCCAAGCCGGCCCGTGACGAGGCCCGTCCGGTGATCACGCCCGGACCGCTGCTGTGACCGCGCACCTCGGGGACCGCGCCCTGCTCGCGGACGGCACGGTGGTGGGGCTGCGCGTACTCGGGCCGACCGACGCGGACGCGCTGCTCGCGCTGCACCGCGGGCTGCCGCTGGACGACCGCTACTCCCGGTTCTTCAGCGCCTCGCCCCGTGGACTGGACGACTTCGTGGGTCGGGTCACCTCGGTCGACGAGCCCCGCCACGTCGCCGTGGGCGCGTTCGTCGGCGACGAGCTGGTCGGCACGGCCAGCTACGTGGTGATCTCCGGTGACGTCGCCGAGGTCGCGCTGGTGGTGGCGCACGACCGCCAGTCGCACGGCGTGGGCACTCTGATGCTGGAGCACCTGGTGTCGCTGGCCCGCGCGCGGGGCGTGCGCTCGTTCGTCGCCGACGTGCTGGCGACGAGCGTCCGGATGTTGCGGGTCTTCGCCGACCTCGGACTTGTCGGCAGGTCCACTCCGGACAGCGAGGTCGTGCACGTCGATCTGGGGCTCGAACCCGGCGACAGCTACCTGGACGCGGTCACCGACCGTGAGCTGGCCGCGGAGCTGGCGAGCCTGCGGGCGGTGCTCAAGCCGTCGTCCATCGCGGTCGTGGGCGCGGGGCGCTCGCCCGGCTCGGTCGGGCACGCCGTGCTGCGCAACCTGGTCGACGGCGGGTTCACCGGCCGCCTGCACGCGGTCAACCCGCACGCCCGCGAGATCGCCGGTGTCACCTGCCACCCGTCCGTCGCGGACTTGCCGGAGACACCGGACCTCGCTGTGGTGTGCGTGCCAGCGAGCGCGGTGTCGCAGGTCGCCCAGGACTGCGCGCAGCAAGGTGTCAAGGCGGTGGTCGTGGTGACCTCCGGCGTCGACCGGTTGCCGGACGCGGTGCGCGGGCTGCGCGTGGTCGGGCCGAACTGCATCGGCGTGGTGAGCACCGACCCGGCGGTGCGGATGAACGCGACCTTCCTGCGCGAACCGGCGGCACCGGGCGGGATCGGCGTGGTCACCCAGTCCGGCGGTGTCGCGATCGCCCTGGCCGAGCAGCTGCGCCGGGCCGGGCTCGGCACGTCGGACCTGGTCTCGACCGGCGACAAGTACGACGTGAGCGGCAACGACCTGTTGCTGTGGTGGGAGCGCGACGAGCGGACCGACGCCGTCGTGCTGTACCTGGAATCGTTCGGCAACCCCCGCAAGTTCTCCCGCCTCGCCCGCCGCGTGTCCCGCCGCAAGCCCGTGCTCGCCATCAGGTCCGCGAGCAGCGAAGCCGGGCAGCGCGCCGCCGCCTCGCACACCGCCGCCACCGCGACGCCCGCGGTGACCCGGGACGCGTTGTACCGCAAGGCCGGCGTCACGGCGGTGGACGGCGTGACCGAGCTGGTCGAGGTGCTCGCGGCACTGCACGCGACCCCGCTGCCCGCCGGACGGTCGGTGGCGGTGGTCGGCAACGCCGGCGGGCTCGGAGTGCTCGCTGCCGACGCGTGCGTCCACAACGGACTGACCGTGGCCGTGCTCTCGTCGGCGACCACGCGGGCGCTGCGGTCGCTGCTGCCGTCGACGGCGAGCCCGGACAACCCGGTCGACACGACCGCCGTCCTCGACCCGCGGGTGTTCGCGCGGTGCCTGGACCTGATCGCCGAGGATCCCGTCGTGGACGCGATCGTCGCGGTCACGGTGCCCACCGCGCTCGGCGACCCGGCGGGTGGCGTGCACCGCACCGGGAAGCCCGTGCTGGCGGTCGACCCGTCCGGCCCGCTGCTGGTGCGGCCCGACGGCGTCGCCTGCTACCCGGACCCGGCGGGCGCGGTGCGCGCCCTGGCCGCGTTGGCGGACCGCGCCGAGTGGCTGCGCCGCCCGGAACCGGGATTCGCCCCACTGCCCGGCGTCGACCTGACGGCGGCCCGCGCCGTGGTGCAGGCCCACCTGGCCGACGAGCCGGCCGGCGGGTGGCTCGACCCGGACCGGGTCGTGAAGCTCCTGCGCGCGTTCGGGCTGCCCGTGCTCGGCGGTGCCCTCGTGACGGACGAGGAAGGCGCGGTGGCCGCGCAGCGGTCCCTCGGCGGTCCGGTCGCGCTCAAGGCCGTGGCACGGGACGTGCTGCACAAATCGCGCGCCGGCGGCGTGCTCCTGAACGTCGACGGCCCGCAGGTCGCGGCGTCGTTCGACGAACTGCGCGACCAGTTCGGCGACCGGCTCGACGGCGTGTTCGTCCAACCCATGAGCGAAGGCGGGCGGGAACTGCTCGTCGGCGTCGTGGGCGACCCCCAGTTCGGGCCGCTCGTGGTCACCGGTCTCGGCGGCGTCGACACCGACGTGGTGGACGACCGCGCCGCCGCCCTCGCGCCCCTGACCGGAGCGGACGCCGACGACCTGCTGCACGGGTTCCGGGCGGCGGCCGGGGTGTTCGGCGAGGTCGACGCCGCACCCGTGCGCGACGTGCTGCTGCGGGTGTCGCGGCTGGCCGAACTGCTCCCTGAGGTCGCCGAACTCGACCTCAACCCCCTGATCGTGCGCGGCGGCCACGCCGAGGTGGTGGACGCGCGGGTGCGACTGGCCCCCGCCGCGCCCGCCGACGCGTTCCCGCGTGGCCTGCGCACCCCTCCGGTGAGCACCGGACGTCGAGTCGAACCCAGAACCGAGTGAGGTGACGGCCGTGAACGCACAACCCATCGTGGTCGGCGTGGACAACACGCCGGCGGGCCTGCGCGCGTTGCGCTGGGCCATGGACGAGGCGACCCTGCGCGGGTGCCCGCTGCACGTGGTCAACGTGTGGCAGTTCGAGCCGCTGGCCGATTGGACGATGACCTCCGAGCAGGAGGCGCGGAGCCGGTCCGAAGCCGTGGTGGAGAACGCCCTGCGCACCGCCGCGACCGGTCGCCGGGACTTCCCGCAGATCGTGCGCGACTGCGCGCGGGGCAGCGCGGCCGAGGTCCTCGAAGACCGGGCGCGAGGCGCGGCACTGCTGGTGCTGGCCGCCCACAACGGCTCCAAGCTGCGCCGCCGCGTCCTGGGCAGCACCAGCGCGCACTGCGTGCTGCACTCGACCGCGCCGGTCGTCGTGATCCCCGCCGAGGTGCCGAGCAGCGCCGAACCCGCAGCAGAGGAGGCCCGGTCATGAGGGTCCGCGACGTGATGACCCACGACGTGGTGACCGTTCCACCCGGCTCGTCGGCCCGGGACGCCGGCGCGCTGCTCGCCGCCAAGGGGTTCACCATGCTGCCCGTGGTCGACGGCGGCGGCCGGCTCGTGGGCGTCGTCACCGAGGTCGACGCGCTGCGCGGCCGGCTGTCGCTCGACCCGCGGACGCTGGTGCGCGGCGAACCCGCCCGCCACGACCCCGCGCCCGCGCGGACCGTCGAGGGCGTGATGAGCCCGCCGGACGCCGTGGTCACACCGGAGGTGGACCTGGCCGTGCTGGCCCGGCGCATGGTCGACGCCGACGCGCGCAGCGCCGCCGTCGTGTCGGCCGGGCGGCTGGTGGGGGTGGTGACCCGCCGGGACCTGCTGCGCGTGATCAGCCGCGAGGACCGCGACCTGGCCGCCGAAGTCCGCCGGCGGCTCGGCCTGTACGCGGGCCGCCACCGCTGGACGGTGTCCGTCACCGACGGACGGGTGTCCATAGTGGACGCGATGGACGACCCGGAGGACCGGCACATCGTGTCCGTGCTCGTCGGTGCGGTGCCCGGCGTGGTCGACGTCGCCTTCCCCGAGTCCCGCCATGCCGTCACCGGCCACGACTGACCGGGAGCCGGCCCACCACGGCCTGCCGGTGCACGAGGTCGTCCGGCGCGCCGGGACCGACGAGGCCGCCGGGCTGACCGGCGCGGTGGCCGCCGACCGGCCGGCGGCGCTGGGCCCGAACACCCTGCACAAGCGGGTGCGGTGATGATCGTCATCGCGGGCGGCGGGATGAGCGGGCTCAGCCTCGCCGGCCACCTGTCGCGGTGGCCGGTCACCGTGGTGGACGACGGGCACGCCGACCTGGAAGGGCTGGCGTGGGCGTCGTGGAGCGACCGCCCCGGGCTGCTCGACGCGGCGGTGTCCCGCACGTTCGACCGCGTCCGCGTGCACGCCGGCGGACGCACCTGGGTACTCGACCTGGGCTGCTACCGGTACCGGGTGGTGCTCGGCCCGGATCTCGCGCGGGTCGTGCGGGTCGTGCGGGTCGTGCGGGAGCTCGCGCCGGGATGCCGCTACCGGCGCGGCCACGTCGACCTGGTCGAGGACGGGCGAATCGTCGTGGACGGCGAGGCCTTCCCCGCCCGGTGGGTGTTCGACAGCGTCGGCGGACCGCTGCCGGACCCGGACGGCAGGTTGGCGTTCCTCGGGTGGCACGTGCGGACCGACCGGCCGGCGTTCGACCCCGACGTGCCGACCCTGTTCGACTTCCGCACCCGCCAACTGGGCGCGAGCTTCGTCTACGTCCTGCCCGTCGACCCGCACCACGCCCTCGTCGAGCACACCTCGTTCACCAGCGGTCCGGTGGACGACACCGCGCGACGGGAGGCGCTGCGCGAGTACCTGGACGACGTGATCGGGACCGATGGGCACGTGGTCGAGCGGGAAGAGTCCGCCGACCTCCCGCTCATCTCGCGGCCGGCACCCCGGCGGCGCGGGAACGTGCTGGCCATCGGTGCCCGGGGCGGGCTGGTGAAGGCCTCCACCGGGTACAGCTACCAGCGCGTCCAGCGGGACAGCGCGGCCATCGCCCGGTCCCTGCGCCGCCACGGGCACCCGTTCGACCTGCGCCCGCCGCCCACCCGGTTCCGGCTCTACGACGGCGCGCTGCTGGACGTGGTGGCCGCCGAGCCCGCCCGCCTGGAGCAGGCTTTCGCCGCCCTGTTCCGGCACGCCACCGCCGAGCCCGCCCTGCGGTTCCTCGACGAACGCACCTCGCTGATCGACGAGGTGCGGCTGTTCGCGACGATGCCCGCCGCCGCCTACCTGTCCGCGGTCCGCCGCCGGCTGTCGCGGGCGACCGGCTGACGGGGGACGATCACGGGCCGGCGGGCCACGTCGGACGGGATCCGGCGGGCCACGAACACCGGGCACCGGGCGTGGTGCAGAGCGGCTCGCGTGGTGGGCCCGCTCCCGGCGACGACCAGCAGGTCGGTGTCGGCGTAGCGGGCGATCGCCTCGTGCGGGTGCATCCGGGCGAGCACGGACGTGTGCCGGACGCCGCGCAGCACGCGGTCCGCGTGGGTCAGCGGCCACTCCGGGTCGTCCGCCCGCACGGGCAGCGGCGGGGACGCGTGCAGCACGCGCAGCGCCGCACCGCGCTGCCTGGCCAGCACGGCCGCGCGGGTGAGCACCAGGTCGTCATCGGTTCCCGTCACCAGCGCGGTGACCCGGCGGTGTCCGCGTGGCGCCGCACCGCGGACCACGACGACGTCGCACGCCGCGTGGTCGACCAACGTCAACACCCGTCGGCCCACCCTCGTCGGGCCGTTGCCCGGCTGGGAGACGACCAGCAGCCCACCACGGGGCAGACCACCCACCCGGTCCGGCGGGCGCACCTCGACCGGAACTCCGACGAGTCGCGCGTGCTCTGCGGCCCAGCAGCGGGCGGCCTCGTCGACTGCGGTCTCACCGGACGCCACGACCACCGGCGGAACAGGGGAGCTGACCAGGTTGTCCATGCCCTCCACGATCGTCCGCCGCCGCCGACCGCGGCAGGGTCGTGCGCGAGGTCAGCAGCGGGACGAAAGTCCCTGCTCCAGCACCAGCGCCTCGACCTCGCGCCGCGGTGTCGGCGGCACCGGCGACCCGAACCCGATCCGCAGCACCGCCTGCGGCTCCAGCGACCCGCCCAGCGACCGGCGCAACCGCTCGCGGACCGACCGGACCTCGACGGGCTGCGACAGGAACGACGCCGACAACCCGAACGTGGTCGCCGTGAGCAGCACCCGTTGCAACGCCTGGCCGGCTTGGAGTTCGGCCTGCGGGCCGTCGTGGAACGAGCACAGCACGACCATCAGCGGGTCGGACTCGTAGTCCTTGCCCGGCGTGCGTTCCCGGGCGTCGAAGTCGCGCAGCGCCCACTCGTCCTGCGGCGCGGGCCGGATGCCCGCCGACGCCGGCGGCACGCCGTCACCCGCCCGGACACCGGTCCACGCCGCCAGCTCCGATCGGACGGCGGGATCCTCGGCCTGCACGCGGTGCGCGTCGCCGACCATCCGTTGCAGGCGCGCCCGCTCCTCGCGGTCGGCCACGACGTGCAGCCACGTCCGCTCCCGTTCGGCCGCCCGCACCAGCGCGTGGGCGTGCGCCGCCGGCACCGGCACGTTTCGGAACGGCATGCGGTTGGACCTGCGGGCCGGCACCGCGCCGATCAGGCCGCGCGCCTCCTCGTCCAGGTCCTGCCGACCGCCCCGGCGCACGACCGCCAACGCGCCGGGGGCGTCGGAACCGGGCAGCAGCGTCACCAACGGCCGGATCAGCCTGGCCCGCAACGCCAACCGCAGGTTGAACAACGCCGCGCCGCACGCCAGCCGCAACTCCCGATCTTCGGGGTCGGTCGCGGGCAGCCGCCGCGCCGGATCGGCGTGCAGCTCGATCCGGTCGTCGGCAAGCCGGAACCGCCATGGCTGGGTGTTGTGCACCGACGGCGCGAGGGTGGCCGCGGCCAACACCTCCCGCAGCTCATCCGGCCCCAGTCCCAGCACTTGCGCCGCTTCCACCATCACCCGTCACCCCGAACTCCGCTTTCGAAGACACCTTCCACTCATCATTCGTCCGGGTGGTCGTCCGCTCACATGGTCGAAGGTCCCGATCCGACGGGGGCTCAAGACTTGGTGCCACGATCACGCTGTGCGAGCCTGATGCCCGTGCCGGAACCCCTGGACGTACCGACGCCACGCCTGCTCGCCGGACTGCGGCTCGACGAGCTGCTGGACGAGATGCGCGAGCGCCTGACCGAAATCGGTTCGACGCGGGACAAGATGCAGCGGCTGCTGGACGCCGTGCTGGCGGTCGGGGCGGGCCTGGAACTCGACTCGACGTTGCAGCGGATCGTGCAGGCGGCCGTGGAGCTGGTCGGCGCGCGCTACGGGGCGCTGGGCGTGCTGGGCACCAAGGCGGACCTGTCGGAGTTCGTGTACGTGGGCATCGACCCGGCGACACGGGCCAACATGGGCCACCTGCCGGAGGGTAAGGGTCTGCTCGGACTGCTCATCAAGGACCCTCGGGCGATCCGGTTGCACGACCTGTCGTCACACGCCGCGTCGGTGGGTTTCCCGCCGAACCACCCGCCCATGCACAGTTTCCTGGGCGTGCCGGTGCGGGTGCGCGACGAGGTGTTCGGCAACCTCTACATGACCGAGAAGATCGACGGCGCGGATTTCACCGCTGATGACGAGGTGGTGTTGTCGGCGTTGGCGGCGGCGGCCGGGGTGGCGATCGAGAACGCGCGGCTGTTCGAGCGGTCGCGCAGCCGGGAGCGGTGGCTGGAGGCCGCTGCGGAGATCAACTCGGTGCTGCTGGGCGGCGCGTCGGCGGAGGACGCCCTGCACCTGATCACCCAGCGCACCCGCGAGCTGTCGGCCGCCTCGCTGTCGCTGATCCTGCTGGTCGAAGAGGGCGTCGCGGACCTGCGGATCGCCGCCGGGGCGGGCAAGCAGTCCGACGGGCTGATCGGTGTCGCGGTCACCCCCCGGGAGAAGTTCGCGCGGCAGGTGCTCGACTCCGCCGCGCCACTGCTGGTCGAGGACCTGGAAGGCCGGCTGGGACAGCTGTCGGTGGACGTGGGACCCGCCGTGGCGGTGCCGCTGCGCACCGGCAGCACGGTCAACGGAGTGCTGCTCGCCGCCCGCGGCAAGGGCGGCACCCAGTTCGTCGCGGACCAGGTGCCGTTGTTGGCGTCGTTCGCCGACCAGGCGGCGGTGGCGTTGGAGTTCGCCGAGAACCAGCGCTCCCGGCGGCTGGTGGACGTGCTGGAGGACCGTGACCGGATCGCCCGGGACCTGCACGACCACGTGATCCAACGGCTCTTCGCCACCGGCATGAGCCTGCAAGGCGCTCTGGGGACGATCCAGCAGCCGCGCATCCGGGAACGGGTCGAGAAGGCGGTGAAGCAGCTCGACGAGACGGTCTTGGAGATCCGGACGTCGATCTTCGACCTCCAGGCGTCCGACGACGCCCCGGGCCTGCGCCGCCGGCTGCTCGACCTGATCGCCGAGGTGACCTCGGACACGGCGGTGACACCGACCGTGCGGATGACCGGAACAGTCGACAACTCCGTGCCCGACGACATCGCCGAACACGCCGAAGCGGTGGTGCGCGAAGCCGTCAGCAACGTGGTCCGCCACGCACGGGCCACCGAACTGACCGTGACCGTGGAAGCGGGGGACCGGCTCACCCTGACGGTGGTCGACAACGGTGGTGGGATGCCGGACCAGGTCGCGCGCAGCGGCCTGCACAACCTGGAGCGCCGCGCCGCCGAACTGGGCGGCACCCTGTCCGTCAGCGCCGATCCCGGTGGCGGCACCCGCTTCTGCTGGCAAGTCCCCCTGTCCTGACCGGCTGGGCCTGACGGCTGGTTCTGACCGGCTGGGCCTGACCGCCCATCTTTGCGGACTGTGCGGGCGTCGTCCCGGTTACCGTGAGTCGATGCCCGACGAGACGGCGTCCCGCTCCGATCGTGGCCGCTACGAGGTTGCCGCCTGGATCCGCGGTCAACCGAAGGCGTCGGCACGCTTCGGTGCCGTCCTGCGCGACACCCTCGACGAAGTGCTGGACGGTCCGCGCACCGGTCGGTTCGACGTCGACCGGCTGGACCAGGTCGAGAAGGTGTACCTGGGCACCAAGTTCACGATCCTCACCAGAGCGGAGTTCACCCTGCCGCCCGGCCGGCGGGCGGGCTGCCAAGTCGCCGGTCACGAGGTCGAGTTGCTCCTCTCGCTCGACACGACCTGGTCGGTGCCCTCCGGCGCGATCGGCCGGCTGTGCCTGCTCGTCTCGGCGGACGACCGGCGCGCAACGTTCGACGTCGGCTTGGTCCGCGCCACACCCGACGTGCTCACCCGGCCGCGCAGGAGCCGGCGGGAACTCCGGCCCGGTCGGGCCACGGCGAACGCGGAATGGCTGTTCCGCGACGCCCTCCTGCCCGAGAACGCGCTGCTCGCCATGCCCCGCGCGGACAGCGACGCGATCATGGGCCCGCGATCCGGGCAGCAGCGCGTCAACGAGCTGCTCCGACGGGTGCAGGGCAAGCTGATCGAGCGCAAGACCACGCTCACCGTGGCCATGCAGCACGACGGCATGAAGCGATGCCGGGACGCGCGGCTGCTCCTCGCCCAGGAAGGGATCGTCGTGCTCGGCCACCAGAACGAAGCACCGCGCGTCGCGGAAGCGCTCGGACTTCCGGTTCCCCGCAAGGGTTCGTTGTTGGCTGTACGGCTGATCCGCGTTCCGGAGCATGCTCCGGGTCGCCCCACGGTGCGGGTTGGCGACGCCCACTACGCGGTGGCACGACCGGGCGATCCTGTGGAACCCGCGCCGCACATCCACTGCTGACCGTCGTAGTCAGCCGTTCTCGCGGGTCGCCGGGTCGGGTTTGCGCAGGCGGGTGGCGAGGACGGCGGCCTGGGTGCGGCGTTCGAGGCCGAGTTTGGCCAGCAGGTGGGAGACGTAGTTCTTGATGGTCTTCTCGGCGAGGAACATCTGCTCGGCGATCTGGCGGTTGGTGAGGCCGCGTCCGATGTGGTCGAGGACGAGGCGTTCCTGTTCGGTGAGCATTCGGACGGGGTCGCCGTGTTCGCGTTCGCGGCGGATGCGGTTGAGCAGGGCGGAGGTGGAGCGGGCGTCGAGCAGGGACTCGCCGGCGGCGACGGTGCGGACGGCGGAGACGAGGTCGGTGCCGAGGATGCGTTTGAGGACGAAGCCGGAGGCGCCGGCCATGATGGCGTCGAACAGGGCTTCGTCGTCGGTGAAGGAGGTGAGCATGAGGCACTTGAGGTCGGGTAGCAGGGAGCGCAGTTCGCGGCACAGTTCGATGCCGTTGCCGTCGGGCAGGCGGACGTCGAGCACGGCGACGTCGGCTCGGCTGCCGGGTACCCGGGCCAGGGCTTCGGCCACCGATCCGGCCTCGCCGACCACGTCCAGGTCGTCCGCGCTGTTCAACAGCTCGCGGACCCCGACCCGAACCACCTCGTGATCGTCGACAAGGAAGATCCTCGCACCCACCGCACCCACCTCGCGTCGTCCGACCATGCCCCCACGACGATGCCCGATCCGCCGGTGGCGTCCCAGGGACTTTGGACCCTGGGACTACCCGCGACCTGGCGGCGATGGGCCCTGTCCGGCGGGGACCAAGGGCCGGTTCCGCCCGCCTGCCCGCCGCCTAGCGTCGGAAGCGGGAACGAACGAGGAGGAGGTGCGCGATGCGCGCCTGCGACATCATGACCAGCCCGGTCATCGCGGTCACACCGGACGTGCCGGCCCGCGAGGCCGCCGCGTTGCTGGTGTCCCACGGCTTCACCGCGACACCCGTGGTAGACGAGGACGAGCGGCTGATCGGCATCGTGACCGAGGCCGACCTGGTGCGCGGCCGGTACACCGAGGGCTCGGCCGGCGACACCCCGGTGAGCTCGGTGATGACGACGCCGGTGTTCGCCATGGGCCCCGGCACCCCGGTGGTGCTCATCGCCCGCGTGATGGTGGACGACCGCGTGCGGTGCGTGCCGATCGTGGACGGGGCCCGCCTGCTCGACGTGGTCACCCGGCGCGACCTGGTGCGCGCGCTGGCCCGCACCGACGCGGCCATCGCTGCCGACGTCCGGGCCCGGCTCGACGCCTGCGCCGGCCCCGGCCGGTGGACCGCGTCGGTGCACGACGGCGAGGTGTCGATCGACGCCGACTTCCCCGACGAGCAGAGCGCCCGGGTCGCGGTGGCCCTGGCGGAAGCGGTACCGGGTGTCGCGGGAGCGCGCGTCCGGGACACGACGGAAAGGATCGTGCGATGAGTGCCCCGATCGTGGTCGGTGTGGACGGTTCGACCTCGGCGTTGTCGGCGGTGACGTGGGCAGCCGCACAGGCGGCACGCCACCGCCTGCCGCTCAAGCTGGTGCACGCCTACGTGATGCCCACACGCGGCTACCCCGAGATCGTGCTGACCGGCCGCGAGGTGCTCCAGGCGATCGAGGACCAGGGCCGGACCTGGCTGGCAGAAGCCGCGGACGTGGCCCGCGACGCCGCGCCCGACGTGGAGGTCATGACGGCGCTGGAGACTTCGGGAGCCTCCGGCGCGCTGATCCGCGAATCCGCGCGGGCCCGCACGGTCGTACTGGGTTCGCAGGGGCTGGGCGGGTTCACCGGGCTGCTCGTCGGCTCTGTCGCCGTCGCGGTGGCCGCGCACGCGAAGTGCCCGGTGGTCGTGGTGCGCGGCGAGGTGCGCGACCACGGGGCCGTGGTCGTCGGTGTGGACGGGTCGCCGGCCAGCGAGGAAGCGGTCGGGTTCGCCTTCGAGGAGGCCTCGACGCGCAACGCGCCGTTGACCGCGGTGCTCGCGTGGAACGACTTCCTGATCGACACCCCGTACGGCAGCAGGCTCACCGTGGACTGGACCCAGGTCGAGGACGCGGAACGGCGGGTGCTCGCCGAGCGGCTGGCCGGGTGGCAGGAGAAGTACCCGGACGTCCGGGTGGACCGGGTCGTCCTGCGGGACCGGCCGGTGCGCGCACTGCTCAACCTGGCCCAGACCGCGCAGCTGCTCGTGGTGGGTAGCCGGGGGCACGGCGGGTTCACCGGGATGCTGCTCGGCTCCACCAGCCAGGCACTGGTCTACCACGCCCCGTGCCCGGTGGCCGTCGTCCGGCCCACGGGGGAGTAGCGAGTCCGTCGAATCGGGGGTGCACCTGCGTGCGCCTCCGATTTTCGTTGCCGTGCCGAGGAAGTCCGACGGCGTTGCAGCGCCACCGTCACCAGCCGTTCCAAGTCGACGGTCCGGTTGGCGCGACGTCATCACCACGTTCGCCATCAAGGCGAGCCGCTGGCCGTCTCCGCCGTTACGGCGACGTGATCGCGAACAGGCCCAGCCCTCGTCGTCGGCGCGTCCAGGCAGCGGCTGTTGTCGACGAACACCACCCAGTTCTCGTACTGGCTGTCGAGGCTGCTCGCGAAACGCACCGCGTCCGGACGGAGCTCTTCCGGGCCGGCGAGCAGATACTCGGTGAAAAGTTGGGTCGGAACGTAGTGGTACTGGTCGTCGTCGGTGTTGGGCTCGCTCAGCGTTTCGGCGAAGCGGCGAAGGAAGGCCAGGGCCTGGGTGTCGTCACAAGCGTCCTCGGCGAACGGGCTCGGAGGGTCCGGGACTGCAAAAGCGTCAAAGTGGAAGAGCGGTCGCGATGGCGCAAAACTGCACGCCGAGAAGGCGATGTCCGCGGACCGCGCCACCTCGTCTACTGCGCATTGCAGGGATGTGCTGCCGTAGAACGCGGATTGACCCTTCCCGGTCATCCGGTTGGCGGCACCGAATTCTGCAGGTGGGCTGCCCAGTTCGCGGGAGTTGAGGTCGAACGCGTTTTGTCCTTGCTCTCGGCAGCGCCACAAGGTCGGAGTCGCGTGCTTGAAGATGCCCTGACGGGCGGCCGCGTCGCTGATCTCTCCCAATAGACCTAGCGGTGTCGACAGCACGCTCGCCGACGATCCTCGGTGCCGGCGAGCCTGCGGGCTGACGACCGGCCCGCCGCCCCTGTCCGACCCTTCCGGGCGAACCTTGAGGGCGAAAGTCCTGCCGTGTGCGGGACCAGCGCATCTGACCCTGCCGGCCGGCCACCGGGATGCTGGGGGAAGCGACTACCCGAGGAGGCTGCGTGGACCACAGGATCGTCGTGGGTGTCGACGGCTCACCCGCAGGCCGGCTCGCGTTGACTTGGGCGATGGAGGAAGGGCGGCTGCGTGGGGTGCCTGTTCACGCCCTGCTCGTCTGGGACTGCGACGACGGCATGTTCTTCGGGCCTGTGTTCGCGGCCGTGGCCGCCGGCGCGGACCCCGGGAAGTTGCGCGAGAAAGACCGGGTCCTGTTGGACGAGATCGCCGACCGGGTCGGGGACGACGTGCACGTGGAAATGGCGGACGGCCCGGCGCGCGACGTTCTGGTGCGGGCTTCGGCGAATGCCGTGCTGCTGGTGGTCGGGAAGCCGCGTGCGGGGGTGATCCGCGAGGCGCTGCTGGGCTCGCTCAGTTCGTACTGCGTGCGCCGCGCGGTCTGCCCGGTGGTCGTCGTCCGCGAGCCGGAACAACGGCACGTCGACCCGGAACGCGCTGTCGGCCGACGCCGTTGCGTTGACCTGCGCCGGCGGGTTCGCAGTGGTGCTCTCCGGCCTGTGGCTTGAGTGCGATCCCCGGCTCGCGAGGGCGTCCCGCGAGCCGTGGCCGCGCTCCTTCACTTGCCGCGCAACTCTTTCAGTTCTCTGCGGGACAGGGTGTGAGAGGTGCTTTGCTTCGTGGTCGGCGCGGTGAGGCGCTTGATCCGCGCGGGGTTGTCCTTCAGCCGGACCTTGGCGGCGTCGCCGTACTGCTGTTGGAGGTATCTCGGCATGTCCGGCGGCGCTTGGCCGAGGCCGCTCAGGGTGACGACGATCTCGCCCAGGGCCAGGGCGCGCTGTGCTTTGTCCTTGAAGCTCATCGGACCACCACCAGCCCGCTGTCGCCCAGGTCGTCGCCGACGGTCCGCAGGTCCGCCTGGTTCTCCGCCAGGCGGCGAGTCTGGTCGGTGGCCAGGTCGAGAGCCGCGAGGTCCAGCCGGGGTTCGGGGAGCGACCCGCTCGCACCCGTCCGCTGGTGCAGCGACCTGGCGTATCGGATCGCCTTGTCGTGCGGGCTGGTGAGAACGGTGCGCACGGCGGTCAACCGGATCTCGACGTCGGTGCGCTCGATCCGGGAGAACAGCCGGTCCGCGTTCTCCAGCAGGACCGACCGGCGCTTGGCGAGCGCCGACAGCCTGTCCCGCGCGCCGTGCAGCTGGGGCGCCAGCACGTCGATCGCTTCGGTGATCAGCGATCCGTCGGCGAACTCGGAGAGGTACGACAGGTAGGCGACCGCTCCGGTGATCAGGGCGAACAGGATCGCCATGATCACCGTCAGCGTCTGGTCGCCGCCCTCGCCGTCGAGGATGAACCGCCAGGCCATGGCACCCGCGACGGCCAGCACCAGACCGATCGCGACACTCAGCTCCGTGATCAGGACCCTCTTGCTGCCACCGGAGAAGTCCCAGTTGCCGTCGGGTCGGCGGTACGCCCGGTGCCGCCGACCGAACGCCTTCATCCCCAGCGCCACACCGATCGTGCCGAGCACGCCGAACAGCACGGCCGTGCCGGCCTTCATCAGTCCGCCCGGCGTCTGCCAGAACTTCGTGAAGTCCACGTTGAGGAACTTCATCATCAGGAACGTCAGCACGAAGATGTCCAGTGCCAGCAACCGCACGATGGCCCGCTTGGACTCCGGCGTCGTCCGGCGGTGGACCACCGCGCCCTCGCCTGAGTCGTCGGCGACGGCCCGGGAGTACTGCCGATGCAGTTCGGTGGTCTCCGTGGAGTTCAACGACTCGCCGTGGGGGCCCACGTACCGCTGGTCGGCCTGCGCCGTGATCTGGTGGCAGACGACGTTGACCTCGGCGTGCAGGTTGTTGATCTTTTCGGCGAGTGGGTCGATGCGCTTGGCAACCGACCTGCGGACGGCTCGTTCGGCGCGAGTCTCGACGGCGCGGCGCAGCCCGTCCTCCAGGTTGGTCAGATCCGAGTCCGGTCTTGTACCGCTCGTGCGGTTGGACTCGGCGACCAGCTCGTGCGACTTGACGATCTTCGTGAACGGCATCGGGCCCAGCCCGAGCAGCGACGTCACGGTGTGCCCGACGGGCACCTTCGCGGACATAATCATCAGTGCTCCTCGTCGACGTCGGTGATGGTGATCTCCACCCGCCGGTTGTGGCGGGCCAGGGCTTCGGCGAAGACCCCTCCGGGCAGGTTGTCCACGATCGGCCGCGTCGAGCCGACGCCTTCCGCGGGGCCCAGGGCTCCGGCCGGTGCGCCCAACTCGGCGAGCCTGGTCCGGATGACCTCCGCCCGCCTGCGGGAGAGGTCGAAGCCCTGGTCACCACTGGGGACAGCGGCGGTGTGGCCGGTGAACGACGCGCGACGCGTGGTGGGGCACCGGCCGAGCTGTTCGGCTATGGGCCGCAGCACGTCGTCCGCGCCGGCCAGCAGCGTCGGCTCGTTCGGCGCGAACGTCACGGCTTCGGGGAGGATCTGGCTGCCGGCGCACCGCGTCGGCGTCGCATCGACCGGTACGACGGGCACCTGCGGGCGTCCCGACACGGGTTGTGGTCCCGGTGGCGTGTCACGCCCTTCGCACCTCGTGGCACCGGACCGGACGCACAGCGCGTGCCAGAAGGCGATGACCTTCGCCTCGGCCGGGATCGGCAACCGGGGCTGCGTGCCGGACGTGACACCGATGCCGAGCATCACGACCGTGCGCCCCGACGCGTCCGGTATCAAGCCGCGCGCGGCGAGGTCGTCGGTGGTCGTCGCCACGTCGAAGTCCCAGCCCAAGGTGCGCAGGTCGACCGGATCGGCGGTCTGCACCCCCGAGGAGATCAGCACGACCGTGCCCGGTGCGGGTGTGGCCTGCACGGCGCGGCGGAACGTGCCGAGCAGGTCGAGCCCACCGGCTGCCGGCGTGCCGTCGACCAGCGCGGTCCGCAGGCCGGGAAGCAGGGTGCGCGCCTTGCCGGACGCCGTATCCGGGTCCTGCTCGACCTCGGTCTCGGTCCGCATCGGGGTGAGGTCGACCCGGTGGACGTCGCCTTCGGGTCCGAAAAGGACGGTCACCGCTCCGTCACCGACCTGCGCGGCCCGCATGGCGTGGTCGAGCGCGAGCTTCTCCAGGACGTCGTTCCAGGGTACGGGCTCGGCCGCGCTCCCTGTCGCGGCGAAGGTCAACCTGGTCGATTCCGTTGTGGCGCAGGAAGAGGAGGACATCGCGGCGACCGTCGCGATCACGGCGCCCACGCGCTGCCGGAACCGCCTGCGGTTCGGTGTGGTGGTTCGTGTTGGCTTCACACGTCAATCGTCGGACAGCGAGGTGTTCTCCGACAGTCGCCAGAAATGCCGACAGAATCAGGTGGAGAACGGCACGAACAGCTCGAACTCGACCGCGTCGGTGTCGTTCGACAGCTCGGCGGCGGGGAAGGCGACGCGGAGCCTTTCCATCGCGGCACGGCTCCCCGGCAGACGGACGAGGCTCACGAGAGTGCCGCCTCGGCATGGGTACAGGCTCAGCACAACCTCTTTCGGCAGTTCCCCGCCCACGAGCGTCGTCGTCAACACCTCGCGCACGACCGCGGGTGGATTCAGGGTGTCGACGTCGGTCTGCACCGTGATGACACATCCCGCCCGGCGCGCCCGGTTCAGCACCCGCCGGGCATCGTCGTCCAGCACACCCGGGATGTGCATCTCGTCGTGGGTGCTGTGCTCCAGTTCGCAGGCGATCCACTGTGTCCGCCGGTCGCCCAGCGCGACCCGCCCGTCCACGACGCCCGCCAGGAACGGCAGCACCACGCGACCGATTCCGGCGAGCCTGCTCGCGTGCAGGGCATGGCGACTGTCATGACCTGCGGCCTGGGTCGCGACCCGAGTACGTTCATCGTCGGTGCCCATGGCGACCCGCCCGTGGTCGGCGATGGCTACCGAGATCGTCGAGCCCATCACGACGCCGACCACGGGCGCGAGCGCGAGCGGCACCACCTCGAGCGGCTGCGCCAGGACGAAGTGCCCGGTCGCCATCGCCCAGCCCAAAGCGGTCTGGGAGACCAGGACGGCGCACACGCCCTCCCACCACGGGCGGACGACCGCCAGCACGAGCAGCAGCGGACCGACCGCGCCGATCGGCCACGACAACAACGCGCCGGGAGTGTCGGCGGGCAGCATCAGAGACGCGGACACCGAACTGATCATTGCCCAGAGCGCGGCCGCCCACGCGGCACACGATCCGACAGGGCGGCGGGCCCGCTCGATGAACGCCACGACGGTCACAGCGAAGACCGCGTACCAGAGCGCGAGCCACGGCGTCACCTGCGCGGCACCGAGGCGACCTGTCAACGGAACGGCCGCGCCGAGCAGGTATGGCAGGCACGCCGCGTACAGCGGCACGCGTACGTCCACGACTGCCGCTCGGAAGCCCCTGGCCCGGTCGGGCTTCTGGTCCGCGCCGACGCAGCTCGTCCCGTCGGGCCGCCACGACAGTTCGACCGACGTGCCGACGCCGGGTTCACTCTCGACGGCGACCCGACCTCCGACCTCGCCGATCCGGCTGAGCACCGAATCGCGCAGGCCCAGTGACGAACCGCGGATCTCGTTCGGACGGAATCCGACGCCGTGGTCGGTCACCCGCAACACGAAACCGGCCCCGTCTGCCCGCAGGTCCACGACGACCTGGTCGACACGCGCGTGACGGCGTACGTTGCGCAGCAGTTCGCGGTGGGCGGCGACAACCGCACCGGCGACGGCCGACGGCACCACGACGCGATCCGACCGCCCCGGCAACACGTGGATACCCACGCTCCTCCACCGCGCCGCGAGCAGCGGCCACAGCTCGACAGGAGCACCGACTGTGTCGTCGGGCAGGGACTCGGCGTGCCAGACGGCCTCCGCCGCCGCGCGCCTCACGTCCTTGCGGCGCAGGCCCATGGTGGCGACCGCCCGCAGCGCGGACATGATGTCGTCGTGCAGGACCCGCTGGAAGTGGCGGTGCGCCTCGCGACGGGCATGTGCCTCGGCGGCCTTGACGTGAACCCGGTGCAGCGCCTCACGTGCTTGGTCGGCCCGCTCTCCGTCGAGGCGCAGCACGGGCACGAGGTAGTAGGACGTCACGTACGCCGCGAGGTGGGGCCACTGACCCTCGATCGACGCTGCGACCCCGTCCACGACGGCATCGCACTGGAGGCTCATGAGCGTGACGACGGAGACGAGAGCGAGGCAGCAGCGGCGATCGTGGAATCCCACCAGCAGGACAACCGTCACGATCGAGGCACCCGAGGCGGCGGGCGGCACCTCCGCTGCCGGCACGACACGGGCGAGATCGCCCGCGACGGTGATACCGGCCGCGATGATCCCCTCCGCCTTGCCGAGCCGCACCCGCCACGCGCGCGTCGCCACCACGAGCAGGAAGACGAAGAACACGGTGTTGGTGGCGGTCACGGCAGGTGAGCAGGAGCGGGGATCCGGAACAGCCGCCGCCAGGGCGAACGCCACGCTCATCACAGCGAACGCCCGCTGAATACCCCGTTCGACCGCCGACCGGTACGTCCGCGCCTTCGCCGCCGGCCCGTCGCCGGCCGTCATCCCCGCGCGTCCCCTGAGGTCGAGTCGGTCGGGGTGTGTGGCGGGGAGATGGCGATGTGCCCGTCCTCCAGCATCGCGGCGACCACCTCGCCGGGTCCCGCCAGGTACAGCCCGATCGCGGCGTACCGCTTGGCCGCCCGGTCGAGGTAGGTCCGCACGCTCGACTCGCTGACGTTCAACTCCCGGGCCACCCGCCGCCGCGGCAGGCCCTTCGCGATCATGGTCAGCGTCGCCAACTCCTGCTTGCTGAAACTCAGCGCCGCACGGGGATCGGTGACCATCACGTGCGCTAGCCTGCTGGAGACGTAGAAGTGGTCGCGCGACAAGTCGCGCACCGCCTCGGCCACCCTGGACAGCGGATCGCCCTTGAGCACGAGTGCCCGCGCTCCGGCCTCGACCGCCTTCCTGATCAGCGCGGGCCGGTGGCTGCTGGTGTGCAGGATGACGTGAGGACCCGCCGCGTGGACGAACCGCACGTTCCACGCGATGTCCGGCTCGTCCGGCAGCAGCATGTCGAGCAGCACGACCTGCGGGACGGCACGTCCGGACGTGCTCCACGCCGCGATCGAGCCGTAGCCTCCCAGGTACGCGATGTCCGGCGCCTTGTCCGCCAGGTACATCTGCAGGCCGTAAAGATTGCTCTCGTGGTCGTCGATCGCCATCACCGAGATCATGCGCGCCTCCTACCGTTCACCTCCGCAATCGGCTGATCGCCACGCTCGGTTACAGTCCGCACTTCTCGGAAATATTGGCGGCCGATGGAAAGTCCACAGTGGACGACATGCCCTGGTGGCCGAAGACCTTGCGCCACGTGGTCATGGCGACCTCAGTGCTCGGGTTGAACGCCGGGCCTGTCTGGTTCGCGCTCTCGTCCCGTCGCGCGGATGTCCAGTGCTGCGCACCGCAAGACTTACGGGGAGTGGCTCTGATGCACAGGGTTCGCAAAAGTGCGGAATCAATCGTCGTAATGAGCGATGGTCGGCTGACCGCTGGGAAGTGGGGCAGTCCGCCCCGATGGCCCTGCCGGATCCTCGCTTCCTGAACCTCTGGTCCGGGATCGAGTTGCGCGCCACCCGGCGTGCACTGTGACGAGTGCCACAGCCCCGCCCGCGATCGCAGCGCCGCGTGACGGTCGGCCGGCCGCACCTGCCCTTGGTCGGCTGCAGGCAACCGTGCCTGCGCACTTCGGGCATCGGGGGCAGGGCCATGCGCTCACACGATTCCGGCGAGCATCTCTTCGTGGTCGGCGATGGCGCGGGCGGTCTCCTCCGCGTCGCCCCGCGCGACGCAAGGTCGAACCGGATGACGAACAGGTTGCGGTTGCCGGTGCCCAGCGCGCGGAGGTGCGTGAGGTCGGCGGTGCCGGACAGCACTTCGGGGTGGTGGTGCCGACGGCGGTTAGCAACTGCGGCAACAGGTTCTCGGACTCCACCGAGGCCCGCCTTGTCCCCTGCCCGCACGCGGGCCGCCGGTACCCGACCCGCGACTCGGTGCGTGACGCTGACCAGACATACCCGTCCCGGGCTGCTGCACCGGGCGTTGACCGCCTGGTCGCGGCGAGGAGCGGGCTTGGTGTCGGGTGGCGCGGACTTGCCCGCGCCGTCCGCAACGCGACGGAAGCGGCGTTCGCGGTGTGCCCCGGGCTTTGACACACGGATTGCACACTCTGTGCGTCAGGCTGGAAAGGTCGACCTTGGAACGGCCTCAAGTCAGCCCCGGCAAACAAGCGCAGCCGGGCGTGGAGGCCGGATCCGGCTGACTGCTTGCCGCTGGTGCGGAGCAAGGCCCGCGCTCACCTCGCCCGGCTCGACCGCCGACCGCAACGCGGCCTCGTCCGCGAGCCGCTCGATTCGGATCGCGGGCTCGGCGCGCAGCTCGTCCAGGACCGGCCCGTCGCCCACGACGCCCAGCGCCGGCCGCGCCGCGCCGCCGAACGCCGCCCCCATCACGAGGATCAGCAGGAACGGCAGCACGAACAGGAAGAACAGGCTGATCCGGTCCCGGAACAGCCGTCGCAGCCCGATTCCCGCGATGACCAGTGCCTTCACAGCGCGACCGCCTTCCGCGTCATCAGCAGCGCCGCGCCGAGACCGACCGCGGCGAACCCCGTCAGCGCCGCCACCGACGGCAGCACCGCGGCGACGTCCCCCGCGGCGAGGTCGGACAGCCCGAGCATGAACCACCGGTGCGGCGACGCGTAGGACGCCGCCGCGAGCACCCCGCCGACCTGGGCCACGGGGAAGAACGTGCCGCCGAGCGATCCCAGGGTGACCGCGATGGCCGCCTGCCACCCACCGGCCTGGTCGGCGGTGCGCGCGAGCGCGGCCACCACGGCGGCCACCCCGGTCGCCGCGAGCGCGCAGGCGACCACCAACAGCCCGACACCCAGCGGGTGCCCCCACCGCGCACCCGAAAGCACGCTCCTCGCGGCCACCAGCACAGCCATGCTCACCACCCCGATCACCGCACTGGTCAGCAGCTTCGCGACCAGGATCGACGAACGGCGCAGCGGTGCGGCGAGCAGCCGCGCCAGCGTGCCGTCCCGGCGCTCGTCGAGCAGGCTCGCGACCCCGAACTGGACGGTGAAGAACAGGAAGAACACCGCCATCCCCGCCGCGTAGTACGTCGTCGGGTCGAGTTCGCGCCGTGCCGCGGTGTCGGAGATCAGCGGAGGAACGTTCAGCGCACCCGCCAAGGCAGCCAACTCGGCGGGATCACGAGCGGACCCCGCGTGCACGGCCGCCGCGACGGCGACCCGCGCCGTCGTGAGCCGTTGGACGAACGAATCGGCGATCGACCGCGCCACCCGCGTCCCCAACGGGGCATCGGCACCACCCACGACACCGACGACCGCGGCGCGCCCGCTCAGCACATCGTCGGAGAACCCCTCCGACAACACCAGCGCGGCGGACGCCTCGCGCTCGTCCACCAACCGCCTGGCTTCCCCGGCATCGGGTACCACCCGGAAGTCGGCAGCGCCACTGTCCCGCACGGCGGGCAGCACGGTGTCCACGAAAGACGCCGCGATCGGCCCGCGGTCCTCGACCGCCACCGCGAAGTGGAACGGGCCCGAGCCGTCCACCCTGCCCAGTACCAGGTTCAGCACCAGCGTGAGCCCAAGCGGCAGGAGCGCGTAGACGTACACCGAACGGTCCCGCAAGCGTTGCCGCACTTCCTTCGCCGCGATCAGCAGGATGAGCCGCACCGGGTCACCTCTTGAGCGCTTTGCCGGTCAGGTGCAGGAACACGGTCTTCAGATCGGGCTCGGTGACCTGTACCGACCGCACGGACACACCGTCGCGGGTCACCGCCGCCAGCACCTCGGGCAGGCAGATCCCGGCGTCGGTCACGACCAGCTCCACCTCGTCACCGCGGGCCGGCACCGACCGGACCGCCGGCAGCGCGCGTGCGGCGGCCAGCGCGGAAGCCGTGTCTCCCTGCACCACCAGGGAGATGTGGCTCCGCTCACCGAGCCGCTCGACCAGTTCACGTCGAGTCCTTCGGCTATCAGACGTTCCGCGTCGATCACGCCGCCCCGGGTCGCACAGGCGTTCCGCTTCCTCCATGTAGTGGGTGGTGTACAGGATCGCCATGCCGGCCGCCGCGAGTTCGCGGACGTTGTCCACGATGGCGTTGCGGCTCTGCGGGTCCACACCCGCCCTCGGCTCGTCCAACACCAGCAACAGGGGCTGGTGCAGCAACCTTGCACCGACGTTGAGCCGCCGTTTCATGCCACCCGAGTACTCCCGCGCCAAGTCGCCGGCGCGGTCGCCGAGCCCGACGACCTCCAGCACGTGGTCGATACGCCGGGCCGAGGCTCGGCCGGAGAGCCCGTACAACCTGGCGAAGAACCGCAGGTTTTCCCGCCCGGTCAGGTCCGGGTAGAGCGCGAGTTCCTGTGGCACGTAGCCGATCCGCCGCTTGGCCGCGGCCGAACCGGCGCTCACGCCGTACACCAGGACCTTCCCCGAGTCCGGTGCGAGAATGCCCGCGACCATCGAGATGGTGGTGCTCTTGCCCGCGCCGTTCGGCCCCAGCAGCCCGTACGTCTCGCCTTCCGACAAGTGGAAGCTGACGTCGTCGACCGCTGCCAGGTCACCGAAATTCTTGCGCAGACACCGGCATTCCAACGCGGGCCGGGCTCCCGTCGCCGCCTCCTCCCGCTGTCACGACGACGACCGGGATTCGCGCGTGTCGCAGGCAGTGGCCGATGACCGGTCCGATCACCGACACCTTCCCCCTGCGGTAGCCGTGACCGCCCAGCACCAAAGCGTCCGCGTCCGTCAAAATCGCCACCAGCACCGGCCCCGCCGCACCACGTGGCACCCGCGCCTCGATTTCGACATCGCCCGCGTCGATCACCGAGATCGCCTGGTCCAGCTCGCGCTGGTGCAGCGCGGTGAACGCGTCGGCGGGAGTCAGCTGTCGATCATCTGACGGCGGCGTCGGCCGCACCCGGCACACCGATACGGCGACCACTCGTGCCCCGACATCGCGGGCGTGCGCCACCGCCCACGTCAGGGCCGCCGTGCTCGCCGGCGACCCGTCCACACCGACCACGACCACAGGTTGTCCAGTCATCGCCTTCTCCCTCTCGCACAGCAGAACGGCGGGTGCGGATCTGCTTCCGCACCCGCCGCGAGGTCACTACCGGAGCCACGCGTTGTCCCGCACCGAGGGGATTCGGGCCCACCGGCGGCCGAGGCCCCAGGTGTCGCCGGCGTTCGTCCACGCCACCGCGATCAGCGCGAGGGCGTAGATCACGTGGTAGTCGACGATCGGGTTGGTCGACATGGTCGCCTGGCCGGCCGAGTCGACCTGGGCGAGCGGCCACTCGGCGGCCCACATCAGCAGCATCATCAGCGCACCGGCGATCGCGGCGAGCCGCAGGCCGAACCCCGCCGTCACGGCGACGCCGATCGCGAGCAGCCCGAGCATGAACAGCAGGTCCGCCCAGCCCGCGCCGGCCCAGGCGTGGAACGTCGACTCGAACGGGCCGACGGCGACGCGGCTCAGGAAGCCCTTGGTCGGCGACCCGCCGTTGAACCACGCGCCGGCCGACTTCGTGGCGTAGCCGAGCCCGAAGGCCTTGTCGAAGAACGCCCACAGGAACACGAACCCGGTGGCGATCCGCAGCACGGCGAGTGCTTTGGTGCCCACGTCGGTGCGGGCGGTGGTGTCGGCGGTGGTGTCGGCGGTGGTGTCGGCAATCGCGGTCATGACGCCTCCTTCTCTGTCGTTGCACCCAGCCTCGCAGCGGGTCACTCGCCTGTGAGCGGAAGAAAGTCCTCGTTCCACAGGGACAATCGCGGCTCATTGGGCGCTGTTCGTCGTGCCGAAGGTCCTCGACCGAACGGCCGCGGTCGGGTCAGGCGTTGAGCCCGTGCGCGATGAACGTCGAACGCACCTGGGAGACCAGCACCGCGGTGGGTGTCGGGGTGCCCGCGAGGGCGAACGGGGTGCCGAGTTTCGCGTACTTCGGCGCGCCCAGCTTGTGGAACGGCAGCACGTCCACGCGTTCCACCTCCGCGAACAGCCCGGACAGGTCCCGCCACAACGCCGCTGTCCTCGGCGTCGGACCGGCCAGAAAGCCCGCATCGCCTTCGTACGGCGTGTAGTTGTCCTGCACGAACCCGCGCACGTCGATCTCCCGCCGCCAGCCTTCGCCGCGGAACCCGGTCCACGCGTCGAGACGTTCCTCCGTGGCGGTCATCGGGTCAGCACCACCTTCAGCGCTCCGGTCTCGCCCGCCCGCGCGAACACGTCGTAGGCGGCATCCATCTCGGACATCGGGAAGTGGTGCGTGACGAACCTGCCGGCGTCCAACCGGCCCGCCGCCAGCATCTCCAGCAGCGTCGGCGTGGACACCGTGTCGACCAGGCCGGTCGTGATGGTGACGTTGCGGATCCACAGCTTCTCCAGGTGCAGCACGGCGGGCAGCCCGTGCACACCGATGTTCGCGACCCGGCCCCCGGGCCGGACCAGCCGCGTGCACAGCTCGAACGTGTCCGGAACACCCACGGCCTCGATCGCGACGTCCGCGCCCAACCCGCCGGTCAGCTCCGCGACCACCCGCTCCGGATCCTCGTCCGCCCGCACCGTGACGTCCGCCCCGAACTGCTTGGCAGCCTCCAACCGCGCCGGTACGAGGTCGACGGCCACGATCCGAGTGGGGCTGAACAACTTCGCGGTCTCGATCGCGGCCAGCCCGATCGGCCCCGCGCCCACCACGACCACGGTCTGTCCGGGCTGTACGTTCCCGTTGCGGACACCGACCTCGAACGACGTGGGCAGGATGTCCGACAGCATGACCGCCGACGAGTCATCGACGTTGTCCGGCACCAGGTGCGTGGAGAAATCGGCGAACGGCACCCGCACCCGCTCGGCGTGCGTCCCGTCGATCGTGTGCCCGAGGATCCACCCCCCGCCGCCGAGACACTGCCCGTAGACACCGGCCCGGCAGTACCGGCAACGCCCACACGCGCTGATGCACGACGCCAGCACCCTGTCGCCCGGCTGCACCGAGGTGACCGCCGCACCGACCTCCTCCACGACCCCGACGGCCTCGTGCCCGAGCACCCGCCCGGCCTCGACCTCCGGCACGTCGCCCTTGAGGATGTGGAGGTCCGTGCCGCAGATCGTGGCGGCGGTGACCCGGACGACCGCGTCGGTGGGCCCGACCAGCACGGGGTCGGGCACGTCCTGCCAAGACCGCTGCCCGGGACCCTGGTAGACCATCGCCTTCATCGCGCGCCTCCTCGCTGTGGTTGGTACGCCTTCCAGCCTCCGCTCGCGGCACGGGCACGAGGAGAGCCCGAGGCCCCTGCCGCCGCACCCGAAGGTCCCGGTCGCACCAAGGCGCTGTGCCACTCACGTGCACGAGCCCGCCGAGTTCGCCGTGACCAGTGGAAGGGGCGGATGCGTGGTCGACCCCTCCAGGACGATCACCGAAACGGTCGACGCCGGGGCTGGCGGCACAGGGCCATCACGCAGTCGCAGCCCACCTCTGCGGGTCGGTGCGGGCCTGTGCCAGTTGGTCAAGCTGTTGGCGACTGGCATATCCGGGCCGCGGGGGTGGGCCGCTCCGATCCCGTTGTGCAGGCGAAGGGCCTCGCACCGGTACGCCCGGCGGGCAGAACAGGACGGACCAAGCGCCGGTGGTGCTGATCCCGGGGGTAGTGAACCGGTCGTGCACGGTGACACCGCTGGGCGTCGACGCCCGGCTCCCGGTCCCGCGCCGCTCACGGTGTGGAGACCGTCGCGGCCGAGGCGTGATCGTCGTCGCGAAGTTGTCCGAGGCTTGGGGCGTGCGGTCCTTGGCGAGCGGAAAGACCGTGTGGGTGCGGATTCCCTGCGACGAAAACGAGTGCGGCACCAGGGCGTGCCCTCACCGGTGATCGACCGAGCCAAGTGGCAGTGCCTGATGCCCCGCTCCTCCGGTCCCGGCCAGGCTTGTCGCTCGGTACGCGGGCGGTGTTCGTCAGCGCCGGACGGGCGGGGTGAACCTCAGAGGTCGTCCGGTGCCGATGCGCTCGTCACGGTCTGTACCTGTGCCACGTCGAGGCTGGGATCGTTCGAAGGCGTGACGGCGGTACGGCGCGTGTGTCGTGGTTGCCTGCGGAGTGTCCGGCGCACTGCCAGGATCACGAGGATGAGAACGATGAACAGTGCGAGTACGGCGACCGACTGAGTGCTCATGCCTCCAGCCGCATCGGAGGTCGTCGCGTTTGGCGACACGTGAGTTCCTCTCTGCTCCGCGTGGGCGTGCGGCCCGACCTGTTCATCGCCGAGTTCTGAAGGGTCGTTTCGATCGCCTGCCGACGCCACTCGGATGGCGGCGGGTTCGTCGAGCCTGTAACGATCTGCGTGTCCGCGCCGGTGATCGCTGAGCGGAGGAGCAGCGCAATGCCGGCGCAGCCAGTGGACCGCTGGACTGAAGCGCCCGGCTACCGGAACCATGCCTGCCCACGCGCACATCCAGGCACACGACGTCGACCCCACCCGATCGTGGGCGACGTCCCGCTGGAAGGCCCTTCCGACGTACCAGGAATGCGGAGCGCGTCACATCGATGAGCACCATGGCGTCCGGCGCGAAGCGAGCTGACGGTGGCGATGGGGAAGAAGACCTTCGACGTGTGGCCGTGCGTTGTGGCCCAGGAAGTACATCGTTCAAGGGCGGGCGCACGACGTGCACCGGTTGTGAGGTGAAGTCGTCGGTGAATCTCCCGCGCAAGCGTCCGTGCCGCCGGTGCTCGGTCTTGGCGGCAGGGACATGGGCTGTCGGCGTCGCGCGATAGAGGTGGCTCTCGCCCGGTCGACGTCGGAGCTCCGGTACACCCGTTCCGGTATTGGCGCGAGGGTGGAGGGTCAGACGCGTGGACCGAGGCCGTAGAAGTGCTGGAAGCTCACGATCAGCCGGTGCCATAGGTGCGGAGCCGATGCGGTCCTGGACGCCGGGCGCGCGGATGCTGTCGTGGACGAAGACACGTTGCACACGTACCTCGAACGACACGATGGCCCCGCGCAGGCCCTCATCGTCGGCTGCCATTTGGTGCACCGCCTCGACGATCGCCTCCACGACGACGGTGGCATTCCGCGACGCGAGGCTGCGACACCGTCTCCGAGGCCACGAGCGTGAGCCCGGCGCGGTGGAACTTCGCCTCGACGTGCCGGTATCCGCACAGCGGCTTCCGCTCGGGCACCGGATCCACCCCGATGGTCAGGGCCAGCCGGTCCACCGCCCCGGCGAGGTCGACGGAGGGCAGGTTGAGGACGCACTGGCGGGTGCGCGACATGTTCCGAGTCGTCTGCGAACTGGCCTCCAGGCCGAGGAGCGCGCGCGAGCCGAGGCAGAACGCCGAGGACATCGGCGCGAGGTTGGGTGTGCCGTTCTCGTTGTCGCTGAAGATCCGCACAACCGGCGTTCCGAGTAGAGGATCGCGGGCTCGATCCCGGAATGCACGGGTGGCGGGTTGCTCCTAGGACGAAGCCTGCCCGCGTCGTGGTCATGGCACTCGCCGAAATCGGACCTCGTGCCGCGGTCGGCCCAGAATCGGCCGAACGACTTTGGAGTCGGTCGGTGTCGTGGACACCGACCGACTCCGTCCCGCACGATCGGTCGGTCGGTGCGGTCGAAGGGACGATCATGTCACTGTGGTCGCCGAACACCATGACAGGTGGTTCAGATCGGCCGCGCCAGCACAGGTGAAGCCACCAGTGACAATCGACCCACGCGCAGGACAACCGCGATGGATCTGTAGCCCGCCGGAGTGGGCGGGCTGCTCACTTGCGCGAGCGGCGCGCGACATCGCGCAACGACGCTGCGATCATTGCGCCGATCAAGGTGTTGAGCAGGGCCGTGACGACGCGGGTACCGGTGCCCGCGTCGAAGCCGAGCGGCAGGACCGCGGCGATGACCGCCAGGAGCTGGACGATCCGGGTGAAGAAGTGCACCGCGTCCGGGGTCGTGGCGAGCATCAGCTGCAGCAGACCGGTCGCGGCGAGCGCCGCTGCGGCGGCGACCACGGCATAGCCGACGGTGCCGGCTGTCCCTCCGACCGCGTCGCCGGTCGGGGCGAGTACGGCGATGTCGAGCGCCCCTCGGGCGAACAGGATGCCGGCGACGGCGAGCAGCCCGGCCACGAACGCCGTGGCCGTGCCATCCGCCCATAAGAGTCCGGGCGAGTACGGGCGTAACGGGTGCGCGTCGTCTTCTGACGAGGACTTCGACTCGAAGTGGGTCCTGGGCGCGGGGTGCTGGATCTCGTACGTGTCACGTCGTTGTTTCACAGCGTTCTCCCTGTGCGGGCGGCGGTCACCGCGGCGTTGCGCTTCACATCCCCCCGAGCTTCGACTGTCCTCCAGTCGGCGGCACCGCACGTCTGCCGAAAGTCCCTACCGAACAGGGCACTAGGCCGCTGAAGCGGCGAAGCCGTGAGGTCGCAGATGCCTGGAGTCCCGCCCCTGCGCCCAGATGAACAGGCGACACCAGGGCAAGTCGGGCCGGTTGCCGGGTATCCGCGCTCGACGGAACGAACGCCCGATCGGGCACGGGGTTCTCGATCCGGGGCGAGCGTTCCCCAAAGCTGCCCCGAGCGGGCCGCAGTCCCGGCTCCGGCGCCGGCCATGAGGGCGAAGACTTCGATGAGAGGTTTCCGCCCAGTTCGACTCCTCCGAAGGCGAGCAACCCGTCAGCCGCAGTAGGTGGGATCGACCGCTGTGGGTTTGCGGTCCTTGGGTGACTGCGCGCCCAGGCTGTCGTAGAACGCCTTGTGCCATGGATCGCCCTGCGAGACAAGAAACTCTGTGATCACGCCGCCGAGTTCGCGGCACCGCGCGGGATCGCCCTTGCGCATGCCGATGCCATACATCTCGGGACTGATCGGGTGGTCTTGTCCGTCCCACATCACGGTGCCCGCAAGGCGGTCGTTCGCCTTGGCGTGCTTGTAGGCGTCCACGATCGTCTCGTCCGTCACCGCGCCGACGACGCGCTCGCCCACCTCGTCGGATTTGCCGATCTCCTCGAAGCACTCGGCCTGCGACCGCCGCACCTTGGCGCCCGTCATGTACCCCTCGGCGGTGGTCCCCTTCACCACGCACACCAGTTCCGACGGGATCGTCGCATTCTGGTGGGTGAACTCATAGAGCTTCTTCGTCGACAGCATGATCCCGGACCTGTCCCGGAAGTAGGGGCCGGCGAAGGCGAGCACGTCCTTGCGCGCCGATCCCTCACGGGCGACGCTCTTGCCGTCCATGGAGAAGTTGGCGACAACGAGGTCGACTGTGCCGTCGAGCAGGCTCTTCTCCCGTTCTCCGGGTTGCATGGGTACCAGATGCACCTCGATGTGCAGGCTGTCCTTGATGAAGCGGATGAGGGCGACGTCGAAACCGTCGTACCCGTCCGGTGTCGAGGACGGGTAGCTCCACCCCGGCAACGACCCGTTGATGCCGATGCGGACCGGCGAGGCCCACGAGGACGGGGGAAGCGCGGCGGCGGAAGTAGGTTGCCGGACGACTGCCGTGCTCTGGCCGGAGGCCGCGGTGTCGGCCTCACCGTGGCCGGTGGAGACGAACCGGACGATGGCGATCGTAGCGGCGACGACCACGACAGCTGCCACCAGCGGGATGATTCTTCGGAGAATGGTCCGTCGAGCAGTCATGTGTGGATCCCTGTCGATTCGGTGGGAGGAATCTGCGAGCAGTTGCTCAGTGACCGACACCGTCCGGTGTGGACACTCGCGCGCTCATCGCCGCCGCCACGATGTGTCCGCACGCCGCAGCGGGGATGGAGATCGCCAACGACGCCAGATTGGCCACGGGCCATAGCATGACGGTGGCTACCGCCGCCAGAACGGGGGAGAACGTGAGCAACCACGGATCGGTCAGGTGCTTGTGCAACGCCGAGCGCCGCCCGGGTCTCCGTGGCCAGTCGGGGTGGAACCGGTCCAGCAGGTCGGCCGCCTTCTCGGCGACCATCCGACTGTCGTCGTCGATCATCGGAACGACCAGGGCGCGAACCCGGACCTTGACGGCGGCGGTGCCGGTGTGGAACAGGTCCTCGAACTTGTCCAGCACCGCCGCGCGCGCGGCGGGTTCCCTGCTGACCAGGTCTCGCGCCATGTCCTCGGGAAGTGCCCACGCGCCGTTGAGGCCGCGGTTGCGGACGACCCCGAGGTGCTCGGCCGTTCCGCTGGAGCGCTGGTGTGGCTCTTCCCGTCGTTCGTCGAGGAGTCTCGCCCGCAGGTAGGGGAAGACCCTGGGGAACGACAGCAGTTCGCCGAGGCCGGGTACGCCGGTGGTGAGCAGTTCGAGCAGGAGACCGGTGAACACCGTGTGCGGAGCGTCCCGCAGCGCGATGGCGCGGCTGTTCGGTCCGACGGCGGCCAGCGTGTAGGCACCGGTCACGTCGAAGAGCTGTCGTGCGTCGGCGGCCATCGCCTCGGTCAGCGCCATACCCGCGAAGCAGGTGTCGACGATGACGATGCGGTTGGCGGGGACGCTGTGGTGCAGGACGTCGCGGATCTCCGCGTAGGGCAGTGCGTCCCGCCACCAGAGGGTGCGTGCCAGGTCGGTGCCGGGGAGGAAGAGGAACAGTTCGTTGCCGCCCGGGTCCTTCGGGAAGGCGTGACCCGCGACGTAGAGCAGGAAGGTGTCCGTGGCCTTGCGCGCGGTGGTTTCGATGGTCCGGAGGATGTGCGTGGCGTCGTCGACGTCGACGAGGTCGATGCAGTGGTCGGGGAGGAAGCTCCCGTGCTCGTGGTCGGTGAGTGCGGCGATGAGGTCGGTGACGTTGCCCCGCACTGCGGGCAGCGGCCGGTCGACGAGGTCCCCGGAGTACTTGGTGGTGCCGAGGAACACGGCGTAGGACTTGTCCGGGTCGGGGAGCCGCATCGTCAGTCCTCTGTCGCTTCGATGCGGTGCCCGGTGCCCCCGTCGAGCATCAGGCGGGTCACGACGACCGCGTCCGACTGTCCCGTCAGTTCCACCGTCCGTTGACTGCCGTCAGCCTCCTTGACGGTGAGTCGCAGCTTCACGGCTCGTCCCCGCTCGCGTTCCGCGAGGTAGGCGAGGATGGCTTTGACCAGGGTGGGCACCACGGTGACGGCGGCGATCAGGACGAATTCCGCACCCAGCGTCGATTCCGGCGGTCGCCCGGGAACGGCCCGGATCCGGCCTCCCAGCGCCGGGTCTCGGCTCAGCCAGCGCCAGAGTCCGTCGTCACGGCCGTCCACCACGATGGGCAGTGTCACGCGTTCTCCTGTTGTCATCCGCGTTCCGTACTGGTGCGGGCTCGTCGGTGGAAGGCGATGTCGGCGACTAGTGCCGTCTGCGTCTGCAACACCATGTCCCGAGGTGTCGGGCAGGCGTTACCGGAATGGCGGCATCGTTACCGTTCCGAGGCATCGGCGGTTGATTATTTCTACTCGAAATGGAATTCCTCGAAAAGATGTGCGACAAGACCTTGTCCCATCGGGGTAGTAGTTCCCTTGCGGTGATCGTGTCGACCTGTGCGCCGTGCGGCGGGTGCGGCAAAGCCGGTTCGATTTCTTTGTCGCCGAGTTCCGGTCGTGGCCGCTGCGGGCCGGGGACTTCGTACGTGCCGGCCGAAGAGTCGGCGTGCTGCTCGACGATTCGCATCCCGAGACCGGAACCGGGGTTGTCGTCGCCGGCGGTGAGGCGGGGGATCTTCGCGCTGGTCGGCATGGCTGTCCTGGAGGGTGTGGTCACTGCTGTCCCCGATTTTTCGGGGTTCGCAACGCACGTTCTCTCCGAGATGCGCAGCGAACGGGTGAAACTGTCTCGTGCAGGTAGACCGTATGTCTTGGTGGGTAACGTGGATCGGCCGGTGCCGATCACACCATCAGGTCCGAACCAGCTTCGAGGGGGTGGGTTCCGGTGTACTTCTCGCGAAGTTCTGGTCGGTTCTTCGACGACGATGATCTGAACGCGGTGATCGACCGTGTTGCCGCACGGCAGTCGCTGGTGATCTACGCGGGCGCGGGTGTCACGATCGACCGGACCGGTTTGAGTTGGCCGGCCCTCGTCGAGAACCTGTTGAGCAGGCAGAAGTCGCCCGCGGTCGCGGATGCGATCATGAAGACCAACACCCCGTTGCAGGCTGCTTCCGTCGTTGCCAAGCTGTACGCCGACCGTTCGGTCGGATGGGAGACCGTGCTCGTCAACGACATCAGGACCCTGCTGTACGGCGGGCGGGCGTGGCAGCAGGGCGAGCTCGCCCGAGCCGTGGTCAGCCTGGCCGCTGAACTCGTCGACAACGGCAAGGAATTCTTCCTCACCACGACCAACTACGACGAGTTCATCCAGCAGGAGGTGGACCTGCTGAACCTGGGTCGGAGGGTCGTCGGCCTGCCGCCGGTGGAAGCGCGCGTGTCCGTGATCGAGGAGCGTGACGCCGCGCTTGGTTTCGAAGTCGCCGACCACACCCGGCCCGGCCAGATCCTGCACCTGCACGGCCACGTCCCCAACGGTGGCGGTCGGCAGCGCGCGACGGTGGTGCTCAGCGAGCGTGACTACATGGTCGCCTACGACCGCTCCAGCGCGGTCCTGGAGGAGTTGTTCAGACGCCACTCCGTGATCGTGCTGGGGTCGAGCCTCACCGACCCCCCGCTGCTGAGAGCGTTGGCCGCGACCATCCCGGAGGCCGACGAGGACCGGATTCGCGTCGCCGTGGTGCCGTTGCAGGGCATGGGTTTCCCGGCCGGGGCGGAAGCGACGGTGGACGACGTCAAGGACAGTGTGGTCGACCGGATGAGCTCGTTCGGAGTGCAGGCGGTCGTGCCCGACTTCTACTACCAGGTGGCGCAACTGGTCACGGAGATCAAGATCTGCCTGCGTCGTCGAAATCCCGCCGTGCCGAAACTGCCGACCCGGCCCTACCGGCAGCGGCTGGGAGCCTGGTGGAACTCGTGGAGCCATGAGAGCCACGGCACGCTGGAACAGCGCCAGCACGCCGACCACGACGCGCTCGACGCGGCCCTGCAGCGAATCAGGACCGCGCTGTCGGTGCCGCACGGCGAGTTGATGAAGCTGGAGATCTGGGTCCGGCGAGACCCGGTGGAGACGGGCCGGCTGTGGTTGTGGGCGTCGACCGCGAGCCTGTGGCGCAACCCGGAGATGATGCGCTACGCCGAGATCGTCGCCGACTCGGAGTACGAATCGGTCAGGGCGTTCTGCGCCGGCCGCCCGGTCATCTACCCGGACGACGGAGACACCCGCGCCGGTCGGAGCGACCGGTGGCTGACCTACCTCTGCGTGCCGATCCGACTCGACGAGAGATCCGGTGACCTGCCCGTCGGCGTCATCTCGTTGGCCTCGATGCGCCCGAAGAGCTCATCGAAGATCAACGAGCGCCACGGTGCCCGCATCGGCACCGTGATCGCCGAGCACATGAGAGCAGTCGCCGAGCTGATCATCCGGAAGTGACCGGGCACCCTCGGCTGTACTGGTCGACGCGCCGCCGGAAGTCCGCGCGGATGTCGGCCTCCAACTCGGCGCGTTGCCTCGGGTCACCCAACTCGACGCTCGACCGGACCTCGCGCTCGACAAGTTCCTCGAACGTCAGGTGCTCGGCGGCGCGGGTCCGCACGACGACTTGACCGATCCGCGCGCGAGACCATCCGTCGGGTAGATCCGGCAACTCGTACGTGTGCGCCATCTCATCACCGCCCCATGACCGGGTCCCTGTACCACGTGTATCGCCCTTCGCTGCCGTTGCGCTACTGCGCCTGGCGCCTGGCGGTCCGGTGTCGCGGTCGGAGCGGCGGGGTCGACGGTCGTGGGTTGCGCGGCGAGTGCAGTGAATGTTTCGACCTGACGGGTCGATCGTCCAGGGTCGATGGGCACCGAAACCCCCGGCTGTGCCGTTCTCGCGAAAGCTGTGTGAGTCATGATCGGCTGGCAATTGCCCCGGACGGGACCTGGCTCGCTGACCTCACGGTCCCGGTTGTGGCTGTGTCGCTCGAAGGTATCACTGCTGATCGAGCTGCTTTGTAGTACTCGTTGATGAAAAGATCCCGTGGTGACGAAGGTGCGGCGGGTCAGTGCGCGAAGCCCGAGCGCGAGGGCTTGAGTCTCGCAGGGGTCGTGCTGCTCATCCTCGCCGCACCGTCCCGGCGCAACTTCTCCGCGATGCCCTCGGTCGACCAGTCGGCCTTCCTCAATCGGTTCGAGACAGCGGCCGTCGTCCAGTCGACTGTCGGCGTGGTCGCCCTCCATCCGGCCCCACGGCAAGCGCATGAGTCGACGTAGTCCGGTGTCGGCGCGTGAGCCGGGCGGGTGTTCGGTCAACTGGGTCGACATCGCAGTGGGGAAGATCTTAGTGAGCGAGCCTGATTCGGAGGTCCGGCGGCGAGGTCGCCGCGCAGGTGCCGGGCGAGGTCACCGCGCCGTGCATCTTGGCGCTTCGCTTTCCCATCGCGGCTGGGTGTCATCCAGGTGCTCACTCGGTCTGCTCATGCGTTCGCCGCTTCGTAGGCTTTGATCACGTCATGGGGCACACGGCCCCGTTCCTTGACCTGGAATCCGTTCTGGCGTGCCCATGTCCGCACGCTCGTCAAGTCCTGCGCGATGGTGGGGCGCGTGGGCTGAGTCGGCGCGACCTCCTCCAAGGCCGTGCCCTCGCGTACCGCGGCGCGCACTTCCTCGGGGCCGCGTGTCGGCTCCAACTTCGCCGGCTCCACCAGCTCCGACACGGTCACGTTGTCGAGACCCAACCCCGCCGCCAGCTGACTGATGTGGGTGTGGTGGCTCAGCACGATGACCTGCCAGCGCTTGGCCAATTCGGCCATGACCCGGAGAGCGGCAGCGGCACGCGCGTCGTCGAACGTCATCAGCACGTCGTCCAGAACGACAGGCAGCGTGGGCAATCCGCGGGCCACACGGCTCTCCTGGAGGGACGCGATGCCCGCGAGCCGCAATGCGAGAAACGCCTGGTCCGCGGTTCCCTCGGACAGCTCATCAGGTGCGTGCGCGTGTTCGTCGGCTCCCACGATGCGCAGCGATCGCCCGTCCTTGCCGTGCTGGGCACGCAGCGCGACGTACCGGCCCTCGGTGAGCTGTTCGAGGATGCGACCCGCCGCGTCGAGCAGCGGAGAGGCGTGCTTGCGCTCGTGAGCTTCCAGTTCACTTCGCAGAACCGTCCGCTGGATCTCGACGTCCAGGTACTCCTCGACGTGCTCGGCCAGCACGGCCAGCTTCTCCTCGGCCTTGGCGTGCAGCTCCGCTGCTCCGGGACGCGTGGTCAGCTCGCGGTACTGCTGCTCCAGCCGAGCGTGCTCCCCGACCGTCCTCTCACGAGCTTCGGTCGCCGTGTCGGCGAGTCGTTCGGCGGATTCCGCTGCGGCACGCACGGACTCGGTGTCGACCTCTGCCAGATCGGACACCAACTGGTCGATGTCGAGGTCCGGCAGCGCCGCCCTGATCACCTCGGTGTGCTTCGCAGCCCGTTCTTCGTGGTCCACGAGGAGGCGTCCTCGTCCTGCAGCGTGGTCGAGGTCGTCAGAGCCGACACGGTGGTGGAGCACCGCCAACTCCTCGGAAGCGAATTCCCGCTGTCGTGTCGTGTGTTCGACCCTCGCCTTCAACGCGGTCAGTTGGTGCTCGAAGTTCTCCGATGTCGTCTTGGCCTGCTGCGCTGCCCGCAGGCGGTCGGACAGCAGGGCGGTGGTTTCGGTGGGATCAGCGGCCACGTCGACGTCCAGCAGCGCGGCCACCCGGGAGAGTTCCTCGGCGAAGAGCCGGTAGCGCTCGCGGTGCACGTGAGCCTCTTCGCGGTGGCGGTTCGCGTCGGCGTGCAGGCCATGGGCCCGCGTCACGACGTCCCGTCGTCGGTACCACCCCGTCGGACTCATGATGGGCAGTCCGACGGTCAGGAAGGCGGAGACCCACTTCGCCTCGATCGAATCGCGAGTCGCCAGTGCCTGGTCGCGATCAAACTGCGCGGCCTCCCGCAGCTTCCGCATCTGCTGCGCGACGGCACGCGATCCTCGCGCCTCGGCGTCCTCGGAGAGCACGTTCTCCGCAGCCGTCACCAGCATGTCCAGAACGGCACCGGGACGCGGACGTCCGGCTTGTGCGAGCAACTCTGCCAGGTAGGTGCGCTGCTGCTCGACGAGGGGACGCAGGCTCTCCCCGAGGTCCCGTGCCGTCCGAGCCCTGCCCTCGGCGGCCAGTGCGTCGATCAACAGAGCACGGTGTGCGATCGCCTCGGCGGGCGGAGGAGCGGTTACACCTGTCGGCTGCCAGACTGCTGTCCAGTTCTGCCGTGCCAGCGCCAGTGCGGACTCTGCGGCTTCCACCGCCGCTGCGGCGGCGCCGGACTCGACGCGTGCCGCCGCGAGCTGGCTGACCAGAGCCGATCGTGACGCGGCCGCCTGCCGGTGCTCGGAAATCAGGTCGGCCATGGAGTCGGCGTGTCGGATGGCGCGCTCCGCCTCCACGGGGAGGCCCGGTGCGCGCGATGCGGACATGCCCGCCACCCACGCCCGCACAACGTTGTCGAAGAGCCTGTCCCGCTCGGCGCGTGCGCTCACGACCGCGGCGGGGTCCGGGACGTCGCGATCAGCGCTCGTGCGCAACCCTTGTTCGAGCTCGCCGACCCGGTGTGTGGCGCGCTCCGCTCCGGAACGCGCGGTACGTAGTGCTTCTTCGCACGCGATGAGCTGGTCGCCGCTGGTCTTGGCCGCGTCCAGCGACGGAACGTCGCCGATGTCCGCGTGAACCGGAAGACCTGCTCGGTTGAGCAGTTCGGCGCGCTCGGTCGTCGCCTTGTGCGCCGCGTGCAGTGCTTCGTCGAACGCCATCGGCGCCGAATCTGCGGCCTTCAGCGATTCGAGCGCCTCGCGCAGTGCCGAGACGGATTCTGTCGGCGCTGCGGCAGAATCGCAGCTCTCGGCCGCCTCCTGGTCGAGAGCGGTGGCCACCCTTTTCTCGGAGGAGGACAACGCCGCGTTCGCGTTGTCGAGTTGGGACGCGACGGTGTCGAACTCGGCGATTCGATCCTCGCCGAGCCACAGACGGGACAGCGCGTCCTCGACCCGCAGGTTCTCGACACCGGTGAGGCTGAAGAGCAGCGCCCGAGCCTCGGTGTCCAGCAGATCGGCATCGGACAGTGATTTCCCGGCGGTGGCCATGCCTTCGACCCGTGCTGTGCACTCGTGGACCAGCAGGGTGATCGCCGACTGCTCGGCCAGGACATCGTGCTCGACGGTGATGGCCGCCGACTGCTCCTCCACCGCCTTCCTCTGTCGCTCGACGTCCGCCAGGTCGTCGTCGAGCGACCGGAGCCGCCGGGTCGCGTCGTCCCACACCGCGAGGTCGTCTCCCACCAGGCATGGTCCGGCGGCACGCAGCTCTGCTGCGCGGGCTCGCGTGCGTGCCAGGTCCCGGACCTCGCCCACGACCCTGAGCTTGGCGCTCCACGTGTCGTGCCCGGCCCTGGCTCTGTCGGCCTCGGCACGCCGCAGGGCCAGATCACCCGCAGCCCGTTCCACGGCCGCCCGCACCTCCATCACGTGATGAGCGCGCGCCATCGCCTGTTCTGTCTCGGACACGGCGTCCTGGTACTCGGCGAGCGCCTGGCGTGCCTCGACGTTCTTGTTGTTGCGGTGGCTCTTGTACAGCGTGTCGGCTCGTGCCGATAGGTCTTCGAGTATGCCGCGGACCGAGTGCCCGCTGCGCGCCTGGAAGATCAACGACGCCAGGTCGCCTCGTGCCTGGCACAGATCACGCCCACCGGCGCGCAGAGCTTCGTGCGACAGCCCGAACGAGGTTTTCCACCGGGCGCGATCGTCCCCCTCGCCCTGCCACACCGCCGTGATCCCGGCACCCGTCGCGATGTCGCTCAGGCCGCTCGCGACGCGCTCGACGCGCAGTTCCACCTCGTCCGGCAGGAAGAGGGTGGCGCGCAGCACGAGTGCTTGCCTGCTGAAGCGGAAGCTGCGCGATGAGTGGAGCGGGATCGACCAGAGCAGGTCGGCCAGGGCGTCCAGAGTAGTGGTCTTGCCGGTCTCGTTGCCGCCGAGGACGAGGCTCAGGTCGGAGCCGAAGTCGACGGACCTGTCTTCGAAGGCCCCGTAGCGGGCGAGTTCGAGCGTTCTCACGCGCATCAGCTCACCTCGGGGGACAGCTTGGCCACCAGGGCGTCCAGGGCCGTAGCGGTGATTCGGCGCAGCACGTCGTCGTCGCGCAGGTCGAGCAGGCCACTCCGGCGCAGTTCGAGGCCGAAGTCACGGTCGGGCCACTTCGCCATTTCGTGGACGAGACCGAGGTCTGCGGTCAACTCCCGGCCCCGTTGGCGGACGGCATCGAGCAACCGGTCCTCGACGTTGCCGTCGGCTCGTGGGGGTCGCGCCTGCGAGACGCCCTTTTCGAGGGTGACGCCGGCGCGCTCCGCGATGGAGCGCACCGTCTCGGTCAACCGGACGCGATCGCTCAACGTTCCGGCCACGGCGGTCTCACCGGTGATCGTGACGCGGGCCAGCAGCGGGCGGTCGCCGGTGATCGTCCGTGCCTCGGCCAGGCGGCGCTCGACGGAATCGAACACCTCATCGATCGATCGCAAGCCGGTGGCATCCACCTCGACCTTCTCCCAACGGGCCACGTCGAGCGGCTCGAAGGACAAGACCGCCTCCTGGTCAACGGCCAAGTCCACGATCAAGGCACCTTTCGGGCCCGTCTCATTCGCGTGCCTGCCTTGTAAGTTGCCCGAGAACGCCGCCACTCGGTGGCCCTTGTTCACCACTCGTCGGGTGTGTACGTGGCCAAGGGCGAAGTACTCGTAGTCCTTGCGCTCCAAGTCCGCGGGCGAGCACGGAGCGTACCTCGCGTGCCCCTCCGCCCCCGAGACCGCCGTGTGGAGGATGCCGACGTTCACCAGTCCTTCGACGCGATCGGGGTAGGACAGCGCCAGGTTCTCATCGACGGCCTTCGACGCGAAGCCTTGACCGTGGACGGCCAGGCCGAGGTCGTCGACGGTGATCGTCTCCGCCTTGTCCGTGCTCATGACCGTGACGTTGCCGGGCAAGGGCAGGGCTTTCGTGACGACGCTGGCTGCGTCGTGGTTGCCGGCGACCATGAAGACGTGCACCCCGTGCTGGTCCAAGACGTCCATCTGCCGGGCGAAGAACTGACCTGTCGCGTAGTCGCGCCAGTCGCCGTCGTAGATGTCCCCGGCCAGCACGAGTGCGTGGGCGCCCTTGTCGACCACCAACCTCACCAGGTTCTCCATCGCGCGTCGCGACGCCAACCGCAACCGCCGGGCGAGGTCGTCGTCAGCGAACCTGCTGAGCCCACGCAGGGGACTGTCGAGGTGGATGTCGGCAGCGTGCACGATCCGCACCCCGGTCACCGCCGGCCACTCGACCGGCACGTGCGGACCGCGGGCAGCAGCGCCGAGTGATGATCACGCGAAAACTCCATGGCCCGCACATCGCGGCTGTCCTCCATAGCGCTACATCGGTCATCTATCGGCCCGCGCGAGCGATCCTCGCGTAGTGGGTGGTTGCTGCGACAAGGCGAAAATCCCACTGACGTAGTTCACCCGTTAGGGCGCTAACGCCGAATGGAGCTGACGCGACGTAACCGCTGTCACCGTTCTGGAGGCCGTCCGCGCGGCTACGGTGCGACACCTGAGGGGGCCGAGTGGGACTGTTCGACCGGCTGCGGCAGAGGTTCGGGGGCGGGGCCACCGCGATCGCGCCACCTCGATACCTTCCGCCCGTACCACCGCAGGTTTCCGCGCCGTACCCGCCACAGCCCGTCGCCGCACCGCATCCGCGCCCACCGCAACCTGCTTCGCCCCGCCGTCCTGCGGTGTCCGGGCATTCCTGGGTCCCAGTCGGTGCGACGACATCGCTGGCAGGTCGGACTCTGCCCGGGATGGTCTACTTCGGACGGCTCACCAGGAGCGACGTCGTGTCCGGCGGGAACGTCGAGGTCATCGACCCGACACTGCCGATCGACTGGCGCAAGCCGGACTTCGCGGGTCAGGAGATGGACTACTGGCCCGCCTACCACTCGATCACGCCACGGAGCCGAGCTGCGTACCTGCTGTGGCTGGAGGGCGGCCGGTGGGCGGCCGACGCCTACATCGGCTATGTCTTCCTGTACTTCTACGGCCTGGAGCGCCGTGCGCTGGTCGACGCGCAGCAGGATCCGGCCGCGCGAGCCGACCTGCCGCGCATCCTGAGCGAGGTCGTGCGCCTGCTGACCGTCTACGGCGGCAATTCGTCGTTCCGCCAGTACGCGACCGAGTTCCAGCAGGCCTTGCGCGCGCTGATCAGCAAGGGAGTGGGCCCCGCCCCCGACCCGGCCGAGCACGACAAGTGGCCTCCGCCGCTCACCTTGCGCGTCGGCCTCGGTCGCTTCGCCGCCGAGGGGCGTCCGCTGCCTGTGGAATGGGCGTGGTCGTGGGCCATGCTGCACCCGGAGATCTATGCGCGAACGCCCGCGACCCGGTGCCCGGACGAGTTCCGCGCGCTGTTCACCACTCGTTACCGTGCCCGCTGTCCCGACGGCCTTCGCATCCGCTCGCTCAAGAGCCGGGTGGACTTCTCCTACCGGCCGGCGAGCGGCGGTCTCCGCAGCACGACGTGGCACTTGGACGTGCCGGACGTGTTCACCTCCGCCGCGCCGACGAAGGTGCTCAAGGCGTTGGTGGACTCGTGCACGGACGACCTTGACGCGTACAGCCGTCTGATCGGTCGTCGACCCGAGGCGGCGGGAACGCTGCCCGCGCTGGCCCTCCTGCCAGACGAGCTGTTCACTGGCGACCTCGCCGGTCTGCGCCCGTTGCGTGAACTGGTCGACCGGACCCTTCCCGACGACGTGCGGCAGGCCCGGCTCGAGCTGGCGGACTTGACCTCCCTGTGGCCGGCCCGCACCCCTGGCAAGTTCGCCAAGGCCGACGCGGTCGGTCTGGCGCAACTGCTGGACAAGTTCGGCATCGGCATCGAGCCCGATGTGCGCCTGGGCGGTCCGTTGCAGAGCGCGGGAGCGGCCGTGCTGTTCCGCGTCACAGCTGCGCAATCCGCGACCACGACGCCCGAGTACACCGCCGCCGCGACGTTGCTGCACCTCGCCGCCGTGGTCTCCGCCGCCGACGACGACGTGTCCACCGCCGAACGGGACCACCTGGTCTCCCATCTGGAGACGAGCCTGCACCTGACCCCGGGGGAGCGGATCAGGCTGACCGCCCACTTGGACTGGCTGCTGGCGTCGAAGCTGAAGCTGACCGGGCTCACCAAACGACTGGGTGTGCTGACTGATGGCCAACGCGCCCACGTCGCCGAGTTCGCGACCGCGATCGCCGCCGCCGACGGTGTCGTCTCACCCGCCGAGGTCGACACGCTGCGCAAGATCTACAAGTTGCTGGGGCAGGAGCCGGACGCCGTGTACGCCGAACTGCACGCCCTCACCTCTGCGTCCACCCGCCCCGCTCCGGCCGTCGAACCCGTGGTCGTCATGCCCGCGGATACCGGCCCGACCGGCTATCTCATCCCGCCTCCGCCGACGCCCGACCTGCCGGTCGGAGTCATGCGCCTCGATCCCGCCCTGGTAGAGGCGACGATGAGGGAGAGCGCGGCTGTGGCCGCCCTTCTCGCCGAAGTCTTCGCCGAGGAGCCGGAAGATGCGGCGCCACCGTCACCCGCACCAGTGGTCGCGGTGGACCTCGTCGGACTTCTCGACGCCGCCCACTCCACTTTGTTGAGGGAACTGTCCACGCGACCGTCCTGGACCCGTCTCGAGTTCGACGCTCTCTGTGCCGAGGCCAACCTGATGCCCGAGGGCGCGCTGGACGTGCTGAACGAAGCGGCGGTCGACGCCGCCGACGAACCGGTCGTAGAGGACGACGGCGACCGGCTCCTGATCAACGACTACGCATTGGGAGAACTGCTCGCATGAACGACACACGCATCCGGCCGCGCGACCGCGACGCGATCATCCAGTCGCTGCGGGCGGGCGTCGTGCCCCGTTCGGGTCAGCAGCACGTCCAGGTAGGGCGTGTACGCGAGGTCGAGTCGTTGCTGCGCAACCTCGACAGCGTCGCCGACGGCGGCTCCACGGCCCGTTTCGTCATCGGGGAGTACGGCTCCGGCAAGACGTTCTTCCTGAACTTGGTCCGAGCCGCCGCGCTGAAGAAGCGCTTGGTGACCATGCACGCCGACCTTGCCCCCGACCGCCGCCTGCACGCCACCGGCGGCCAGGCCCGGAGTCTCTACGCCGAGCTGGCCCGCAACACCTCCACCTCGGCCAAGCCGGACGGCGGCGCGTTGGCGGGCATCGTGGAGCGCTTCGTCTCCCAGGCACTCGCCACCGCCCGCGAACAGGGCACGTCACCGGAGCACGTGATCCGGCAGCGCATGGCCGAGCTGTCCGAGCTGGTCGGCGGCTACGACTTCGGCACCGTCGTGGAGGCCTACTGGCGGGGCCACGACACCGGCAACGAACAGCTCAAGATCGACGCGGTGCGCTGGCTGCGAGGCGAGTTCACCACCAAGACCGAGGCCCGAGCCGCGCTCGGCGTGCGCACGATCGTGGACGATTCGAGCTTCTACGACCAGCTCAAGCTGCTGTCGCGCTTCGTGTGCATGGCCGGCTACACCGGTCTGCTGGTCTGCCTGGACGAAATGGTCAACCTCTACAAGCTGACTTCCGCGCAGGCCCGTTCCGCCAACTACGAACAGATCCTGCGCATCGTCAACGACAGCCTCCAGGGCATCAGCACCCACGTCGGCTTCCTGTTCGGCGGCACGCCCGAGTTCCTCATGGACACCCGTCGCGGCCTGTACTCCTACGAGGCGCTGCAGTCTCGTCTGGCGGAGAACGCCTTCGCCGCCAACGGCCTGGTGGACCACTCCGGCCCGGTGCTGCGGCTGGGCAACCTCACCCAGGAGGACTTCTACATCCTGCTCACCAAGCTGCGCCACGTGCACGCCTCGGGCGATCCGACGCAGTACCTCGTGCCCGATGCGGCGCTGCACGCGTTCATGCGCCACTGCTCGCAGAACATCGGCGACGCCTATTTCCGCACACCCCGCACCACGATCCGCGAGTTCCTCAACCTGTTGTCCGTGTTGGAGCACAACCCGGGCCTGCCGTGGGAACCGCTCGTCGGCGGGGTGGTGCTCGAGGCGGAGCGCAATCCCGACCTCGCACCGCTGGAGCCCGCAGCGCAGGACGAGTCGAGAGTGGACGATGAGCTGGCCACCTTCCGCCTCTGACACCCCGCCGGGATCATCCCAGTTCTTCCGCCTCCACCAGAAGGTCCAGCGCTGGATCCACCGGCAGGGGTGGCCGAGGCTCAACGATGTGCAGGAGCAAGCCATCCCCCTGGTGCTCAAGGGGACCGAGGACGTGATCGTCTCCGCGGCCACCGCGTCGGGCAAGACGGAGGCAGCTTTCCTGCCGATCTGCTCCGCCCTGCTCGACGAGGTGGACGACGGCGGTATCCGGGTGCTCTACGTGTCACCGCTCAAGGCGTTGATCAACGACCAGCACCGCCGACTCGACGAGCTGTGCGAGGACTTGGACCTGCCGGTGCACCGCTGGCACGGCGACGTGCCCGGTTCGGCCAAGGCGAAGGTCCTCACCAAGCCCGACGGCATCCTGCTCATCACGCCGGAGTCGCTGGAGGCCATGTTCATCCTGCGCGGCATGGAGATCAGCCGGCTGCTGCGAGCCTTGCGGTGGGTCGTGATCGACGAGATGCACTCGTTCGCCGGCACCGAGCGGGGTGCGCAACTCCAGTCCCTGCTGCACCGCGTCGAGCTGGCGACCCGGCGTCGTGTTCCCCGCATCGGGTTGTCGGCCACCCTGGGCAGCATGGAGTCGGCGCGCGACTACCTGCGTCCCGGCAACGGCCAAGCCGTTCACCTCCTGACGTCCTCGCACCAGAGCGGAGACACCAGCGTCATAATCCGCGGGTACGTCAACGAGGCGCCCGCCATCGAGGACGACGAGACCGACGGCGGTACCTCCGTCGAGCGCATCGGCGAACACGTGTTCACCACCCTGCGCGGTGGCAACAACCTCGTCTTCTTCGACCGGCGCGGAGATGTCGAGGTGTACGCCGACCGCCTGCGCCGCCGCAGTGAGGAACGCGCCGTGCCCAACGAGTTCTTCCCCCACCACGGCAGCCTCGCCAAAGACGTGCGGGAGCACGTCGAAGACCTGCTCAAGGGCAATCGGCCCGTTACCGTGCTGTGCACCTCCACGCTGGAGATGGGCATCGACATCGGCACTCTCAGCTCGGTCGCCCAGATCGGGGCGCCACCCTCGGTGGCGAGCCTGCGCCAGCGCATCGGTCGCTCTGGACGTCGTGGCGAGCCGGCCGTGCTGCGCATGTACGTGACCGCTCAGGAGATCACTGCTGACATCGCGCCCCAGGACGAACTGCGTGCGGAACTGTTCCAGGCCGTGGCGATGATGAGCCTGCTGATCGAGCGGTGGTACGAGCCTGCGGACACGTCCGCGCTGCACCTGTCCACGCTCGTCCAGCAGATCATGTCCGTCATCGCCCAGCACCAGGGAGCGCACCCGGTCGAGCTGTTCCAAGCGCTGTGCCACTCCGGGCCGTTCGCGCACATCGACCAGACCACCTTTGCCTCCGTGCTGCGCGACCTCGGCCGAACCGAACTCGTCCAGCAGGAACCTGACGGTCTGCTGTTGCTCGGCAGGGTGGGCGAGCGGATCGTCAACCACTACTCGTTCTACGCTGTCTTCGCGGAGAAACAGGAGTACCGGCTGGTCCACGGCTCTCGCACCCTCGGCGTGCTGCACGTGACCACACCCACCGAAGTCGGTTCGCTCGTCATCTTCGCGGGCAGGCGCTGGAAGATCGTCTCCGTCGATGACCAGGCGGCCCTGATCCAGGTGGAGCCCTCGCATGGCGGACGGGCACCCCGGTTCGCCGGCGGCCGTGCCGAGATCCACGACGAAGTCCGCCGTCGGATGCGCGCCTGGTACGAGTCCGACGACATCCCCGGCTACCTCGACGCCACCGCTCAACGCCTCTTCGACGAAGGACGCGCGGCCTACCGCCGCTTCGACCTGGCCCAGAAGCCCGCGCTGGCCAAGGGCAAAGACACCATCGTCTTTCCCTGGCGCGGCGACCGGATTCTCAACACCCTGACAGCCTGGCTGACCCGTGCGGGCGCGTCGCCGGTCCGCGACGGCATCGCCTTCACGGTGCCCGAATGCACACCGGCACAGCTGCGCGCGGTCCTCCAGCAACTGTTGCTGGAGGATGACACCACCGCCGAGGACATCGCCGCCTCGCTGCCCGACACCGCAGTCGAGAAGCACGACGTCCATCTCGGCAAGCCACTGCGTACCAGGGGCTACGCCGCCGGGTGCCTGGACATGGCCGGGGCCCGTTCCACGCTGGCCAACCTCGTCGACCGGCTGCCCGAACACGACGCCGACCTCATCACCGGAATCCCCTCCGTTCCGCCACCTCTCTTCGCCGCCCCGACCGCCTATGCGGTCGTGGACGTCGAAACCACCGGCTTCGCGGCTTGGCGCAAGGACCGGATCATCGAGGTCGCGGTCATCCGCATAGCCCCCGACGGCACCGTCCTCGGCGAGTGGAGCTCGCTGGTCGACCCACAACGCCGACTCGCGGCCAGCGAGGTCCACGGCATCACGCAAAAGGAGTTGGTCGGTGCACCCGTATTCGCCGACGTGGCGCCCGCCCTGGCCGCCCAGTTGAACGGCGCCGTCGTCGTAGCCCACAACGCCTCGTTCGACCTGAGCTTCCTGAACGCGGAGTTCGCCCGCACCAGCACGCCGTTCTCCCCGAGCGCGACACTGTGCACGATGAAACTCGACAACCACGTCCACCAGGCAGGCCGCCGCAAACTGCACGACTGCCTGACCGGTATCGGCACACCGGCCGCTCACGTCACGGCTCACCGAGCACTCGCCGACGCCAAGGCCGCGGCGGACCTGCTGTGCCACTACCTGGCCACAGCGCCCCACGATGTGCGAAACCTCATCATCGGGTCCGAGCTGAGCATTCCGTAGGCCCGCAGACAGACGAACCGGCGATACCCGGCGAGTTCATGCGCGCCAAGCCTCCCCGAGTAATCCTGCGCGGGTGAACGCCCAGAGGCTGAGCGGCTGTTTCCGAGCTACTGGTGTTGGGCGAGTCGGCGGCTGGTGACGCGGATCATGGACCAGCGGACCATGGGCCTGTGGTGATGAGGGAGCCGTTCGGAGTTGCGGGTGGAGTCGACCGGTGCCGACTGTCCGGGCGGGCAACCGCCCAAAGACCCGCGCAATCCAGACCCGGCGCGGTGGTCACCGCGGGACGGCTGGATGTGCCCGGTCGTCCCGCGGCGAAGGGGGAGGTGGTCGGTCAGCAGCTGCTGGTGGTGTCGCCTCCGTCGACGGTGCAGGTGTCGGTACCCAGGCCGCCGTTGGCGGTGTCGCCGCCGATGCCGTCCTGGACGTCGATGGTGTCGTTGCCGAGGCTACCGGCCATGGTGTCGGTGCCGTCGTGGTCGATCAGGGTGTCGTTGCCGTTCTGGCCGTCGAGGTTGTCGTTGCCGGGGCCGCCGTCGATGGTGTCGTCGCCGTTGTCGAACAGACCCAGCAGGCTGTCCAGCAGCGACTCGCCCTTGCTGGTGTCGTTGCCGAGGCCGCCGTAGAGGGTGTCGGCGCCGTTGCCGCCGACCAGGACGTCGTCACCGGTGCCGGCGTGGATCGTGTCGGTGCCGTTGCCGCCGGTGATGGTGTCGTTGCCGCCCAGGCCGCAGATCACGTCGTTGCCGTTGGTGCCGTTGAGGGAGTCGTTGCCCGCGGTGCCCACGATGGTGCAGCCCAGGGCGTTGTCGACGGTCGTGGACTCGGTGTCGGTGTTGTTGGCGGGCACGGGGTCGGGTTCGGTGGCCGAGACCGCGGCGGTGGCGGTGGCGGTGCCGGACGTCGACGGGGTGACGGAGATGGTCACGCTCGCCGAGCCGGAGCCGGCGATCGTGCCGAGCGTGCAGGACACGGTGGCGGCGCCGGTCGTGCACGATCCCTGGGACGGGGTCGCCGAGTTGATCGTCGTGGACGCGCCGCTGAGGGTGGTGGACACCGTCACGCCGGTGGCGGTGCTGGGTCCGGCGTTGGCCGCGGTGACGGTGTAGGTGTACGGATCGCCGCCCAGGGACACCGGGTCGGCGGAGTCGGTGACCGAGACCGACAGGTCGGCGTCGGCGTAGGTGTAGCGGGAGGAGGCGGTGGCCGCGCTCGTGCCGCCGACGGTGGTGACGGTGACGTCGACGGTCCCGGCGGAGTGGGCGGGGGCGACTGCGGTGATGGAGGTGGAGCTGGTGACGGTGAACGAGGTCGCGTCGACACCGTCGAATCTCACCGCTGTCGTCCCGGTGAGGGCGGTGCCGGTGATGGCGACGGCGGTGCCGCCCGCGGTGGGTCCGCTGGTCGGGTCGAGGGCGGTCACGGCGGGAGCGGCGACGTAGGTGTACCCGCTGCCCGGTGCGCTGGTGCCGCCGGCGTTGGTGACCGTGACGTCGACGGTGCCGGCCGTGCCCGCGGGCGCGGTGGCGGTGATGGAGGTGTCGTTGACGACGGTGAACGAGGTGGCGGGGGTGCCGCCGAAGGCCACGGCGGTGGCGCCGGTGAAGTGGGTTCCGGTGATGGTCACCGGGGTGCCTCCGGCCGCCGGGCCCGTGGCCGGGTCGACCGCGCTGATCACCGGGGCGGGGTCGAGGTAGGTGTACTGGTCCGCGGCCGAGGTGGTGCTGACGCCGGTCGGGGTGGTGACGGTGACGTCGACCGGGCCGGCGGCGTGGGCCGGGGCGGTGGCGGTGACGGTGGTGTCGTTCACGGCGGTGAACGAGGTCGCGGGCGTGGCGCCGAACCGGACGGCGGTGGCCGCGGCCAGGCTGGTGCCGGTGATGGTGACGCTCGTGCCGCCCGCGGTCGGTCCCGTGGTGGGGCTGATCGCGGTGACCCTCGGCTGGACCACGTTCGCGGTGGTCACGCCGAACGGGCCGGAGCCGACCGCGAAGGTCGTGGTGACGGTGTTGGTGGCGGTGTTGATGGCGGCCACCGAGCCGGCGCCGTTGTTGGTGGCGTACACGGTGGACCCGTCGTCGGTGACGGCCACCCGGCTCGGGTTGCTCCCGACCGGAACGGTGGCGGTGACGGTGTCGGTGGCCGTGTCGATCACCGAGATCGTGTCGGGGCCGATGTTGGCGACGTAGGCGCGGGTGCCGTCGGGGCTGACCGCGACGCCCGACGGGACCGCGCCGACGGTGATGCTGCCGGTGACGGCGTTCGTGGCGGTGTCGATCACGGCCACGGTGCCGGCGCCGTACCGGGCGACGTAGACGGTGGCACCGTCGGGGGTGATGGCCACGCCGGCCGGCTGGGTCAACCCGAGGTTGATCGTGCCGGTCACCGTCGCCGTGGCGGTGTCGATCACCGAGACGGTGCCCGAGGCGTCGTTGGTGACGTAGGCGGTGGCTCCGTCCGGGCTGATGGCCACGCTGGTGGGGTTGGCGCCGACGGTGACGGTCGCGGTCACCGCGTTGGTGGCCGTGTCGATCATCGACACGGAGTTCGACCCGCTGTTGACGACCAGGATCCGCGTGCCGTCGACCGTGATCGCGATCCCGATGGGCTGTGAACCGACCGCGATGGACGCCACGACCGCGCCCGCGGCCGTGTCGATCACCGACACGCCGCCGCTGAGCTTGGCGACGTAGACCCGCGCGCCGTCCGGCGTGGCCACCAGGCCCAGCGGCGTGGAGCCGACCACGATCGTCGAGGCCACCGTCGCGGTCGTGGCGTCGTAGGCGGTGACCGTGTTCGCGCCGCTGTTGGCGACGTAGGCGAACGGGTGGGTGACGACCGCCGCCGAGGCGGGCTGCGCGCCCACGGCGAGCAGCCCCGCCGACGCCACCGACACCGCTGCCGTCATGGCCAGCCGCCGGTGCCAGCCACCTCTGCGGCGGCGCGATCTCTGAAAGGTTTCAACACTCATGGGAGGCTCACATTCCTCTTCGGGAAGTACGCGGCAGATCGGAAAATAACGGGAGACGTCAGTGCACACCCCTGCCGCTGTGAAAGCAACATACATTTTTGCGGACATCGTTCTCGTGCGGGACGCAAATGTCAAAGAATGAAACCGGAGGGTGTGCGACTGGTCGCGCGGCGCAACTCTACGTCACCCACGAGGCGTTGACCAGGCATGATTCCACGGCTGCGGGCGTCCAAACACGGCCACGTAACTCAAGGTCATCTTCCGGTGCGACCAGTAGCCTACTATTCCGGCCGGCACCACGACGATTTACGACAAGTTTGCGGGTCGGCTTTGCGAGAACTGCGGACAGGTAAACCGTGAGTGTGCGCCCCTGCGCCGTCCGGGAAAACTTCGGTACACGTTCGGCGTATGCCGGAAATCGCCTTCCGCCAGGCTTCGGCCCCCATGTCGACATGACGGCCACGAACGCAAGCGACCTGGATCAGACCTGGTGCAGCCGGCATGTCCGGTGCGGTACCCGTCCTGATGGCGGTGGGCGATCACCCCGGCCACCCCCGTACCGCCGGCGACCGTCGCAGTCGTGCGCGCCCGCGTCGGAGCAAGCCCGCCCAGGCCGTGAAGAACGCCGACAACCACGAGTACCGCGCGGTGTTCATCCCGCTCGGCCGACCTCGTGACGTCGCGGTCACCGGCGCAAACCGGTACCACGACACCTGCGTTCGCGGCTGTCGCCGGCCGTCCGCGGTCGGTGGGCGCCAGCGTCGGTCGGAGGTCAGCTGTCGGTTCGGGCGGCCCGTCGCCACTCGGCCGGTGTCAGGCCGTAGCGGGCCCGGAAGCGGCGGGTGAAGTGGGCAGGGTCCGCGAACCCCCAGCGGCGGGCGGTCAGCGCGACGGTCCGGTGGGCGTCGGTGGCGCGGGCCAGTTCGTCGTGAGCGCCGGCGAGCCGTTCCTCGATGATCCACTGTTCGAGGCTGAACCCGGCCCGCGCGCACAGTTGGTACAGGTGGCGCACCGAGATGTGGTGCGCCCCGGCGATCGCGGCCGGGCTCAGGTCGGGGTCGGTCAGGTGCCGGCGGACATACGTCCGGACGCGGGTGAGCAGGGTTTCGGCCAGGGCGGCGCGGCCGTGCCGGTCGGGTTGTCCGGCCGACAGCAGGAGCGCGCGGGCCAGCTCGACGTTCGCCGCGCCGAGGGCCGGCGCGGCGGGGTCGGCGGCCAGCCGGTCGGCGTTCGCGACGAGGTGGGCGATGTGGTCGGTCACGAGCCGGTGCAGGGGGCTGCGCGGCAGGTCGGCGATGGCGCGCCGGACGACGTCGACGGGCAGGCCCAGGTGGTCCACGGGCACCTGGAGACAGCCCGCGCCTCCCGGTCCGGACCAGGAGAAGTCGTAGGGCGCGGACAGGTCGACGGCCATCAGCTCGCCGGGCGCGACGACCCGCCGCCGCCCGAACTGCTCGTGCCGGCCTCGCGCGCGCTGCTGCACCGACAGGGCCACGACCGGCATCGCGTCCTGCTTGGCCTGTTTCCCGGTGCGCAGCAGGCGGATCCCGGTGGCGTGGGTGGTGAACACGTTGGTGCTGCCCAGGTCCCAGACGCCGAGGCGGGCGTGCACGTCGTCGTCCGGGTTCTCGTGGATGACCTGGCAGGGTGCGGAGGCGCGCGCCATCGCGGACCGGACCGCCTCGACCCGATCCCGGGCCGGGAGGTCGGCGGTGTCGAGAATGTAGGCCATCACCCCCACCTTCGCGCGCGCTGCCGACCAGTGTGCACGGTGGGCCGCCCACCGTGCACGCACAGCCCGCACCGGTGATCGGCTTCCTCCCTACGGTGCTGACGTGGTCACGATGCTCAGGGGCAGGGCGGCCGAGTGCGCGGCGCTCGACGGGGTGGTGCGGGCGTTGCGCGACGGCCTGAGCGGGGTTCTGGTGTTGCGCGGTGATCCGGGCATCGGCAAGACGGCCCTGCTCGACCACGTCACGGGTTCGGCAGCCGGGTTGCGAGTGGTCAGGGTGGCCGGGGTGGAGTCCGAGGCGGGGTTCCCGTTCGGGGGCCTGCACCGGCTGCTGGTCCCGCTGCACGGCGACGTGGACGACCTGCCACCCGCCCAGCGGGGCGCGCTGCGGGTGGCGTTCGGGTTCGACGACGGACCGCCCGCCGACCGTTTCCTGGTGGGGCTGGCGGCGCTGACGTTGCTGGCGCGGGTCGCCGAACGCGGCCCGGTGCTGTGCTGCGTGGACGACGCGCAGTGGCTCGACGAGGAGTCCTCGGGCGTGCTGGCCTTCGTCGCGCGACGCCTGCACGCCGAGGGCGTCGGCCTGGTGTTCGCCGCGCGCGGCGAGGTGCCCGGGTTGGTGGGGCTGCCCGTCATCGACGTGACGGGGCTGCCCGAGACCGCCGGCGTCGAGCTGCTGAAGTCGGTGGCCGGACCGGTGGACGGCCGGGTGGCGGCGCGGATCGTGGCGGCGGCCGGTGGCAACCCGCTCGCGCTGACCGACCTGGGTCGTGAGCTGTCGGCGGACCAGCTGAGCGGTGGGGTGTCGCTGCCGGACCCGCTGCCGGTGGGCAGCCGGTTGGAGGAGCACTACCGGCACCGGGTCGCGACACTGCCCGAGCCCACCCGGTGGTGGCTGCTGCTCGCGGCGGCCGAGCCCGGCGGGGACCTCGCCCACATCGCCGACGCGGCGGCGTGGCTGGGCCTGGCCGGTGGCGCGAGCGGACCGGCCGAGGCGGCGCGGCTGCTGTCTGTCGGGACCACCGCCGCGTTCCGGCACCCGCTGGTGCGTTCGGCGGTGTATGGCGGGGTGACCGGCGTGGAGCGCAGACGGGTGCACGCCGCACTGGCCGCCGTGACCACCCGGCCCGCGGACGCGGACCGGCGGGCGTGGCACCTGGCGGCGGCGTGCGTGGGCCCCGACGACGACGTCGCCGCCGAGCTGCTCCGCTCGGCGGACCGGGCCGGCGCGCGGGGCGGCTACGCGGCCCGCACCCGGTTCCTGACCAGGGCGGCCGAGTTGACCCGGGACGGTCCGCGCCGCGCCGACCTGCTGCTCACGGCGGCCGAGGCGGCACTGACCGCCGGCGCGCCGTGGCAGGCGATGACACTGCTGGACACCGTGACCGCCGCGCCGATGGAGGGCTCAGGTCAAGGTCGGGAGTTGTTGGTGCGGGCCGGTGGGTTGGTGATGCTGGGCGGTGAGGGAGCCTTCGCGCAGGGAGCCGCGCTGTGCCTGCGGGCCGCGCTGGCGTTCGCCGAGCTCGCGCCGGGGACGGCCCGGGAGGCGGTGCTGGAGACGATCGAGCACACCATCCGCGCCGAACACCTGCTGACCGGCACCACCCCCGCCGAGGTCGCCAAGGTGGCCAGGGGAGTCCTGGCCCGCACCGGCTCGTCGACCGCCGCCGACCTGCTGGTGCGCGCGTTCGTGGTGCTGGTCGACGAGGGGCACGGGCCCGCCGTGCCGCACATCCGGGAGGCAGTCGCCGCGCTGCTCGACCCGGTGACGCCCGACGACCAGGTGCTGCGCCGGTACCTGACCGGGGCGTCGCTGTGCCTGCTGCTGTGGGACGCCCACCTGCACCGCGCCGTGGTCCGCCGGGCCGTCGACATCGCCCGCCGGACCGGTGCCCTGTGGCAGCTCGACGTCGCGCTGTACTGCGCCGCCATGGGCGAGGCCTACCTCGGCGAGCTGGGTGCCGCCGCCGACCTGCTGGCCCAGTGCCACGACGTGCGGCGGGCGATCGGCGGCACCGACGAGCTGTGGGCGGTCTACCGGCACCCCGAGCTGCTGGGCTGGCGCGCGGAGGGCGACGACCTGGAGGAGGTCCTGAACCGGTCGTTGGCGGCCGGCACGTGGCTGGGCTCGGGTTCGGTGGAGTCCATCTCCCGCGCCGGCCTGGTGGTCCTCGCCCTGGGGCGCGGCGACTACGCGCGGGCGCGGGCGATCGCCCAGCGGATGGCGGACGCCGACGTGACCGGGTTGCACTCCCGGCTGCTCCCGGACCTGGTGGAGGCCGCCGTGCGCAGCGGTGACCGGGTGCTCGCCGCCTCCGCGCTCGCGAAGCTGACCGACCGGGCGACCGCTGCCGGCACGGTCTGGGCCCGGGGCGTGCTCGCCCGCGCGCAAGCCCTGCTCGCGCCGGTCGGCAGCGCCGAGCCGCTCTACCGCCGTGCGATCGTGCTTCTGGCCGACACCCCGGCCCGCGCCGACCTGGCACGCGCGCACCTGCTCTACGGCGAGTGGCTGCGCCGGTGCCGCCGCCGTCGCGACGCCCGTGACCAGCTGCGTACGGCGGTGGAGCTGTTCGATCGGATGGGTGCCTCCGGGTTCGCCGCACGGACCGCGCAGGAACTCGCCGCGACCGGTGGAACCGCGCGCCGCCGCACGACCGGGACCGCGCCCGGCCTGACCCCGAGGGAACTCGCGATCGCCACGCTGGCGGCCGGAGGCGCGACGAACACCGAGATCGCCACCCAGCTGTTCATCAGCGCCAGCACCGTCGACTACCACCTGCGCAAGGTCTTCCGGAAGCTCGGCGTGACCTCCCGGCGGCGGCTCGCCCGGGAGTTGTCCGGCTGACCCTCGTCACGACTACGCGTTCCACGGGATTCGAACGCCCGCACCCGCCCGCGACGATCGGCACGTTGCGACCGGAGGACGAGGGGAGCGCTACCGATGCCCTACGTGACAGCCGCTGACGGCGCGCGGATCTTCTACAAGGACTGGGGCGAGGGCCGACCGGTGGTGCTCAGCCACGGCTGGCCGCTGAACTCCGACAGCTGGGAGGCCCAGCAGCTGTTCCTGGCCCGCGGCGGCTTCCGCGCGATCGCCCACGACCGGCGCGGCCACGGCCGGTCCACCCAGACCTGGCACGGCAACGGGATGGACACCTACGCCGACGACCTCGCCGCGCTGATCGACACCCTTGACCTGCGCGACGTGACGCTGGTCGGATTCTCGACCGGCGGGGGCGAGGTGGCCCGCTACATCGGCCGACACGGCACCGCGCGGGTCGCGCAGGCCGTCCTCGTGTCCGCCGTGCCGCCGTTCATGCTCCAGACCGACGACAACCCCGGCGGCGTGCCGGGCGACGTGTTCGACGGCATCCGCGCGGGTTCGCTCGCCGACCGCTCGCAGCTGTACCGCGACCTCGCCGACGGCCCGTTCTTCGGCAACAACCGGCCGGGTGCCGACGTGTCGCAGGGCGTCCGCGAGGCGTTCTGGCGGCAGGGGCTGGAAGCGGGGCACCACAACGCGTACGAGTGCGTTGCCGCGTTCTCCGCCACGGACTTCCGCGCGGACCTGGACGCCTTCGACGTGCCCACGCTGGTGATCCACGGCGACGACGACCAAGTCGTCCCGTTCCACGTCGGCGGCCAGGCGTCCGCTGCCCGGATAGAGCACGCCACGCTCACCGTGTACCCGGGCGCGCCGCACGGCATCACCGACACCCACAAGCAGCAGCTCGCCGACGACCTGCTCGCCTTCCTCAGGAGCCTGTGATGACCGCACCCGACACCATCGTCCTCATCCACGGGTTCTGGGTGACCCCGCGAAGCTGGGAGCACTGGATCGCGCACTACGAGAGCAAGGGGTTCACGGTCGTCGCACCGGCGTACCCCGGCCTGGAGGTCGAGGTCGAGGCCCTCAACGCGGACCCGACGCCGATCGCGGAGCTGACCGTCCCGAAGATCATCGACCACTTCGCGGCGGTGATCGACGCGCTCGACACCCCGCCGATCCTCATCGGGCACTCGGCCGGCGGCGCGTTCACCCAGATCCTGCTCGACCGGGGCCGCGGCGCGGTCGGCGTCGCGCTGAACTCCGCGCCCACCGAGGGCGTCCGCGTGGTCCCGCTCAGCCAGCTCAAGTCGACGTTCCCGGTGTTCAAGAACCCGGCCAACCGGCACCGGGCGGTCCCGATCACCTTCGAGCAGTGGAACTACGCGTTCACCAACACGTTCACCGAGCAGGAGTCCCGCGCCCTCTACGAGCGGTACGCGATCCCGGTCAACGGCGGCATCGTGTGGGGCGGCGTGCTGGCCAACTTCCAGCCCGGCCACCAGGACACGTGGGTCGACTACCACAACGACGCCCGCGCCCCGCTGCTGTTCGTCGCCGGCGGCGAGGACCACATCATGCCGCCCGCCGTGCAGCACTCCAACGCCAAGCACTACAAGTCGAACACGGTGACCGAGGTCGAGGACCGCCCCGGCTTCGCCCACCTGCTGCCCGCACAGGAGGGCTGGGAGGCCATCGCCGACCACGTCCTGGACTGGGCACTGCGGCACGCCCGGTGACCCTCGCCACGATCACCCGTGTCGGCGGTCCGACGACCGTGGTCGAGTTCGGCGGGTGGCGGCTGCTGACCGACCCGACGTTCGACCCACCGGGCCGCCGGTACGGGTTCGGGTGGGGAACGTCGTCGCGCAAGCTCACCGGCCCGGCGATCCCGGTCGCCGGGCTCGGCGCGGTCGACGTCGTGCTGCTCACCCACGACCACCACGGCGACAACCTCGACGACGCCGGCCGCGCCCTGCTCGCGGACGTGGGCACGGTGGTGACCACGACGTCCGGCGCGCGACGGCTCGGCCGGGGCGCGCGGGGGTTGCGGGCGTGGGAGACCACCCGGTTGTCGCACCCCGGCCGTCCCGACATCGAGATCACCGCCACGCCGTGCCGCCACGGACCACCGCTGAGCACCGTGCTCGTGGGCGAGGTCATCGGTTTCGCGCTTCGCTGGGAGGGCCAACGGAACGGGGCGTTCTGGTGCACCGGGGACACTGTCCTGCACCGAGGGGTCCTCGCTGTCGCCGACCGCGTCCGGGTCGGCACCGTCCTGCTGCACCTCGGCGGCGTCCGCTTCCCGATCACCGGCCCGATCCGCTACTCGATGACCGCGCGCCAGGCGCTCCGATTGGTCGACGCGGTGCGCCCGCACGTCGCGATTCCCGTGCACTACGAGGGCTGGCAGCACTTCCGGGAATCTCCGGAGTCCGTCGAACGGGCATTCGCCGACCGCCCGGAGGTCCGGTGGCTGCCACTCGGCCACCCCACCACCGTCACGGTCTGACCCCGGCGCCCCATCTCCGCTCGTCCTGGCCGGGCAGCCCGCAGCCGCGAGTCAACGCCTCGGGCGCGTGCTCGCGCGCCAAGAGGTGGCGGGCCGCCTGGGCGCTGTCGGGAGCCGGCCGCTATCGCCCTCGCCGATGGCCAGGTGAGGACGAGACAGTCCTGCTGCCGGCTGACCCGGCTCGGGGGCGACGCGGTGATGCCGAAGTCTCGCAACGACTCGACGGGCTCAGCGCCGCAGTCGGCCAACGCCTCCACGACGCCCGCCCTGCACCCCCGGCACGCTCGGCTCGCCGCTTCATCACCGACTCCATCGCGCACGACGGTGCCCTCACCATCATCGCAATCACCGGTAGGCCGGCGACGTCGACGAGTGCCGCGCAAGGAGACCGAACAACGCGGCATGAACCCCGTGCCCGGCGCAGCCGACGGTCCTGTTCCTGGAGATCGACGTGGCCGACCGGTCGGGTCTCAGCGACGTGCTCCAGAGCCGTCGACGCCGACCGCTACCGGACCTTGCGCGCCGAGAGCCCCACCGCGCCCAACGCCATCGCCGCGATCCTGCTCGTGCGGCGGCGGCACCGACCACCTCACCCATGCCGAACGCCGCGACTACCTCGTTCATCCGCCGGCGGAACGGCTGAGCCCAACCCCAAGACCGGCTTCGCCGCCGACTCGCCCCTCCGCACCTGGACCTACTGCCGAGCAGGTGGCGCGGGCTCGATCCCGTACGCCAAGCACCGCTCGTGCCAGCCCGTCTTCGTTGCGGCTACACCTACACCAGCCTGGGCGCGGGGTTCGGCATCGGCCTGGCCACCGTCTGCCGCTACTTCCCCGAGGCGGTGCGGCTTCTGGCCGCCCTCGCGCCGGATCTTGCCGAGGCGACGCGAGCCGCCGCGCGCAAGCCTTGCGTCATCCTCGACGGCCCCCTGCTCCGCATCGACCGCATCGCCGCCGACCGGCCGTACTACTCGGGAAACACAAGCGCCACGGCATGAACGTCCAAGTCCTCGCCGATCCGGCCGGGCACCTGCTGTGGGCCTCGCCCGCGCTGCCTGGCTCAGCTCACGACCTGACCGCGGCCCGCACCGACGGCATCATCGACACCCTGACCGCAGCGGGCATCCCGTGGTGGGCGGACAAGGCGTACCGAGGTGCCAGCGGCCCGATCCGCGTTCCCTACCGCGGGCGTGGGCCGGTACCCGAGCGGCTATCGCTACGTGTCATGGGTCGACTTGGTCGGGAACATGATCATGGCCATGAGGTGCCGCTTGCGTCCGGGGGAGGGGCCGTTGTCGAGGTGTGCGCGGACAGCGGCGATGAGGTCTTCGTAGAAGGCCTCCTTCTCGGTGTCGTCGAGCCAGAGTGAGACCTGCCGGTAGCTCGCCATGTCCGTGGTCGGGTCGGTGTCGTCCTGGCCGATGTACACCTCGAACTCGCCCACGATCGACGCGATCCCCGCCGCGAAGCCGTGACGGTGGTCCTCCTTGGTCATCGCCGCCGCGGCGGCATCGTCGATCACCGTTCGCGACCGGTGCAACCGGTAGGTCCGCTCGACCGCGCCGGCTTTGCGCTCCTCGCGCTCGACCTCGATCAGCCCGTGCTCGACCAGAAGCCCCACGTGGCGGTACATGGTCGCCTTCGGCACGTCCGGCAGCCGATCGCGCAACTGCGAGGTCGTGAACGGCCGGCCGTCGAACACGGAGTTCACGATCCGCAGCCGGATGGGGTGCAGCATCAACTGCGTGAGTTCCATTGCCGCATGGTCTCATGATTGATACCGTTCTCATTTATGAGACCGATTTCAGGTGGGCTGCCGTCCCTCGGGCGCCACGTCGATGTCGACGGACACCGGCTGTGGATCCACCGTTCGGGCACCGGTGGGCCCGCCGTCGTGTTCCTGCCCGGCGCGGGCGCGATGGGGTTGGACTACCTGCTCGCCCACGACAGGGTCGCCGAGTTCACCACGTCGGTCATCTACGACCGCGCCGGTACCGGCTGGAGCCAGGACGCGGACCTGCCCCGTTCCCTCGACGAGGTCACCGACGAACTGCGCGCACTGTTGCGCGCTTTGGACGTGCCGCCGCCCTACGTGCTCGTGGGCCACTCGTTGGGCGGTGCCTACACCCTGCGCTACGCCCAGCGGTTCCCCGACGAGGTCGCCGCGCTGCTCCAGCTCGAACCCCTCCACCCCGACTACGACGACTACATGCCCGAGCGCCTGAAGCTGGCGGCCAACAACATGGCGGACATGGAGCTGCCGGAGGTGACCGACGACCTCGCAGCCCTGGCCCGCGGGCAGTTCGAGAGCGGCATGCTCGACGTCTTCCCCGACGACATCCGCGGACAGCTGATCGACAAGCACACCAGCCCTGAGAGGCTGCTCATCGGGATACGCGAAGGCGTGAACGTCCAGTCCCTGTTGGACGAACTCCGCGCTGGCGGCCCGATGCCCGACGTGCCCGTGATCGTCCTGTCCGGCACCGCGATCGGCGCCGAACAGACAGTGTTCCAGTCCGAGGAGAACCTCCGCGAACAGATCGCCGGCAGCCAACGCCTGTTCGAGGCGATCACCGCCGCGACCCCGCACGGCGAACACCGTGCCCTCGCCGACGCCTCGCACATCACCATCCCGATGGTCAGATCGGACGCCGTGGCCGATGCCGCACACGATCTGCTCAGCGGCCTCCGGGCGACGTGAACCTGACCAGGCGATCGGTCGGCGCACGGCGGGTTGTCCGACCGACTCGGTTGTCGTGTGCGGCTGGACCGGCGGGGCTTCTTCCACCCCGCCCACCGTTGTCACCGGTGGCACCGCCGAAGACCCGATCGTCCGCGAAGGACTGTTTGGTCCGGTGGTGACGATCGAACGGTTCACCGGGGAGACCGATGCGGTGCGCACGGCCAACGCCGCCGACTACGACCCGGCCTCGTCCGTGTACACCCGTGACTACGGCACCGCCGTGTGGATCTCGGCCGCGCTCGACCACGGCGGCGCTCGGCGGCATCGTCCATCGCCGATCGACGGCAGGGCCTTTGCCGCAGCCATCAGGCACCTCACGAGGGCTCGGCGACGCCGCTCGTCCAGTGGGCGCGACAGTGCTCCGGAGACGCAACCGCCGATGTCCGCGTCCAGCAACACCGTGTCCTCCCCGTCGATGTCCGCGCGACGAAGGTGCGGCGGGAATGGCGCACGCACGTGCTCTTTCCACAGCAGTGCAAGCCGGTCCGGGTCGCTCATAGCCCGGATCCTGCCCCGCACGACGGGACGTCGCGTGAGGACTGCCATCGGGAACCGTCGGCAGCGGGCACCTCGACCCGGCCAGGGAGTCCTACCCGCCGGCGCGGCTCGGCTTGTGCGTGCGTTCGCCACTGACCGATCAGCGGCATGGGCGGACGTTCGCTGAATGGCAAGTCAGCGCAACGGATGCCACGGTATTGGTCAGGAGGGCTGCTGACTCGAGTGCGGAGGCAGGGCGTTGCTATGTCGTTTCGCCGGCGTCCGCGACCATGCGGACGAGGGTGTCGACGAGCCCGTCGGCGGTGGTGCGCCACTTGTCTGGGCCGAGGTGGCCGCTGAGCTCCATGCCCGCGATGCCGTGGGCGCTGCTGAGCAGCAGGGCGCCGTAGTGCGGTGCGTTCCGCTCCTTCACGAGGGTGGCGACGATGGCCAGGAACTCGTCCTGGAAGCGTTCGGCCGCGCGAACAGCCGCGGCCGGGTCACCCTCCGGTCCGCATAGCTGGAGCCGGACGCGCTCGAGGCCTTCACCGCGTTCTCCGGGACGGTCTCCGCGCTGCCTGAACAACATCTGGTAGAGGTGCGGCTGGTCCCGGCCGACGCCGATGAGGGCGCGGAGCGCGCCGCACAGCTTCTCGGAGGCCGACAGGGCCGGGTCGGTCCGCAGGGCGTGTACCCGGTCGCCGATCCGTTCCCAACCCTCGGTCGCGACGGCGGTCAGCAGGCTGTCCTTGCCCGCGAAGTGCCGGTACGGCGCTCCCCGCGTCACGCCTGCCCGCGCGCCCACCTCGCGCAAGGTGACCGCCTCGGGGCCGCCGAGGTCGAGGAGCTCGGCGGCCGCGTCGAGCAGGGCGCGGCGGGTGGCGGCGGCGGATTCCGCACGGGTGGCCATGACGTCCATCATACAGTTGACGTTGTCATCTGAACTGGTAGGGTCGTCGAAGTGACAACGTCATCTGGAAATCAGAAGCTGGTCGTCGTGACCGGAGCCTCCACGGGCATGGGCGCGTCAGCAGCCCGCGAACTGGCTCGCCGGGGATTCCACGTCCTGGCCGGCGTGCGACGCGACCGTGACGCCGACGCCATCCGATCGACCGGCGTCGAGCCGATCATCCTCGACATCACCAAGTCCGAGCAGGTGGAAGCACTCGCCGCGCGGGTCGCCGGCGACCCGCGCGCGCTGCACGCGCTCGTCAACAACGCGGGCATCCAGGTGAACGCCCCGGTCGAAGCCCTGCCGATGACGCAGTGGCGGTGGGTGTTCGAAGTCAACCTGTTCGGCCACATCGCCATCACTCAGGCGCTCCTGCCCGCGCTGCTGCGCAGCAAGGGTCGCGTGATCAACATCAGCTCGGTCGGCGGCAAGGTCGCCATGGCCACGTACGGCGCGTACGCCGGCGCGAAGTTCGCCCTGGAGGCGGTCAGCGACTCGCTCCGCCGGGAGGTCGCGCCGCTGGGCGTACAGGTGGTCGTGGTCGAGCCCGGCGGCGTCCGCACGGAGATGGCCACCCGCGGGATCGCGACGGCGAACAAACTGGCCGCCCAGATGACGCCGGAGCAACACGAGCGCTACGGCAGCCTGGTCCAGGCGACCAACACGCTGATGGCTTCGGGCACCGCATCAGGCCTGACCGCCGACGCCGCCGCCCGCGTCATCGCGAAGGCCGTGACGATCCGCAGACCGCGCACCCGCTACACCATCGGCCGGGATGCCGCCCTGATCACCCGCCTGACCCGGATGCTGTCCGACCGCACGCTCGACCGCGTCATCGCCGCCAACCTGCGCCGCCACTACCCGAAGGCAGCCACACGCGCCTACAGCGGCTGACGAACAACATGGTGTTCGTCCTGCCCGCCCGGCGGTCGCCTGGCAGCCCTCCGATCCCGAGGCGCACGCGAGCTGCCCTGAAGGTCATCGCGGTGTCGTTCTTCGCGCTCGCCGCCTACGTCACCGTCGAGCCGGTGCGCGCCCTGTTCGGTGCCGAGGACGCAGACCACTCCACGGTCGGGATCGTGCTGGCGGCCGTATCGCTGCTGACTATGCCGTTCTTCCTCCTCGCCGCCTCGAACTCCAACTCCGTGTACGACATCGCCGGCCGATCTCGCGCCGGTGACCCGTACCGGAATCCCGCCACCAGCACATGCACATCGCACTCGGCAACCGCCGCTGGCACAACGCCGCCGGAGGGAGGTCACCTGCGGTGAAATGTGCCATGTCCACCGGCGCGTCCCGCACCCGCAGAACCGCCCTCTCCGCCGCATCCACGAACGACTCGCCAGCCGGGTGCACCCGCAACTCGGAGGTGTGACTCAGGAACACCCACCGAGCCGACCCACCCACCAGCACACTCCCAACACCTGGCAACACCGCCACTCCCGCATCGTCCCGACCCGCCCACCCGTTGCACCACGTAACACGCGGTCATCGGCAGGGGACTGTTTCGAGACCGGTGTGTCCGGTCCGACACGCCGGGCTTGGGGCCCGGCGGGATGGGCACTGGGAGTGATGACATCTGACCTTGTGGGCGCACGGAAGAGAGAGTCCGGGGCCGGGCGGCGGCTGTCGCCGAAGCAGGCCGCGGCGGCGGCGATGGTGGCCGAGGCCAAGGCGCGGGGGTGGCGTTGACCGGCCCGGACGGTCTGCTGAAGCTGTTCACCAAGAGCGTGTTGGAGACCGCGCTGGGCGAGGAGATGGCCGAGACCTCGGGCACGAGAAGAACCGCGCGGAACCGGGACGCGAGTCGAGCAACGTGCGCAACGGCAGCCGGAGCAAGACCGTGATCTCGGATGCGGCGGGCGAAGTCGGGATCGAGGTGCCCGCGACCGGGAGGGAACCTTCGAACCACAGATTGTCAAAAAGCGGCAAACGCCGTCTCGCCGACGTCGACGAGATCGTGTTGTCGTTGTATGGCAAGGGATTGACCACCAGGTGGATCTCGGCGCACCTCGCTGAGATCTACGGCGCCTCGGTGTCGGAGGAGACGGTCTCGCGCATCACCGACAAGGTCGTCGCGGAGATGAACGACTGGGCCGCGCGCCCGCTCGACGCCGCGATCGGCGTCACGGTGGACGGCCGCAAGGACGTGCTCGGCTGTGGACGGGCGCCGGCGGCGAGGGCGCTAAGTTCTGGACGGGCGGGCTGGTCGAGCTGAAGAACCGCGGCGTGCACGACGTGTCCTTCCTGGTCTGCGACGGTCTCAAGGGCCTGCCCGACGCGGTGGCCGACGTGTCGCCGCACACCGTCGTGCAGGCCTGCGTGGTGCACCTGATCCGCAACATCTTCCGGCTGGTGGCCCGCCAGGACCGGGACGCGGTGAACGGGGCATCACCCCGACCTGCACCGCACCCACCCCCGACGCCGCGGCAGCCGCGCTGGAGGACCTGGCCGAGCAATGGGGCCGCAAGTACGGGGCGATGATCCGGTTGTGGCGCAACGCCTGGGACGATTTCGTGCCGTTCCTGGACTACGACGTGGAGATCCGGCGGATGATCTGTTCCACCAACGCGATCGAGTCGCTCAACGCCCGCCACCGCCGGGCGATCCGCGCCCGCAGGCACTTCCCCACCGAACAGTCGGCGATGAAGAGTCTGTACCTTGTCAGCCGCAGCCCCGACCTGACCGGGACGGGCCGTGCCAGGTGGACGATGCGCTGGAAGCCCGTGCTGAAAGCCTTCGCCACACGTTCGGTGACCGCTGGCCGAACGCCGAAACCTAGGCGGGCGGCTGGTTTCCGCGTTGCTTGACCACTCGTGCGGCGGGGTGGAGTGATGGCTGGTCTGAACGAGTCGGGTCTGGGGTGGTGTGCTGTTGCGGGTCATGTCCTGTGGGTTTGTGCGTGGTGGAGGAAGGTGGCGGCGGGAGGGCTGAGGTCGTCGGTGCGCCAGACCAGGGCGTAGTCGAAGGTGGGGCCGCCTTCGATGGGCAGGCAGGTCAGGTTCGGGCGTGGGTAGAGCTGTTCGACCTGGGCGCCCACGAGGGCGACGCCGTGTCCGGAGGCGGCGTAGGCCAGCATCTCCTGGAACCCGGGCAGCGTGGTGACCCTGGCCGTCGAGCGGGTCGTGGGCAGGTGGTGCTCGACCCAGTATTCGGGAAGGCCTTGGGCGAACAGGAAAGTCTGTTCGGCGAGGTCGTCGGTTGTCACCGGCGCACGTCGGGCCAGGGGGTGGGTGGTGGAGACGGCGAGCAGCGCGGTCTCGGAGAGCAGGACGGGCCCGACGGTGAGATCGGGTTCGGCGACGGGCAGGGGGAGTACGGACAGGTCGACCTCGGCTCGGCGCAGTGGTCCGTACAGGTCGGCCAGGGCGGTCTCAATGATGTTCACCTGGATGCCGGGTACGTGACCGCGAACGGCGTCGATGAGCGTCAGGACCCGGCGTGCCACTGCGGCGGACATGTAGCCCAGGCGCAGCTCGCCCGTTTCGCCGCGCCCCGCGGTGACCGCCCGCTCGATCGCGGCCTGGACCCGGGCGTAGGCCGGGCCGAGGTCGTCCAGCAGTTGCCGGCCCAGCGGGGTCAGGTCCACTCGCCGCGTGGTCCTGGTGAACAGCGGTGCGCCGAACCGGCGTTCCAGTTTCCTGATCGTTTGGCTGATCGAGGCGGGGGCCAGCCGCAGGCGTTCCGCGGTACGGGCGAAGTGCAGTTCCTCGGCCAGCGTGAGGAACACCTCGATGTCCTGCCGTTCCATACCCGGATTATTCAGCATGGCTGAACAATCGTGGCGGATCTCCTCGTTGATCACCGCGTTGCCCGGAGCCAGGATCGGTCACGACCGGCGAAGAGATCCAGGAGGCGACACATGTACGACACCGAGCCGCAGACCGCGGGCGGGAAGGTGCTCTGGCACTTCACGATGTCACTGGACGGATTCGTGGCGGGGCCCGGCCACGCGATGGACTGGATGACCGGGCTCTCGAACCGCCCGGGGCTGATCGACGAGTACGTCGAGACCACCGGCGCCGTGCTGGGAGGCAGGGACGGCTGGGACCTGGCCGTCGCGTCCGGCGGCCGTACCTACGGCGGCGCCTGGGACGGACCGGTCTTCGTGCTGACCCATCACCCCGAGGACGCCACCCCCGCCGACGGGGTCACGTTCCTGGACTGCGGGCCGGTCGAGGCGGTGCGGATCGGACTGGAGGCGGCCAGCGGCAAGAACCTCGAGGTGCTCTCGCCGACCATCGGCCGTCAGCTTCTCGAACTGGGACTGATCGACGAGATCGACCTGCACATCGCGCCGGTCCTGCTCGGTGAAGGCATCCGGCTGTACGACAACCCCGGCGCAGCACCGATCCGCCTGCATCGGGTCGGCGAAGGCGACCCCGCTGCGGAAATCAACGTGCGGTACCGACCTCACCCGCCCGCACCGGCGAGGGCCTGATGTGGGCCACCGTTCCACGGCTGCTTGCCCTGCATCGCTACCTCGTGCTCGGGACCATCGACCCCGCGGGCAACCCGTGGGTCACCCCGGTGTTCTACGCGGCCGATGGGGAGCACCGACTCCTCTGGGTGTCCTCACCGGACAGTCGTCACTCACGCAACATCGCGGCCTGTCCCACCGTGGCCGTCACGGTCTTCGACACACGCGCGCCGATCGGCCGAGCGGAGGCCCTCTACCTCGAAGCGACCGGCAGTATGGTCGACGATCAGGGTTGCCCTGTCGCCGTCGAACTCCTCAACGCACGCCTGCCGGCCAGCCAGCAACTCGGAATCCACGATCTCGCACCAGAGGGGCCACTGCGGGTCTATCAGGCGGACGTCACACGGCACTACGTGCTCATCCGGGGCGGTGACTCGCGCTTCGACAACGTCACCGACACCAGACTTCCCGTCGAACCTCCGTGACACAGCAAGCGGCCGTTCCTCGGGCCCAAGCCCAACCGCAACACGGCCATCCAGCACAACCCTTCGGTACGGAGCGAACAGAAGTGGCCACCCTGGCCAACGGTCGGATACTCCTCCCGAGCTACAAGGTCTCGAACCGCGTGACATGTCGATCTTCGTTGAGCTGGGCTTTTTCGGTTGTCTCACCGCGATGTCACTCATGATCAGTCCACATTGGTGGTTTTTCTCGGTCACGGTTCCCTGGAGTCCGCCTCCGGGGCCGTCGGGTTGTGTGACGGCGGCAGCGATGCAGGGGGCAAGGTGATCACGGCGGGGGGAGAGCTGCCTGTCCGGGTCAGCGGGCGAGCTGGTGGAGCCAGTCGCGCAGCAGGGCGGTTTCGGTCGAGCGCATCGGGAGGGTGTCCCGGTCCACTGCGGTGAGGGCGGCATCGAGGGCGAGGGCCCGGGAGGCGAGGCCGGGGCCCGCCGCCGAGGGCGGCGGTGGGTCGGTGGTGAGGGAGCCGATGAGGGTGTCGCGCATTCTCGCGGAGATCTCCGGGTCGCGGTCCTGGGCGGGGGCGCCGATCAGCGAGAGGGTGACGCCGGTGACGGCGGCCAGGCAGAGGTGGGCGGCGAGGGCGGGCGGGACCCGGAGGCGGCCGGCCGCGGCGGCGCGGTCGAGGAACTTCAGCAGGAGGCCGTGGGCCTCGTCGGCGGCGGGTGGGCGGCGGCCGGGGCGATCGGTGCCGAACATCAGCAGGTAGAAGGCGGGGTGGCGCAGGCCGAAGTCGACGTGGATGTCCCAGCCGCGGCGCAGGTCGCCGACAGGGTCGTCGGTGGGCACCAGAGTGTGTTTCTCGGACAGGTAGCGCTCGAAGGCGTGGCTGGCCAGGGCCGCGAGGAGGCCGTCCTTGTCGCCGAAGAGCTGGTAGAGGGAGGCGGCGCGGATGCCGGCCGCCGCGGCCACCGAGCGGGTGGAGACCGCCTGGGCACCCTCCCGTTCCAGGATGCCGGCCGCCACCTCGATGACCTGCCGTCGGGTACGGGTCTTCGCGTCGTCCACCGTTGCAATGTTACGGGACTTGGCGTATCACTGAAACAGGCACTGCTACGACGATCAGCGTTGCAGTGATACAGCGGGGGAGGGCCAGTGAATCGGATCGGATACGGTGCCATGCAGCTCGCCGGGCCGAACGTGTGGGGGCCGCCGGAGGACCCCGAGTCGGCGCGGCGGGTGCTGCGCCTGGCGGTGGAGCTGGGAGTCACCTTCTTCGACACCGCGAACGCGTATGGGCCGCGTACGGTGAACCGGCTGATCGGAGAGGCGTTGCGTCCGTTCCCGGAGGGGGTGGTCGTCGGCAACAAGGTCGGCGCGGGGCGCGGCCCGGACGGGTCGTGGATCATCGCCGACCACCCGGACACGGTCCGCCGGCAGGTCCACGAGGCGCTGGCCGACCTGGGTGTGCAGGCGAGCGAGTTGACGTACCTGCGGCTCGGCGGCGACGGTCCGGCACCGCCCAGCGACGTGCCGCTGGAGGACTCGCTCGGCGTCCTCGTCGAGCTGCGCGACCAAGGGTTCATCCGCCGCATCGGGCTGTCCGGCGCGGCACCACAGATGCTGGCCCGCGCACAGGAGATGACGCCGATCGCGGCCGTGCAGAACCGCTTCAACCTGCTCGACCGCAGCGGTGTCCAGGTCCTCGCCGACTGTGAGGCACAGGGCATCATGTTCGTCCCCTACTTCCCGCTGGCCTCCGGACGGCTCGCGGGTTACGACGAGCTGACCGGCCCCGCGCAGCGCCTCGGTGCGACGCCGGCGCAGGTCGCGCTGGCCTGGCTGCTGCGGCGTTCCCCCGCCGTGGTCGTCATCCCCGGCACGAGCAACCCCGATCACCTATGCGCCAACATCGCCGCGGCCGAGGTCGCCGAGAACCTGACCGACGCCGAGTTGGCCCGCCTGACCGGCCTGGTCGACGAGTCGAAGGCCGTCATCGACCAGCCGCACCAGTCCACGCTCGACGCGCTCAGCTCTCTGGCGCGGAACCACCGTTGAGCAACCGCTCACAGTGCCGACGACAACCGTGGTTGAACTGCTTGTCCGACGTCGCCGGGGCAGTCGCCTGGAGGCCTTCGGCCGATACCGGCCCGCGCGGGCCTTTGACGAAAGGCTTCAGCGGGTTGTGGTGGGCGTTGCCCCGCACCGCCCGCCGGGAACGGTCCAGCGGAACGGGTTGATGATCGGCCAGCCACCGGCCTCCAGGTGGAAGTTGTAGAACGCCCGCAACACCGTCTCCGCATGTGCCCGGCTCGCCGCCGAGTACTTCCTGCCGAAGTTCCCCTTGTCAGCCAATGGCTTTACGGCCCTGGATGCCAGGCCGGACCCGGCTTTGCTCCTGTGGTGTTCGGGGTTGTGCCGGTGTCGCCGATGGGGTTCAGCCAACACTCCTGCTCGGTCGTAGTGGCTGGTGGTGCGGGGTCGGCGTGGCGTGCGGCGATGTGGACGTGGCGGAGGTGGACTCCGGAGTCGGGCATGGTGGTGACGTAGGTGTGCCGCAGCAGGTGCGGATGCAGTTTCGGCAGCCGCACTACCCAGGTCTTGGCGAGGTGGTGGGGGCGCCTGGTGGTGCAGTGTCGGTCCATCCGCCGGTGGCGTTGGTTGAGCAGGATCGGCCCGGCCTGCCTGTTTCGTCGACGGCGCGTTCGATGGCGGGTCCTACCCCGGGTGGCAAGCACCAGGGGGACTCGTTGAGGACGTGGGGTCGGCGGACGTACTCGACAGGTGAATGGTCGAGTACGGAGTCGATGACGCAGGTGCGGTAGAAGCCGGACTCGGTGTCGGTGCGGGAGGTCCTGGTGTAGCGGCCCAGGTAGGCCGAGGCGGCAAGGCGCAGCACGACATCGTCCAGGTTCGACAGGTCCATAACCCATCACGGTCGCCCCACGACGACACCACCAGCACCATGCCAATCGCGGCAGATGGGGACGGCCCGGCGCGGCGTTCGATCAGTCGCGGCATCGCCGCGTGGGTGCGTGGGACGCAGCAGTCTCGGGCTGGAGAAGCCCTGCCAGGGCGTCGGCCGAAGCGCTGCCGGGCTCCGGCTGGTAGACGATGATCACCTGGTCCTCGGCTCCGGCGACGGTGAGGGTCTGACGGCGCAGGGTGAGGTGGCCGGCGTCGGGGTGATCGAACCGCTTGGTCTCGTTGCGTGACGGGCGTACGTCGTGTCTGGCCCACAACGAGCGGAAGTCGTCGTGGTGCTGCAACTCGGCCACGAGGGTGGCCGTCCGTGGGTCGCGTGGATCGGCCGTCGCCCGCAAGGCCGCGACTGTCTGTTCGGCGATGTCCGGCCAGTCCGGGAACAAGCTGCGGGCGGCGGGGTCGAGGAATACATCGCGGACCAGGTTGTGCCCGGGGTGGTACATCGGGGAGAGCACCATGGCTGCCTTGTTGGCCGTCAGCACATCGAAACGGCGGTCGCGGACGTACGCCGGGGTGCTGCCCCATGAGTCGAGTAGGTGCTGCACCTCGACGCGGAAATCGCTGGGCTTGAGTGGTTCCGTTGGCGACGCGGCCAGGGCGCGCAGGTGGCTCGCGGCGTCGAGGTCGAGGCGCAGCGCCGTCGTCAACGCGTCCACGACCTGGGGGGACGGGTGCCGGTCGACGCCCTGCTCCAGCCTTGTCAGGTACTGGACGGAGACGCCGGCGAGTCTCGCGAGCTCGTCGCGGCGGAGTCCGGTGACTCGGCGCCGACCGTAGGACACAAGCCCTACCTCGCCCGGCCGCACGCGGGCCCGGCGCGCCTGGAGGAACTCCCCGAGAAGATTGTCGCGTGTCATCGTTTGTCGAGGGTATCCCTGCCAGGGTGCTGGCCGGCGATGCTGCGCCGGGGCATGGTCGAGGCCATGAAGACATGGTTCATCACCGGGGCGTCACGCGGCTTCGGACGCATCTGGGCAACGGCGGCGCTCGAGCGCGGTGACCGGGTCGCCGCGACGGCACGTCAGCCCGAAACGCTCCAGGACCTGGCCGAGACCTACGGCGACCGCCTCCTGCCGATCGCGCTCGACGTGACCGAACGGGCTCAGGTCTTCGCCGCGGTGGACCGCGCCGCTGAAGCCTTCGACGGCGTGGACGTGGTCGTCAACAACGCCGGCTACGGCCTGTTCGGCATGATCGAGGAGACCACCGAGGAGCAGGCCCGAGCCCAGATCGAGACCAACCTGTTCGGCCCGCTCTGGGTGACCCAAGCCGCTCTGCCGATCATGCGGACGCAGGGTGGCGGGCACCTTGTCCAGGTCTCCAGCATCGGCGGCATCGCCGCCTTCCCGACGCTGGGCCTCTACAACGCCTCCAAGTGGGCCCTTGAAGGGATGAGCGAGGCCCTGGCCCAGGAGGTCGGCCCGCTCGGTATCAAGGTGACGATCCTCGAGCCAGGACCGTACGGCACCGACTGGGCCGGGGCATCGGCGGCGCACACCGCGCCGATCGCGGCCTATGAGCCGATCCGGCAGGCCCGCCGGGCCGGCGCCACCGCCCGCGCGCCAGGCGACCCGTCGGTCACCGCTGAGGTCGTCCTCAGCCTGGTCGACCTGCCGGAACCGCCGCTGCGGCTGTTCCTCGGCAGCTACCCGTACCCGATCACCGAGAGCGTGTACCAGCAGCGGCTCGCCACCTGGCATCAGTGGCGCGAGCTGGCCGAGACGGCGTGACCCACCCGGCTCCCACCACCACCCGTAGTCGGGCAGGCAGCAGGGGGCAGGCCGGCCAACACCACTTCGTGAACTCGGGTGCGGGCCCAAGCATCGCTCACGCACTCAACTCGGCAGAAGCGGATGTTCCGGACGCGCTGATCGCGGCATGACAGGACGTTCGTCGGCGGCGGAACGTCAGAAGTTGGCGGAGTGGACCTGGTGTCCGTTGCGGTGTGGCTCAGGTGGTCCTGAGGTTGCCCACCTCGGCTGTCTCGTGTTCGGCGACTCTCGGCCGGCTGTCACCGGTCGACCACCGGACAGGCGGCGGTCAGGTGGGTGAGTGAGGTTGACGCTCTGGCGAAGCGCTGCTCACCATGATCGATACTGGTCGTGACCGTCCCGTGCCCGGCAGGGGGTCTGCGATGTCGCCGCAGTCCGAAGACACGTTGTACGAGGGCCAGACGGCGGGCGAACCCCGGTCGAGGCGGTTGCCGATGTGGGTCAGATTGGCCGGCACGGTCGGTGTGCTCGGTTTCGACGTGCTCCTGGTCTGGCTCCTGCACATCGGCGGTGCGGCGTTGTCGCAGTTGGTGGAGGTCTTCTCCGGCGAGGCAGGGCACAACCGGCTCACTGCGGTCCTGCGGGAGCACGGCATCGGCGGTCTGCGTCCCGAGTACTTCGGCGGCCCGCTGCCCCTGGACGTCTCGACGGCCGTGTACCTCGGGCTCTGCGCGGTCGTGGCGATCGGTTTCGTCGTCACCGACGGGGGTGACCGCGTCTCCACGGCGTGGAACGTGAGCGGCATGTCGGTCGTGTGGCTCCCCGCGGTCCTGTATCCGCTGGTCTCCATCGGGTGGATCGCCCTGGGCTTCGCGGCCGCTGTGGTGACGTTCGTCGCCGGACTCTTCACCGGCGATCACGACCTGTGGATGATCTCCGAGGTGCCGTTCCCGCTGACCTGGGGGCCTTTCCTGGTCTTCGTGAGTTATGCCTACGGCTTCGCGACCCTCTTCGGCATCGCCGTGCAGGACTCCTTGCGCGATCTGTGGAAACCTCGACCGGTCACCCGCTGAGTGCCCGCCGCACGGCCTCCTTGACGCTGTGGCGCCGCGCCTGTCGGGAATGCCGTGCGTCAGGGTCATCCGCAGCCCGCCCGCTTGACGCTGCCGCGGTCGTCACCCGCCACACCACGCACCAACCCTGACCTGTCACACCAGTAGCACTTCTCCGCAGGTCAGCGTATATCCGCCCGGTTTTTGGCGGTTACTACGCCGACCCCGATACGGAACGACGTTCGAACGGACCACCCGCCGCCGGCTTCGTCATGGTGACGGTGGCGCCCGGAACACGGTGGCGTCCGGTCCGGCGGGTCGGGCGGCGATCGCCGCGGCGATCGCCGCGTGGAACGCGTCGAACTCGGCCACCCGGCCGCTGCGCGCGTGCCAGCCGAGGTCGATGGTGATCTCCGGCGAGAACCGGCCGAGTTCGGTGATCGCGATCGTGTCGCCCCGCGAGTCCGGTGGGATCGCGCTGACCGGGAGGATCGAGATCGTGCCGCCCTTGCGCAGCAGGGAGAGCATCACGTCGAGGTCGTCGACCACGCGGAACCGGGTGAGGCCGTAGTCGTCGATCAGCCGGGTGGTGACGCCCGCGTGGTGGGTCAGCACGGGGTTGTCGAACAGCAGGAAGTCGTGGGCCGACAGCGCCTCGCGGACGGCGGACTCCCGCTCGCCGTCCAGCACGAGGTCCCCGTGGTGCACCAGCACCATCCGATCGCGGAGCAGCGGACGCGCGTGGATGGCGTCGCCCGTGCCCGTCGAGTAGAACACGGCGTAGTCGATGTGCTCCAGTTCGAGCAGGTCGATCAGGGTGGGTGCCGGCCTGCCGGTGATCCGGAAGCCGTGCGGCCCCACCGCGGCGTCGAACGTGTCCACGACCGCGTCCGTCATCCGGCCGGTGAGCCACGAGTCCACCCCGACGACGAGTTGGTCCTCCTGGTCCCGCGCGACGGTCGCGAAGCTCAGCGGGCGGCCCTGTCCCTGACCCGCCTCACCGAGCACCTCCGACGCACTGGCCAGGTCTCGGACCAGCTGGGCGGCGTACGGCAGGAAGTACGCGCCCTGGCGGGTCAGGGTGACCCCGCGCCACCCCCGTTCGAACAACGGGAAGCCGAGCCCCTCCTCCAGGCGGCGCAGCCGCAGGCTCATCGTCGGCTGGGTCACGTACAGGCTGGCGGCGGCCTTGGAGATGGTGTGGTGCTTGGCCACAGCCAGGAATGACCGCACGCCCTCCAAATCCATGCCGTCCACCGTCTCACACCACTTCGGGTCGCGCCGCAGGTGCGGCCCGGCGTGACCTGCGCGGCGCGGTCTCCACGAAGAACACCGCCGTGACCACGGCGAGGAGCAACCCGCCCAGCGCCAGGTACAGCGAGTACTGGATGCCGTAGTGCTTCGAGAGGTAGCCCGCGACCACGGGTGCGACACCGCCGCCGAAGATCTCGCCGATGCCCATCACGGTCCCGATGGCGGTGGCGGTCAGCGCGGGCGGCACGGACTCCACCGTCAACGCGCCCACGATCAGCGCCAGGCACCCGTTCGCGCCGAACGCGACGAAGAACAGCAGCAGGAACAGCACGGGCATCACCGGGCCCTGCGCGGCGAACACGGCCAGCAGCGCGGCGCACAGCACCAGCGCGACCAGCACGGCGGGCCTGCGGCCGATCCGGTCGGACGCGCCGGGGATGACGAGCTGGCCGAAGAACGCGCCGAACCCGATGCCCGAGGCGATCATCCCCATCTGCACGGTGCTCAGGTGCAGGAAGTCGGTGAGGTAGCTGGGCACCATCGCGCTGAGCACGAAGATGCACGTCATCGTGCCGCACAGGGCGACGATGGCCAGCGGGATGTTGCGGTGCCGGAACAGGTGGCTCCACTTCGGCCGCTCGGCCGCGACCGGGGCGGGCGCGACGAGCACGTCCGGTTCCCTGATCACCTTGGCCAGCAGGACGGCCAGCAAGACGCCGGGCACGACCAGGAGCGCGAACACCCAGTGCCAGCTCGGCAGCACCTGGAGCAGCTGGGTGGCGAGGATCGGTCCGAGTCCGACCCCGAAGAGCGCGAACGTGCTCTGCTGGATGCCCATGTTCAGACCGCGGCGCTTGGGGTGGGACGCCTCCGCGGTCGCGGCGAACGCCGCCGGGCTGTACGCCCCCTCGGTCAGCCCGATGACCAACCGGATGGCGATCAGGCTGAACAGCCCGCCGGCCAGTCCGGTGAACGCCGTGCACAGCGAGAACAGCAGGATGCCGGGGACGAGCACCTTCCGGCGGCCGATCCGGTCGGACAACCGGCCCATCAGCAGCGACGACACGCCCCAGGCCACGCCGAGCACGCCGACGATGCCGCCGAGGTCCTGGTAGTCGAGGCCGAGTTCGTCGGCCATCGCGGGGAACAGCGGGGCGATGATCCACCGGTCGAGGCCGACCAGACCGAAGCCCAACGCGAGCAGGGTGACCGCCCTGCGCTCGTAACGGACGTCCCTGCTCATCCGCCCAGCTCCTCGGTGAGCGCGGACGCGGGCAGCACCCGGCCGAAGAAACCGCGGATGGAGCGGAGTGTCGCCTCCTGCGCGGAATCGGAAAGGGCACCGGTCGCGTCCTCGATGAAGGCGACGCGGTAGTCGTGCATGTACGCACTGCGGGCGGTCGATTCGCAGCACGCCTCGGTCAGGGTGCCGATGATGATCACCGTGTCGACCCGCCGCAGTCCCCGGATCGTGTTCAGCACGCTGTGCAGCGGTGTGTTGTGGAAGGCGTCGTACCGGTGTTTCCGGATCACCATCTCGCCCGGCTCCGGCGCGAGTTCGTCGATGATCTCCGCGCCGTGGCTGCCGTCGCGCATACCGGATTCGCGCAGCCGAGGAATGTACGCGGTCTCCAGTGGCGACACGTCGAAGGTGTCATAAAGGATGTGCTGCGTGTAGATCACGGGAATTCCCGCGCCCCGGCACGTGTCGATGACTTCCCGCATGACCGACACCCGCTCGCGGGCCATCGGCACAGCCATCGGAAAACCCGCACGCACGAAATCGTTCTGCATGTCGATGACGAGCAACGCGCAGGTAGCTGGATCGACAATCCAGGGAGGGGTCGTCATATCGGTCCTTCACGGCCGTCACGAAGAATTGTGCCGTGACGCTAACACGGCCCACCGCCGTGCTGGTATTGAAATCGCCTATACCCTCCCGGCCGTCGGACCGCCCAGGTGCGGACGCGAGCCGGCCCCGCCGGTGGCGCCGGGCGGAGTAGCGCGCGGTTGCCGGCACCCGGCGTGCATTCTTGGCACGATCACCGAAATGATCGCCACGCCGCGCGACCCGCTATTCGCGCGGTGGCCGGTGGCCGCCGCCGGCCGCCGGCGACCCGGACGCGCGGACCAGAGGGGGGCGGCTCCCCACCGGATCCGCTACACCGGTGTGCCCGACCACCGCCGGACACCGGCCGTCGGGCGAGCCGCACTACCTCCCCACCCGTCCGCAGCCCTGCGAGGCGTAGACGGAAGATCAGTCCCGAGAGGCTGCGCCGGGACCGCAAGTGGTCGGCACGCCGCATCGCCCTGGAACTCGACGCCGAGGGCACGACGATCTCGGTGCGCACGGTCGGCCGGCACCTGGTCCATCTGGGCTTGAACCGCCGCAGGTTCCTTGACCCGACCGGCCTGCCCTGACGAATACCCAGCGTCACCACCGACTACGGGCCAGAGCCGCTCATTGTGTTTGACAGGCCCTGAACAAGCCCAAAGGGTTGCCTCTGAGGACATGTGCTCCCGAAGGTCCGCCAGCTGTCACGATGGCCCACGAGCGGACGGGTGCCGGTTGAGGGTTGGAATCGCAGGTTTGGTGCGCGAACAAAAATTGACTGGTTGCTCGCTTTCTGTCCCTCTTGCGAGCTACACGCGCATGTCCACCGCACGGTGATGTTCCCAGGTCGCCGAATCCATAGGTTTGCCGTAGTCGCGACGTTGGGGGAGCGGACAGTGCGAAGAAGTCGTGGTGTGGTTGGTGGAGCGGTTTTAGGCCGTTGCCGTTCATTCGGCGTCGGCGACGATCCGGGCGTGCTCGACGTCCTGGGAGTCTGCTTCCGGGCGGGTGGTCGGGTGGTGCGGTCCGGCCAGCGGTGCTGACCGTGTCGTGTGACGAGGAGACGGACCGGGCGGTCTGCGGTGCGTTGGAGGCCCAGCTCGCCGGGGTGGCCGGGCAATTGTTGCTGCGGAGCGAGGAGTTGGTGGCGGCGCAGTTGCGCGTTGTCGGTGCGATCGGCTCGTACCGCGCTGTTCCGCCGTCGGAGGTCCGGCCGTCCGCGCACCGCAACGTCGTCCGGGTTGTCGCCGCGCTCCGCGGTGCGGAGCACCCGGCGGCCGGTGCGGTCGAGGAGGACGAGCGGGAGACCGGGCGGCGTCGGGCGTTGCAGGGCATCCCCAGCGCGGACGTCCTGGTCGCCTACCGGAGGGGCATCGCGTTGCTACGCGACGAGTTCCTTCGGGCAGCGCGGGCCGAGGGGCTCCCGGCCGACGCTGCGCTGGTCGGCGTCCAGCGGATCTGGCAGGTAGGCGACCGCTACAGCAACGACATCCTCGCCGGTCACCGCAAAACCGGGTTCGACCTCGTCCACCGCGAGGGGCAGCACCGCAGGATGCTGCTCACCCGCCTGCTGGAGGGCACGATGACGACGGAACAGGTGGTCACGGCGGGCGTCGGCCTCGGGCTCGTCGTCGATCGGGACTACTGGGTCCTGCGGGCGCGCTCCGCCGGCAGCGATCCGGTGACGCTGACCCGGGAGCTGGAACGCGCGGCCGGCGCGCAGGACACGGTGCTGATAGGCGCTTACCGCGGTGACGCGGCGGCCGTGCTGTCTCGGCCTGTCACCGCCGAGCCGGCGGGCGACATCACGGTCGGGCTGGCGGGCCCAGCCGGGCTGTCCCGGTTGGGCGGCGCGTTCGCCGAGGCCACCCGACTGCTGGAGGCGGCGATCAGGTTCGGCCGTGGCGGGGTCGTGGACCGCGGGCGGATGGCGTTGCGGCTGGCGGTGGCGGACGAGCGGGAGTTGGGGGAGTACCTGCACGCACGCTACGTCGAACCGGTGTCTGCGGAGAGCGCCACCGGTGAGGCGCTGCTTGCCAGCGTCGAGACCTACTTGTCCCGGCGGCGGTCGATTCCCGAGGCCGCCGCCGCCCTGTCCGTCCACGTCAACACCCTGCGCTACCGGTTGGCGCGCTTCGCCGCGCTGACCGGGGCGGACCTTCAGGACACGGAAACCGCGTTCGAGGTGTGGTGGGCGCTCCAGTATCGCAATTTGTGTGGATCTCCAATGTAAAGCCGACTGATGTCGTACCGCCGCACGTTGCCCGCCCGTCGTGCCGGTTGTTATGGTTTTTTCCGCCGGCGCACGACGCCGGAATTCGTTCTTCGAGAAGTGATACCTGTGCTGTGAAGGGGGTGGGGTTCAGTTGTCTCGAAAGGTCAGAAAGGCTGCGGTGACCGCGCTGGCGGCCGTCACGATGACGGTCGCGGTTCCGGCCGGCTCGGCGTGGGCAGTCGGAGAAGTTCCATGCAACAACAACGAGTTCGCGCGGGTCACCGTCCACGCCACCAACATGTCCAGTTACAACATGTGCTTCGCGAACGCCGGGAGCATCCGCATCTACGACAGCAACGGGCACAGAGTCTGGGTCACCGAGATCTGGGCGGGGAACAACCGCGTCCAGTGGTTCGGGGACGGGCGGTGGCAGCCGGCGTCGCCGATCGGGAAATGGACTACCTTCACCTGGCCGAACCACCCCAGCGGGGTGCGGCTGGAAGAGTTCCGGATCCTCTGAACCGGCTCTGGCACGCTGCCCCGTCGTGCTCGAACCCGCACCGCGGTCGAGCACGACGGGGCCACGTGTCGGCGGCCAGTCCGGTCAGCGCATTGTCCGCTCACGGGCGAGGGCGTCGACCGTGAGCACGTGGATGGCGGGATGCGCGGTGAAAGCCGCAGACCACGGCCGTCCGGTCGTCGCCCACCGGGCGCCGGGGTGGGCGCGTCGCCTTCGCCCGGCTGCGCGGCCTCACGCTGATCTCCGCGATCATCGCGCTCCCGGTTGTCGGTGGCCTGGTCAGCGCGGTGTCCCTCCAGATCGACAATCTGGTCAACGCGCTTCAGATGGTGTCCGAGGGCGCTCTGCTGGGCTTGGTCCAAACCTTGGTGCGCCTTGCATCGCAGCGTGGCCGACCGTGCCGGTCGGCGCGGGCCAGGCCACGGGCTCGGCTTCACCACGTCGGCCGCGCCCTGTCCGCGATTCGCGGCAACGTCGACGCGGGCAGGGCGGCAGGTACACCTTCACCGTCCACCTTGTGCCGTAACGCCGTTGACTCCACGTCCTCGGCCGCGGGGTGACCGGTCGAGCAGGACTGACCATCCGACGAGCCGAACGAAGATCAGGTACAGCGGTTGTGACGCCATGCCTCACGATCATGCCCGCTGCCGCCCATGATGCGAGATCGATGCGGTTCGGCGTCCCAGCGCAAAGTTCTTGCACCTCGCAGGAGCCGCCCCTGATCCCACGACCTCGCGTACCGCCGCTGCGAACCGGTCCTTCCCGGGCGATGCTGGAGTGGTGGAGGACCGTTACGTGGTGATCAACGGCCGGCGATGGCGAGCCACCGATCCGGCGATCCCGGAGGAGACGGCCGCGCGGCTGCGCAAGGCCCTGATGTCGGCGCGGCGCGATGTCGGCGCGGCGCTGCGCGCCGGTGACGAGGTGGCGGAGGCCCAGGCCCGCCGCCGGGTCCACGCGGCGAAGGTGGCACTGGGCGAGCGCGGGACGCCGTGGTGGGAACAGACCGCCGAGGAACGCCGGCAACGCTGGGAGTCGACAATGGACCTTTGACGTTGCGGCTTGCGCACCGGTCAAGAATTCGACTGAATCGCACCTCAGTGCAGCCTCAGCGGCGCGCCGGAATCGTCGGTGCCATCTTCGGCGCCACCGGTGGCGCAGCCGGAGCGTTGATCGGCGGTGGTGACAGCGCGAAGGTCGGCGACGCCGCCATCAGCGGCGCGGTCGGCGGGGTGATCGGCGCGGTCGGCGACGGCATCGCCGGCAAGGGCGTCCGCTGGCTGACCAGCCGCTGACGATCACCAGTCGAACGACGGAAGGAGCACTCCCGTGGTGCAGCGCGAAAAGATGAGCAAGGACGTACTCCTCGCCTACACGATGATGGGGGTGCTCTCCGCGATCGGGCTGGTCGTGGTACTCAACGGCGGGTCCGTCGTGTTGGCCGTCGGCTTGTGGTTGGCCGGTGGAGCGTGCGGTGCCTACGTGGTCCGCCAAGCGGTCAAACGATTCCGATGATCTGTTCGGGTGGCCGTTCAGAGCCGTGGGCGGCCACCCGAAACCCTCTCGACGGTTTGTAGTCACCGCGCCGGAACTCTCTTTCCGAGCACCCTGCCCGCTCATGACTGGGTGGTCGCCTGATGGGCTTTCCTCCGTCAAAGCTGCGGGCGGGTGGCGGCTCGGGCACATCGGCACCCGCACCCAAACTTTCGGCAGCCCGATGCGGTCTGGCACTCTCGGCGGCAGAGGCCGGTTCGCCCGCGCGTCGAAGATCGCGCCGGTTGTGAGCAGCGCCGGTGCAGCACACCCGTGGTCGGTCGTAGTCCGGCCTGTGCCGAGGTCGGCGGGAACCTGGGTGGGACGAAACCGGTCACTGCATAGCAGAAGTCGCCGGGCGGGTCACCCCGGCGTAGTCGTCGTTGAGGCACCGGTAGAGAAGGCTGTAGTCACCGGTGGCACCCACGGCATGGGACTGGTGATCGTGCGGGAACTGCTCGCGCGCGGTGCCGAGGTGGTGCTGACGGGCCGCAACGAGCGGAACATCGAGGAGGCACGCACGACGCTCAAGGGTGAGGCGCCGCACGTGGTGCGTTCCGACGCGGCCAGCATGGCCGACATCGCCGCGCTCGGCGCACTCGTGACCGAGCGGCTCGGCAGCGTCGACTACCTGTTCGTCAACCACGGCATCGCGCAGTTCGCCGAACTGGCCGAGGTGACGGAGGAGGCGTGGGACCGGCACTTCGCGGTCAACACCAAGGGCGCGTTCTTCACCGTGCAGCGGCTCGCCCCACTGCTCAACGACGGCGGCGCGGTGGTGTTCACCACGGTCGCGCACTCCGCGCCGCGGACCTGCCGCTCATGCTGCGCAGCCTCGAAGCTCCCGCGCGGTACTTGCAGGTCGCTTGGGAGTTCTCCGAGCGTGCGGACGCCAGGGTCCTTCTGCCCGTGGCGGAAGTGCCCTCAACGAGACCGCAGGTGGCGGCCCTGTCGACATGTCGGCTGGAACCAAGCGCCCTGGCAGACCTGGCTGCGTCCGCGGCGGGCGGATCGACCTGCGACTCAAGTTCAGCGGATTCAGCATTTGCACCGAGATGAAGGTCGACTCGATGAAGTAGCCGCCTCTCCTGCCCGCACGACCGCCGCCGTCTGCGGTTCCGCTTTGGCAACGGGTGCCCCACCAGCGCGGATCCACTCTTGCGCAGCTTGTCCACAGCTTGTATACATCTAGTCCATGAGCGGTTCACAACTCTCCGGCGGGTCGGCGCAGGACACCACCTACCGCTGGCTCAAGCAGCACATCGCCACGCTGCCGCCGGACGACGGCACCTTCCTCACCGAGTCCGGGGTGGCGCAGGCGGCCGGCACCTCCCGCACCCCGGTCCGCGAGGCGCTGCTGCGGCTGGAGGCCGAGGGGTTCCTGCGGATCATGCCCAAGAAGGGCGCGTTCGTGCCGCCCATCTCCGACGCCGAGGTGCGTGCGGTGATGGAGGCGCGGGCACTGGTCGAGGACTGGTGCGTGCGCCGCGCCGTGCCCGCCGACCCGGCGTTCACCGACGAGTTGGACGGGCTGGTGGCCGACCAGGAGGCGGCGATCACCGACCCGCTCGGGTTCATCGAGCGCGACCGGGTGTTCCACCGGACCATCGTGCGGCGGGCCGCCAACCCCGTGCTCGCCGAGTTCTACGAGACGTTGCGGGAGCGGCAGGTCCGGATGGGCCTGCGGGCCGTGGCGAACAGCGCGGACCGCGCCCGGCGCGTGCTCGACGAACACGCCGCCATAGTGGCCGCCCTGCGCTCCGGCGACCCCGAGGCGGCCGGCCGCGCGGTCGCGGCCCACTTGGCGAGCACGTTGACCGCGCTGCACCTGTCCGAACGCTAGGAGCACCTGATGCGCACTGGAATCGAATACCTGGCGTCGTTGAAGGACGACCGGCGGATCTACGTCGACGGGGCGGTGGTGGCCGACGTCGCCGACCACCCGGCGTTCGCGCCGATCGCCCGCACCATCGCGGAACTGCTCGACCTCGTCCCGGACGTGACACCGCTGTTCACCGCGCCGCGTTCCCGTGAGGACTTGACCGCCTTCCGGGTTGCCGCGACGAGGTGGGCGGAGCATACGCACGGGTGGGTGGGGCGTAGTCCTGATCATGTGGGCGCGTTCGTGGCTGCGTTCGCCGCGCACCCGGAGGCTTTTGACGAGCGGTTCGCGGACAACGTCCTGGCGTTCCAGCGTCGGATGGTGGCCGAGAGTCTGTACGTGTCGTACGCGATCATTCCGCCGCAGGTGTCTCGTGCGTCGACGGCGAGTGGGTGGGAGGGCGAGTTCGTCCAGGTCGGCGTGGTGGAGGAGAGGCCGGACGGGATCGTGGTGCGTGGTGCGCAGATGCTGGCCACGGGTGGTGCCGTCGCGGATGAAATCCTGGTGTCCTGCATCAAACCGCTGACCGCCGAGGACGAGGACTTCGCCGTCAGCTTCGTCGTCCCGGTGGCGGCGGAAGGACTGAAGTTGTTGTGCCGCAGACCCTATGCACCGGCAGCGTCCAGTGAATACGACTATCCGTTGTCGTCTCGGTTCGACGAGACGGATGCGTTGGTGGTGTTCGACGACGTGTTCGTGCCGTGGGAGCGGGTGTTCGTCTATCGGGATGTTCCTGGTCTGCGGCGGCAGTTCTTCGACACGGGCGCGCATGTGCTGGGCAATTGGCAGGCGCAGATCCGGTTCGCGGTCAAGCTCCGTTTTCTGGCGGGGTTGGGGCGGAAGGTGGCGGCGGTCAACGGGGTGGACCGGTTTCCCGGTGTGGTGGAGAAGCTGGGTGAACTGGCGTCGCTGGTGTCACTGGTCGAATCCGCCGTTCTGGCCGCCGAGTACGCTTCCGAGCCTGACGCGCGAGGCTTGTGGCGGCCGGACGCGCAGGCGTTGTACGGCGTGATGGGCCTGCAAGCGGAGCTGTATCCACGGGTGTTGGCGATTCTGCGGGAGCTGGTCGGCGGTGGTGTGTTGCAGGTGCCGTCGAGCATGGCGGACCTGGTCGGCCCGGAGACCCGGCCGATCATCGATCGGTATGTGCACAGCCCGGGTGTGCCGGCCGTGGAGCGGGTGAAGTTGTTCAAGCTGGTGTGGGATGCGATCGGCAGTGAGTTCGCGGGTCGGCACCACCAGTACGAGATGTTCTACGCGGGCGCGCCGTTCGTCGCGAAGGGCCACGCCTACCGCAACTACGACTTCGACACCGCCGTCGCGGAAGTCGACTCCTTCCTGGGCAGCTACGGCACGGAGACACCATGAGCAAACCCGAGCACGAGTTCTTCCCCGTCACCGGGATCGACTTCACCGTCTGCCCCGGCGGCGACCCCGCCATCACCGAGCGGATCCTCGCCCGGGACGCCGACACCGGTGTCGCCACCCGCATCCTGCGCTACGCGCCGGGCGCGGACTCGACGCCGATGGGCGTGCAGCGCCACGACTTCTGGGAGGAGGTCTACATCCTGGAGGGGTCGTTCACCGACCTCACCCTGGGGCGGACCTTCACCAAGGGCATGTACGCGTGCCGCCCGCCGGGCATGGCGCACGGCCCGTGGCGCACCGACGAGGGGGTCCTGACGTTCGAGGTCCGCTACCGGACCTGACCCGCCCTGGAGGCCCCGATGATCCCCGCGACCATCCCCGTCGACCCGCTCACCATGCGCCGCACGATGGGCCGCTTCGCCACCGGCGTCGCCGTCGTCACGACCCGCTCGCCGGACGGCACCCCGCACGGCATGACCGTCAACTCGCTCACCTCCGTCTCGCTCGAACCGCCCCTGCTGCTGGTGTGCCTGACCACGGGCGCGCGCAGCACCCACGCCGTCACCGCGGCCGGCCGGTTCGCCGTCAACATCCTGTCCAGTCGCCAGGAACACCTGGCGCTGCGCTTCGCCCGCCGCGGCGAGGACCACTTCGCGGGCCTGGACGTCACCCACGGCCGCCACCGCGTCCCGGTGATCCCGGACGCCTTCGCCCACCTCGAATGCGACGTCGAGCGCCACTTCACCGCGGGGGACCACGTCGTGGTGGTCGGCCACGTGGGGGACGTGTGCGAGCGCGACGGCGAACCGCTGGGCTTCCTGCGCGGCCGGTTCAGCGACGTCCTGGACCGGGGGCACGCCCCCGCCCCCTGGATCTCCTAGAACCGCTTCCCCCTCGGACACACCTCGAAGCGAGGTCTCTTCGCCATGCCCGAAAACCCACTGCCGCCCCCGGCTCGGCTCGCCGTTCCGCTCAGCGACGGCGCGGCGCTGTCCGTGCTGCACCACCCGGCCGGCACCTCGCCGAACCCGGTCGTCGTGACCGTCACGCCCTACCGCAAGGAAGCCGCGCAGAACGCCGACCTGGTCGGCGCCGTGCTCGCGGCCGGCTACGACGTGGTCGTGGCCGACGTGCGCGGGTTCGGCGGCTCCACCGGCCCGTACCACGGGGTGCTGTCCGACCGCGAGTCCCGTGACACCGTCGAGCTGCTGGAGTGGCTGGCGGACCAGGACTTCTGCGACGGCCGCACGGCCATGGTCGGCGGCTCCTACTGCGGGGTCAACCAGTTGTTCGCCGCGGTGCGGAAGCCGCGCGGCCTGCGGTGCATCGCGCCGTGGATCGCGCCGGCCGACACCTACCGCGACATGTGGAAGCGCGGCGGCATCCCGTCGCATACCGCGTGGGGTGCGAGGACCTTCCTCAACGCCCAGCGCGCCGACACCCGACGGGAGGGCCTGCGGCACTTCTACCACGGTCTGGTGGAGGAGGAGTTCGACACCGACCTGTTCGAGCGGGTCGACTTCGCCGCGCTCGACGTGCCCGCGCTGTTCATCGGCGGCTGGCAGGACTACTTCCTGCGCGGCACGGTGCGCGGGTTCCGGCAGGCGGCCGGCCCCAAGCGGCTGCTGGTCGGCAATTGGAGCCACGAACCGGTCCTCGGCCCCGAGTTGCGAGCGGAGCTCACGGCCTGGCTGGACTTCTGGCTGCGGGATGCGGGGAACCCGCCCCGGCAGAACGCCCGGCTCGCGGTGTTCGGGACCGACGAGTGGGTGAGCCGGGAGGGCTGGCCCGACCCCCGGTGGATCCGGTGGGAGCCGGTCGTCGAGCCGACCCCGGTCGAGCCGGCGGCGAGCCTGCTCGCGGTGCCGCCCGGACCGCCGACCGCTGTGCACCCGATCGTCGACCTGGCCACCGAGTCCGGGATGCGGTTGTGGGGCGAGGACGTGACGTTCGACCTGCCCGTCACCGAACCGACGACGTTGCTCGGTGGCATCGGCCTGACCGCGGTGCTGTCCGTGCGCGGCTGTGCGGACGTCGACCTGCACGCCCGGATCTCGGTGGTGCGGGACGGGGAGGTGCTCCAGGTGACCGAAGGCCGGCTGCGCGCCTCGCACCGTGCCGTGGACGCCGAGCGGAGCGAGCCCGGCGCGCCGTGGCACCCGCACGACCGGGCCGAACCACTGCCGCAGGACGAACCCGTCGTGCTCGACGTGGAGGTCTACCCCGTGCACCTGAGGCTGGCACCGGGTGACGTGCTGCGCCTGGGCGTCACGGTGGTGCGCGCCGACGAGTCCGACGGGCCCGCCACCGCCGTGCTGCTGCCCGGTACGGTCGTGCTGCTGCCCGGGAGCCGGTGATGCTCCGCCTGGTCGGCGCACGGCTGCTGTGGTCGGTGCCGCTGCTGGTGTCGTTGTCCGCGTTGACGTTCCTGCTGGCGTGGCTCACACCCGGCGACGCCGCGCGGGTCGTGCTGGGCACCAACACCGACCCTGCCGCCTACCAGCAGGTGCGTGCGCAGCTCGGGCTCGACCGGCCGTTGTGGGAGCAGTACGGGACGTGGCTGGGCGGTGCGGTGCGCGGTGACCTGGGGCGGTCGCTGTTCACCGGTGAGGCGGTGTCGGCGGTTGTGGAGGCCCGGCTCGCGACCACGCTGTCCTTGCTCGTGCTGTCCGCCGTGGTGATCGCGATCGTCGGAGTGGCGGTCGGGCTGGTCGGAGCGCTGCGCGGCGGCGTGGTCGGGCGGGTGCTGGACGGCCTGTCGGTGGTCGCGATGAGCGTGCCGACGCCGTGGCTGGGGTTGGTGCTCGTGGTGGTGTTCGCGGTGAACCTGGCGTGGTTCCCGGTCACCGGGTACGTGCCGGCGGCGCAGTCGCCCGGGGCGTGGCTGACGGCGCTGGTGCTGCCCGTGGTCTGCCTGGCGGCGGGCGGCATCGCTGTGATCGCCAAGCAGGTGCGCGGTGCGGTGGTCGAGGTGCTCGGCAGGCCGTACGTGCGGTCGCTGCGCGCCAACGGGTTGCCGGCGCGCCGGATCGTGCTGCGGCACGTGGCCAAGAACGCGGCGCTGCCCGTCGTGTCGGTGTTCGGCGTCGTGCTGATCGGCCTGCTCGGCGGGTCGGTGGTGGTCGAGCAGTTGTTCGCCCTGCCCGGCCTGGGACAGCTCACGGTGACCGCCGCCGCCCAGCACGACCTGCCAATCCTCCAAGGTGTCGTGCTGTGCTTCACGGTGCTGGTGGTCGTGGTGAACCTCCTGGTGGATCTCGTGATCGGTCGCCTCGATCCGCGGGCGGTGACCCGGTGACCGCGTGGCGCGCCGTCGTCGGCCGCCCGGTCGGCGCGCTGTGCCTGGGGTGGCTGGTCGTGGTCGTGACGGCCTGCCTCGGCGCGGACCTGCTGGCCCCGTACGACCCGCAGGAGCAGGACCTCACGGCCGTGTACAGCGGACCGACCGGTGCGCACTGGCTGGGCACCGACCAGTTGGGGCGCGACGTCCTGAGCCGGGTCCTGCACGGCGGGCAGGTCAGCCTGCTGGTCGTCGGGCAGGCGCTGGCCGCGTACCTGGTGCTGGGGTGCGCGGCGGGTGTCCTCGCGGGCTACCGGCGCGGGTGGCTCGACCGGGTGGTGCTGCGGGTGAGCGACCTGGCGCTGTCCATGCCGGCCGTGGTGATCCTGCTGGTTGTGCTGGCGATCTTCCCGCACGACGAGTCGGCCGCGATGGTGACGCTCGGCGTGCTGTCGGCCGCCGGACTCGCCCGCGTGGTGCGGGCGTCGACGCTGGCAGTGCGCGAGGAACCGTTCGTCGCCGCGGCCCGGGTCGCGGGGCTGAGCACGCCGAAGGTGCTGGTGCGGCACGTGCTGCCGGCCGTCGTGGGGCCGGTGATCTCGTTGGTGGCGCTGGTCGCCGGGTCGGCGTTGCTGGTGGAGGCGTCGCTGGGGTTCCTCGGGTTGGGCGTGCAGCCGCCCGAACCCAGTTGGGGCGGGCTGATCACCGAGGCGTCGCAGGCGATCTACCGGCAGCCGTGGCTGCTGGTTCCCGGTGGTGGTGTGGTCGCGTCCACGGCGATCGCCTGCGCGGTCGTCGGTGACGTGCTGCGGGACGCCACCGACGACCGGACCAGCCGGGAACCGCTGTCGTGGCGGCGGATGCGCACGCCGGTGGTGCGCCGCGCCGGCGGACCCGCCGACGACACGGCGGTGCTGTCGGTGCGCGGCCTGTCCGTGCGGCTGGAGGACGGCACGACCGTCGTGGACGACGTGGCGTTCGACGTGCACGCCGGTACCGCGCTCGGACTGGTCGGGGAATCGGGCTGCGGCAAGTCGATGACCGTCTCGGCCGTGCTGCGCCTGCTGCCGCCCGGCGCGGTGGTCGAGGCGGCCGAGGTGCGGTTCGCCGGGCGGGACCTGGTGGCGCTGGACGAGCGCGGCATGGCGGGCGTGCGCGGAGGTGGGATCGGCTACATCGCCCAGGACCCGGTGGCGAGCCTGGACCCGCTGTTCACCGTCGGCTCCCAGCTGGCCGAGGCCGTCCGGCACCACCACCGGGGCGCGACCCGGGACGAGGTGCGGCGGCGGACCGTCGACCTGGTGGAGGCCGTGCACCTGCCGGACCCGAAGGGCGTGCTGGCGAAGTACCCGCACCAGCTCTCCGGCGGTATGGCGCAGCGCGTCGCCATCGCGCGGGCGCTGGCCGGTGAGCCGAGCGTGCTGATCGCCGACGAGCCCACCACCGCGCTCGACGTGACCGTGCAGGCCGGGATCCTCGACCTGCTGCGGGAGCTGCGCGAGCGCACCGGCATGGCGCTGGTCCTGGTCACCCACGACTGGGGCGTCGTCGCCGACACCTGCGACAAGGCCGTGGTCATGTACGCGGGCCAGGTCGTGGAACGGGCCGACGTGCGCCGGGTGTTCGACGCGCCCCGCCACCCCTACACCGAAGCCCTGCTCGCCGCCGACCCCAACGCCGCCGCTCCCGGCGCGCGGCTGCCCGTCCTGGCCGGTGCCGTGCCCGCGCCCGGCCACTGGCCCGATGGCTGCCGGTTCGCGCCGCGCTGCGCGTTCGCCACAGCGGAGTGCGCCCGGCCGGTGGCCGAGACGGTCGGGCACGGCGGCAGCCACCGCTGCGTCCACCCGCGCCGTGACACGACGACGGGAGCGGCCCGATGACACCCCCGACGACACCCCCGACGACACCCCCGACGACACCCCCGACGACACCACTGCTGGACATCGCGAACCTCGACGTGAGCTACGGTGCGGCACCCGCGCTGACCGACGTGTCGCTGACCGTGCCGTCGGGCACGACCGTCGGACTGGTCGGCGAATCCGGCTCCGGCAAGACGACGCTGGGCAAGGCCGTGCTGGGTCTGGTGCCGGTGTCCGGCGGCACGATCCGCCTGGCGGGCCGGGACATCACCCAGCTGGGCCCGAAGCGCCGCCGCGCGCTCAGCGGCCGGGTGCAGGTGGTGTTCCAGAACCCCTACCTGTCGTTCAACCCCCGGCGCACCATCGGGCAGGCGGTGGCCGAGACGCTGCCGCCCGCGCCCCGGGCCGAGACCCGGGCCCGGGTCGCCGCGATGCTGGACCGGGTCGGCGTCGACCCGGACGCGGCGGCCCGCTACCCGGCGCAGTTCTCCGGCGGCCAGCTCCAGCGGATCGCCGTCGCCCGCGCTCTGATGCCCGAACCGGACCTGGTGATCTGCGACGAGGCGGTCAGCGCGCTGGACCTGTCGGTGCAGGCGCACGTGCTCAACCTGCTGGCCGACCTGCGCGCGGAGCGCGGCCTGTCCTACCTGTTCATCACGCACGACCTGGCCGTGGTCCGGCACCTCGCGGACCACGTCGTGGTGCTGCGCGCCGGCCGGGTCGTCGAGGCCGGACCCGCCGACGAGGTGAGCTCCCGGCCGAGCCACCCCTACACCCGCGCGCTGCTGGCCGCCGCGCCCGTCCCGGACCCGGTCGAGCAGGCCCGCCGCCGCGCCGAACGCCTCCAGACCCGCCCGCTGTGAGAGGACGACCCCGATGAGACCCCCGATGAGAGCACTGACCGCCCTGCTGGCGGCCTGCACCCTGTTCGCCGCGGGCTGCGCCGGCGCGGGCTCGGCGGCGGCCGACGACACGCTGGTCGTCGCGCTGCCCGCGCCGCCGGAGAGCATGAACCCGGCCCAGAACGGCTCCGGCGTCCAGGGCATCGTGCACTGGCTGAGCTACGAGCCGCTGATCCGCGCCAACTCCGACGGCACGTTCAGCGCCGCCCTCGCCTCGGACTGGAAGTACGTCGGGCCGGGCAACACGCTGTTCGAGATGACCATCCGGCCGGACGCCGCGTTCGCCGACGGCACCCCGGTGGACCCGGCGGCCGTCGTCGCGACCCTGAACTACTACCTGGCGGCGGCCGGCCCGATGAAGCCGTTCCTGACCGGGATCAGCGAGGTCACCGCAGCCGGGCCGGTCGTGCGGGTGCGCCTCACCTCGCCGAACCCGATCCTGCCCTACGTGTTCAGCCAGTTGGTGAACTGGGGTGACGTGATCAGCCCCGCCGGGCTCGCCCAGCCCGACAAGCTGGCGTCCGCCACGTTCGGGGCGGGCGCGTACACGCTCGACCCCGCCGCCACGGTCGCCGGCGACCACTACACGTTCGTCAAGAACCCGCACTACTACAAGCCGGAGGCGCAGCGGTTCGCCAAGGTCCAGGTGCGGGTCATCCCGGACCCGAACTCGGCGATGCAGGCCCTGGCGAGCGGCCAGGTCGACGTGAACCTCAACGCCACGGCCACGCTGGCGGAGCAGGCGCGCGGCAGCGGCGCGGCGGTGCTGGAGGGCAACCCGGGCGTGCTGGCGCTGTACCTGGTCGACCGGGCCGGGCAGACCACGCCCGCGCTCGGTGACATCCGGGTGCGTCAGGCCCTCAACCACGCGGTGGACCGCTCCGCCGTGGCGAGCGCGCTGGGCGCGGGGTTCAGCGCGGTCGGCCAGATCGCCGCCGCCGGCACCGACGGCCACGACCCGGCGCTGGACGACCGGTTCCGCCACGACCCGGCGCGGGCGCGGACGTTGTTGGAGGAGGCCGGGTACGGCGGCGGGTTCTCGTTCGAGCTGGTCGACCTGCTGACCTTCGGCATGAACACGGCCTCGCAGGCGGTGTCCGGGCAGTTGGCGAAGGTCGGCGTGACCGCGACCATCCACACCGACGGCAACGACCTCAACCGGTACGTCGCCGACCTGACCTCGCGGAAGTTCTCCGCCACCACGTTCCGGCTGAACACCCCGCTGTTCGCGAGCGCGCTGTTCAACATCACCGGGGCGACCTCGCCGCTCAACCCGTTCCTGAGCACCGATCCCGACATCGACCGGGCGTTCGAGGCACTGGGTACGGCGGCCGAGACCGAGGCCGAGGCGGCGGCGCGGGAGTTCAACCGCACGGTGGTGGACAAGGCGTGGTTCCTGCCGATCGCCGCGGTGCAGAACTACGTGTTCGCCAAGGGGATCGCCGGCCTCGGCGCGTTCGCGCCCAACGGTGCGCTGGACGTGCTGTCCTGGGCTCCGCAGGTGACATCGTGACGCCGTACGACGAACCTGTGGCGCGCTACCGCGACGTCGTCTACGCGACGGTGCCGGGGTTCCGGCCGTTGCTGCTCGACCTGACGGTGCCGCGTGGCGGTGAAGTACCGGTGGTGCTGTGGATCCACGGTGGTGCGTGGCTGCACGGCTCGCACCGGCCCGGCGCGGAGTCCCCACGATGGGTGCACGACCTGCCCGGACAGGTCCTGGCCGCCGGGTACGCGTTCGCGTCGGCGCAGTACCGGCTCAGCGGTGAGACGACGTTCCCCGGCCAACTGCACGACGTGAAGGCGGCTGTGCGGTGGCTGCGGCACTTCGCGCCGGACCTGGGCCTCGACGCCGACCGGATCGCCGTGTGGGGCGAGTCGGCGGGCGGGCATTTGGCCGCGCTCGCAGCGCTGACCGGTGGGGTGGCCGCATTGGAGGGCTCGCACGGCGTAGCGGGCGTGGGCAGTCACGTCCGCGCGGCCCTCGACTTCTACGGCCCGGCCGATCTGAGGCGGATGCCGAACCCGGTGGACTCCCCGGAATCGTTGCTGCTCGGCCATTCCGCGGCGGACGAGCGCGCCTCGGCGGCGTCGCCGGCGACCTACGCGACCGGGGACGCGCCGCCGCTGTTCGTCGCGCACGGCGAGCAGGACCGGCTGGTGCCCTTCGAGCAGAGCGTGTTCCTGGTCGGCGCGTTGCGGGACGTGGGCGCTCCGGTCGAGTTCCGGCCGGTGCCCGACGCCGACCACGTGTTCCGGGGCGTCGACCCCACCCCGGTGGTCGAGGACGCCCTGCGCTTCCTGAGCCGCGTGCTCTGACCGTCCAGAAGTTCCGATCCGGGCCGACGTGCGCCCACCACTCGTATGCATCCGGTCTATGAGATCTCTACCGAGCGGGGAACGTCAATGAAGATCGCACTGGTCCAGGTGGCTTCGCCACCGGAGGAGACACCCGGCGCGCGCCGAGCGCGGGTCGGCCGCCTGGTCGCCGACGCGCGCGGCGCGGACCTGGTGGTGCTGCCCGAACTGTGGGCGGCGGGCTACTTCGGCTTCGACGGCTACGCCGAGCACGCCGAGCCGCTGCACGGCCCGACCGTCCTGGCCGCCCGGACCTGGGCCGCCGACCTGGGCGCGCACGTCCACGCGGGCAGCTTCGTCGAACGCGACGACACCGGGCGGCTGTTCAACACCGCCGTGCTGGTCGCGCCCGACGGGCGGATCGCCCACACCTACCGCAAGGTGCACGTGTTCGGCCACGCCTCCCGCGAAGCCGAGCTGCTCACGCCCGGCGACGCGCTCGACGTCGCCGATACCGCGCTCGGCCCGATCGGCGCGACCACCTGCTACGACCTGCGGTTCCCGGAGCTGTGGCGGGGCTTGGTGGACCGCGGCGCGGAGACCGTCGTCGTCCCGGCGGCGTGGCCGGCCGCACGGCGCGAGCACTGGCGGCTGTTCACCTCCTGCCGCGCGGTCGAGCAGCAGGTGCTGCTGGTGGCCTGCAACGCGGTCGGCGAGCAGCACGGCGTCGAACTCGCCGGGTGCAGCCGGGTCGTGGACCCGTGGGGTGCCGTGCTGGTCGAGGCGGGCGCGGACGAGGGCGTCACGACGTGCGAGGTCGACCGGGCCGTCGTCGCCGAGACCCGCGCCGGGTTCCCGGTGCTGGCCGACCGCCGGGGGCTGTCATGGGCGTGACGCTGCACGTGGCGGGCACCGGGGAGGAACTCGCGCTGACCCCGTCGCGGCTGGTCGTGGCCGGCTACACGGCCCGCGACACGGCGTCCGTGCGGGCCCACATCGCCGAACTGGCCGCCATCGGGGTGCCGCCGCCGGCGAGCGTGCCCGCGTTCTACGACCTGGACCCCGTGCTGGTCACCACGGACGCCGTGGTGGAGGTCGACGGGCCGGCGACGTCCGGCGAGGTCGAGCCGGTGGTGATCCGGATCGGCGGCCGGTACTTCCTGGGCGTCGGCTCGGACCACACCGACCGGGACCTGGAGCGCGCCGACGTCGCCGCGTCCAAGGCGGCCTGCCCGAAACCGCTGGGAGCACAGGTGGTGGAGGTCGACCTGGGCTCGGTCGGGTGGGACGACCACGTCGCCGAGTCCAGTGTGGACGGCTGGCAGTACCAGCGCGGCCGGGTGGCGGTGCTGCGGCACCCGGCCGACCTGATCGACCGGATGACCCGCGTCCTCGGACCCGTCACCGGGGATCTGGTGCTGTTCTGCGGCACGTTGCCGCTACTGGCGGGGGAGTTCGCCTACGGCCCTTATTGGCGCGTGCACCTGGAGGTCCCCGGTGGCCCGTTGCTGACCCACGCCTACGAGATCAAGCAGAAGAGCGCGTGATGCGCGCACTGGAGCGGAATACCTGGCGTCGTTGAAGGACGACCGGCGTGTACGTGGACGGGCAGGCCGTCGACGTGGTGGCGCGGGTGGGAGTTGGTCCTGCGCAGGACGGCGACCTCGTGCCGCAGTACCAACAGTTCGACGTCCTTGGCCTCGGAGGACCGGCCAAGGAGGACCAGCCAGTCACCGAGTCGGACGAAGATCAGGTACAGCAGTCGTAACGCACACTTCACGATCATGCCTAGAAGGTCCAGCGTGCGCGATCGCCGCAGCTCAGCATCCCAGTGCACAGTTCTGCCACCTCACAGGTTCCCTGACAACGACGATGCGCGGGCATGGCAGTCCGAAGTGGACTCCTGTCGGTCGGTGCAGCCGCGAACAGTGATCCGGGTAGCTGCACCGACGGGTGGTCTGCCCGGATCGACGGTGTCAGGTGCGTGTCCGGCCAACCCGGGCACGACCGCCTTGGCGCTGTTGTGCCCGTGCCCCGTGGCAAAGCGGAGGCCGAACAGCTCCGCTCACAGCGAATCGGCACCGGACGACTCACGCACGTCCACAGAGGATTTCGCTGCGCGCATCGCACCGGCCGTGCGCGAGCTTGCGCTCCCCGGTTGGAGACCGCCCGGACACGGCGACAACGCCGCGCTGCTGCGCGATGACGTCGCCGTGCACAGGGCGATCTATCGGTGCGTGCACATCCCGTTCATGGAGGACGCGCTCATCTCCTGCGACAACCTGGCGGCGCACGTCTGATACGTGTTCCTACCGCCGCTGTACGGAATGGCCGACACGTCGACGAGCACGTCCTGCAGCTCAAGGGGTTGCTGAAGGCGACGGGAAGAAGACCGCCGGGCTCGCGGCTCAGCACGTCATCGGTTTCGAACAGGCAATCCGGACGCTGATCTGACGAGTCAGGCCAACGAGTTGAGCAGGGCCGCCGTCCGCTGCTCAAGGTGGGGCCGCATGTCGTAGCCGGTGGAGATCCACGGCTTGCCGGCCGCCATCGCCGTCACAACCATCTCCCCCGCCTCGTCGATGCTGGTCCCGCTCTTGAGCAACGCCTCCACCGCGGGCACGAGGTCGTCCCGCAACGCCACCCCCGCATCCAACGAGCCGGTGTTCGCGATGATGTCCGTGGCGACGGGGCCAGGACAGATCACGCTGACGTTGATGCCATGCTCGGCGACGGCCGCACTGAGCGACTCGGACAGGCCGACCACCGCGAACTTCGTGGTCGTGTACAGCACGTTCGGGCCGGCCACGAGCCCAGCGCCCGAGGCGGTGTTCACGATGTGCCCCGTCCGCCGTTCGAGCATCCGTGGCAGGAGGGTTTGGACCCCGTTCACCACGCCGGTCAGGTTGATGGCAAGCGTGAGATCCCACTTTTCGTAGCTCAGCTCGTCGATGGCGGAGTACGGCGCGATCCCGGCGTTGTTGAACAGCAGGCCGACCGGCCCCAGCGCCCGCTCGGCCTCGTCGACGACCTCGGCGAACGCGGCACGGTCGCGCACGTCCAGCCGGTAGGTCCGCACCTCCGTCACCTGCTTCAACTCTTCACCACTGCGTTGCAGCGCCGGCGCGTCGACGTCGGTCAGGGCGAGGCTCACTCCCCGCTTGGCGAGAGCACGCGCGATGCCCAGCCCGATCCCCCTCGCGCCGCCGGTGATGAAGGCGACCGAATCCGTCCAGTTCTGCATGGGAGCACCTCTCTATGTTGGCAGGATTACTCTATGTTGACTGACACAGTAGCGTGTTCGGCATGGAGATGACGACTGGCAAGGTGCTCACCACCGGAGGCCACGCCACGCTCGGCGTGCTCGTCGGGCTGCAGGTGCTCGACAGCGTGGACGGTGTGATGCTCGTGGTGTTCGCGCCGGAGATCAGCAGGTCGCTCGGCATCGACACGGACGCCATGGGCGTCTTGGGCGCGATGGCCGTGGTGATGGTCGCCCTCGCCGCCGTGCCGCTCGGTCTGCTGGGAGACCGGCACCGCCGTACGACGATCGCGGGGCTCGCGACCCTGGCCTGGGCGGCGGCGGCCGGGGTGCTCGGCGTGGTCCAGAACTTCTGGCAGGCGGTGGTGGTGCGCATCGTGGCGGGCGTGGGCAAGGCCAACGAGGGGCCGATCCAGTCCTCGCTGCTGGTCGACGCCTACCCGTCCGCACGGCGTGGTCGCGTGCTCGGCCTGCACCGCGGCGGCCAACCCCTGGGAATCATCATCGGACCGTTGCTGGCGGCGGCGTTCGCGGTACTGATCCCCGAGGAGAACGAGCCGTGGCGCTGGGCGTTCGCATTCCTCGCCGTGCCCGCGCTGCTGCTCGGCCTCAGCGCGCTGCGACTGCCGGAACCGCAGCGCGGACACGTCACGACCACCCCGCGAGGCGCGCTCGCGCAGCTGCGTGACATTCGCACGTTCGTCCTGGCAGCTCTCGCGCTCGGCGCGTTCGGCATGGCCGTGACCACGGTGCCGATCTACCTCAACGTCCTGCTCGAGGAGCAACTCGGGCAGGACGCCGCGGACCGCGGCCTGATCATGTCGGTCTGCGCGCTCGGCGGACTCGCCGGCGCGGCGCTCAGCGGCTGGCTCAGCGACCGGCTGTTCAAACTCAGCCCCAAGGGATGCCTGTACCTCGCGGCGGCCGCGCTCACCCTGCTGGGCATCGGGTTCGCCGTGCAGGCGCACGCACCGGACGTCGCCACCTACGTCGTCGTCGGGGTGATCACCCAGGGCATGACCTTCGCGGGCGTCGTCCCGCTGAGCCTGGTCGTCGCCGCGGTGACGCCGCGGGAGATCCGTGCCACGGCGTTCGCGCTGATGGGTGTCTGCACGGCGGCCATCGGCGGGCTGGGCGGGGCGCTGCTCACCGGCCTGGCCAAGGCGCTTTGGGGTGAGCAGATCGCGATCACCGTGGTGGCACCAGCAGGCTCGGTGCTCGCGGGGCTGGTGCTGGTCGCGAGCGCGCGCCACGTGCTGGGCGACATCGCGCGGCTCGTACGATGACCGGCGTGACCTCCCCAGGGCAGCGCCGGATCGACGAGATCGGCGACGAGAGCCGGCGCCGCATTCTGGACGCCGCCGAGGAACTGTTCGCCGAACGCGGGTTCGACCGCACGTCCTTCGTGGACATCGCCAAGCGCTCGGGCATCAGCCGCGGCTCGATCCCCTGGCACTTCAAGAACAAGAACGGTCTCGTGATGGCCGTCGTCGAACGCGCGGTGGAACGGATCTGGCCCGCCTCGCGCTACCAGTCCGTCCCGTCGCTCACCGAGGTGTTCTCCGAGACCACCCGGCTGCTGAACGCCGGAAACTCCGCGCTGGTGTTCATGATCCTCGTCGAGGCCCTCAACGACCGGGGCGTCGTCCGCGAGCAGTACAAGGAATTCCTCGGACGCCGCCGCGAAGGCATGGAAGTCCTGCTGCGCCTGCGCCGACCGGCGGACGCCGACCCCGCGAAGGCCGTCGACCAAGAGCGCGCCGCCGCCGTCGCGCTCAACGGCGCGCTCCTGGGCATCCACCTCCAAGCCCTGGTCGATCCGGACTCGGTGGACATGCCCAGCGCACTGATCACCCTCGCGAGCATGTTCGACAAGAACATCGCGGACGTCTGGCGCTCCTGACGACGCGGACCGCGTGAGCCGGTGCTGATCCGCAAAGGTGGAACCTCCTCGCCGTCACGGCCTGCGGAAGATCGTGACGGAGTGGCCGACGACGTCGATCGGCACGCTGGTGTCGATCAACGCACTGAGCCGATCGTCGGCATCGCCACTGAGCGTGGACACGGAGTCGCCGGAAGCCTGCGAGCCAGTTGCGCGAGCGGTCTGGATGACGAGCAGGTGCAGAAGTGGCGCCGGACCACACCGAGGCGAAGGTGTTCAGGCACAGCGTTTCAGACCCCGTAACGGCGGCGGAGCCTTCCTCGACGTGACCTCGGACGGGTCACGTCGACTCGGTCGGGCAAGGGGACAGACAGGATGGACTCGGGGACGTGCCCGTGCAGGCGTCGAGGCGACCGCCACCCCGTCCACCGTCGCGATGCGGTCCGCGTCCGTTCCGGTGGAGGTCACCACGAGCTGTGCCTTCACCGAGCGCTCGGCCTCCGCGCCTTCCGCCGTGCCCAGCGAGGTGAAGGTGCCTGTCAACCCGAGCAGCAGCGAGGTCAGCATGATCAGCGGTGCCGCGGTGGCCGCGCTGCGCCGCACCCCGTCGCGCAGGGTGGCCCGCGCCAGCCCGGCAAGGGTGCTGCCGCGCAACAGCGCGCCCAGCAGCCGGGCCAGGACCGGCCCCACCAGCGGGCTGAGCATGCTCATCGCCCCCGCGCCGAACATGGCGATGCCCAGCGCCGGCAGCATGGCGCCGATCCTGTCGGCTCCCTGCGCCCACACCACCATGGCGACGGTGCACGCCGCGAAGGCCGATCCGACCGGCCAGCGGGAGCCGGTCATCACGGTGGCCGTCGCGCCGGTCTCCCGCAGTGCGTCGACGGGTCGAATCTTCGCCGCCCGCAGCGAAGCGCCGAACACACCGGCCAGTGCCACGCCGACACCTGCCGTCCCGGCCACCACCACGGCCCAGGCCAGCCAGGCCGCAGTGAACCCGCTCGGCAGCAGCACCATGTCGATCAGCAATCAGGTCTGCCCGAACGTGGCGACCACGCCGAGCGGCACGCCCACGGCCGTGCCGGCCAGCCCGAGCAGCAGCGATTCGGACAACAGCAGCACGCGCAGCTGGTGGCGGCTACCGCCGGTCAGTCGTAGAAGGGCGAGATCCTCGCGGCGCTGGGCATCGGTGTGGGCGAACGTGGAACCGACGATGAACACGGCGAGAAAGATCGCAAGGAAGACGGCAATGCCCATGACCGTCGCGGCACCCACCAATCCCTCGCGGAGCTCGTCCTCGTCTTGGCGGGAGAGGCCCGGTGGAATCCGCGGTTCACCCGTGGCGACCAGCACCGGCAGCGATGCCTGCACCAGCGCCCCACCGACAGCCACCCTCAGGATGGCGCCGCCGAACGACTCCCAGCGCTCGCGGAACGTGCTGAAGGACAGTCGCACCACGGTTCAGCACCCCCACCGCGCGAGGCGCTCGGCGACCAGGGACGTGGTCGGCCTGTCCAGCCGGTCCACGAGGTGGCCGTCCGACAGGAAGACCACCGTGTCGGCACTGGCAGCCACCGCCGGGTCGTGCGTCACCATGACGATGCTCTGCCCGGCCTCCCACACCAGGCGGCGCAACAGCTCCAGGACGATCTTCGCCGAGGTGGAGTCCAGCGCACCGGTGGGCTCGTCGGCGAACAGCGCCGAGAGTCGGGAGATCATCGCGCGGGCGATCGCCACCCGCTGCTGCTGACCACCGGCCATTTCTCGCGGTTTGTGCATGGCCCGGTCACCGAGCCCGACGTCGGTCAGTGCCTGGCGCACCTGCGCCCTGGACACGCGAACCCTGGCCATCTTCGACGGGAAGGCCACGTTCTGTTCGGCGGTGAGCGGACCGATCAGGTTGAGGCTCTGGAACACGCGGCCGATCACGCGGCGCCGCAGCTCGGTGAGCACGGTGTCCGACGCGTCGGTGATGTCCCGGTCTGCCGGCAGCGCCCGGCCGCTGGTGATCTTGTCCAGTCCGGCGGCGCAGTGCGGCAGTGTGGACTTATCGGAGCCGGACGGCCCCAGGACGGCGGTCCAGGTGCCTGCCAGGCAGGTGAGACTCAGGTTGTCCAACGCCGCGACGCTACTGCGGAACCGTTCACGGCCGCAATCTCCCGGTGGCCAGCACCCAGGCGGCGAGTACCGCCAAGGGGGCCGTGATGAGCACCGTGACGGCCAGGACGTCCACGTCCGGCAGCAGGAAGCCGACCAGCAGGGCCAGCATCATGTTGTTGCCCCCGTGGGCGAGGCTCGCCGTCCACGCACTGCCGCTGCGCACCCGCAGCCAGCTCAGCAGAACCTCCTGACACGCGAACGACACCGTCCACGCCGTCAGGCCAACCGCGACGTTCTCGAACTCGATGTAGCCGACGAACGCGAGCGGGTAGCGCCGCACTGCCCAGATCAGGCCGGTCGTCAGTGTGGCCGCCACCGGGCGGCCGGGGTGCACCCGCTGCCGCAGGTAGCTGTCAGGCGGCCGAGGACTGGTCGGCGGTGTATCGAGGTGTAGCCAGGCTCTGCGATCGGCCGGTCTGGTCGGGGTGGTGTGAGTTGTAGGGCTTGGTGTGGTCGGCGGTGGTTGTAGGGGGAGACGTAGCGGTCGAGTGCCGCGTACTCCGATGACTCGGCCACGCCACGGGGAACCTTCTTCCCGTTCGGCCAAGGTCGACTTCCGAAGCACGGCGGGCAATCTTTCCCTTCCGAGCACCAAGATCACGTGCTGCGACCGCCTGAACCTGCCCAGTTGAGCAGGCTTGATGCTTCGACAAGTAAGCTGTAGCCGACTTTCCTTTGCCTCCTCATCCCTCCACGCGGCCCATGCGTGGGGTCACCGATCGGATGATCCGAACAGCCGAACTTCGGAGTCCTTGCCACGGTGGTGGCGGCCGACTTGATCGCGATCACCAGATTCAGCCGTACCGGATCCCCAGCCGGGCCGCACGGATTTTTCCTGTAGACGTCCTGGCGCCTTCTTCGGTGCCTGCGATAGCGTGATGAACGCCGGGTGTGGTCCTGCTGCCGTGGGAGGTCCTATTGGAAGGCGACCCCCTGCCCGCCGCTGGTGGAGTGCGCAACGACCTCGACGTCGGCACCGCAGCCTCGGTGGTGCAAGCCGGTGTGATCCACGGTGGTGTCGTACAGAGTCACCTGACGGTTCGTATCGCAGCGATGCGCGCGGTCGTGCCGCGTCAGCTGCCCTCCTGCAATCCGCATTTCATAGGGCGAACGATGGAACTCCACCGGCTCGATTCGTTGCTCGACGGGGACGAGGGCGGCGGCCGGGCGATTATGATTTCCGCGATCGACGGCACTGCCGGTATCGGCAAGACCGCACTTGCCCTTTTTTGGGCACACCGTGTGGCGGCGCGGTTTCCCGACGGCCAGTTGTACGTGAACCTCCGAGGGTTCGACCCAGGGGGCCAGGCGTTGTCGACAGACCAGGTGGTTCAAGGGTTCCTGGATGCTTTCGACGTGCCTCCGGAGCGGGTGCCTGGTTCGCCGCATGCGCGGGTTGGGTTGTACCGGAGCATCCTCGCCCAGCGGCGAATGCTGATCCTGCTCGACAACGCGCGGGATGCGGACCACATGCGCAACCTTCTTCCGGGCGGCTCGACCTCATTGGTGGTGGCGACCAGCCGCAACAAGATGACGGACCTGGTGGTGCACGAGGGTGCGTATTCGATCAGCCTCGACGTATTAACCCGGGATGACGCAATCCAATTAGTGCAACGACGACTTGGCGCCGTGATCCTGCCGGCGACGGTGGACCAATTAGTCGATCGTTGCGGGCGCCTCCCGCTAGCATTGTCAATCGTCGCTGCGCGGGCGTCGGAGAACCCGATGCTGCCACTGGGTACCTTGATCGAAGAACTGAAGGACGAACGCACGCGACTCGATTTCCTCAACGGAGGTGCGCCGGCGGTGGACCTGCGCACGGTGTTCGCTTCGTCGTATGGCGATCTGAGCCCGGAAGGTGCGCGACTGTTCGCCATGCTCGGTGTGCACCCCGGGCCCGACGTGTCGACGGCAGCGGCAGCGGCCTCATCGGGTGGTTCGGTTGAGCGGACGCGGTCCGTGATGCGGGAGTTGACGAGGGCCAATCTCGTTATCGAACACCAGCCCGCAAGATTCCTTCTCCACGACTTGGTGTGGGCCTACGCGCGTGACTGCGTGCACAGCCGACTAACTGTCACCGAGCGCGACCTGGCGACAGGCAGCCTGCTGGCCTACTACCTTTGTACCGCGACAGCCGCCGCGCTGACGCTAGCGCCCTATCGGGTGGAGATCTCGCTGCCCGCAGTACCGGCCAGCGTGATCGGTGAGCAGTTCAGCACCTATGAAGATGCCTTCCAGTGGTTCGAATCGGAACACGCGGTTTTGGTGGCGTTGATCGGTGAGGCGGCCGGCAAGGGCCTCGCAGCGTACGCCTGGCGGCTGGCGTGGGCGCTCACCGACTTCCTGGATCGGCAAGGCCATTGGTCCCACCAGGTCAGGGTCCAGGAGATGGCGCTGACGATGGCGGAGGGGTCGTCCGACCACGAAGGGGTGGCACACACTCACCGCAATCTGGGCCATGCTTCTGCCCGATTGGGGCTTCATCAGAGGGCGCAAGAACACATCCTCCGCTCGATCGAACTGTTCGCAGATCTGTCCAACGGGGGCGGTGAGGCGGCAGCGCGGCTCAGCGGCGCGTGGGTCTTCGAACTGCAGAAGCGTTGCGACGTTTCTCTAACCCATGCACAACGCGCGCTGGAACTCTACGAGCGGCTGAACGACCAGCCCGGTATCGGCCGTGCGGCGAACGCAGTCGGTTGGTATCTAACACTGCTCGGACGGCACGAAGAGGCCATCGTCTACTGTGAACACGCGCTCGATGTGTTGGCCAGCCACGGTGTACGGCACGACGAGGCCTACACCTGGGAAAGCCTGGGGCACGCCTATCAGCACCTCGGTCGCAACGTCGAAGCCTTGAGCAGTTACGCGAACGCGCTTGACCTCCTCCGTGATCTCGGTGACCGCTACTACGAGGCGGTTGTGCTGCGCCGCGTCGGCTCGACCCACCTGGCGTCAGGGGACGCTCCCATGGCCAGCCGGACATGGCTGCGGGCGTTGTCAATCCTCGATGAACTCGGACACCCGGACGCTGGCGAGCTACGCGCTGAGCTCCGGACGCAGGGGATGCGAGGTGCCGAAATTCTGCGCTGAGGCACCGAAGTTGCCGTGATCGTGCCCGCGTGGTCCACGGCGGGGAAGCGCGGAGTGGTGCTCGTTCTGGCGCTTCTCGGCCACGGGTACGGACCGTTCTGCGCGACCTGTGGGGTGTCAAGAGTCGGCAACATGGTCTGACCTGCGGTTAGGCGGCTGTGTGTTCGTACTCGTTGATCAGGGTCTCCGAGGATTGGTCGGCGGCGTGTCGACACGTGGTCGGGCTCTGCGGTCGGGTGGTCCGGTCGTGGTGGTGCGAGTTGTAGGGCTTGGTGTGGTCGGCGGTGGTTGTACTGGGCCGGGTAGCGCTTCAGCACCGTTCTCAGGTGGTGTGCGTTGAGGATGAGCAGGCGGGCGGTGGCTTCGCGTCGGACGGTGCCGACGAACCGTTCGGCGTGGGCGTTGGCTCGTGGACACCCTGGTGGGATCTTCACTACCTCGATGTCGGCGTCGGAGAGGACCGCATTGAACGAGGTGGTGAACTGACCGGCACGGTCGCGGAGGAGGAACTGGAGGACGGGCTACGGCGCGCCCGCGGCTGATCCTCACAACGTTCTCATTGACCTTGAACGCCCGGTCAGCGGCAGGTGCGGATGTTGCACCATGGTGATCGACGGCGCGATGTCCGATTCGTTCAAGACTGCGGTGCTGGCTCTGTGGTGGTGTTGGCGGTACTTCGTACTGATCTTCAGGGAGCCGCAATGAGGTTCGGTTACGCCATCGTGTACGTCTCGGACGTGGTCCACGCCGTTGACTTCTACGAGCGGGCTTTCGGGCTTGCCCGCGCGTTCGTTCACGAGTCGGGCGATTTCGCCCAGCTCGACACCGGCGGCACGGCGCTTGCCTTCACCAGCCACCGGCTGGGGGCGGAGGCGGTGCCGGTGCCCTACGCCGCCCTCGACCCTGCCCTACCACCGGTGGGCATCGAGTTCACCTTCATCACCGACGACGTCGCCGGTGGCTTCGCCCGCGCCGTCGCGGCCGGTGCCACTGCCCTGGCCGAGCCGCACGACACCGCCTGGGGCCAGGTGGTCTCCTACGTCAGAGACCCCTACGGCGTCCTCGTCGGAATCGCCTCGCCGGTCACCGGATCCTGACCCGTCAAGATCGGTCAGGCAGAGCAGTGCTGCTGGGAGCACCCCCGCTGCTTCCAGCAGGCTGCCACCGTCGGCTGGACGAGCGTAATCATCTCTCGGTCGCTCACGCCCTGGCTGGTCGACCTCGTGGTCGAGTCGATACGGCCTCGGCGTGTTCGACGGCTCGCACGGACATTTCGCGGGCTCTGACGACCATCGCCCGGATCGCGGCGGAAACTCCGGCGGAGTTCGTCGCGGTCCTGCACGGCACGGCTCTGTCGCGGGAGTCCTGGACTCGTGCTGCGGACCTCCGGTGCGGTGCTCGTGTCTCGGGCGCCCTTCGGAAGCCGGACGTACCCCGCGCGATGCTCCGCGCCAGCGGGGTTCAACGGGGCGCGGGCGTCGGGAACTCTGCGCTGACGTGACAGTTGATCCCAGGTCGGGTGAACTGCTCGTGAGCACGCTCTCCGCGTGCCGGTTGCGGTGACCGGGGCAGGGAGCTCGATTCGAGGGTTCGTCCGCTGTTGCGGCAGGTAGAGCCGTTGCTGCTGCGTGATCGTGGCGTCGAACGGGTGCTCGGCCGTGCTTGTGGGCTACGTCGCCGACCTGTGGTGCTGCGGCTCAGTCATGCGCCCGCTTGGTCCGGGTGGGTCTGTGACTTCCACGTGGCGCCCCGGCCGCACCCCCGGTCGCCCCGGCCGCGCGCCGTCGGGTGGAAGCGGCGGCGCTCGGGGACGACCGAAGGTGCCTGGCGCGTCACGCCTCGACGACGACGGGGATGACGACGGGACGGCGGCGGTGGGTGCGGAAGGCCCAGTTCTGCACCTCGCGCGCGATGAGCCGTTCGAGTTCCTCGAAGTCGGTGACGCTGCGCTCGGCGGCGCCGGCGAGGGCCTTCTCGATGGCGGCTGTCGTGGGGACGAAGGTCGAGGTGTCGTGCTCGAAGCCGTGGGCGATGAAGTCCGGCGGTTCGGCGAGGCGGCGGGAGTCGGTGTCGACGATCGCGACGACGGTGATGACGCCTTCCTCGCCCAGGGTGCGGCGCTGGGCCAGCGAGGCTTCGGTGACGCCGCCGACGGTCTGACCGTCGACGTAGACGTTGTGGATCTCGACCCTGCCGGTGATGCGTGCCCGGCCGTCCTGGAGGTCGACGACGTGGCCGTTGGCGGCGATCGGCACGCGTTCGCGGTGCACGCCGGTCTTGACGGCGAGTTCGGCGTTGGCGCGCAGGTGTCGGGCTTCGCCGTGCACGGGCAGGACGTTGGCCGGTTGGACGATGTTGTAGCAGTAGACGAGTTCGCCGGCGCTGGCGTGGCCGGAGACGTGGACCTTGGCGTTGCCCTTGTGCACGACGTTCGCGCCGCGGTCGGTGAGGCCGTTGATGACCCGGTAGATGGCGTTCTCGTTGCCGGGGATGAGCGAGCTGGCCAGCAGGACGGTGTCGCCCTCCTCGACCTGGATCGAGTGGTCGCCGCCGGCCATGCGCGACAGCGCGGCCATCGGTTCGCCTTGCGAGCCGGTGCAGATCAGCGTCACCTGGCGGGGCGGCATCCGGTCCATGCGCTTGATGTCCACCACGAGGCCGTCAGGGACCTTGAGGTAGCCGAGTTCGGTGGCCACGCCCATGTTGCGGACCATGGAACGCCCCACGAAGGCGACCTTGCGGCCGTGGGCGTGGGCGGCGTCGAGGACCTGCTGGATGCGGTGCACGTGGCTGGCGAAGCTGGACACGATGACGCGGCGCGGGGTGGTGCGGAACACCTCGTCGATCGCCGGGGCGAGGTCGCGCTCGGCGGTGGTGAAGCCGGGCACGTCGGCGTTGGTGGAGTCGACCAGGAACAGGTCGACGCCTTCCTCTCCGAGGCGGGCGAAGCCGCGCAGGTCGGTCATGCGTCCGTCGAGCGGGAACTGGTCCATCTTGAAGTCGCCGGTGTGCAGCACGAGTCCGGCAGCGGTGCGGATCGCTACGGCCAGACTGTCGGGGATGGAGTGGTTGACCGCCAGGAACTCCAGGTCGAACGGTCCTCGCGAGAGCCGGCGTCCTTCCTGGACCTCCACCGTCACCGGGGTGATGCGGTGTTCGACGAGCTTGGCCGTCAACAGGGCCAGGGTCAGGCGTGAGCCGACGATGGGGATGTCGGGGCGTTCGCGCAGCAGGTAGGGGACCCCGCCAATGTGGTCCTCGTGGCCGTGGGTGAGCACGACCGCGACCACATCGGACAGCCGGTCCCGGAAGTGGGTCCAGTCCGGGAGGATCACGTCCACTCCGGGCTGGTGCTCCTCCGGGAACAGCACGCCGCAGTCCACGACGAGCAGCTTGCCCTCGTGCTCGAACACGGTCATGTTCCGCCCGATCTCGCCGAGCCCGCCCAGGGCGATGACGCGCAGCGCGTCGGGGGCGAGGGTCGGCGGAGGGACGGAGGTTTGAGCCATGGTCACACTCTCACGTTACGTGAGAGTGTGACCACGGCGAAATCGACCCCGTCCCAGCGCTCAGTCGCCGGGCAGGTAGGCCCGCAGAGCACCGGCGAACTCCTCGGCGATCCGCAGTTGGGCACGGAGTTCCTCGCAGCGCTCCTCGGCTGCGGCGTGGAACGCCGCGAGGCGGTCGAGGTGCTGGTCGCGGTCGTCGGTGGCGGAGTGGGTCTCGAGGAGCGCGAGCAGTTCGCGCATCTCCTCCAGTTGGAAGCCCAGCGGCTTCATGCGCTTGATCACCTGGAGGCGATCGACGTCGGGTTCGGCGTAGAGGCGGAATCCGCCCTGGCTCCGGTCGCTGGGCACGACCAGGCCGACTTCCTCGTAGTAGCGGATCGTGCGCAGCGACAGGCCGGTCCGCTCGGCCACCTCGCCGATCTGCATGCGCCCGCCCACGAGGTCCCTTCCGATGTCGAATGCGATTCGGTCATTGTGGCACCCGGTGCGGGCGCTGCGACCGTCCACGTCGCCGCACAACCACGACCTGATTCCTGCCGGGATCCGGGGGCCCGACCTGGGTGACGGGGGCAGAGGCTACCGTGACGTGAGAGTGGACTTGTGCGGAGCGTATCCAGCGCAGGAGAGCATGCATGGCCACCGCGGATCCGGTGATGGCTCCATCCGTCGAGGTGCCGCGCCAGGCTGATCGGCGGCGCTCCTTCGCGGTGATCAGCGACCTCGACGCGGGCAAGTCGACGTTGACCGGGGCGCTCGCCCTGCACGCTCGGGTGATCTTTCCGAGGCCGGCGCGGTGCACGGCAAGTCCGGCCGGCGCGGGGTGGACGCGCGCGGTGGAGGAACTCGACCTGCCGGCCGCCTCTGGCGGAGACTTCGACCCGCAACGCTTCCGGAACGCCTCGGCCACGCCGGTGCTGTTCGGCTCGGCCGTGCTCGACTTCGGCGTGCGGCACCTGCTGGACCTGCTCGTAGAACTGGCACCACGCCCTGAGCCGCGGGTGGACGTCCAGGGACGTGCCCGTGCGCTGGACGCGCCGTTCTCGGCGCTCGTGTTCAAGGTCCAGACCGGCATGGACCCCCTCCCACCGGGACCAGATCGCGTTTGCCCGGGTCTGCTCGGGGGTGGTTCGGCGCGGCATGGTCGTTACATCACCGGCTTGACGAGTCCATTGTGGACTTCCTTCGGTGGCAAACGGCAGGCTCGCCGGGGTCGACGCGGAAGGTTGGGTACGGCAGTTGAGCCCCGATTTCCATGCGGTCACCCGGCACCTGTGCGAGGCACTTCGGGCGAAGGGGATGATCACGCATGAGCAGTGGGTACGACTCCTGCCCGACCTCCCCTTCGGCCCGGCCTGCCGGTGAGCGCCCTTGGCCCTTGGGATGAGGTGGGACCGGCGGCCCTGACCTGGGAACTCATGCGCTGCCAACGAATTGGCCACTCGCGGGTGGCCAAGGTTGGTGGGTCAGAACGGCCCCTTCGCTTGGAGGATGGATGGGAATCTTGGAGTGCGGGGCATCAACCCGGGCACGTACCAGAATCTGATCAACAACTACCACCGCAAGTGTCTCGCCGTGAACTCGGCGGACAACCGCAACGGCAAGCCGCTGATCCACTACGACTGCGCAACTACAAGAGTGACCGCTGTCTCGCCGTTCCGTCCAACCAGGGCCAGAACGGCGCGAACGTCGTCAACTACGACTGCATCCTCGGGTACAACGACCAGTGGTGGCAGATCTGGCCGTGACGTCGCCTCCTGGCTGACCGCACACTGCCTGCCTACCACGGCCGCCGGACCGGGCACGGCGCGGATGCCCTCGGCCCAGCGGCCCGCATCCGCGCCGCGCCGTCTCCCCGATTCCCGGATTCCCGGACCAGACAGTGCTTTTGGCCGCACGTACTCCCTTCGCCGACTGGTTCCCCTACGTCGACGGACTTCCCTACGCCGACAGGCCGCTTGCGCATAGCCCGAACGTGCGCGGCGCGCGGGCAACGCTTGAGGGTGGTCGTCAGACCCGGTAAGCATGTCCTCCGGGTGCAGGGAGGAAGACGGATGACGGTGCAGTTCCGTCTGCTGGGCGACGTCGAGGCGCACGTCCGAGGTCAGCCGATCGGGATCGGCTACCCGCAACTGCGGTGCGTGCTGGCGGTCCTGCTGGTCGAGGCGAACCACGCGGTGTCGGTGGACCAACTGGTGGACCGGGTGTGGGGCGATCGCCGCCTGCCTCGCAACCCGCGCGCGGCGGTCCAGCACAGCATGACCCTGCTCCGCAGCGCCTTGTCCGGCGCGGCGGACGTGGCGATCACCCGCAAGCCGCCGAGGTGCTACCAACTCGACGTCGAGCCCGAGACGGTCGACTTCCACCGGTTCCGCCGACTGGTCGAGGACGGTCGTGCCGCCGACGACGACGCTCGCGCCGCCGCCCTGCTCGAACAGGCGTTGACGTTGTGGTGCGGGGAACCGTTCGCCGGGTTGACCTCTCCCTGGTTGGAGTCCACCCGCGCGACCCTGATCTTGCACCGCCACGAGGCCAGGCTCGATCTCGCCGACGTCCGGCTCCGGCTCGGCCTGCACGCCGCCCTGCTGCCCGACCTGGCGGCGTGGACGGCCAAGAACGCACTGGACGAGCGCCTGGCGTGCCAGTTCATGACCGCCCTGTACCGCAGCGGTCGACCGGCCGAGGCGCTGGACCACTACCAGCGGGTGCGCGGCCGGTTGGCCGACGAACTCGGCACCGACCCCAGCCCACCGCTGCGTCGCTTGCACGAACAGGTCTTGGCGGCCGACCCGGCGCTGGCGGCTCCCACCGTGCGATCCGGTCCGGCGACCGTCCCGGTGACGGTACCGCGCCACCTCCCGGCCCAGCCGCTCTTCTTCACGGGCAGGACGCGCGAACTGGCCGACCTCGACACCGCACTGGGAAAGGACGACGCTGACGACAGCGTGCCGATTTCAGTGATCGGCGGGATCGGCGGGATCGGCAAGACCTGGTTGGCGCTGCACTGGGCGTACCGGCACCTCGACCGGTTCCCCGACGGCCAGTTGTACGTCAACATGCGCGGCTTCGATCCCGCCGCGCAACCGATGCCCGCAGAGACGGTGGTGCGCGTCTTCCTCGACGCGCTCGGCGTCGCCCCCGCCGCCGTCCCGCTCGACCTGGACGCCCAGATCGGCCTGTACCGCAGTCTGGTCGCGGGCAAGAAGATGCTGATATTCCTGGACAACGCCGCTGACACGAGTCAGGTCGCCGCCCTCCTGCCCGGCAGCCCGACCTGCACCGCGCTGGTCACCAGCCGTCGGCACCTCAGCGGGCTGGTCGCCGCGCACGGCGCGCGTTTCCTGAGCCTGGACCGGATGACGGACCAGGAGGCCTACCGGTTGCTGGCCCGGCACCTCGGCGACGACCGGCTGACCGCCCAACCCGGTGTGGCGACGGAACTGCTGTCCTGTTGCGGGGGATTGCCGCTGGCGATCAGCATGGTGGGCGCACGCGCCACCAGGAACGCGGACTTCCCGTTGACGGTGCTGGCCGACGAGCTGCGCGACCAGTCCGGCGTGCTGAACGCCTTGGACACCAGCGACGACCTCGTGAGTCTCCGCGCGGTGTTCTCCTGGTCCTACCGCGCTCTGTCCGCCGGGGCAGCCGCCGTGTTCAAGGCTCTCGGGCTCGCCCCCGGCACGGACACCTGTCTGCACGCCATCGCGAGTCTGACCGCGCTGCCCACCGCCCGCGCCCGGACTTGTCTCCGTGAACTGGAACAGGCGCACCTGGTCGGCCAACACGCCGCAGGCCGCTACCGGATGCACGACCTCGTCCGGCTGTACGCACGTGAACGCGCCCACCAGGACAACCCTCCGGCAGCCACCACCGACGCACTGCGGCGATTGGTCGACTTCTACCTGCACACCGCGCACACGGCGGACCAGGTGCTGGACCCGCACCGCGATCCGATCCGGATCGGGACCCCCGCCGACGGCTGTGCCTTCACCACGATCGAGGACGAGCCGGCCGCGATGAGGTGGCTGGCGACCGAGTTCCGGAACCTGCTGACCGTCCAGGAACTGGCTGCGCGGCAGGGTTGGCACACTCCGGGCTGGCAGGTGGCCTGGACGTTGGACACGTTCTTCCGGAGGCGCGGCAACTACCACGACGCGGTCCGGGCGTGGCGGGCGGGCGTGGCCTCCGCCGACCGCATGAGCGACACCGCCACGCAGACCCTGGCCCGCAGACGCCTCGGCAACGCGTGCGGTGGGTTGGGACTCCACGCCGAAGCCCTGCGGCACCTCCGTCACGCCCTCGCGGTCAGCGAGAAGACGGGCGACGCCCTCGGCCAGGCCCACGCCCACGCCACCCTCGGCGGCGTCTGGGAGGTGCGGGGCGACGACCGGCGGGCGTTGGAGCACGCCCTCCCGGCCCTGCGGCTCTACCAGGACCTCGACCTGCCGGTGTGGGTGGCCTGGACGCACGGCCAGGTGGGCTGGCACCAGGCCAAGTCCGGCCTCTACCCGCAGGCGCGCACGCACTGCGAGGCCGCCTTGGCCCTGGCCCGCCGCCATCGCGACCGCGAGCTGGAAGCGACCACAGTGGACAGTCTGGGCTACATCGCCCACCACACCGGTCGGCTGGGCCAGGCCCTCGACCACTACCGGCAGGCGCTCGCACTGCTCCGCGAACTCGGCCACGACTACAACGAAGTCGACACCCTGGATCGCCTCGGGCAGACCTACCGCGCTCTCGGCCACGACGACCTGGCCGGCGCGACGTGGCGGCGGGCCGTCCAGTTGTGCCAGTCTCAACAGCGAGCCGACGTCGCCGGCAGAATCCAGCGACAACTGGACGTCCTCCGTCAGGAGCAGCGCGCCCCGGCGGCACAGGTCTCGCGGACGTGAGCGCTCAGCCCCACTGGACGCTGGAACTCTGGACGCCGACGTTGCACTCGAACCCGTCGCTGCCCGGCCCGTTCTGCCACTGGCCGAGGTAGTCGTGCTGCACCTCGCACGCCACCGGCAACGCTGTCGCCGTCCTCTCATCGGCAGCAGCGGACGTTCGGGGCACGCATCGCGGTACGAGAGTCCGAGCGAACCAGGAGTTCCGGTGCCGTAAGGCTCGGGATGCCCGCACCGTCGGAGGTCAAGGTGCTCTCGCCGGCGGCCAGCTCACCGTGGTCAAGATCGCGCTCGCCTACGTGGCGGGCGTCGCGGGGTAGTGGCGCTGGTTGTCGTCTACCGTCGGCAACACGTGGCTGAGGAGGAGAGCACCCGCGATCGTGTGGTGTCTTTGGATCCGAGGTGAACTTGCTCGTCGGGCGAGGTGACGGCGTGGGAGGGCGGATCCGCGCCCGGCCGTTTCGCCGACAGCGCCCACACGCCGAACACCAGCCCGGCCAGGGTCGCGACCAGTGTCAGCGGGCTCTCCGGTGCGGGCGCGGACTCGTACCCTTGCAAGAAGGCGACCGTCACCCCGACCGCGCTGGCCGGGACGAGTGCCAGGCGGGCGCACGCGAGTGCGACCGCACGCGGGCCGGGCGGCGCGGTCCGTTACGGCCGACCCGGCAGGTCGACGGGCCGGGTGGTTCGGCGTGCGTCCACCCGGGTAGATCAACACCGAGTCGACTCGAGGAGGCCGGTGTGGCGGGGCGGATCGTTTACGGCGAGGTCGTGTTGTTCGGGATGATCCTCGGTGGGTGTTCGGGGTGAGCCTGGGTTCCGCTGACGGCGCTGCCAGGGGTGCTGCTGTTCATCCTTTTCGGCAACCGGCAACGCGCGCGGTTCGGCGTTTCCGCGATGTGGCAGCGGAACGGCGTCGGCTGTCGTGAGCCGGGACGTTCCGCTCAGGAGATCGTGATGCTCGGCACGACCCACGCCGGCACCGGGTGGTGCGCCGGACTCGCCCTGGCCTCGCTGCTCGGCGCGCACACCGTGCCGCAGGCGGTGGTGGTCGCCACCGTCACCGCCGGGTCGGCGCTCATCCCGGACCTGGACCACCCCGGCTCCCGGGCGTCGCGGCTCGTCGGGCCGATCACCGGGGTGTTGTCGAGGATCGCGCGGGGTGCGTCGCGCGGTCTGTACGAGATCACCAAGGGGCCGCGGGACGAGCCGGTGTCGGGCAAGCACCGGCACGCCACCCACACCGTGGCGTTCGCGGCCCTGCTCGGGTGGTGGATCAACTGGGCGACCGGCTCGATGGGCACGTGGGCGGCCGGTGCGGTGCTCGCGCTGGCGGTGCTGCTCGCGGCCGACGCGCTCGGCGACTGGGTGCTCGCGATGGCGGCGCTGATCGGGGTGGTGTGGCTGGCGGACGGGACCCTGACGCGGGAGTTGGCCGCGCTCGCCGGGTGGATCGGGTGGGCGGTCGCGGTGGGCTGCGTGGTGCACTGCCTCGGCGACGCGCTGACCCGTTCCGGCTGCCCGTTCCTGTGGCCGATCCCGATCAGCGGCGAAACCTGGTACGAAATCCGCCCACCCCGCCCGCTGCGCTTCCGCACGGGTGGCGCGGTGGAGCGGTTCGTGGTGCTGCCCGCGTGCGCGGTGGCGGGAGTGCTGCTGGTGCCGGGCGTGTGGCCGGCGGTGCTCGCCGTGGTGGACCGGACCTGACGGGCGGCGGCGGCGCGACGACCAGCCGGGCGCCACCCCGGCCGGTCGTCGTGATCAGTCCTGTCGTGATCAGCCCTGCGGCTTGATCACGCCCACCTGGTCCGGGTCTTCCGGCGCGGGCATGTGGCGGATGCTGTCGCTGCCCTTGTGGTCGTGGGCGCGGTCGTACTGGGATTCCAGCACCTTCGCCAGTTTGTGCGCCGCCCCGGCGTACGCGTCGTCAACGGTGGTCGCGTGATGGGTGACCGCGACCGGCTGCTTGCCACCGGGCCGCGCCTCGATGACGCACTTCTTGTCTTCCGGCTTGCCGTTCCCGTCGTCGCTGAGGTGCACCTCCACCCGGGTCAACCATCCGCTGAACCGGGACAGGCCGTTCTCCAGGTCGTTGGTCACGTAGGTGGCCAGTCGTTCGCCACCGTGGATGTTGTGGTCGGTGTTGACCTGGATCTGCATGAGCACCTTCCGAAGCGGGACGGCAATGGTCTTGGTCAGTACCCCTGGAGGGGCAGGCTCAAACCTGGCGCGGGCGTGCGTCACTCCACAGTGGACGGATCTGCCGCGTCGACGGTCGGCGGCGTGGAGGTCAGCGGAGTGGAGATCGGGGGGAGCGGGCGGTCGGAACCGGCGACCTGGGTGAACCTGGCCATCAGCGGTTTCAGCACCGGGGACGTGAGGGCTCTGAGGACGGCGTTGTGCGTGGTCAGGCCGAAACGGGTCCGGGGGAAGGCCATGCGCTCGATGCCGCGCGGGAGCTGCTGGACATCCTTGACCAGGGGCCGCATCCACTCCTCGTAGGCGGCGAGGCCGGTGTCCGGTTCGGCGGAGGAGAGGGCGGCGGAGGAGAGGGTAGCGGCCAGGACGTACCCGGCGACCAGGGCGAGCGACGCGCCGCCGCCGCCCATCGGCGTGACGCACCAGGCCGCGTCACCCGCGAGGCACACCCGACCGCGCCGCCAGGTGGGCATCCGGATTTGGGTCAGGTGGTCGAGGTGGACGTCGGGGGAGGTGTCGAACCCGTCCAGGACGCGGGACGTCTCCCAACCCGCGCCCGCGTAGTGGTCGCGCACGCGGGCCAGCAGGTCGACGCGGTCGAGGTTGGTCAGGTTGTCCGCGTGCGCGTAGGCGAGCATGGCGCGCGTGGTGCCGCGGTTGTCGGGCCGCAGGTGGACCTGCCGTCCACCGGTGGTGGTGTGCCAGCGCCACCGGTCGTCGTCGTCCGCGGTGCGCGGGATCGTGCCGAACAGCATCGCGATGCCCAGCTCCCGGCGGTCGACCTGGTCGCCGAACAGCCGGTCACGGGTGGTCGAGCGGACCCCTTCGGCGATCACCAGCAGATCCGCGCGCAGCACGCGGCCGGCGGCGGTCGTCACCGCGACCGCGTCGGCGCGCTCGTCCACCTCGGCGATCAGGTCGCCGTAGTGGATTTCGACGCCCGCCGGCAGGTGGTCCAGGACCGCGCGGGCGAGGTCGCCCCGCAGCACCTCCAGCTCGGCGGTCGCGCCGTCCGGGCCGTCCGAGGGCAGTTCCGCGATGACCTTCCCCACCGCGTCCACGAACACCGTGCCGGTTTCGGTGGTGTTGAGCGCCCGCACCGCCTCGGTGAGCCCCATCCGCGCAAGCACCTCGCGGGCGACGCCGCGGACGTCGACGTTCTGCCCGCCGTCGCGGAACTCCTCGGCCCGCTCCAGCACGGTCACCTGCCACCCGGTGCGTTTCAGCCAGAAAGCGGCCGACAGCCCGGCGATGCTCGCGCCGGAGATCACCGCATGCCTGGTGGTCACTGAGAGGTCCTCCGTTCGACACCGTCGGGGCAAACTTACGCCGGCCGGCGCGTCGCGGCCTGGACGCCGCCGCGTTGTCGGCCGTTCGACCGGCAGTGCGCGGACGTGTCCGTTACCGTCCACCGCACCGACGGCTCGCAGATCGCGGGCACCGCCGTCGCACCGGCGGGCAGCTTCTTCGGCTACCCGGTCAGGCTCGGTACCTACCAGGTCCGCGTGCCCGCCGGGGCTCGGAACGTGCAGATCCTCGACCTGAGCCCTGGGTCCCACTCGGTTATCGTGAACACCTGCTGAACTTACCGGGGTCGGGCGGGGGAGGTGCGGTGAAGGTCGTGGTCCTCGCGGACACCCACGCGCCTCGGCGCTGGAAGACCTGTCCGCCCGCCGTCGCCGCGCACCTGCGTGACGCGGACGTGGTGCTGCACGCGGGTGACGTGTGCGTGCCTTCGGTGCTGGACGAACTCGCCGCGTTCGCGCCGGTGATCGCCGTCAGCGGCAACAACGACGGGCCCGACGTGGTGGCCTGGGGCGCGCCCGAGGTGGTCGAGTTCGAGCTGGACGGGTTGCGGGTCGGGATGATCCACGACAGCGGACCGGCGACGGGACGTGCGGCGCGGATGCGGCGGCGGTTCCCGGACGCGGGGCTGGTGGTGTTCGGGCACTCGCACATCCCGTGGGACGAGACGGTCGACGGGGTCCGGGTGTTCAACCCCGGATCGCCGACCGACCGGCGGCGGCAACCCCACGGCACGATCGGGTTGCTGGACGTGCGTGACGGCGTGCTGCTGGACGCGCGGATCGTGCCGGTGACGGAGTAGCGGGCGTCTTCCGCGATGCCCCGACCGGGCACCGGTCAGTTTCGCGCCGGCCGCCCCGGCGATCAGGCTCTGCGACCGGTTCGTGCAACCGGGCCGACGATTCCAGTTCACGGAGCCGGGGCAGCCAGCAATTGTCGACGGCCGGACGGTGGGCGCCACCACGGCCGACATCGCCGACGGGACAGGCGACCGCGTGGGCAGTGCCGAACGCCTCGGCCGGGCCCAAGACCATGATCCAGGGGCCGGCCGGGCCGGTTCAGCAGTGGTCGAGGTGGACCAGCGCCGTCGCGACCTCCTGCACCACTTCCGGCGCGCCTACCCGGTCCCGCAACGCGAGCAGCGCCGGCCGGGCCCGTTCGTCTTCGGTCTCGCCCAGCGCGCACGCCAGCCACACCGCTTCGGAGACGGTCAACGGCTCGTCCACCAGCGCGGCCAACGCCGGCAGGGCGGCCGGGCCGAAGCCGCCGAGCGCCGCGATGGCCACCGTCCGGGCGGCCGGGACCTCCAGCAGCCCGGCCAGCCGTGCCACCGCGCCGGCCACGTCCCGCTGCCCGAGTTCGGTCAGCAGTCGGCTCAGCTCGTAGTGGACGGCGTCCGGGTCCAGCCGCGCCAGTTCCGGCCAGGAGCCGCACGCGATGTCCGCGAGGTGCCCGAACGCCGACCAGTCGACCTCGGACACCCACATGAGCCGGATGTCGTCCATGTCCTCCGGCGTGCGGAACGGCCCGAGCGGTCCGGACAGGTCCGCGACCACGGCGAGCACCTCGTCCCGCCCGGTCACGCGAGCCACTCCGCCCGGTCCGCGGCCCACCGGCCCGGTGGCCGGCCCCAGGCGGGCGGCACACCGTCGTAGCCCATCGGGGACCGCGCGTGCCGGAGCGAGCCGTGTGGCGAGTCGGTTCCGGTGAGCCACGGCGCGGGATCGTACCCGTCCAGATCGTCCACATCGGCTGGCCGCAGGTCGTGCGGCAGCCGGGAGGCGGTGCCCGCCAACGAGAGCCGCACATGCCGACCGTCGGGCTCCGCGCACTCGGTCAGCCCGCGCGGCACGGCGGCGGCCAGCAGGTACCCGGTGCCGTGGTCCGACGCCCGCGCCGGCAGCACGCCTGGCCGGTCGGCCGAGCCCTCGGCCACCGCGATACCGCTGCCCGCATGCACCAGGCCGTCGTACCCGCGCCGACCCGCCGACGACCCGGTTGCGATCCTCGCCACGCCCAGTTCCCTCCGACCTACCGACCGTGAGCCGTCATGCGCGAAGCTCTCGCGCAGTCCGACGTCGACCGCTTCGTGCAATCGGGCCGACGATTCCAGTTTACGGCGCCGGAGCCGCCACCGAATGACGTCGTCCGACCAGCGCATGCAGCAGCCGGGTCGAACAAAGTTGATCAGGGCCCAGTTGATGTTCTACACGGACGCTTTGGTGGCGGAGTGATTCCGGGCATGTCGCGGCCGAGATGGGCGTCTCGCGGCAGTGCGCCTCGAAGTGGGTCAACCGCTGTCGCCGTTCCGGCGAGGCCGTTCTGGCCTCACCGCTCCAGCGTTCCGTGCCGGCAGTCAACGCCACCGCGGCTGAGGTCGTGGTCCGCATCGAGCGGCCGCGTCGGGACCGCAAGTGGTCGGCCCGCCGCATCGCCCTGGAACTCGCGGCCAGGGCACGGTCATGTCGGTGCGCACGGTCGGCCGGAACCTGGGTCGGGCACACGCGGGCCGGGTGGGTGCCGGCGTCCGACGAGCCGAGGCCGGTGCGTGGTTCGGACGTGAACGGTTTCGGTGCGCCCGAAGGTTGTTGGACTCCGTAGGCATCCGGTCACAGGTGCCACTTGACGGCGTGCCGCACACCTCTGGTGATCTCGGCGGAGCCGACTGCGACGTTGTGGTCGTTCACGGCGCTCGCGCTGCTGCTGGGGCCGCCGAGTGACGGGAGTCGTGTGCCGGAATCCCCGTCGGGCGTCCAGGCCATCGCGCGGGAAGTCGTGCCGGCGCCTCGGGTCGTGCCGACGGTCACGCCCGTGCGGCTGACGGCGGCGACCGCGTAGCCGACGGTCAGGAACTCCGGTTCGACGGTGCCCGGCCGCCAGCGGGCGCCGTGCAGGGCGCCCCGGTCCGAGCGGGTGCCGAGGACCGTGCCGTCCTCGCCGATGCCGGTCGCCCGCAGGCCGGCACCCAGGTCCGTGCCCCTGCCGTCGGAGTCGAAGCGGACGGCGTGGAGGCGGTTGTCGCGGTCGACGATGGTGGCGGCGACGACGCCGGTGTCCTCGATGCCTTCGGCGGCGCCCGCGTTCGAGCCGTCGAACACCAGCGGTGTGACGCTGCCGTCCGGCGTCCAGACAACCGCGTGCAGGTCGGCGATCGTGCCGTACCGGCCGGAGTAGCCGACGATCAGGCCCGCGTCGTTGATGCCGATCGCCTGGGACACCTGGTCGCCGGGCAGTTCGGCGAGTCGGACGACGCGGCCGGAGCGGTCCCACGCGACCGCGTGTTCGTCGGTGTAGTCGGCGCCGACCGACACTCCCACGACCGTGCCCGCCTCGTTGATCGCCGAGGCGAGGGTCTCCACGTGACCGGGCAGCGGGGGGAGTTCCTGGATCACGCGATCGACCCAGCGCACCGCGCGGCCCCGCCCGCTCTCGGCGTAGGAGTTTCCGTACACCACACCGCGATCGTTGACGCCGGTCGCGGAGCTCCCCACGTCGCCGGGCAGGGTGCCCAGGTCGGTGATCCGGTTGTCCGGCGTCCACGACACGGCGTGGACGAGGTCGTCGTCGGTGTTCGCGTAGCCGACCACGGTGCCGGCGTTGCCGATCCCGTTGGCGAAGCTGTATTCGCCGCCGGGCAGCACGCCCAGGTCGACAGCCTTCACGGAGGCGGACGCGACGGCGGGAACGGTCGTGAGGACGAGCAGGACGGCGGCGGTGACGTTGAGCAGTCGGCGCATGCCTCACACGCTAACGTCGCCCATCGGTCATTGATAGTGACCACAAGTCGGTACCGTCACGGCCCGATCAGAGCAGAATTCCCTGTCACACAAGGAATTCCTGCCGACCGGGACAACCCCGCAGTGGCGTTGTCGATTCAGCCGTAGGCGACTCTCCGGGGCGTGCTCTCGACTCGGTCGAACGGCGTCCGGGCGGTGGGTGCTGTGAGCGTGCCCCGTTTCCGTCGCCCGCTGCGTCCACACCGACCGCTGAGCCGATCCATACCGGACACTGTGCGAGGAAGCCGGCGCGATCGCCCAGCAGGACTGGGAGAACCTCGCGCCCGGCGAACCGGCACCTACGGCGTGTACCTGACGTTCTCCTCAGGTGACGGCACCTGGAAGCGCGTCGAACGCTTCCTCGACCGCCCCCACCAGCGCCGCAGGATCGAGTCCCGCCTCGGCTGAAGCAGCCGCTCGAAGGCTGGCCTCCCGGGAGGGTGACGTCGTCGGCCTCCGACATTGCCGGAGGCCGACGGTCGATCACTTCCGCGGGTGGCCTATCACGTCACGGTGAGGCGGATGGGTATGCCGAGGCTGGGGTTGCCCGGACTAGTGGTGCGCAGGTCCAAGGCGACGTTGTGCACACCCGGCCGCAGGGTCGTCGCGTCGATGTCGACCACGGCCTGCCCGGTCGCTCCCGGCGCGATGGTGGGGGCCGTGCCGGACGAGAGCCACGGCAGCTCCGTGTAGATCGGGTAGCGGGTTTGGAACAGGCTGATGTTCGCCGGGCCGGTCGGGGGGAACGGGCCGGCGAAGCGCGGGGCGGTGTAGGCCCAGACGTTGCCCGCCGCGTCCGATTCCATGCCGCCCGCGTTGTACGGGCTGGGGATGGGCGACCAGCCGAGCAGGTCACCGGACTGACAGTCGGTGGGGTCGATCAGTTCGATCCGGCCGGTGCGGCCGTTGTAGTCGCCGGTGGACTCGTAGACCCAGATGTCGCCGTGCGGGCCCAGTGCGGCGCCCTCCGGGTAGTAGTTCGGGTCCCACCGGCTGAACTTGATCAGGCACGACGACACCAGCGCGCCCACGTCCGGGTGCGAGGTGCCCTTGACGGTCCACACCGTCCGGTCGTCGATCAGGTGGAAGACGTCGGAGGCCGGGTTGTAGGCCAAGCCGCTCGTCCCTCCCACGACGTGGGGGACCGTCGTCAGCAACGGGGTGACCTCGCCGGTCAGGGGGCGCACGCAGTGGATCACCGCGCCGCCGTCGTACGTCGAACTGTTGACGTAGCACAACTTGTCGCCCACCAGCGCGAGGTCCGCCGGCTTCTCGGTGTCGGGCAACGTCGTCCGGTCGCGTACGACGCCCTCCGGGGTGAGGCGGGTCAACTGGTGCGTGGACGGCGAGCTGAGCCACACGTCGCCGTTCAACTCCGCCACGCCGTAGCTTTTCTCGACGCCGGAAGCCTTGGGGTCCCAGGAGCGCAGCGGGCCGGACGCGCCGGGTCGGGGCGGCGTGGAGCCGCCGGCGATCTCCCGGACCGTCGTCCAGGAACCGGGTGCGGTGCCGGAGTTGTGGACCGGTGCCGACGCCGTGGTCTTCCCGCCGGCCGGCACGGTGATCTCCAGTACGTTCGGCGGCGGGTCCAAGATCGGTGTCTTGAACGCGTGGTCCAGCGTGAGCACCGTGTGCTCCGGCACGGATCCGGGTGCCAGGACCACCGGCGGTGATCCGTCGAGGCTCACCGTGATGCGAGGATCGGTCGCGGAGACTTCGAGCTGGTAGGTGCCGAGGTAGTCCACCGAGGTGCTCGTGGTCCGGCCGCCCAAGGTCGTGGACACCTTGGCGCTGTACAGGTACCGGCCGGTGTTGGCATCGGTGATCCGGCCACGGGCGATCGCGGTGCCGGGTACGTGCAACCGGACGGCCACGCCGTCCGACAGCTTCGCCTCGTTCTCCGACCACACGAAGGCGCTGGTGCCGTCGGCGTTCTCGACCCCGACCAGGGCGGTCGCGCCGCGTTCGGCGGGCTGGTCCAGGCCCCGGTACTGGAGCAGGATCACGCCGTTCTCGCCGAACACCACCTCGGCGGTCAACCTGCTGCCGGGCACCGACTTCAGCGTCACGTTGCGCCACTCGACGATGAAACGCCGGTTCGGTGCGACGCCGTCGGTCCCGGTCCACACGCTCGCTTCGGCGTCGACCACCAGGTCGTCCCAGAATGCGTACACGCTGCCGTTGGGCTGGTTCGGCGACGGGATCTGCTTGGGCGGCTGCGTGGGACTGTTCCCGGCGAAGCCGAGAGAGCCGTCGACCCTGATCACGGCGCGCTCGTACATCGTTCCGTAGAACGGCAATTTGAACGGCAGGTCGATCCACGTGCCCACGTCGTCGCCGGTGATCCAGGCGTTGGTCGTACCCTCCACAAAGGACGATTCGACGGTCGAGGCGGTGTAGGCGTAGGTATCGGCGCCGGGCGCGGGCGCTGCGATCGCCGGTGTGCCGAAAACGAGCAACGCCAGGGCGAATACGACGGGCAAGAGGCGCATCACGCACTCCTGTCGAGGGGTGGGCGGGCCGACCCACCTACCGTGCCGAGTGCGCCCCACGATCACAAGGCACCTTACGGACGCCGCGCCACCGCCGAAAGCGCGGCGTCGGGTGTGCCGGTCGCGACCCGAGACGGGGGCTTCAGGAGCGGGCGCGACTCGGCGGCCAAGTGGTCCCGGTGCTCCTCGGCCCGCGCCACCGACGCCCGCAGCGGCCCGCAGGAGCGCGACCCGCCTCGATCAGTCCGTAGTCGACCCGTGGTGGCATGGCCGGCGTTACGGCGCGGGTCACCAGGCCGTCGCGTTCGCGGTTGCGCAAGGGGAGGGAGAGCATCCGTTGGGAGATGCTCAGGAGGTCGCGGCGCAACTGCGAGTGCCGGCGCGGCCCGGTGTCGAGCAGACCTACGACCAGACGGCCGGACAGCACGGTCAGAGCGTGGTCGGCGGTGGCCAGCAGCGCGCGGGTGTGGGGGAGCAACACCTCGCCCGCGCGGGACAGCCCGGTCCCGGCGCGCAGGCGCGAGAGCAGCACGGAGTCGATCGTCGCCTCCAGCTTGGCGATCCCCTTGGACACCGCCTGCTGGGTGGTGCCGAGCTGCGCAGCGGCCTCGCCGAAGTGCCGGTTGTCCGCCACCGCGACGAAAGCGCGCACCGAACCGAGGCCCAATTCCGCCATCACGCCTCCCCCTGGCCACCGCCGACAGCGGGCCGATCGGGTCCACGCGCCCCATCTGGTGATCAACCTACAACCGTCGGATGTCCACCGGGCTTGGGCGCGTTCGGGGCCAGACCGGGCTTCGGGGCCTGGTTCGGCCGCGCGGTCGTCGGGCGCGAGCCTGTCAGGGGAGGAGGTTCCGGCGGGTCAGGGGGCGGTGGCGGTGATGATCGCGAAGCCGAACTCAGGGGTTGGCGGCCAGCCGCCCGGCACCGTCGTCCAGCCGTTCGGCGAGCGCGGTGTCCTCCGGCATCCCCCGTGCGGCGAGGCGATGGTGTCGCTGCCGTCGATCAGCGGTGCGCCCTCGTCGGCGCTGACCGGAATCGAAACCATGGCTTCGCCTGGTGGGAGTCGTTGCATGAGTGGGGCGCGGGTGGGTGATCAGGCGTGCGGCGTGAGGCAGTGTGAGGCTGTCGGAGATGTGTGCGGCAGTGATTTCGCTGATGGAGTGTCCGATGTGGACTGAGGGGTTGATTCCCCGGTGCTGGCAGAATCGGAACAGGGCGGTTTCGACGGTGAAGATGGCCGATTGGGCGTATTCGGTGCGGTCGAGGGTGTCGATGCCGTCCCCGAACACGACATCTTGCAGCGGTTGGGGAAGGTGCGGGTTGAGGGCGGTGCAGGCTTCGTCGATCGCCTGGAAGATGACGGCCAAGGACGACCCGCCGAATGGCTCCACAAAACTCCGGGCATTGTCGAACTGCCACCCACCACGCGACGTCTCAGGGTCTTGGGGTTGTCCTCAGTCGAGCGTGGTCTGCGGCGAGCTGGAGGCCGACGGGCGCACGGTGTTCGGCGATGGCTGCGACACCGAGCACTGGGGCGGACTGGACGGTTTCACCCTGTCCGGCCCCGGGCGGCGAGGTGTACCGCTGCCGCCAGGGTTGGGCGGAGGGTCGCTGTGGGTGCGCAGGGGCAGCTGTCGACAGGACCGGTGACGCGGGATTGTCCGGTGCCGATCCCACCGACGCTGGTCGGCGGGATCGGCTCGCTGTCCGAGGGGCAGTTCACGATGAGCCTGGTCCCGGCCGAGGGGAGCACCGTGGAACCACTGGTGTCCACAGTGGACCGGTGATTCCACGGTGCGACCGATCGGGTGCTGGAGCTGGTGGAGGTGATGCGGTCGAGCCCGGCGCGCAACGCGTCGGCGGACCACGCGTCCCCCGGGCGACCGCTGGGAGACACCGCCCTGGCCGGGCGAGTGCCGGGCGCGGGTGCGCGGCTCCGGCCGTCACGACGGGGAGAAGACCTACTGTTTGGACGTCTGGTCGGCACCCGCCGCGCCGGAGGTCGTGCACAAGCGGACCGACCGGCTCGGTGACTGCCTGCGCGGCGAGCCCGAGCCACCCGTGTCGAACCCGCTGTACGCGGAGCACCGCTGGATCCAGCAGAGAGGAGAGCGGCTGCCGGGGAGGTGGGCTGACCCCGCGGGCCGGACCGGACCGGCGGGGACTGACTGGCCTGGCGGGGACTGACTGGCCTGGCGGGGACTGACTGGCCTGGCGGGGACTGACTGGCCTGGCGGGGACTGACTGGCCTGGCGGGGTGGACTGGCGTGGCGGAGAGTGACCTGGTGTGGGTGGGCTGACCTGGCCCCGAACGGTGGGCAACCTCAGGTTGACAACGAGAAGTTTGTCAACCTAGGGTTGCGTCATGGATGAACCAGTGCAGCTAGACGAACTGATCGGCTTCGTGGCCGGGCTCAACCCGGGCGGTGACGCGCTGGCCCACCTCGCCGACGCGGTGACCGTGTCCGATCGGCTCGGTGAGGCCGCCGACCAGCTCATCGGTCACTTCGTGGCCGAGGCCCGCAACACCGGTGCCACCTGGACCGAGATCGGCAAGAGCATGGGGGTGACCAGGCAGGCGGTCCAGAAGAGGTTCGTGCCCAAATCCGCCGCCGGCGACCCGGGCGCGGCGCTCGAACGCTTCACCCCGCGCGCCAAGGCGGTCATCGCCGCGAGCCAGGACGAGGCGCGCGCCGCCGAGCACGACTACGTCGGCACCGAGCACATCGTGCTCGCGCTGCTCAGCCAGCCGGAGGGGGTGGCGTCGAAGGTGCTGGCCGAACGCGTCACGCCCGACCGGTTGCGCGCGGCGGTGCACGACGCCCTCGGCCCGCCGCGCGGCGCGGTTCCCGAGCAGATCCCGTACACGTTGCGCGGCAAGAACGTCATCGACGTGAGCGTCCGGGAGGCGCAGCGGCTCGGCCACCAGTACGTCGGCACGGAGCACATCCTGCTCGCGGTACTGGCCGACGAGCAGGGCGTTGGCGCGGTGGTCCTCACCGGTCTGGGCGTCGACAAGAACGCGGTCGAGGCTTGGCTCGCGGCCCACGGACTCGCGGGCCACTGAGGAGACGATCTCGTTGGAGGTCGAGGAACACCGGTAGCGCGTGGCGTCGCCCCCGACGCGTGGACACGATCGGGGTGTCGAGAGCGCCCGTGCCGCCGGGGTCCGGATCTTGCCAAGGTTGTTGGCCCGAAACAGCTCGAAGGCGCTGCGCAGCGGTACTCGCCGCCCGCCGCCGCGGCGCTCATCGCGCCCCCTTGCCGCCGCGCCCGTCCCCGCCGCTCGCCGCTGCCCCTCGCGCCGCGCCCGCTGCCGTCGTCCCCGTCGGCGTGGGGCTCTCGCCGCGATGGCCGATCGGTTGGACGTCGTGCGGGCCCGAAAATGATCACAGCGCGGGAGTGGACGGGCGGCGTGCGCGTGCGGAACGTGAAATGTGTTGTGCTGGAGTTCCTCCAGCTGTTCACACCGTGTCTTGACCGGTGAAATATCCGGTGCTATAAGTGAATTCCATAGGTTGTGACGTCCGCTCCGGGGGCTGGTGGCGGTACGCGACGAGGGGGCCTCGAAATGCGGTGTTACGGATCTCGTGCCAGGAGACACCACGACCGGACACGGGCCGGTGCGCGGCCGGTTGTCGCTGTGCTCGCCGTTGTCGCCGCGCGTGGGCAGCAGGGTATCACTGGTGCGGGTGATATCGCCGGCCGGGAGAAGTTGTTGTCGCGAAACAGCGCGGGCAGTCCGATTGATATCCTGTACGCCGCGCTCGTTCGAGTGCGCACGACCAATGGGCGACTCACTTCCGCCCGGCCCGTTGCGGATGGTCAATCCTACCGCGCGCAATGTCCGGGCGTCACCCCGGTTCACCTGACTGATGCAACGTAACCGGTTGGCGCCGAATCGGCCTGCCTGGTGCCGCGCTCGCGGACCGCCGCGATGTCGCGGGTGGCGACCCGACCCCGTGCCAGGGGCCGGGGGCGGCTGGGGCGCGACGACCAGGGTGTCTGGGGTGAAAAGGCCACGCCGGTCGGGTAGAGCCCTCTTTTCGCAGTTCCGAGTAGGCGGTGGAGTCGTGGCGCCCGGCTTTGGGGCACCGCCGTGACGGCGGCGGTCGCCGGGCTCGTCGCGGCGCCGCCGCAGTGCTGCCGGGACGATCACGCGGGTGCGCGATCGGCATTCGGCCGGACGTCGGGATCTTCGGGCGCCATTGTCCGGATCCGCTGCGCCGCCGGCCCGTCGGGCTCGCCGCCATTCGACTTCTTCGAGACCGACGTCCCGGTGGTGCGGCCGGACGGTCGACGAGCTCCGCCCCCGGGGTGGATTCGTCCGTGAAACGCGCTCCGGCCGGCGGAAATCGTCGGAGAACCGTCCGGGCGCGGTCGAATCCCGCCAACCGCTGCGGCGTCCGGTCACGTGCTTCGACGATCTGAGAAGGGCCGAACACCATGGATGTCGCTGTGCTCGAATCGCTCGAAGTGCTCCGCTGCGGTCTGGAGACAATGCTTCGACGACTTGAGTGGATCAGCACGCTGGAATGCCATCGAAATGTGGAGGAGTTGTTCGGCGCGTTACGGGCGCGCGGCGGTGGTTGGGCGGCTGACGTCGTCATAGTCAGTTGCTGCGCGCCCGACGAGATCGCCGACGACCTCCGGCTCACCTTTCCCACCAGCCGAATCCTGGAACTTGTCACCAGGGCCGACCCGGAACACCTGGCCATGGCCGCCCGGACGCACGCGGACGGCTACCTCATGGTGCACGACATCACGGAAGCGACGCTGGACAGCACGTTGCGGGCGCTGATCCGCGGGGAAATGCCGATGCCCGCCCCCGTCGCGAACTACCTGCTCGACCGCGCCCGATCGGGTGACGTGCCGCGGTCTCGGCACCAGCCCTACTTCAGCCCGCGCGAGCGCGACGTCATCGCCCTGCTGCTGGAGGGGTTGAGCAACCGGCAGATCGCCGACAAGGTGGGAATCTCCTTGCACAGCGCCAAGCGGCACGTCTCGTCCGTGCTCAACAAGGTGAACTCGCCCAGTCGGGCGCACTTCGTCGCCCAGATGCTGCGCGACGACACGGTGCCAGCCCAGAGGCGGTGACCGGCGTCCCGGCCGGCACCCGGGAACGCGCGGTGCGGGAGGACCGGAACCGCCGGCCCTCTGGGCGGTGGGCAACGCGCGGGTCGGTCTGCGATGTCAACGGGTGGTGCGAGAACCCGGGGTGCGGCCCGGGTTCCCGGACGTGGCGGGCCGCTACCGCGGCACGGAGCGGGCGCGCAGGTGGGCGCGTTCGCCTTGGCGGCCGAACAGGATGAGCACCTCGACGGGGGTGGGGTCGGCGCTGTCGAACCAGTGCGGCACGTGGGTGTCGAACTCGGCCGCCTCGCCCTCGCTGAGAACCAGGACCTCGTCGCCGAGGACCAACCGGAGGCGGCCGTTGAGCACGTACATCCACTCGTAGCCCTCGTGCACCCGCAACTGCGGCGGGCGGCGGCGCGGCGGGATGATCGCCTTGTGCGCCAGCAGGCCGCCGGGCCGGCGGGTCAGCGGGATGAACGTGATGCCGTTGCGCTGCACCGGGAGCAGGTGGATGCGCGGGTCGCCGGTGGGCGGCGCGCCGATGAGCTCGTCGATCTGCACGCCGTACTCTTGGGCCAGCGGCAGCAGGAGTTCCAGGGTGGGGCGGCGGCGACCGGCCTCCACCCGCGACAGCGTGGACACCGAGAGACCCGTACAGGCCGCCACCTCGGTGAGCGTCATCCCGCGTCGTTTGCGGATCGCGCGCAGCCTGGACCCGACTCCGGCCAGCACCTCTTCGAGGTTTGCCATTCTCGCAACTTTAGTTGGTCTCCCGGCCGCCGGGCACCGAAGGTGGTGCCATGACACGGAAATTCGACGTTGCGGTGCTCGGCGGCGGCGCCGCCGGGCTGAGCGGCGCGGTCGCGCTCGGCCGCTCCCGCCGCTCGGTGGTCGTGGTGGACGCCGGGGCGCCGCGCAACGCGTCTTCGCACGCCGTGCACGGGTTCCTCTCCCGTGACGGGATCGGTCCGCGCGAGCTCGTCGAGGCCGGGCGCGCGGAGGTCGAGCGCTTCGGCGGGCTTGTGCTGTCCGGCACGGCTGTCGCGGCGCGCCGGGCCGACGACGGGTTCGAGGTGGACTTGGACGACGGCGGGACGGTCGAGGCGCGGCGGTTGCTGGTGACCACCGGCCTCGCCGACGAACTGCCCGACGTCCCCGGCGTGGCGCAGCGCTGGGGCCGCGACGTGGTGCACTGCCCGAGCTGCCACGGCTGGGAGCTGCGCGACCTGCCCGTGGGCGTGCTCGCCACGCACACCGAGTGGGCCGTGCGCCAGGCGCTGATGTTCCGGCAGCTCGCCTCGGCGGTGACCTTCTTCCAGCACACCGGTCCGGCGGTGACCGAGCAGCAGGTGGCCCAGTTGACCGCCTGGGGCATCGAGGTGGTCGACGGGATGGTGGAGGCGCTGGAGGTGGCCGACGACCGGCTCACCGGCGTCCGGCTGGCCGGCGGGGCCGTCGTGGCCTGCTCGGCGGTGGTCGTCGCGCCGCGCTTGGTGGCCAACTCGGGCGTGCTCGCCGACCTGGGTCTCGCGCCGACCCCGCACTCGCAGGGCATCGGCGAGTCGATCGCGGCCGGACCGACCGGGCTGACCGAGACGCCCGGGGTGTGGGTCGCCGGCAACATCACCGACCTCAGCGCGCAGGTGGTCGGCGCCGCCGCCGCCGGGGCGGCCGCGGGCGCCGCGATCAACGCCGACCTCGTCGCCGAGGACACCAAGCTGGTCAGCCGGCTGCTGTCGGGCGACTACTGGGAACAGCGGTACGGGACGGGGGAGCGGGTCTGGAGCGGGAAGGTCAACCGGCACGTGACCACCACCGCCGCCGACCTCGCGCCCGGCACCGCGCTGGACGTGGGCAGCGGCGAGGGCGCGGACGCCATCTGGCTGGCCGAGCGCGGGTGGAAGGTCACCGGGGTCGACCTGGCGCGGACCGCGCTGGACAGGGCCGCCCGGCAGGCTGCCGAGGCGGGCGTGGAGGTCACCTGGCAGCAGGCCGACGTGACGGCGTGGGACCCCGCCCCCGAGCAGTTCGACCTGGTGTCGGTGCAGTACCTGCACCTGCCCGGGGCCGTGCGCGAGGACTTGTACCGGCGGCTGGCGGCGGCCGTCCGACCGGGCGGGACGCTGCTGGTCGTCGGCCACCACCCGGCCGACCTGGACGTGGCGGAGCTGCGCCGCCCGCGCCTGCCGCACCTGATGTCCACCGCCGAGCAGGTCGCCGCCCTGCTGGACCCGGCGGAGTGGGACATCACCGCCTCGGCACCGCAGCGCCCGGCCACCGCGCCGGACGGGCAGCCGATCACGCTCACCGACGCGGTGCTGCGCGCGACCCGGCGAGCCGCCGACCGGCCGCGGTGACGGCCCGCGCGAGCACGTGACCAACAGGGGATGGAGCAGACATGACCGGGGGAACGGTGGAACGGATCGACACGCTCGTGATCGGAGGCGGTCAGGCGGGGCTGGCCATGAGCTACTGGCTGACCGGGGCCGGGGTGGAGCACCTGGTCCTCGACCGGCGGGACCGGCTCGGCGGGAGCTGGCACGACCGGTGGGACGAGTTCCACCTGGTCCTGCCGAACTTCACCATCCAGCTGCCGGGGATGCCCTACGACGGCGACGACCCGGACGGTTACATGGCGCGCGACGAGGTGGTGGCGCACCTGGCGCGCTACGCGGCCGGTTTCGACCCGCCGGCCCGGCTCGGGACCGAGGTGACCCGCCTGACCGCTGCGGACGGCGACCTGGTGGCAAATGCCGGCGGCACGACGTTCCGGGCGCGCGACGTGGTGCTGGCGACCGGGCCGTACCCGCGGGCGAAAATCCCAGCCGCGTCCGACCACGTCTCCGCGCACGTCCAGCAGTTGCACTCCGGCGACTACCGCAGGCCGGGGCAGTTGGCCGACGGCGGCGTGCTCGTGGTGGGCGCCGGCCAGTCCGGCGCGCAGATCGCCGAGGAGTTGCACCGGGCGGGTCGTGAGGTCCACCTGGCGGTCTCGACGTTCGCGACCGCCCCCCGCCGATACCGGGGTCGCGACATCGGCTGGTGGCTGCTCCAGGTGCACCTGCACGGGGCGGAGGTGGGCGTGGTGCTCAAGCCGCCGCCGCCGGCCGCGCGGTTCGACCGCAACCCGCTGCTTTCCGGCCAGGGCGGCGGCCACAGCATCGACCTGCGGCAGCTCGCCCGGGACGGCGTCGCGCTGCACGGCCGGCTGGAGTCGGCGGACGGCACGAAGGTGCGGTTCCACGACGACCTGGCCGAGCGGCTGGCGTTCGGCGAGGCCCAGTTCGACAAGACGCAACGGCGGCTGTTCGACGCCTACGCCGCGGCGGCCGGGCTCGACGTGCCGCCCGACGACCGCCGTCCGACCGACGACTCGCCGGTGCGGGACGCCGGCACGGAGCTCGACCTCGCCGACGCCGGGATCGGGTCCGTCGTGTGGGCCACCGGGTACCGGCTCGACTTCGGCTGGGTCGACCTGCCGGTGTTCGACGAGTACGGCTTCCCGCGGCACACCAGGGGCGTCACCACCCACCCCGGGCTGTACGCGGTCGGGTTGCCCTGGCTGCACTCCATGGCGTCGTCGGTGGTCGTCGGAGCCGGCGCGGACGCCGCGCACATCGTGGAGCACATCGTCGACCGGCGCGAAGCCTGACCGCGCACCGAGGTGCGCACTTCCGTGCGGCGCATCGTCCGCACCCCTCGGGCTTGCTCGTACCGGTGCGGTCTCGCGAACGTTGTCCGCGGGGCCCGGCACCGGGCCGCCGTCACGGGCCGACCCGGTGATCGCCGGCGCGGAACAGGTCCGCGCCGGCACCCGACGACGTCGGTTCCGCCGACGTTCGTCGACGCCCTTCCTCCCTCTCTGTTAGGTGCGCTGATGTCAGCTGAGCACAACACCCCCGCCGGCCTGCCGCGCGACGTCCGGGCCGACTTCCCGATCCTCGGCACGGACCTCGACGGCAGAACGCCGGTATACCTGGACAACGCCGCCACCACGCACGTGCCGCAGCAGGTGCTGACCGCGATGTACGGCTACTACACCAACGACCACAGCAACGTCGGACGTGGCGTGCACGCGCTCGGGATGCGGGCGACGGGCCGCTTCATGCGGTCGCGCGAGCGAGTCCGAGACTTCCTCAACGCCGCCGACGCGTCCGAGGTCGTGTTCACCAAGAGCGCGACCGAGTCGCTGAACCTGGTGGCGCACGGCTTCGGGCCGCAGGTCGTCTCCTCCGGCGACGAGGTCCTGATCAGCGGGCTCGAACACCACTCCAACCTGCTCCCGTGGCGCGAGCTGTGCGCGCGGACGGGGGCCACCCTCCAGGTCGCCGACGTCGACGAGCACGGCGAGCCGTCGCTGGACGCCTTCCGGGCGAAGATCACCGACCGGACGCGGGTGATCGCCGTGGCCCACGTCTCCAACGTGCAGGGCACGGTGAACCCGGTGCGCGAGATCGCCGCGGAGGCGCACGCGCGCGGCATCGTCGTGGTCGTGGACGGCGCGCAGGCCGTCGCGCACCGGAAGGTCGACGTGCGGGACCTCGACGCCGACTTCTACTGCTTCTCAGGGCACAAGATGTACGGCCCGCACGGCGTGGGCGTGCTGTACGGCAAGGCGGAGCACTTCGCCCGGCTGGAACCGCTGCTGCTCGGCGGCGGCATGACCCCGATCGCCACCTACGCGGACGGCCCGCTCGGCGCGCGCCCGCCCCTGAGGTTCGAGGCCGGCTCGCCCAACATCGCGGGCATGGTGGGCATCGCGGCCGCGATGGACTACCTCGACGAACTCGGTCGGGACGCGGTGGGGGAGCACGACGCGGCGCTGGCCGCGCGGGCCGCCGAGGGGCTGCGCGCCCTGGACGGCGTCACCGTGTACGGCGCGCAGGCGCCGCTGGGCGGCATCGTCTCCTTCAACGTCGACGGCGTGCACCCCAACGACGTCGGCAGCCACCTCGACTCCTTCGGCATCGCCACCCGCACCGGCGTGCACTGCGCCACGCCCTTGCTCGACAGCCTCGGTCTGGTCGGGTCCGTGCGGGCGTCGTTCGGCGTCTACAACACCGCGGCCGAGGTGGACCTGCTCGTCGAGTCGGTGGGCACGGCGGAGAAGGGGTTCTGGTCGACTGAGCACCCGAACGAGCGGTTCCTGCCCGGTTGAGCACGCGTCTCCCGAACGTTCATCGCGCACCGGGCCCCTGGCCCGTGCACCGCGCAAGGAGGGATCTGAGCACGATGGAGACCGATTCGCCGGAACGTGACCGGGCGGTGCGGCAGGGGGCGGCGGAACTGGCCGCCGCGCTGTTCACCGTGCCGGAGGTCCAGGCCGGGCCCTACCCGACCTACCGGCGGCTGCACGGCTTCGGCCCGGCGGTCACCGGGCCGGGCGGCGAGCTGGTGATCACCGGCTACCGGCTGGTCGAGGCGGCCGCCCGGGACCCCCGGCTGACCAAGCAGGTGGGCGGGATGCTGGTCCGCGCCGGGTACGCCGACTGGCGGGAACGGCCGTCGCTGCGGTTGTTCTTCACCAGCCTCGGGCACCTCAACCCGCCCGAGCACACCCGGCTGCGGCGGGTCGTGTCCAGGGCGTTCAACGGCCGCCGGGTCGCCGCGCTGCGGCCCGCGGTCGAGCGGCTCGTGGCCGAGGCGCTGGACCGGCTCTCCGGCGGGTGCTGCTTCGTCGACGAGTTCGCCTACCCGGTGCCGGTCACCGTGATCGGCGAGCTGCTCGGCATCCCGGGTCCGGACCGGCCGATGTTCCAGACGCTGGTGCGGGACTGGACCGGCGTGGTCAACGCGCTGGACCCGGCCACCGTGCGGCGGGCGGACGCGGCCGCGGTGGTGATCCGGGACTACCTCGACGACCTGGCCGCGCAGCGCCGCGCGCACCCGCGCGACGACCTGCTCTCGGCCTTGGTCGCCCCGGCCGGGGACGAGCCCGGCCTCAGCGGCGAGGAGGTGACCACCATGGCGGCGCTGCTGTGGGCCGCCGGGTTCGAGACCACCACGGGCCTGCTCTCCAACGGCCTGGTCGCGTTGCTGGACCACCCCGACCAGGCCGACCGGTTGCGCGCCGAGGACGGGCTCGCCGGACCGGCGGTCGAGGAGCTGCTGCGGTTCGACCCGCCGCTGCAGTTCCTGTTCGCCCGCACCGCGGCCGAGGACGTGGTGCTCGACGGGCAGCCGATCGAGGCCGGCCGGCGCACCGTGCTGGTGCTCGGCGCGGCCAACCGCGACCCGGAGGTGTTCGACGAGCCGGACCGGTTGCGCCTGGACCGGTCCGGCCAACCGCCGCTGTCCTTCGGCGGCGGCATCCACTACTGCCTCGGCGCGGCCCTGGCCCGGTTGGAGGCCCAGGTCGCGTTCCCCGCGCTGCTGCGCGCCTTCCCGAGGCTGGAGGTCACCGGTCCGGGTGAACGCCGACCCGGTCTGGCCCTGCACGGCTACGTGCGGCTGCCGATCGCCACCTGATCGGCCGGCGGCACCCGATCGGCCGGCGGCGGCCGGCGGTTCTCCGCGAGAGATGGGGGTTATCAGGTGCAGACCGACGTTCCGGTCCTGGACATCGATCCGTTCGCCGAGGAGTTCCAGCGCGACCCCGACCCGTTCCACGAGCGGCTGCGCGAAGCGGGCCCGGTGGTCTACCTCGACCGCTACCGGGTGTGGGCGGTGGCCCGCTACACCGAGGTCCACGCGGTGCTGCGGGACTACGAGAGGTTCTGCTCGGCCGCGGGCGTGGGGCTCGCCAACTTCTGGCACGAGGAACCGTGGCGGAGCCCAAGCCTGCTGGTGGAGGCCGACCCGCCGGCGCACACCCGGCCCCGGCGGATCACCACCCGGGCGATGTCGCCGCGGGCGATCGAGCGCCTGCGGCCGGGGTTCGAGCGGCACGCCGAGGAGGCGGTGGCCGCGGTCGTGGCGCGCGGTCGGTTCGACGGCGTGACCGACCTGGCGCAGGCGTACCTGTTGCGGGCGTTCCCGGAGGCGTTCGGCCTCGCCCCGGGCGGCGGGGAGAAGCTGCTCCGCTACGGGGACATGGCCTTCAACCTGTTCGGCCCGCGCAACGAGATCGCGCGGGCGGCGATGGCGGCGGGGATGCCGCTGCACGAGTGGTTCACCGAGCAGTGCCGGCGTGGTTCGCTGCGCGCCGACGGCCTGGGCGCGGCCGTCTACTCCGCCGTGGACCGCGGTGAGGCCACCGAGGACGAGGCGGGCCTGCTGGTGCGCTCACTGATCTCGGCGGGCCTCGACTCCACCATCGACGCCCTGTCCTGGACCCTGTACCTGCTCGCCGTCAACCCCGACCAGTGGGCGGCGCTGCGGGACGACCCGGCGCTCGCCCGCGCGGCCTTCGACGAGGCCTTGCGGTACTACACCCCCGTCCAGCACTTCTTCCGCACCACCACCGGTGAGGTGCGGCTGGCCGGCGCGGTGATCCCGGCCAAGGAGAAGGTGCTGTGCTTCCTGGGCGCGGCCAACCGCGACCCGCGCCGGTGGGAGCGGCCCGACCGCTTCGACATCCGGCGCCGCGCCGCGCCGCACCTCGCGCTCGGCACGGGCATCCACTCCTGCGTGGGCGCGGCGACCGCCCGGTTCGAGGCGGAGGGCCTGCTGACCGCGCTGGCCCGGCAGGTCCGCACCCTCGAACTGGCGGGCCCACCGCGGCCGCGCCGCCACAACGTGCTCCGGTCCCTGGCCAACCTGCCCTTGGAGGTCCACGCCGCCTGATCCGCCGCTGAGCACACCGGAACCGGCCCGCCGCTGCGGCGGGCCGGTCTTCGGCGTGCCTCGGCACCAGGCGAAGCCCTTGTGGGGAAAAGGGTCGAGGCGCGATGGAGCGCACTTTGGCGCGGCACATCGTCCGCTCCCACGGGGCTGTCCACACCCGTGGGCACTCGTGGAGTTTAGGTGTTGATCCGAATCCGCGAACCGGCTCCCAGCACTTGGGACGGTGGATCACGGTGGGGCCGCGCGCCCCGCCGCCGGCGGGCCCGTCGCGCCCTGGGCGCGCGGTGCCGGACGACGCGGGTTCGACCGGCTCTCGGGGGAGGAACGCACCGTGGGGATGCCCGTCGACCGGCGACAGGTCGAGGACTGGCTGGTCGCCCGGATCGCCACCGCGCGGGGGATCGGCCCCGAGGAGGTTGACGTCGACGAGTCCTTCATCGCCAACGGCCTGAGCTCGGTGTCGAGCGTCGCGCTGGTCGGCGACCTCGCGAAGGAGCTGGGGGTGCCGCTTCCGGACACGCTGACGTGGGAGTTCCCCACCATCGCCGCGCTGGCCGCGCACGTGGCCGGCGCGAGCACGAGCCCGCACGACGACTGACGACCGGAACGGGGAGGCGTGGCGGATGGAGCCCATCGCGATCATCGGTGTGGGGTGCCGGTTCCCCGGCGCCGACGGCCCCGAGGAGTACTGGCGGCTCCTGCGGGACGGGGTGGACGCGATCAGCGAGGTGCCGCCGGATCGCTGGGAGGTCGACGAGTTCTACGACGCCGACCCCGCCGCACCCGGCAAGATGATCACTCGCTGGGGCGGTTTCCTGGACGGCGTCGACCGCTTCGACCGCGAGTTCTTCGGCATCTCGCCCCGTGAGGCCAGTGCCATCGACCCGCAGCAGCGGTTGCTGCTGGAGGTCGCGTGGGAGGCGCTGGAGGACTCCGGGCAGCCGGCTGCGGCGCTGGCGGGCAGCGACACCGGCGTCTTCGTCGGCATCAGCAGCTTCGACTACGCGCTGCTGCAAGCGTCCCGTCTGGACGGTGTCGACGCGTACTGGGGCACCGGCGTCGCCCTCGGCGTGGCGGCCAACCGGATCTCCTACGCGCTCGACCTGCGCGGCCCGAGCGTCGCCGTCGACACCGCCTGCTCGTCCTCCCTGGTGGCGCTGCACTCCGCGTGCCAGAGCCTGTGGAGCGGGCAGTCACGGCTCGCGCTCGCCGGCGGCGTGAACCTGATCCTGTCGCCCGCCTTCGGGATCAACTTCAGCAAGGCCGGCGTGATGGCCCCGGACGGGCGCTGCAAGACCTTCGACGCCGCCGCCGACGGTTACGTGCGCGGCGAGGGCGCGGGGGTGGTGGTGCTCAAGCCGTTGGAGCGCGCGCTCGCCGACCACGACCCGATCCGGGCGGTGATCCGCGGTGGCGCGGTCGCGCAGGACGGGCGCACCAACGGTTTGATGGCACCGAACGGGCGTTCGCAGGAAGACCTGCTGCGCGCCGCGCACCGCAACAGCGGCGTCGCGTCGAGCGACATCGACTACGTCGAGGCGCACGGCACCGGGACCGCCCTCGGCGACACGATGGAGGCCCAGGCGCTGGGCAACGTGCTGGGTCGCGGCCGACCGGCGGAGCGCCCGTGCGTCATCGGCTCGGTCAAGTCGAACATCGGCCACCTGGAAGCCGCCGCCGGCATCGCGGGTGTGATCAAGACCGTGCTGATGCTGGAGCACCGGGAGATCCCGGCCAGCCTGCACGTCGAGAACCCCAACCCGCGCATCGACTTCGAGTCGCTGCGGCTGCGGGTCGCGCGCACCCGCGAGCCGTGGCCGCGGGGCGAGGGGCCGGTCCGGGCGGGCGTGAGCTCGTTCGGCTTCGGCGGGACGGTCGCCCACGTGGTGCTGGAGGAGGCGCCGCCGGTCCGCCCCTACCCCGGCTCCGCCCCGCCGCGCGTGGAGGGGTCCGTGCTGCTCCCGCTCTCCGCCCGGAGCCCGGAAGCGCTGCGGCAGACCGCGCGACGGTACCTCGACGTGCTCACCGGCGACGGGGGAGCGGACCTCGCCGACCTGTCCTACACCGCGGGATCCCGCCGCTCGCACCACCGCCACCGCCTCGCGGTCGTCTCCGGCTCCCGGGCCGACGCCGCGGCGCGACTGCGCGCCTTCCTGGCGGGCGACCCCGCCCCCGGCGCGATCTCCGGCGACTCGGGTCGACGCCGCCACCGCCGGCTGGTGTTCGTCTGCTCGGGGCAGGGGCCGGTCTGGTGGCCGCTGGACCCGGAGCTGCGCGAGGAGCCCGCGCTGCTCGCCGCGCTGGAGGAGTGCGACCGCCTGGTGCGGGCCGAGGCCGGGTGGTCGGTGCTGGAGCAGCTGTGGGCCGACGAGAAGACCTCCCGGTTGACCGAGCCGGACTTCTGCCAGCCGGCGCTGTTCTCCCTCCAGGTCGCGCTGGCGGCGCTGTGGCGGTCGCGGGGCGTCGTGCCGGACGCCGTGGTCGGCCACAGCATGGGCGAGGTGGCGGCGGCGCACCTGTCGGGCGCGCTCGGCCTGGAGGACGCCGTGCGCGTCATCTGCCGGCGCGGCCGGGCGATCCGCACCGTGTCGGGCCGGGGGCGGATGGCCGTCGTCGAGCTCCCCGTCGCCGCCGTGCGGGAGGAGCTGCGCGGGCTGGAGGGCCGGGTCTCGGTGGCCGCGGTCAACGCGCCGACCTCGACCGTGATCTCCGGCGACCCGGACGCCGTCGAGCGGGTCACCGCCCGGCTGGAGGCCCGCGGCACCTTCTGCCGGGTCCTCCGGTCGGTCGACTTCGCCTCGCACAGCCCGCAGATGGACCCGCTCGTGGACGACCTCGCCGACGCCCTGTGCGGGCTGCGGCCGACCCCGCCGCGACTGCCGATGTACTCGACGGTGACCGGCCGCCGGGACGACCCGCGCGCCCTCGACGGCGGGTACTGGGCGCAGAACATCCGCGAGCCGGTGCTGTTCGCGCCGGCCGTGGAGGCCCTGCTCGACGACGGCCACGACGTGTTCGTGGAACTGGCGCCGCACCCCGGCCTCCTGCCCGCGATCGCGCAGGGTGCCCAGGCCCGCGGCCGGGAGGTCGTGCTCCTGCCGTCGCTGCGTCGTGACGAACCACCGCGCGAGGTCGCGCTGACCTCGCTCGGCGCGCTCTACGCCCTCGGTTTCGACCCCGACTGGACCGCGTTGCACCTCGGGCCCCGCGGCCTGGTGCGGCTGCCTGGCTACCCCTGGCAGCGGGAGCGGAGCTGGCTGCCCGCGGGCACTTCGCCGCACCTGCCCGGTCGCGGCGGCCACCCGTTGCTCGGGCAGCACCTGCGGCTCGCCGACGAAGCGGGTGGCCACGTCTGGGAGAGCGTGATCGCCGTCGCGGGGCAGCCCGTCCTGGACGATCACCGGGTGCAGGGCGTCGCCGTGCTGCCCGGTGCCGCGTGGCTGGAGATGGCGCGCGCGGCGGCGGCGGTGGCCGTGCCTGGGTCCGGTGTCGTCGCCGACGTCGAGTTCCGGCACATGCTCGCCCTGGCGGACACCGAGACCGCGACGCTCCAGCTCCGGGTGTCCACTGTGGATGGCGGAGGTGCCGAGGTCCGCGCGTACGCGCACCCTGCCGGCGGCGCCGGACGCCAACCGGAGTGGACGCTGCACATGACCGGCACCATCGTGCCCGGGGCTCCGCCGGACCTCCCGGTGCCGGACCTGGACGCCGTCCGCGCGCGCTGCCCGGACCCGGTCGACCCGGCCGACTTCTACCAGGCCCTGCACCGGCGCGGGCTGGAGTACGGGCCGGCGTTCCGGGCGGTCGACGGGCTCTGGCGCGGTGACCGGGAGGCGCTCGCCGTCGTCGTCGCGCCCGCCGAGGTGGCCGCGGACACCGGCTACCACGGCGTCCACCCGGCGCTGCTCGACGCCGCCCTCCAGGTCCTGGTCGCCGCCTTCCGGGGCGATGTCGACGCCGACGAGCGCCCGCACGTCCCGTTCGCCATCGACCGGGTGACCGCGGCGCCATCGGGCGTGGGGCGGCAGGACCGCCTCTGGGTCCACGCCCGCGTCCGCGCGGCGGGTGATGCCGTCGCGGCCGGCGTGGTCGGTGACGTCCTGCTGGCCACCGAGGACGGGACCACCGTCGCCGTCCTCGACGGCGTCCACATCAGGCAGCTGGACAGTGACGCCCTGCTGCCCGCGTCGACCACCCTGGACCGCGCGCTCTACGAAGTCGACTGGCCGCGCCGGGAACGTGCGGCGGGGCCGTCGAGCCGGTCCGGCGGTGGTTGGCTGGTCCTCGCCGACGAGCGCGGCATGGGTGCACAGGTGGCGGCACACCTGGTCGAGGACGGCGAGCGGGTCCTCCTGGCGAACGCCGGTGACTCCTACGACGACACGGACCCCGAGCGGCTCGTGATCCGCCCCGACGGCGGCGACGACGTGCGCCGGGCAGTCGAGGTGGCGCGGGAGCGGCTGGGGTCGCTGAAGGGGGTCGCGCACCTGTGGAGCCTGGACGCGGGCGGTGACGGCCCGGCGGACCCGCGTCCGGACGCGCTGCGCGCCGGGCAACAACGCGGCGCGGTCAGCGTCCTGCACCTGCTCCACGCGCTCGCGCGGGACGCGCCGGCGCAGGGCGGCCCGCGGCTCTGGCTGACGACCGCCGGCGTCCACGCCGTCGGCGGGTCGTCCCCGACGTCGGTGGCGCACGCGTCGGTCTGGGGGCTCGGCAGGGTGGCTGCGGTCGAGCACCCCGGGCTGCGGCCCACGCTGGTGGACCTCGACCCCGACCCCGGCCCGGCGGCGGCGCGGTGGCTCGCCGACGAGTTGCGGGCCGACGACCCGGAGACCCAGATCGCCGTCCGGGGCGGGGTGCGGCACGTGGCGCGCCTGGTCCGCCGGGCCGCGCCGCGGGCGGTGCCCGCCGACGTCGTGCGGGCGGACGCGACCTACCTCGTCACCGGCGGCCTGGGCGCGTTGGGGCTGCTGGTCGGGCGGTGGCTGGTCGACCGCGGCGCGCGGCACCTCCTGCTCCTCGGTCGCCGGGGCGCCGACGAGGCCGCCGACCGGGAACTGCGGGCGCTGCGCGAGGCGGGCGCGGAGATCCACGTCGCCCGTGCCGACGTCGGCGACGACCGGGCGCTGGCGGCGGTCCTCGCCGACGCGGCGGAGTCCATGCCGCCCGTCCGGGGCGTCGTGCACGCGGCCGGTGTCCTCGACGACGCCACCCTGGCCGTGCTCGACCCGGCGCGCCTGTCGACCGCGTTCGACCCGAAGGCCGTCGGGGCGTGGAACCTGCACACCCTGACGGCCGGCCTGCCGCTGGACTTCTTCGTCCTGTTCTCCTCGCTGGCCGGGGTGCTCGGCTCGCCGGGGCAGGGCAACTACGCGGCGGCCAACACCTTCCTCGACGCGCTGGCCGCGTGGCGCGCGGCGCGGGGGCTCCCGGCGCTGAGCATCGCGTGGGGGCCGTGGCAGGACACGGGGTTGTCGGTGCGGCCCGACGGCGTCGGCCGGTTCGTCGAGCGCGCCGGGGTCGAGGGCATCACGCCCACTGGCGGCACCGGGTGGCTGGGGCTGCTGTTCGGCGCCGAGGCGGCGCAGGTCGTCGTGGGGCTGGTCGACTGGCAGCGCTGGGCGGCGGCGGCCGGAACCTCCCCGCTGATCGCCGAACTCGTCGCCGGGGCCGAGCCGGACCGGCCGGCCGTTCGGCGGCGCGCGCTCACCGTCGAGGACCTGCTGGCCACCGAACCGGCGCAGCGCCAAAAGCTGTTCCAGGCCTACTTGCACGACGTGATCGCCCGCGCGCTCGGCCTGAAACCCGAGCAGCTCGACGCAGACCTGCCGCTGACCGAGGTGGGACTGGACTCCCTGGTCGCGGTCGGTATGAAGAACCAGGTCGAAGTGGAGTTCGGGATGTCGCTGCCGCTGGCCGCCGCGCTGGAGGGCGCCGGCGTGCGGCAGCTCGCCGAGCAGATGCTGGCCGCCGCCGCGGCCGGCGGCGCGCCACCGCCCGACGACGGCTCGGGATCCGATGCCTGGGAAGAGTTCGAAGTTCTCTGACCTCACCTGGAGGCGAAGCAATGACAACCGTGCAGGAGCTGGTCGCGGACCTCGCACGACGCGGTGTGCTCCTCTGGGCCGACGGGGACGAGCTCCGCGTCCGCGCACCCCGGGACGCCCTCACCGACGAACTGCGCACCGCGCTGAAGGAGCACAAGGACGGGATCCTCACCACGTTGCGGGAGCGCGCCGCCGACCTGCCCGCGGCGATCCCGAAGGTCGTGCCGGCGCCGGCGGAGCTGCACGAGCCGTTCCCGCTCACCGACATGCAGCAGGCCATCTTCGCCGGCGGGCGCGACGCGTTCGAGATCGGCGAGCTGTCCGGCAACGGCTACATCGAGGTCGACGCCGTCGGGCTCGACCTCGACCGGTTCACGGCCTCCTGGCGGCAGGTGATCCAGCGGCACGCCATGCTGCGCGCCGTCGTGCTCCCGGACGGGCGCAACAAGATCCTCCCGGAGGTGCCGGAGTACGAGATCGAGGTGACCGACCTGCGCGGCCGGTCGGAGGAGGAGATCGCCGCGCGGATGGCCGAGCTCCGCCTGGAGATGCCGCGCGAGGTGTTCGCCCGGGACACCTGGCCGCTGTTCCGGATGCGCGCCACCCTGCTCGACGGCGACCGCACGCGGCTGCACCTCGGGTCGAGCCTGCTCGTCGCCGACTCGTTGAGCCTGATGCAGATCTGGCGGGAGCTCTCGCTGCTCAACACCGGCGAGCAGCTGCCGGCGATCGGGCTGTCCACCCGGGACTACGTGGTGGCCAAGACGGCGCTGAAGGGCACACCCGTGCACGAGCGGGCGCTGGACTACTGGCGGCGGCGGCTGCCCACCCTCCCGCCGCCGCCGGAGCTGCCCATCCAGGTCGCCCGGACCGACGGGCCGATGGTGTCCAAGGCGCTGACCGCCCGGATCCTCGAAGCCGACTCCTGGGCGCGGTTCAAGGCGCGGGTGCAGGAGTCCGGCCTGATGCCGGGCGTGGCGCTGCTGACCGCCTTCTGCGACGTCGCCGCGCTGTGGAGCAAGACCGAGGAGTTCAGCGTCAACGCCCCGTTCTGGGACCGGATGCCGATCCACGAGGACGTGGACAAGATCGTCGGCAGCTTCGCCCTGCCCAACCACCTCCGGGTGACCTCGGTGCCCGACTCCACGTTCCTCGAACGCGCGCAGCGCCTGCAGCGCCAGCTCATCGAGGACTTGGAGCACTGCCGCTACGTCAGCGGCGTGCAGGTGATGCGCGAGCTGGCCAAGGCGTACGGCGGGACGCCCCGGCGCAACACCTACGTGGTGTTCAACAGCGTCGAGATGAGCAGCCTGGACATCTCCGGGCTGGGCGAGCTCGGCTACACCGTCAGCCAGACCCCGCAGGTGTACCTGGAGGTGCGCAGCGCCGTGCGCAACGGCGGCCTGGAGTTCATCTGGGACGTCCTGGACTCGGTGTTCCCGCCCGGGCTCGCCGAGGACATGCTCGACGCGTTCGTGCGGCACGTGCGGCGGCTCGCCGAGGTGCCGGGCAGCTGGGAGGAGCGCAGCCGCCGCTACCTCGTCCCCGAGGCCCACCGGTTGACGCAGGCCGAGGCGAACTCCACGGCGGCGCCCGTGCCGGAGGGCCTGCTGCACGGCCAGTTCGAGGCGCAGGCGGCCGACCAGCCCGACCGGCCGGCGGTCGTGTCGGCGGCCGGGACGATCACCTACGGGGAGCTCGACCGGCACGCCACCCGCATCGGCCGCTGGCTGCGCGACCAGGGCGTCCGGCCCAACACGCTGGTCGGCGTGGTGATGGACAAGGGCTGGGCGCAGGTGCCGGCCGTGCTCGGCGTGCTCAAGTCCGGCGCGGCGTACCTGCCGCTGGACGCCTCGCTGCCGCGCGAGCGGCTGCACCGCGTCCTGGCGGCGGCCGGGGTCGGCGTCGTGCTCACCCGGCAACGCGTGGACCGGCACGTCGAGTGGCCGGAGAACACCCGCCGGCTGCGGGTGGACACCCAACTGCTCACCGAGGTCTCCGAGGAGCCGCTCGAACCCGTCCAGCGCGAGGACGACCTGGCGTACGTGATCTTCACGTCGGGCTCCACGGGCGTGCCCAAGGGCGTGATGATCTCCCACCGCAGCGCGCTGAACACGATCGTCGACATCAACCGGCGGTTCGGGATCGGCCCCGACGACGGCGTGCTCGGCCTGTCGTCGTTGAGCTTCGACCTCTCGGTCTACGACGTGTTCGGCACGCTCGCGGCCGGCGGGCGGCTGGTGCTGCCCGACGAGTCCGGGCTGCGCGACCCGGCGCACTGGCTCGACCTGATCCGGGACGAGCGGGTCACGGTGTGGAACTCCGTGCCGGGCTTCATGGGGCTGCTGGTCCAGTACGCCGAGGGCGTGCGGGCGGAGGTGCCCGCCTCGCTGCGGGTCGCCATGCTCAGCGGCGACTGGATCCCGGTCACCCTCCCGGACCGGCTGCGCCGGCTGGTGCCCGACGTCCGGGTGATCAGCCTCGGCGGCGCGACCGAAGCCTCGATCTGGTCGATCACCCACGAGGTGCACCGGGTGGACCCGGACTGGACGAGCATCCCGTACGGCAAGCCGCTGGCCAACCAGCAGGTGCACGTCCTCGACCGCGACCTCGACGTGCGGCCGCTCCGCGTGCCGGGCGGGCTGTACATCGGCGGCGTGGGCGTGGCCGACGGCTACTGGCGCGACGAGCAGGCCACGAGCGCCGCTTTCATCACCCATCCGCGGACCGGTGAACGCCTGTACCGGACCGGTGACATCGGCCGCCGTCTTCCTGACGGCAGCATCGAGATTCTGGGCAGGGAGGACTTCCAGGTGAAGATCGGCGGTTACCGGATCGAGCTCGGCGAGATCGAGAGCACCATCCGGGAACACCCCGCGGTGCGCGAAGCGGTCGTGCTGGCCGTGGACGACGGGGGTGACGGCAAGAGGCTGGTGGCGTACGTGGTGGCCGCCGGCGGGCGCAAGCCCGAGACGGGCGAGTTGCGGACGTTCGTCCGCGACAAGCTGCCCGAGTACATGGTCCCCAAGACGGTGGTGCTGCGCGACGAGCTCCCGCTGACGGCCAACGGGAAGATCGACCGCGACGCGCTGGCCGGCGCCGACGTCCCGCAGCTCGACGCGGCCGGCGGGCCGGTCGCGCCGCGCACCCCGCTGGAGGTTGAGCTGGCCCGGCACTGGTGCGACGTGCTGGGGCTGGAGGAGGTGGGCGTCCACGACAGCTTCTTCGAGCTCAGCGACGACTCGCTGCAAGCGGTGAACCTGGTGTCGAAGATCTCCGACACGGTGGGCAAGCAGCTCGGGGTGCGCTTCCTGTTCGCCCACCCCACCATCGCCGAGCTCTCGGCGTCGTTCGGCGACGGTGACGCCGCCGGGCAGGACCGGACGGAGGACGGGAAAGTGGTCAGCGCGAACGGGAACGGCGAGGTCAAGCCCGGCAGCGTGCGCACCGAGAAGCGCGACCTGCTGACCCTGTACTCGGCCGGTCAGCTGCCGCGGGTCGACGGCGCGGGCGTGCTGGCCACGCCGGCGGGCCTGTTCGAGCGCGCGGGGCTCGACCCCGGCGACGTCGCGCACCGGCTGACCGCGCTCGACCTGCCGCACCTGTGCGGCATCGTCGAGACCAACCTCGGCCGCATCGCCACCATCATGGTCCCGCGCCTGGACACCGCGGACCTGTACCTGAACCGGGACCGGCTGGTCGAGACGATCATCGGCGGGATCGAGATGGGGGCCCGGCTGGGCGCCAAGAACATCTCGCTCAGCGGCCTGCTGGTGACCGCGACGGACTACGCCCGCAGCGTCGCCGCCGCCATCGCGGACCGCACGGACCTCCCGCCGGTCACCAGCGGCCACGAGACCACGTCCGCGGCGGTGCTGCTGAACGTGGAGAACATGCTGCGGATGACCGGCCGCCGGATGCAGGACGAGGTGCTGGGCATCCTCGGCGTCGGCTCGGTCGGCAAGGCGTCGATGCACCTGCTGCTCAAGCACCTGCCGCACCCGCGCAAGCTCGTCCTGTGCGACCCCTACGCGGCGACCAGCGACAGCCCGCGTGGCCCGGCGGCCGGCCTCACCGGCCGGCTCAGGAAGGCCGCGGACGAGGCGGTCAACGTGCTCGGCTACCGGGGGGAGATCCAGATCATCGGCGGGATCTCCAAGCTGCCCGACGAGTTCTACGAGACGACCGTGATCAGCGCGGACACCAATGCGCCCGACATCGTCGACATCGCCAAGCTCCGGCCGGGCACCATGCTGGTCGACGACTCGATCCCGCCGTGCTACGACCGGGACGTGGCGCTGGCCAGGATCGAGGAGAAGGCCGACCTGCTGTTCAGCCAGGGCGACGTGATCGAGTGCGCGACGCCGATGCAGAAGCTGTTCGGCTGGCCGCCGCTGATGTACGAGCTGGCCGGGCAGGAGGGCGTCGACTGGTTCGCCGCCAACACGCCCGACGCGTTCAGCACCACCCAGGTCACCAGTTCGGTCCTGTCCAACGTGCTCGTCGCGCAGCCGGGCATCGCGCCGGCCACCGGCCCGGCCGACCCCGACCGCGCCGCCGGGCACATCGACGCCCTGCGCCGCAACGGCTACACGGGCGGGCCCCCGCAGTGCGACGGCGTGCTGATCCCGGAGGAGTCGGTCGCCCGGTTCGTGCAGCGGTTCGGCGCGGCCGCCCGGGTCGCCGGCTCGACGACCTGACCGGCCGATGCGGGAGTCACCCGAGCGGCTCGACCCGGCTCGCGACGGGGGTCCCGCCCCCGTCGCGAGCCGGGCGGGCCACCGCGAGTGGATCCAGCGCCCGCGGCCGAACCCGGCCGCGCGCCTGCGCCTGGTCTGCCTGCCCTACTCCGGGGGCCGGGCGTCGGCCTTCAAGGGGCTGGCCGCGGACCTGCCCGACGTCGTCGAGGTGTGCGCCGTCGAGCTGCCCGGCCACGGCCGCCGGCTCGGCGAGCCGCCGCTGACTCGGCTCGGCCCGCTCGTCGAGCAGGTCACCGACGCCGTCGATGAGGAGGTCCGCCGGCCGTTCGTGCTGCTCGGGTACAGCGTCGGTGCGCTGATCGGCTTCGAGACCGCGCGCGAGCTCGCCCGGCGGGGCCGGCCGGGGCCCGAGGCCCTGTTCGTGGGCGCGGCGCGGGCCCCGCACCTGCGGTCGACCAGACCGCCGCTGCACGAGCTCACCCGCGCGGACCTGGTCGAGGGCCTCCACCAGCTCGCCGGGCAGCACAACCCCATGCTCGACAACGAGGAGCTCGTCGACGTGATGCTGCCGGTCATCCGCGCCGACCTGGGCCTGGACGAGACCTACGACCACGAGTCCGGCCGCCCGCTCGACTGCCCGATCGCGGCCTTCGGCGGCAGCGAGGACGCGACCGTGCCGCGCGCCGGCCTGGAGGGCTGGGGCGCGCACACCACCGGCGACTTCACGGTGACCACTCTGCCCGGTGGCCACTTCTTCATCGACACGGCGCGGCAGCGGTTCGCCTGGGCCGTGACCGGTCAGCTCGAACGCCTGCACGCGGGCCGGGGGGAGGCTTGGCGACCATGAGCACGGAACCGGTGACCGCACAGGACCGGCTGGCTTCGCTGCGCGCGGGCCTGGAGGAGGACATCAGGCCGCTCGGTGACCGCTACTCCGACGACCAGCTGCCGCTGGACATGCTGCCGCAGATCGTGAAGACGTTGCGGGGCCACGGTTACCCGGTGGAGGAGGTGGCGCGGGACGAGGTGGCGGGCGCGTTGGCGAGCGAGGAGCTGGCCAGGGTGTTCCCGTCCCTGGAGGGCTGCCTGATGGTCTCCCACGCGTGCGCCCGCTACATCGCCGCGGTGGGCCCGCCCGGGTTGCGCGAGCGGGCGGTGCCGGCCCTGCTCGGCGGCGCGAAGATCGGCTGCCTGGCCTCCACCGAGCCGGAGCACGGCTCGAACAACGCGGCCATGGAGACCCGGGCGGTCGCCGACGGCGACGAGTACGTCATCAACGGCCGCAAGCGCTGGATCTCCAACGCCGACATCTCCGACTACGCGGTGGTCCTGTGCCGGGTGGTCGAGGACGGCGGGCGGGGGGAGATCAGGCCGATCATCGTCGAGCGCGAGCGGTCGCCCTACCGGACCCGGGACCTGCCCAAGCTCGGGCTCACCGCGTTCGTGACCTCCGAGATGACCTTCGAGGACTGCCGCGTGCCGCGGGAGAACTGCGTCGGCCCGGAGGGCTCGCTCAAGAACCTGCAACTGGTCTTCCAGATGTTGCAGTGGGCGCGGTGCCGGATGGCGGTGATCTCCCTGGGCATCGCCCGGGCGGCGCTGGAGGCGTCGGTCGCCTACGCCAGGAAGCGGCGCCAGTTCGGCCGGCTGATCGGGGAGTTCCAGCTCATCCAGGACAAGGTCTACACGATGGCCGTCGACATCGACGCCTCGCGGCTGCTCATCCACCGCGCGCTGCTCTCCATCCAGGAGGGCCGGCGCTCGGACCGCGAGGCGTCGATGGCCAAGGCGTACGCCACCGAGATGGCGGTGCGGGTGGCGTCGGAGGCGATCCAGATCCACGGGGCCAACGGCCTGTCGCCGGACTACCCGCTCGAACGCCACTACCGCGACGCCCGGGCCCTGACCATCGCCGAGGGAACGACCGAGATTCACAAACTCGTGGTGGCCCGGTCCGTGTTGGGGCTGTCCGCATTCCAGTGAGGGGCATGTCATGCAAGCAGCGTCCGGCGTCACCCGACGCGCCGAGCTCCTGGACGAGGAGGAAGCCCTGCGGGACACCGTCGGCAAGTGGGCGCGGGAGAAGCTGCGGCCGCGGGTGGACCGGATGGACCGCGACGCCCGCATCCCGCGCGACCTGATCGACGAGCTGTTCGCGCTGGGTCTGATGGGCGTCCAGATCCCGGAGCGGTTCGGCGGCGCGGGCGGCTCGGTGTTCATGAGCGCGCTGGCCATCGCCGAGCTCGCCCGGGTCGACCCGTCGGTGGCGGTCTGCGTCGACGTGCAGAACGTCCTGGTCAACACCGCGCTGATCCGTTGGGGCAGCCCGGCGCAGCAGGAGCGGCACCTGCCCCGGCTGGCCCGCGACCTCGTGGGCGCGTACGCGCTGACCGAGTCCGAGTCGGGCAGCGACGCCTTCGCCCTGCGGGCGCGGGCGCGGCGCGAGGGCGGCGACTACGTGCTGGACGGGCGGAAGGTCTGGACGACCAACGCCCGGGAGGCCGGTCTGTTCGTCGTGTTCGCCAACGCCGCGCCCGAGCACGGCGTGCACGGCATCACGGCGTTCCTCGTGCCGCGGGACGCACCGGGGCTCGACGTGGGGCCCAACGAGGAGAAGCTCGGGATCCGGGCCAGCTCCACCTGCGAGGTGCGGTTCGACGGCGTGCGCGTGCCGCTGGAGGACCGGCTGGGGGAGGAGGGCGACGGCTACGACATCGCCGTCGACACGCTCAACATCGGCCGCATCGGCATCGCCGCGCAGATGGTGGGGCTGGCCACCGGTGCCCTGGAGGCGGCCGTCGAGTACGCCGACCAGCGCCGGCAGTTCGGCCAACCCATCTCCGGCTTCCAGGGCGTGCAGCTGCCGCTCGCCCGGGTGGCGACCGACATCGAGGCGGCGCGCCTGCTCGTGCACGACACGGCCCGCCTGGCCGACGGCGGCGGCTCCGTACCCGAGATGCTGTCACGGTGCGCGATGGCCAAGTACTTCGCCTCGCAGGTGGCCGGGCGGGCGGCGTCGCAGGCCGTCCAGACCTTCGGCGGCAACGGGTTCTCCACGGCCTACCCGGTGGAGAAGTTCTACCGGGACGCGATGATCGGGCAGATCTACGAAGGCACGTCGAACATCCTCCTGCGCACCATCGCGGGCGGCGTGCTGGGCGCCTCGCGCTCCCGGGCGCGGGGGAGCCGGAGGTGAGTGTCCTGTCGGAGACCACCTGGACAGGGCAGGCCGACGGGCTGCCCGCGGTCGTCCGCCGGCGCGCCGAAGCCGATCCCGGCCGCACGGCGATGACGTTCGTCGACTACTCCGCCGACCCGCGCGGGGTGGCCCGGGAGCTGACCTGCGGGGAGCTCGACGCGCGGGTCCGCGCGGTCGGCGCGCGGCTGCGCGAGGTCGCCCGGCCGGGCGCGCGGGCCGCGCTGCTGTGCCCGACCGGGGTGGACTTCGTCGTCGGCTTCGTCGCCTGCCTCTACGCCGGGCTGGTCGCGGTCCCGCTGACCGCGCCGAGCTCCTACCGCCACCACGACAGGGTGGCGCCGGCGATGGACGACTGCGGTTGCGAGGTGGCGATCGCACCGAGCGCGTCCCGGGACGCGGTGGCCGGGATCCCGCTGTCCCAACCGGTCCGGATCGTCTGCCCCGACGAGGTCGAACCCGAGCCGCACGCGCCGTGGGAACCGGTGCGCGCCCGGCCCGGGGCGACCGCCTACCTCCAGTACACCTCCGGGTCGACCCGGCGTCCCGCGGGCGTGCGGGTGACCCACCGGAACATGGCCGTGGCGGCGGCCCAGCTGGTCACCGCCCTGCGCTTCGACGAGCGCTCCACGACGGTGAGCTGGAGCCCGTTCTTCCACGACATGGGTCTGGTGTTCGGCGTGGTCCTGCCGCTGGCGCGCGGGTTCCCGATCGTCCACCTGTCGCCGCTCGCGTTCGTGCGGGAGCCGCTGCGCTGGCTGCGGCTGCTGCACGACCACGAGGCGACCCACGTGCTGTGCCCCAACTTCGGGTTCGACATGTGCGTGGACCGGGTCCCGGCCGAGGAGCGCGCCGGCCTGGACCTGTCCCGGCTGGTCTTCGCCGGCAACGGCGCGGAGCCCGTGCGGGCGCGTTCGCTGGCCCGGTTCACCGAAGCCTTCGCGGAGTGCGGCTTCCGGTCCTCCGCGCACACCCCCGTCTACGGCCTGGCCGAGGCGACCCTGCTGGTGACCGCCGTCCCGGTCGAGCGGGAGCCGCCGGTCTTCTCCTTCGACCGCGCCGAGTTGACCGCGGGCCGCGCCCGGCGGATCGCGGACGGGGACCCCGGCGGGATGATCATGGTGGGCTGCGGGGCGCCCGCGGGGCAGGACGTGCGGATCGTGGACCCGGAGACCCGGCTGGCGGCCGGACCGGGTGAGGTCGGCGAGATCTGGGTGCGCGGCGCGAACGTCTGCGCGGGTTACTGGGCGGGTTACCGGGGCGGGGACGAGTCCCCGGCCGGGAACCGCGCGGGCGAGATCTTCGACGCGGTCCTGGACGGCGAGCCGGGGTGGCTGCGCACCGGGGACCTCGGCTTCTTCCACGACGACTCGTTGTTCATCGCGGGGCGGCGCAAGGACGTCATGGTCGTCGACGGCCGCAACCACCACGCGATCGACATCGAGTCGACCGTGGAGGAAGGGGTCGCGGCGGTGCGGCCCGGCAACGTCGTCGCGTTCTCCGTGGACACCGGCGAAGAGGAACGGGTCGTGGTGGCGGCGGAGTTGCAGCCGGGCACGGACGCCGATCCCGGCCGACTGCGGGCGGCGGTGCGCCGCAGTGTCGCCGCGCACCACGACATCCACGTGCACGACGTCGTGTTCCTGCGGCGCGGCACCGTGCCGAAGACGTCCAGCGGCAAGTTGCAGCGCCGCGCGTGCCGGGACCGCTACCTCGACGGCACGTTGATCGTCGTCGGCGAGGGCGCGCGTCCGGCGCGCAGCGCCGAGTGACCGGCAGAGGAGGGAGATGAAGGTGGACGAAGAACTCGTGCGGATCCTGGTCGACGACCTCGACCTCGACGAAGCGGCGGTGCGCCCCGAGCACAGCCTGGAGGACGCGGGTCTGGACTCGCTGTCGATAGTCGAGCTGTCGGTGAGCCTGTCCAGCCAACTCGGCGTGGAGATCAGCGAGGAGGACCTGGTGTCCGCCGCTACCGTCGGCGACATCGACCGGATGGTGGCCGAGCGCCGCGGGAACGGCCCGACCCGGCCGTGAACAGCCCCGGATCCCGGCCGGGGTGCGGGGCCGGCGGGCCCGGACTTGTCATCCTGAGGTTGACAAGCCGGCGGCTGTCAACGTAGGGTTGCCTCCCCGGGTGAGGCGGTCGATCAGGGGATCGGCGGTGATGTCCCGGGCCGAGAAGACACGGCCTGAACGGTCGCGCGCGGCGATGGGGAATCGGCGCACAGGTCCTCCACGCCCAGACGCCAGGCGTTGCGGTGCGAGGGAATCCACCGCCGCCGACGGCACCTCGCGCCGTGCGGCCCGCGGCGGAGTGCGATGTCGTTCGATGCAGGGCACTGCCTCGGCGGGTCCGAGGCTCTGCCACCGAGATTCGAGCCAGGAGCCCGGTGATGCGCGACCCCCGAGACCCGGTGCGTGACGCGGCCAAGCCGCAGCAGTCCGCGGACCCCCGCCGCTGGACCGCGCTCGCGGCGATCTGCACGGCGCAGTTCATGCTCATGCTGGACTCCACCGTCATCAACGTGGCCCTGCCCGCCATCCGCGCCGACCTGGACCTCAGCCGCGTGGAGTTCACCTGGGCGGTCAGCGGTTACGTGCTGTTCCTCGGCGGACTGCTGCTGCTCGGCGGCCGGCTCGCCGACACCTTCGGCGCGCGCACCATGCTCCTGACCGGCCTGGCGGTGTTCACCCTCGCCTCGCTGACCAGCGGCTTGGCGCAGGACGGGACGATGCTGATCGTCGGACGCGCGTTCCAGGGCGTCGGGGGCGCGCTGCTGTCCCCGGCCGCGCTGCGCACGCTCACCGGCCTGTTCCAGGGCGCCGAGCGCAACAAGGCGCTGGGCGTGTGGTCCTCCCTGGGCGGCGTCGGCTTCACCGTGGGGCTGCTCGCCGGCGGGCTGCTCACCAGCGGCCCCGGCTGGCGCTGGGTGTTCTTCATCAACATCCCGGTCGGCATCGGCCTGCTGGTGGCCATCCTGGTCCTGGTGCCCGAGCGCCGGGTGGAGGGAGCGGCCCGGCGCGTCGACGTGCTGGGCGCGGTCACCTCCACCGCCGCCACCAGCTCGCTCATCTACGGCGTCATCAACGCCGGCAACCACGGCTGGGCCGATCTCGGCACGCTGCTGGCCTTCGTGGCCGCCATCGTGCTGTACGGCGTGTTCACGGTCGTCGAGCGCACTGTGCGCAACCCGTTGATGCGCCTGGGGGTGCTGGCCCAACGACCCGTCGCGACCGGCGCGTTCCTGATGCTCACCGCGGCCGGCGTGACCGGTGGGGACGTCTTCGTCACCTCGCAGTACCTGCAACACCTGCACGGCTACAGCGCGCTGTCCGCCGGCCTGTTCTTCCTGCCCGCGGCCGTGGCCAGCGTGGTCGGCGCGATGGCGGGCGGTCGCCTGGTCGGCGTCGTCGGCACCCGCGTGGTGGCGTGCGCCGGCCTGGCCCTGGTCGCCGTGGGCAATGCGCTGCTCATCGGCCTGACACCGGACGGCAACGTCTTGCTCCAGGCCATGCCCGGTGTCGTCCTGTTCGCGTTGGGCGCGACTTCGGTCTTCGTCGCGGCGACCACCTCCGCCCTGGCCGGAGTCGCCCAGCACGAGGCCGGGGTGGTCTCGGGCATCGTCTACACGTTCAACCCCACCGGCGCCGCGATCTTCGTGGGCGTGGGCTCCACCGTCGCCGCCGCGGGACTCGCCGGCACGCCGTCGATCGGCGGCTTCACCAACGCCTACGCGGTGTTCGCCGCCGTCGCCGTCCTAGCCGCGGCGACCGCCTTGGTCGTCGCGCCGTCCAAGAAACCCCAGAAGCCTGCCGCCCCCAACCCCTGACGTCCCGGCTGCCGCGGTCCCAACCCCTGGCGTCCCCACTCTTGAAGTCCCAGCCTCGGGGCATTTCCGGCGGTGCTCGTCCCGCCGGTCACGCCCTCGGCCTCCGCTGGATGCGCGAGAGCCCGCGCTGCAACCGCCAGAGGAAGACGCGCACGTCGACCCCGGCCGCGACGAGATCGGTCGTCGGGCAGTGCGGCGGCCGGTCGAGGTCCGCCGCCCAGCCGAGGCCCGCGCACATCCGGGTGTAGCGCCCGGCGAACTCGTCGGGCGACGGCGCGGTCCCGCCGTCCGGCGTGGTCGAGAAGACGTAGGCGGCCGGGTGCCGCTCGATGCCCAGGATGGCGGCTTGCGCGGCGCAGTGGGCGAGGTAGGCGCGCAACAGGGTGATCGTCTGCGCGTCGAGCGGGACGCGCCGCAGGCCGGTCGCGGACCGGACGGTCAGCGCGCCGAGGTCGAAGTCGACGTCGTCCCAGCGCAGGGCGCACAACTCGGCACCCCGGACGTCGGTGGTCACGGCAAGCCAGACGAACATGCCCCAGCCGGGCTCGTTCGACGCCTCCATCACGATCGTCGCGGCCCGGGTGTGCGCACCGAGCGGCGGGCCGGGGGTCGACATGGATCCAGCGTAGGCAGCGCCGCAGCACGCGGTGAAGGTCCGTAAGTGTGCGGTGAGGCGCGCTTCGGTGCGCGCTTTCGTGCGGCACATCGCCCACACCCCCGGGCCTTGCCCACGCCGGGTCGTGTTCGCGAGATTGTTGTCGGCGGATCCGAGGACGACGGAACGAGGCGATCTGATGGCACCCCGGAACGAGTCCGAGGAAACGACAGTGGGTGGCCCGCGGGCCGGGGCGAGCGACGTCGTCGTGCTCCCCGGGGTCACCTCGACCCAGGGGATCGCCAGGGGTGCGGGCGACACGTTCTACTACGGCGACCTGTTCCGCGGCCACATCTACCGGGGCGACCTCAGGCGCGGGACCGCCGAGCTGTTCGTCGAGGCGCCGAGGGGCCGCTTCGCGATGGGCCTGTGGGCCGACCTGCGGCACGGGTGGCTGTTCGTCGGCGGTGGCCTGGGCTGGGCGTACGTGTACGACATGGAGACCGGCGAAACCGTTGCCGCGTACCAGCTCGGCGAGATCGACGACCTGGCGGCCACGGTGGTCAACAAGGCGTTCGTCAACCGCGACGGCGCCTACTTCAGCGACTCGTCGGCGGGCGTGCTGTACTTCGTGCCGATCAGCCCGGAGGGGCAGCTGGGGCAGGCCCGCACCCTGCTGATCACCGGCCCGGCGGCCGAGATCAGCGGCGAGTTCAACCTCAACGGCATCGTCGCGCCCGAGGACGGCGAGCCGTTGATCGTCTCCCACACGGCGAACGGCAGGCTCTACACCGTCGACCCGGTGTCGGGCGTCAGCCGGATGGTCGAGGGCGTCGACGTGCCCAAGGCGGACGGGCTGGTGCTGGAGGGCCTGCGGCTGTGGGTCGTGCAGAACCGGGTCAACCAGGTCTCGCGGGTCCGGCTGAGCCCCGACCTGGCCTCCGGCGTGGTCGAGGAGGTCATCACGCACGACGCCTTCCAGTTCCCGGCGACCGCGGTCGCCTTCGACGACCGCTTGGCCGTGGTCAACGCCAAGTCCGACACCGCCGAGACCGGCCTCCCACCGACCGCCGACGAGTACGAGATCGTCTTCGTCCAACGCTGACCGCCCACCGGGCACCGCCTCCGCACCCGGTCCACCCCCTTGGCAGTCCAAGTGGACTCAGGGCTGCGCCCGCCGGGTGCCAGTCCGAAGCCTCGCCGGCAGCCGGATTGCCCGCGTGCGCAGCCTCTGGCCGTGCCGCGCCTCACCCGCCTCGCTGTGCCTCGCCACCCGACCAGCCCGCCACCATCGGCGCCCTGCCGGTCGCCGTCGCCCGCGCCATGCCTTGATCTTGTCGATGCAGGTTCGACCGTGTTACGTCCTTTGTCGAGCACGGTGTCGTGGAAGACGGGTAGTCCGCCCTGGCGGCCTTCTTCCTGCGGTTGGCGTGACTGGATTACGCCTTGTCGGCGGCGACCGTGTCGGGCCGGGACGCGCCGACTCCCGTGAGCCAGTCGGGCCGGCCGTGGGCGAAGTACCGGAAGCACGTCACCGGCCAGGACCACGAGCGGTCTACCCGCTCGACTACCGGCGCACGCAGGTCGACGGCGGGCCCATCGGCGGCTACCTGGTGGAGGCGAAGTGGGCGGGCCGCAACGACGCGGCCTCCAAGAACCCGCCCTGTGATCCGGCCGACTTCCGGTACAACGAGGAGCGTTGCGCGGTCTCCAACCGCGCCGCGGCCGACGCGTTCGAGTCGTTGTTCCGCACCCACTTCCCGAACCAGGTGGGGAACGGGACCCTGCGGGTGATCCACGTTCCCGGAAACGGTATGTAGATGAGCGACGCGGAGATCGTGGACCAGGTGCCGGCGGCGGCGCACGACGCCGACGGGTGGTCCGGCGCGCTGGTGGCGGGTTCGCTCGCCGCCGCGGGGTGGCGGCCGGGCGGGGCGGGGGAGGCCGTCGAGTCGGAGTGGGACGACTTCGGCTATGGCCACCACTTCGGGTGGCGCGTGGGCGGTCTGAGGCTGGTGATCGGGGTCCGGCAGCAGGACGAGGAGCTGCCGGTCCAGGTCGTGTTCCGGGTCTACAACGCGTGACCGACGCGAAGCTCTCCCGGCGGGCCGTGCTCGCCGGGAGCCTCGGTCTGGCGGTGGCGGCGTGCGACGCGCCGCCACTCCCGGCGCACCCCGGCTCTGCTCGTCCCGTTCGGGAGCCGCTCGCACTGGACGTCATCGCCGACCGTGCCGGCTTGCACCCGGCCCTGGACCGGCTGGTCGGATCGGCGGCGTGACGGTCTCGGTCGGCGCGTCGCTGTTCGGCGACCGGTTCGGCCTGCGCCACCGCCGGCCGACGAGGCAGCGGCCGTGCCGGGCCTGCGAACCCGCTGGCGAATGCCCGGCTTCCGCCCGGACAACCGTCCTGACGCCGCCGGGAAGCCCGCCACGACCACCCTGTTCGACTTCCGGGAGGGCGCGGGGAACCCGGCCGACGGCGACGCGTTCGCCTGGGCCGGCCCGACGAGCCCGCGTGGGAGGCGGGGGCAGCTACCAGGTGGTGCACCTGATCAAGTTCGCCATGCCGCTGTGGGGACGCGCACCCGGCGCCCAGGCAGAAAGCGGTGTTGGGCAGGCGGAAGGACACCGACGCACCCCCGGGTTGCGACCGGCCGGCCGATGAGCCCGACTACACCGCCGACCCGGACGGCCGGATCATCTCGCTGGACGCACACCTCCGAAGGGCCGGCAGAGGTTGGACGGTCGCTGTCATCCGTTGGCAGGGACATCGTCGCCTGCGGACCACACGCGGCCGCCACCGATGTCTGCTGAGTCCACTCTGACCGCCGCACCCTGTTACTGGTGCTGACCGCGCCGGCGCGGCTGCGGCCGGTCGTGCAGTTCGACGACTTCGAGCAGAACCTCACCGCTGCCGGTGAGTCCCTCGATCCCGGGTTCGCGGAGATTTTCACCGCGGTGTGCAATCACGCCCAGGCGGGACTGGCTCTGGTGATCTGCCGTTGTCCAGTACCGGATGCCGAGTCGGTCCTGCTGCGTCGGTCCTGCTGCGACGGAAGCTGCCCGCGCTGACGCCTGCGGAGTTGGGGCGGCTTCTGCTGCGGCTGCCCGCCCTGCGCGCTCTGTCCACGCGGGACAGAGCGGTGGTTGTCAGGCCGATCGCGGCAGAACCGGTGTGCGTGCGGCCGTGGGCGGCGGGCACGTCCCGGCTCCGCCTTGGAGCGTGGTGACGTGTCTGGACGTCACCGCGCGTGGGGCGAAGCCGGGCTATGACGGCGTTGTCACCTCGTGTGCCAGTGTGGGTGTTCCACTCCGGAGCTCCCCCCTGCGCCGGGATGTGGATGACTGCCCGTGTGGAGCGGGGCCGGCCGGCTTCGGTGGCGGGCGGCCCTCGTCGGGGGTCAGCCCTCGCCGAGGCGGAAACCGACACCGCGAACGGTGACGATCCACTGCCCGGAGCCGAGCTTGTTGCGCAGGCTGCTGACGTGGGTGTCGACGGTGCGGCGGGACCAGGAGTCTCCCCAGACCTGTTTCATGATCGCGCTGCGCGGTACGACCGTCTCGGAGTGGGACGCCAGCAGGTAGAGCAAATCGAATTCTTTCCGGGTCAGTTCGATTCGCCTGCCGGCGAGTATCACTTCCCGGAGCTTCGCGTCGATTCGCAATGAGCCGCGGGACACGGTGGGCGCGGGTGCGGCCCGTGGCCGGGCGCGGCGCATCACGGCGTCGATGCGGGCCATGAGTTCGCGAAACCCGTACGGTTTGACCAGGTAGTCGTCTGCGCCGGACTGCAGGCCCAGCACGCAGTCCAGCTCGGCTCGTCGCGCCGTGACGGCGATCAGCGGCACGTCGCACTTCGCCCGGATCGCCCGGCACACCTCGATGCCGTCCAGGTCCGGCAGCTCCAGGTCGAGCAGGACCAGGTCGGCGCTGTCGTGGACGCGGATGGCCTCGGTGCCGGTCTCCGCGCTGTAGACGTCGTGGCCCTGCCTGCGCAGCCAGGTGACCAAGTTCTCCTTGTCGCTGACGTTGCTCTCGACCACGAGCACGTGCCACGTGGCCGAGCCGTTCCGCCCGCCGGGCGCGGGCTCCCATGTGCTGACTAACTCACCGGCTTGTTGCCCTACCACGTTCCCCCCAGGGATGGATTTCCACCGTGACCAGACGGCTGCGCACCTTCCGGATGTAGTCGGGCACCTCACCCTCCGTATTCGGTATGCTCCAGTCTCCGTTTGCGGGTGAAAGGAGGCACCCCCCGGCGCGCTCAAGAGTGTGAACCGCATTCATGATTTTTTCCGGTGTCATGACGGTGATCGCGAAGTTACCATGGCTGCACCGGGGGTGACAATTGTCGCAATTGCCCGCCACCAGTGGATCATTGGTGTGACCAGCGCTTTTGTGGCTGCGAGGAATCCGCACTATTGCCAACTCGACGGGCTGCGGTAGGCCGTAACGCGTTCCGCGCGGCACCAGTGCGCACACGGGATGTGATCGGGAACCGGCGCGGTCGCCACGTTCGGTGAGGTGCGGGCCAGCAGCACTGCGGTGAGCGCGGCGAGTTCGTCGTCGACGAGCGAGCCGCCGAGGACTCGGACCAGCTTCTCCACCAGAACCTCCGGTATTCGGTCGGCAACGCATCGCAACTCCACGAATGCACCTTGCACTTCGACTGCTACCCGTTGCGGGCGGTCATTGCGGCGGGTTGCCGTGCTTGCGGCTGGGCAGGTCGGCGTGCTTGCTCTGCAACACCCGCAGGGCCGAGGCCAGCACGCTCCTGGTCTCGGCGGGGTCGACGACGTCGTCGACCAGTCCGCGCTCGGCGGCGTAGTAGGGGTGCACCAGTTCGTCTTTGTACTGCCGGACCAGCTGGGCGCGCATCGCCTCCGGGTCGTCGGCCGCGGCGATCTGCCGGCGGAAGACGACGTTGGCCGCCCCTTCCGCGCCCATCACCGCGATCTCGTTGCCCGGCCAGGCGTAGGCGAGGTCGGCGCCGACGCTGCGGGAGTCCATCACGATGTACGCGCCGCCGTACGCCTTGCGCAGCACCAGCGAGATCCGGGGCACCGTGGCGTTGCAGTAGGCGTACAGGAGCTTCGCGCCGTGCCGGATGATGCCGCCGTGCTCCTGGTCGACGCCGGGCAGGAAGCCGGGCACGTCCAGCAGGGTGACCAGCGGGATGTTGAACGCGTCGCAGAACTGGACGAACCGCGCCGCCTTCTCGCTGGCCCGGATGTCGAGCACGCCGGCGAGCGACTGCGGCTGGTTGGCGACGAACCCGACGACCCGGCCGGCCAGCCTGCCCAGCGCGACGACGATGTTGGTCGCCCACCGCTCGTGCACCTCCAGGAAGTGCCCGTCGTCGCTGACCTCCTCGATCACCGACCGGATGTCGTAGGGCCTGCTGCCGTCGTCGGGCACCAGACCCGCCAGCGCGGGGCACAGCCGGTCGGCCGGGTCGTCGGTGTGCTCGACCGGCGGGACCTCCCGGTTGTTGGCCGGCAGCAACGACAGCAGGAACCGCACGTCCTCCAGGCAGGTCTCCTCGTCGTCGTGGACGAAGTGCGCGACACCGGAGACCTCGCCGTGCACGTCCGCGCCGCCGAGCCCGTCCTGGGTCACGTCCTCGCCGGTCACCGCCGTCACCACGTCGGGGCCGGTGATGAACATCTGCGCGGTGTCGCGGACCATGAACACGAAGTCGGTGAGCGCTGGGGAGTACGCCGCACCGCCCGCGCACGGCCCGAGCATGACGCTGATCTGCGGGATCACCCCGGACGCCCTGGTGTTGCGCTGGAAGATGCCGCCGTAGCCCGCCAGCGCGGCGACGCCCTCCTGGATGCGCGCGCCCGCGCCGTCGTTGAGCGAGATCAGCGGGGCGCCCGTGGCGATGGCCAGGTCCATCAGCTTGTGGATCTTCTGCGCGTGGGCCTCGCCGAGCGAGCCGCCGAAGATCCGGAAGTCGTGCGCGTAGACGAACACCGTCCGCCCGTGCACCGTGCCCCAGCCGGTGACCACGCCGTCGGTGTGCGGGCGCTTGTCCTCCATGCCGAACCCGGTGGCGCGGTGCCGGCGCAGCGGCTCCACCTCGGTGAAGGACCCCTTGTCCAGCAGCAGCGCGATCCGCTCGCGTGCGGTTCGCTTGCCCTTGGCGTGCTGGCGCTCGGTGGCCTGCGGGTCGGGGCCGTCCTCGATCTGCTTCTTCAGCTCCCTGAGCTGGTCCAGGCGGTTCACGCACTGCTCCCTTCGCTGGTCGGCGGCCCGGTCCGCGGCGGCGTCCGGGCGGGACGGGCGAACCTCGCGCGGCCGGGCGCGGGGTTCGCCGTCGTCATCGCGGCGTGGCCGCGGCGGGTGCGCCGAACCACCGGCGCAGCGCGGTGTCCAGGCCGTCCACGTCCTCGCCGGCCCAGGCGACGTAGCCGTCCGGCCGGATGAGGATGGCGGTGGCCGGTGGCGCGGACGGCGACACCGGGGTCGCGGTGACCGTGCGCACCCGGTCGCCCCAGCCCTCGGTGGCGGCCCGGACGGCCGCGTTGTCGTCCAGGTCGAGCAGCACACCGGTGCCGGCGTGCAGCAGGTCGGTCGTGGTGGTCTCGCCGGTGGCGCCGCGCAGCGCGCGCGGCGGGACGCGCAGCCCGGCCAGCGCGTGGTCGCACCCCACGTCGTAGCGGATGTCCACGCCGCTGACGATCCCGGCGAGGTGCCGCTTGGTGCTGTCGAGCGCGATCAGCTCGGTCATCAGCTCGCGCAGCGGGTCGGCTTCCTCCCCGCCGAGGAACACCAGGCCCTGGGCGCGGGTGTTCATCAGCAGCCGCGCGCCGACGGGGTGGCGTTCGTCGTGGTAGGTGTCCAGCAGCCCGTCCGGTGCGTGGCCGCGCACGACGGCGGCGAGCTTCCAGCCGAGGTTGACCGCGTCCTGCACGCCGGTGCTCAGGCCCTGCCCGCCGGCGGGCAGATGAATGTGGGCGGCGTCGCCCGCCAGCAGGACCCGCCCGCGCCGGTACTCGGTGACCTGGCGGGTGGCGTCGGTGAACGAGCTGACCCAGTCCGCCCGGCCGCCGGCCAGGGGCTCGCCGGTGATCCGCCGCCACGCGTCGGCGACCTCGGCGAAGTCGACCTGGTCGGTGCGGTCGGCGGGCGGGGTGCCGTGCTCGCAGACGATGATCCGGTCCACGCCGGGCGCGAGCGGTGCGGCCATCACCATGCCGTTGGGCAGCCGCTCGCCCAGGAAGCGCGGGCGCAGGTCGCAGCCCACGACGTCGGCGAGGTACATGCCCCGGGTGGCGGGGGTGCCCGGGAAGTCGAACCCGGCCAGCTCGCGCACCGCGCTGTGGCCGCCGTCGCAGCCGACGAGGTAGCCGGCGCGGAGGGTCCTGCTCCCCTCCGGGGCGGCGACGGTGGCGGTCACCGCGTCGCCGTGGTCGGCCACGTCCAGCAGGTCCCAGCCGCGCCGCACCTGCGCGCCCATCTTGCCCGCCCACTCCTCCAGCACGGCCTCGGTCCGCGACTGCGGGATGCCGCGCGCGCCGAAGTGGCAGTCGTCCAGCACGGTGTAGTCGAACTGCACCCCGCCGAAGTGGCCGATCGGGCTGGTTTCGAGGTCGCCGAACAGCGGCAGGATGCCGCGCTGGTCGAAGGTCTCCACGGCGCGGGCGGTGAACCCGAGGCCGCGTGACTGGCCGGTCGGTTCGGCCAGGCGTTCGACCACGACGACGCGGACGCCGGCCAGCCCGAGCTCGCCCGCGAGCATCAGGCCGGTCGGTCCGGCTCCCACGACGATCACATCGGCGTCCATCAGTCTCCCTCTCGAGGTTGGTGCGGTGGTCGGCCGGTCCCGAACCAGCGGCCGAGCGCGGCCCGCGCGCCGTCCGGGTCGGCACCGGCCCAGGCGACGTGGCCGTCCGGGCGGACCAGCAGGCCGGCCGCGCCGGGTGCGGGGTCCGGGCGTCCGGCCACGGCGGTGACGCGGTCGGCCCACGGGGCCGCCGCGTCGCGCAGGCGACCCCCGTCGGTGAGGTCCAGCAGCAGCCCGCGCCCGGTGCGCAGCAGGGCGGTCGTCGTGGTCGTGCCGGTCGCCGTGGTCAGGGCCAGTTCCGGCAGGTACCCGCCCGCCGGCGGGGACCCGCCGGTCCCGCCGGGCGGGTAGTGGACGTCGACGCCGCTGATCATCCCGGCGAGCAGGGCGCGCACCGGTTCGGTCGCGATCAGCTCGGCGAGCAGGGCGCGCACCGGCTCCACCGAGCGGTCGCCGAGCAGCAGCAGCGCCTGCGCCCGGATGTTGGCCAGCACGCGGCGGCCGACGGCGTGGCGTTCATCGTGGTAGGTGTCCAGCAGCCCGTCCGGTGCGTGGCCGCGCACGACGGCGGCAAGCTTCCAACCGAGGTTCACCGCGTCGTGCAGGCCGAGGTTGAGCGCCTGCCCGCCGGCGGGCAGTTGGACGTGGGCGGCGTCGCCCGCGAACAGCACGCGGCCGTGCCGGTACCGCTCCAGCTGGCGGTTGGCGTCGTCGAACGAGTTGATCCACAGCGGTTCGCCGCCGCTGATGTCCTCGCCGGTGATCCGCCGCCACAGCGCGACGACCTGGGCGAAGTCGGGCGCCGCGGCGGGAGCGGAGCCGAACTCGTGCGCCATGACCCGGGTGACGCCGTTCCCGGCGCGGGCCGCGATCGCCAGGCCCGCGTCGAGCCGCTGGAACCGGCGGTCCGGGACGTCGACGCCCGCGACGTCCGCGCGGACCAGCCGGCGCGTCCCGGGCAGGCCCGGGAAGGCCGCCCGGACCACCTTTCGGACGGTGCTGTGCTGGCCGTCGCAGGCGACGACGTACCCGGCCCGCAGCCGCCGCCCCGACTCGCCGACGACCAGCACGCCGTCGCCGTCGTCCACGACGTCCCGCACCGTCCAGCCGCGCCGGACCTCGGCACCCAACCCGGTCGCCCACTCGGCCAGCAGCCGCTCGGTCGTGGTCTGCGGAACCTTCCACTGCCCGCAGTGGCGGCCGGGCGTGGTCAGGTCCAGTGGGATGCCGCCGAAGTGCCCGCGCGGCTGGTTCGGCGGCTCGCCCAGCCGCTCCAGCAGCCCTCGGCTGTCGAGGATCTCCATGGTGCGGGCGTGCAGCGTGGACGCCCGGGACTCGGTCGTCGGGGTCTCGCGCCGCTCCAGCACGACGACCTCCGCGCCGCCCAGGCGCAGCTCGCCGGCGAGCATCAGCCCCACCGGACCGGCCCCGACGACGGCGACCGGGGCGTCCGGGCCGGGTGCGCTCACCGCGCGTTCTCGGCGAACGCCTTCGCGTGCGCCAGGGTCGCCCGGCTGTTGGTGCTCAACGCGGTGCGCACGTACTCGCGCGCCGCCGCCACGTCGGCGTCCGGGCCGAGGACGCGGGCGATGTTGTCGGTGTTGATCGTGACCGTGTGCTGGGAGGACGCCTCGACCGCGCCGTCCCGCTCCTCGAACGTCCAGTACCCGGTGTGCAGCGACATCAGCGCCGGCAGCGTCACCTGCTTGTAGACGATCTTGCGGTGTGGGAAGGCGACCCGGTGCGACTTGGTGGTGTGCGTGGAACCGTCCTTCGCGCGGGTCTCCATCTCCAGCGTCTGGAGGCCGGCGGCGTCCTCGGTGAACTCCACCCGCGCCACGTGCGGCAGCCGCTGCTGCCACAGGTGCGCGTCGTTGACGAAGTCGTAGACGTCCTGGGCCGCGCCGTCGACCAGCACGGTGTCGGTGAACGAGAAGGTGAGGTCCGCGCAACGGTCGGCCAGCTCGACGTTGGCCTTGAGCGCGGCCAGCTCCGAGCGCGAGTTGCGGTCCACCGCCTGGTCGATCCACGCCAGGCCGGCCGGGTCGTCGTCCACGGCGCGGTAGTCGTGCAGCAGCCGCACCCGACAGGCGTTCCCGTCGACCGGCTCGATGAGCCACGCGCCGCCCATCGCGGCCACCGGCGGGGTGGACACCTCCTGCCGGAAGTCCACCCGCAGCAGGGCCGGGTCGAGCACGCGCCGGGAGGTCCAGCTCTTGGCCGCCCCGTTGGCGGTGGCCCAGATGCGGATGCGCTCGGCCCGCCCGGCCTTCTCCACGTGGTCGACGTGGATCGTCGGCGGGAAGATCCGCGGCCAGTGCTCGACCTCGGCGATGAACCGGTAGACGGCCTGCGCCGGAGCCTCGACCCCGATCTCGTGCTCGACCTCGCGCAGCACGGGTTCTGCCACGTTCGCTGACATGGTTGCTCCTTCGGGTCGGGACGGGTCAGAAGTTGCCGAGGCCGCCGCAGACGTTGAGCGCCTGCGCGGTGATCGAGCCCGCGATGTCCGAGGCCAGGTAGCCGACCAGTCCTGCCACCTCGTCCGGGGTGCTGTACCGGCCGAGCGGGATCTTGGCCTGGAACTTGGCCATGATCTGTTCCTCGGTGGTTCCGTACGCCGACGCGTAGCCCTGCCGGACCCGTTGCGCCATCGGGGTTTCCACGTAGCCGGGGCACACCGCGTTGACCGTGATCCCGGTCGGCGCGAGCTCGTTGCCCAGCGCCTTGGTGAAGCCGACGACGCCGTGCTTGGACGCCGAGTACGGCGCGCCCAGCACCACGCCCTGCTTGCCGGCGGTCGAGGCGATGTTGATGATCCGGCCCCAGTCCTTCTCGCGCATCCCGCCGGCGTTGAGCACCTCGCGGGTCAGCCGGAAGACGCTGGTGAGGTTGGTGTCGAGCACGTCCAGCCACAGGTCGTCGGCGATGTCGGCGGTCACGCCGCCGCCGCTGCGGCCCGCGTTGTTGACCAGCACGTCGACCTCGCCGAAGCGGTCGACGGCGGCCTTGACGAAATCGCGGACGTCGTCGGGGGAACGCACGTCGACGGCCGCGCCGGCGACGTGCAGCCGCTCCTCCCGGAACTGCTTGACCGTGGTGGCCACGGTTTCGGCGGTGCGCGCGCCGATGAACACGCGGTGGCCGTTCACGGCCAGCAGCCGGGCGGTGGCCAGGCCGATCCCGCTGGTGGCGCCGGTGACCAGGGCGACTCGCTGCTGCGTCATGGTTTCTCCTCGGGTCAGCGCGCGGCCAGCTCGGCGTGGACCAGGTCGATGAGCGTGCGCGGTGTGGTGACCTCGTCGAGCGACTCGTCCAGCGTGATGTCGAACTCGCGCTCGATCCGGCCGCAGGTCTCCAGCAGGGCCAGGGACTCGTAGCCGAGGTCGGTGAACTCGGTGTCGAGGATGTCCCCGTCGAGGTCGACGCCCTCGTCCGCGCCCGCTCCCGCGACCAGGATCCGCTTGAGGTCTTCGATGGTGAAGTTGCTGTGCGACATGGCTTTCCTTCCTCCGTGCTCAGGTTTGGTCGGTCAGTCGGCGGCGCGCACGACCACCACCGAGTTGAAGCCGCCGCGGCCGCGGGCGATCACCGCGGCGGTGCGCACGGCCGTCGGTCGGAGCTCGGTGACCAGGTCGATCCCGTACCCGGCGACGGGGTGCACGCCGACGGTCGGCGGCAGCACCGAGTCGACCGCGCTCAGCAGCGCGGCGGCCACGTCGAGCGGGGCCGCGCCGGAGTAGAGCCGGCCGGTCATCGTCTTCGGCGCGGTCACCGGGACGCCGTCGCGGCCGAACACCGCGCAGATCGCCTCGGCCTCGACCCGGTCGAGTTCGGGCGCGCCCGCGGCGTCGGCGAACACCGCGTCCACGTCGCCGGGGTCGGTCCCCGCGTCGGCCAGCGCCAGCTCGATCGCCTTGCGCAGCGCGGGTTCCCCGCCGCTGCCCGGACGCGGGTCGAAGGTCGCCGCGTAGCCGGTGATCGCGCCGTACACCCGTGCGCCGCGTGCCGCCGCCGCCTCGGCGTCCTCCAGGACGAGGATGGCCCCGCCTTCGCCGGGGACGTGCCCGGCGGCCCTGCGGTCGAACGGCAGGTAGGCGCGAGCCGGGTCCTCGACGGTGCTCAGGTCGCCGGACGCCATCAGCGCCACCCAGCCCCACGGGCACAGGGTGGCGTCGACCGCGCCGGAGACGATCAGGGGAGTGCCCTTGCGGATCTGCCGGCGCGCCTGGGCGATCGCGTCGAGCCCGCCCGCCTGGTCGCTCACCACCACGCCGCTGGGGCCTTTCATGCCGTTGCGGATGGAGATCTGACCGCTGTTGACCGCGTAGAACCACGCGAACGACTGGTAGGCGCTGACGTGCTGGTTCCCCTTGCCCCACAACGCTTGCAGCTCGCCCTGCCCGAACTCGAACCCGCCGGACGAGCTGGCGGTGATCACGCCCATGTCGAACGCGGGCAGTTCGGCCGGCCGGACTCCGGCGTCGGCCAGCGCCCAGTCCGCCGCCGCCAGCGCCAGCCTGGTCATCCGGTCGGTCTGCGGCAGCAGCCTGCTCGGCAGGTGGTCCTCGGCGACGAACCAGGGCACCTCGCCCGCGACCTTCGACCGGTAGCCGGACGGGTCGAAGCGGGTGACCCGGCCCAGGCCGCTGCGCCCGGCGCGGGTGGCCGACCAGTACTCCGCCGTGCCCAGTCCGTTGGGCGCGGCGACGCCGATGCCGGTCACCACCACCGGGGCGCTCATGCCCCCGCCCGGTCGGGCCGCGCCAGCACCATGGCGCTCTGGAAGCCGCCGAAACCGCTGCCCACGGTGAGCACCGCGTCCGTGGTGTGGTCGCGGGCGATGAGCGGGATGTAGTCCAGGTCGCACTCGGGGTCCCGGGTGCGCAGGTTCGCCGTCGGCGGCACCACGTTGTACTCCATGGCCAGCGCGGACGCGGCGATCTCGATGGAGCCGATCGCGCCCAGCGAGTGGCCGACCATCGACTTGATGGAGCTGATCGGCACGCGGTGGGCATGCGCGCCCAGGCTCCGCTTGAACGCCGCCGTCTCGTGCCGGTCGTTCTGCTTGGTGCCGGAGCCGTGCGCGTTGACGTAGTCGATCCGGTCGCCGTCCAGCCGGGCCTCGTCGAGCGCGACCTGGATGGCTTCGGCCATCTCCAGCCCGTCCGGCCGCAGCCCGGTCATGTGGTAGGCGTTGCTGCGGGTGGCGTAGCCCGCGACCTCGGCGTAGACGTGCGCGCCGCGCCGGCGGGCGTGCTCCAGCTCCTCCAGGACGAACATCGCGCAGCCCTCGCCGAGCACGAAACCGTTGCGCGACAGGTCGAACGGCCGTGACGCGGTGGCCGGGTCGTCGTGCCGGGGCGTGGTGGCCTTGATCGCGTCGAAGCAGGCCACCGTGATCGGCGAGATCGGCGCGTCGGACGAGCCCGCCACCGCCACGTCGACCGAGCTCTCCCGGATCAGGTCCGCCGCGTAGCCCACCGAGTCGATCCCGGACGTGCAGCCGGTGGAGACCACCGCGGTCGGCCCCTGCGCGCCCACCGCCCACGCCACCTCGGCGGCGAAGGAACTGGGGACCAGGTAGTTGTGCAGGTGCGGCACCGCGTACTCCTGGTCCACCAGGTGCAGCCGGCCGCTGTCGCTGACCACCCGGTACTCCTGGTCGAGGCCCATGGTCGCGCCGACCGCGCTGCCCACCGTGATGCCGACCCGGTGCGGGTCGAGCGCGTCGAGCGCGAGTCCGCTGTCGGCGACCGCGCCGCGCGCGGCGACGACGGCGAACTGGGCCGCCCGGTCCATCCGGCGGACCTCCTGCGCCCCCAGGCCGTGCTCGGCCGGGTCGAAGTCGATCTCGGCCGCCACCCGGGACCGGAACGGGGAGGGGTCGAAGAAGCTGATCCGCCTGGTGGCGGTGCGGCCCTCGCTGAGCAGGGCCCAGAAGTCCTTGACGCCCACACCGCCCGGCGCGAGGACCTCGATCCCGGTGATGACGACCCGCCGCGCGCTCATTCGGCCGCCTCCCAGTGGTAGAAGCGGCTCGCCATCGCGTCCGCGGGCGAGCGCCACGTCCGGGGGTCGTACGCCTCGATGAACGGCTTGAGCTCGTCGCTGATCCGGACGAACCGGGGCTCGGTCCTGACCGCCTCGATCGACTCGTGCCCGTGCTCGGTCTCGAAGTCCTGGAGGTGGAAGTACAGGCCCCGGTAGGAGAACAGCTGCCGGCGGCGGGTGCCCATGAGGTGCGGCATCTCCGTGGTGTCGAAGTGGGCGAACAACTCCGCGACGTCCGGGCTCGAACCCGGGTCCATCCGCGCGACGATCAACGTGCTGAACATCGGTGATCCTTCCCTCCGGAAAGCGGCTGTCGTCAGCCCTTGATCTCGCAGAGCGCGGTGCCGCCGCGCACGTTCTGGCCCACCTGCGCGGTGAGGCCGAGGACCGCGCCGGACTTGTGGGCCTTGAGCGCCTGCTCCATCTTCATCGCCTCGATGACGACGAGCAGCTCCCCTTGCGCCACCTCCTGGCCGTCCTGCACCGCGACCTTGACGATCGTTCCCTGCATCGGCGCGATGACCGCGTCGCCGGACTCCGCGCGCTTGTCCCTGCCCCGCCTGGGTTGCGGGCCGCGCGGGCGGGTGCCGGTCGGGCGCGCGGACGCCGCCGGCCCGGCCGGCAGGCACACCTCCACCCGCTTGCCGTCGACCTCGACGACGATCCGCTCCCGGCCCGCGCCCTCGGCGCTCCCGTCCGCCGTCCCGTCCCGGGTGTCCGGGGCGGGCGCGATGGTGTTGTCGAACTCGGTCTCGATCCACCGGGTGTGCACCGCGAATCGCTCGCCGGCGAACGCCGGGTCGGTCACGACGGCGCGGTGGAACGGCAACGTCGTCGGCACGCCGTCCACTTCGAACTCGGCCAGGGCGCGGGCCGCCCGGCGCAGCGCCTGGGCGCGGTCGGCCCCGGTGACGACGAGCTTGGCCATCAGCGAGTCCCACGCCGGGCCGATCACCGTGCCGGCTTCGACACCGGCGTCCAGCCGGACGCCGGGACCGGAGGGCGGCCGGAAGCCGGTCACCGCGCCGGGCACGGGCAGGAAGCCGCGGCCCGGGTCCTCGCAGTTGATCCGGAACTCGATCGAGTGGCCCCGGACGACCGGGTCGGAGTAGCCGAGCGGTTCACCCGCCGCGATCCGGAACTGCTCGCCCACCAGGTCGATGCCGGTGACCTCCTCGGTGACCGGGTGCTCGACCTGCAACCGGGTGTTGACCTCCAGGAAGGAGATGGACCCGTCCTCGGCCACCAGGAACTCGCAGGTGCCGGCCCCGACGTAGCCGGCTTCGGCGAGGATCGCCTTGGACGCGGCGCGGATGCGCTCGTCCTGCTCCGCGGACAGCCACGGCGCGGGCGCCTCCTCGACCAGCTTCTGGTGCCGGCGCTGCAACGAGCAGTCGCGTGTGGACACCACGACCACGGCGCCGTGGCTGTCGGCCAGGCACTGCGTCTCCACGTGCCGGGTCCGGTCGAGGTAGCGCTCCACGAAGCACTCGCCGCGCCCGAACGCCGCGATCGCCTCGCGCACGGCCGACTGGTACAGGTCGGCGACCTCGGCGAGGGAGCGGACCACCTTGAGGCCGCGCCCACCGCCGCCGAACGCGGCCTTGATCGCGATCGGCAGCCCGTGCTCCCGCGCGAACGCGACCGCCTCGTCCGGGCCGCTGATCGGGTGCGCCGTCCCGGCGACCAGGGGAGCGCCGACCCGGCGGGCGATGTGCCGCGCGGTCACCTTGTCGCCCAGCGCGCGGATCGCGTGCGGTGGCGGGCCGATCCAGGTCAGGCCGGCGGCGAGTACCGCCTCGGCGAACTCGGCGCTCTCGGACAGGAAGCCGTAGCCGGGGTGCACGGCGTCCGCGCCGGCGCGGACGGCGACGTCGAGCAGCTTGGCCGCGTCGAGGTAGGTCGTGCCCGGCACGTCGCCGTCCAGCGCGTAGGCCTCGTCGGCGACCCGGACGTGCGGCGCGTCGCGGTCGGGTTCCGCGTAGACGGCGACACCGAGCAGGCCCGCGTCGGTGCAGGCGCGGGCGATCCGGACGGCGATCTCGCCGCGATTGGCGATCAGCACCTTGCGCAACGTGGTCTCCTGGTTCGTTCAGCGGACTGCGACGAGTGGGAGTTCTGCGACAACGGCACCGGCCGGAATCCCGTCGCCTGGTGCCCTGTCATCATGTGCGCGCCGCCGGGAACCGTTCAAGACGACCGGTTTCAGACTTGCGTCAGTTTCTCGCAGGTCGCCGCACGGACGCAGCGCGCAGGTGCGAGGCAGGTCAGAGAAGTGTCCGCTGCCCTGCCGGGCGCCACCGCGATACGCCAAATCACCGCGATCTCGTGTCAGTTCTTCCACAAATCCGGTCGATCGGGTTGCCCCGGGCCGGGTCCTGCTCGGACGCTGGTCCGATCCGACCGCTGTGGGGGAGTGCGCCATGACAGCCGAGTCCGACCTGCCGTCCCGTGCCGACGTGGGCGCGCTGCTCGACCGCTACCTGCTCGACCTGGACGCGGGTTCGCTGGACGAGGCGTGGGCGCGGTCGCTGTTCACCGAGGACGCGGTGGTCGAGTTCCCGGTGGGACGCCACGAGGGCGTCCCGGGCCTGGCCGCCTTCCACCGGACCGCGTTGGCCAAGTTCGCCCGGACCCAGCACCTGAACTCGCCCGCCGCGGTCGACCTGTACGGTGACCGGGCGAGGCTGCGGGCCAACCTGGTCTCGACCCAGGTCCTCCCGGGTGGCTCCCTGTTCACCACCGGCACCCGCGCCGAGGGTCTCGCGTCGCGCACCGCGCACGGGTGGCGGCTGCGCAGGCTGTCGTTCCACCTGATCTGGTCGACCGGGTCGCCGCACCCCGCCTGAGTTCCCGTTGTGGGACAGTGGTTCCCGCACCACAGGCTGCGGCGGGGTCGAGCGGATCGCCGATCCTCCCCTGTCGGCCGCCGGAAAGGCGTCATGCGTCCGACTCCGCTGGGCACCGCCGCGCTGGGCACCACCGGGTTGACCGCGCCCGCGCAGGGACTGGGTTGCATGCGCCTGAGCGCGCGCACCCCGGACGCGGCCGCCGTGATCAACCGGGCGCTGGACCTCGGCGTCACGTTCCTGGACACGGCGGACCTGTACGGGGCGGGCGCGAACGAGGAGCTGGTGGGCGCGGCCTTGCGCCACCGCCGGGACGAGGCGGTCGTGTGCACCAAGTTCGGCGTCGTCCGCACCGCCGACGGCATGACCACGCGCGGCGACGCCGGCTACGTCCGCGCCGCCTGCGACGCCAGCCTGCGCCGGCTGGGCGTGGAGGTGATCGACCTGTACTACCTGCACGACCGCGATCCGCGGGTGCCCGTGGAGGAGACCGCGGGCGCGATGGCGGAACTGGTCGCGGCGGGCAAGGTCCGCCACCTCGGCCTGTCCAACGCCACCGCCGACGACCTGCGACGGGCCTCGTCGGTGCACCCGATCGCGGCGTTGCAGTCGGAGTGGTCGCTGGTCGCCAGGCAGGTGGAGGAGGTCGTCCCGGTCTGCGCCGAACTGGGGATCGGCGTGGTGCCGTACTGCCCGCAGGGCGCCGGCCAGCTGAACTTCCTCGACCCGACCGCGCGCCGCGCGCACGCGCCGGGGGCCGCGCCGGCCGCGCGGGAACTGCTGGACGCGGTGGCCGACGTCGCCCGCGACCACGGCGCCCGGCCGGGCCAGGTGGCCCTGGCGTGGGTGCGGCAGCAGGCCGTGAAGTGGGGCGTGGCGGTCGTGCCGATCCCGGGGACCACGAAGGTGGCGCACCTGGCGGAGAACGTGGCGGCGCTGGAGGTCGAGCTGACTGCGGCGGAACTGTCCCGATTGGACAGCGCCTCGGCCTGACCGCCCGGCTGCGCCCGGCGAACCGCCTGCCGTCGGCCGGCCGGCGGTTCAGTGCTCCTCGGCGGGGGCGGACGGTCCGGTTCGCCGCAGCAGCACCACCGCCAGGGCCGCGGACACGGCGAGCGCCGCAGCGGACACCAGCGAAGCCACCCGCAGGCCGTCGGTGAACGCCGACTCGGCCGCCGCGACCACGTCCGGCGGGAGCCGCGCGGCCTTCGCACTGCCCAAAGTGGACAGCTCGGCCGAGGTCACCGGCAGCCCGCCCCGGTACACGGCGGTGGCCAGGCTGCCCAGGAACGCGATTCCCAGCGCGATCCCCAGCTCCTGCGTCGTTTCCGACAACGCCGATGCAGCGCCGGTGCGCTCGGGAGGTGCCGCCGCCACCACGATGTCGACGCCCATCGCCAGCAGCGGCATCAGCCCGCCGAAGACCAGCACCAGCCCGATCACCACCAGCGCCAACTGGTGCGGGCCCGTCACCTGGCCGACCAGCGCCAACCCGACCGCGGCCGTCACCAGCCCGACGGCGAACACGACGCCGGGCCGCACCCGGTGCACCACGGCGGACGCCGGCACGGTGGTGAGGATGCCCGCCCCCAGCGGTGGCAGCATCCACAGCCCCGCCTGCAACGGTGACAGACCCACCACCAGCTGGAGGTACTGCGCCGTCAGGTAGCCGATCCCGCCGATGCCGATCGCGCCGACCGTGAGCACGCCCAGCGACACGGCCACCGTGCGCATCCGGAACAGCCGCAGGTCGATCAGCGGGTCCGGGCTCTGCCGCTGCCGCCGGACGAACCAGCCGGCCAGCACCAGCCCGGCCGCGACCGCGAGCAGCGGCGGCAGCGCCACCCCGTGCTCGGCGACCTGCTTCAAGCCCCACATCATGCTCAGCACGGCCGCCAGCGCGACCACCGCGCCGACCAGGTCCAGTCTGCCCGGCAGGTCGGAGCGGTGCTCGGGCAGCACCAGCGGGCCGACCACCAGCAGCAGCGCCATGACCGGCACCCCGATCAGGAACACCGAGCCCCACCAGAAGAACTCCAGCAGCGCGCCGCCGATCAGCGGTCCCACCGCCGAGCCCGCCATGAAGCTCATGAACCACAGCGAGATGGCGAAGGTCCGCTGGCGCGGGTCGTGGAACATGTTGCGGATCAGCGCGACCGTCGACGGTGCGAGCGTCGCGCCCGCAACGCCCAGCAGCGCCCTGGCCGCGATCAGCATCTCGGCGCTGGTGGAGAACGCGGCGAGCGCGGACGCGACGCCGAACGCCGCCGCGCCGATCAGCAGCAGCCTGCGGCGGCCGATCCGGTCGCCGAGGGTGCCCATGGTGACCAGGAAGCCCGCGATCATGAAGCCGTAGACGTCGACGACCCAGAGCAGCTGGGAGCTGCTGGGCCGCAGGTCGACGCTGAGCGCGGGCACCGCGAGGTGCAGCACGGTCAGGTCCATCGACACCAGCAGCGCGGGCAGGGCGAGCATCGCCAACCCCAGCCACTCCCGCCGACCGGCCCTGGCCGGCGCGGGCGCGTTCGCGTGCTCGGTCATGTCTTCCCCCCGTGGTGGTCCACCCGGACATTCTCCGGCGTCCGTGCGGGGGATAGGGATACCGTGCTGGTGGTAGCCCTGACAGGGCCACGCACAGCCGTGGCCGGACCCGGCCCGGGGTGGCAGACTGGCGGCATGATGGAAGGCGAACTGGGGGCCTTCCTGCGCAGTCGCCGTGAAGCCGTGACGCCTGCCCAGGTCGGCCTGCCCACTGGCGCCCGCAGGCGCACCCCGGGGCTCCGCAGAGCCGAGCTGGCCACGTTGGCCGGGATCAGCGTGGAGTACCTGGCCAGGATCGAGCAGGGCCGCGACACCAGGCCGTCGGCCAAGGTGCTCTCGGCGATCGCCGAGGCGCTGAACCTCGGCGAGGAGGACATCGGGTTCCTCAACAGCCTGGCCGCGTTCAGCAACGGCGCGGAGCTGTGCCCGCGCGAGCGCCGCACGTCCCGGGTGGTGCGCCGCGAGGTGCGGGCCATCCTGCGGCAGTTGGAGCCCGCGCCGTGCTTCGTGGTCAACCACCTGTCCGACCTGCTCGCCTGGACCGACGGCTACGCCCGGCTCATGCGGCCGACCGGCGTCCTCGACCAGGACGAGCCCAACCTGCTGTGGTTCGTCTTCACCGACGAGCGGGCCCGCGCGGTCTACCCGGACTGGTCCGGCGTCGCCGACGAGTACGTCGTCGACCTGCACGAGCTGCGCCGCGGGGACGCGGTGGTGGACGCGTTCGCCGAACGGCTGGCCACGACGGTGGGCGCGGAGTTCGCGGCCCGGTGGGAGCGCCGGCCGCTCGGCGGCAGGCCGGCGGACCGGGAGATGACGCACCCGGACATCGGCACGGTCCGGCTGTCGTTCGAGACGATGCAACTGGCGGACCCGGACCAGCGGCTGGTCGTGCTGCTGCCGGCGGACGCGGCGACCGAGGCGAAGCTGAACCGGCTGAACGTGAACCAGGTGGGGTTGCGCGCGGTCGGCTCCGGCTGAGCCGTCACCGGGTCGCGGTCCGACCGGGGCCGCGGCACGGCGTTCCCGGTCCGGGCGCGGGTCAGTCGCGGTGCACCGACGTGACCGCGTCGGACCAGGTCACGCCCCGGGCGATGGCCGCGCGCAGCCTGACGACCGCGCGGTTGCGGTTGAGCCCCAGCGCGCCGGTCAGCCGGTCGCCCCGGCGGTACAGGGCCACGAAGCTGTCCGCCGCCGGATCGCCCTGCACCACGGCGACCTCGTCCGCATCCGGGATCCCGGCGAACCGGATGCGGTGGCCGCCCCAGTCCGACCAGAAGTAGGGGACCGTGGCGCACGGGCGCGCGGTGCCGGGGGACACCGCGTTGCGGCCGGCGGTCGCCCCCTGTTCGGCGGCGGTGGTCCAGTGCTCCAGGCGCATGGTCGTGCCGAAGACCGGGTTGTGCCACCTGGCGACGTCGCCGGCCGCGTAGACGGCGGCCGCCGTGGTGGCCAGGTCCGGCTCGCACAGGACGCCGTCACCGAGCTCGACGCCCGAACCGGCCAGCCAGCCGGTGGCGGGGGCCGCCCCGATGCCGACGACCACCACGTCCGCGACGAGTGCGCGACCGTCGGCGAGACGCACGGTGGCGGTGTTCCCCCGCTGCGTCACCGACTCGACGCCGGTGCCGCACAGCAGCGGGACGCCGAGGCCGGCGAGCAGCCCGGCCAGCGCCGCGCCCATCTCCGGGCCGACGGCGCGCACCAGCGGCACGGGCGCCGCCTCCACCACGGTGACCTCGACCCCGCGCCGGCGCGCGGTGACGGCGACCTCGGCGCCGACGAACCCGGCTCCGACGACCACCGCCCGCGCGCCGGGGACGAGCTTCGCGTGCAGCCCCCGCGCGTCGTCGATGCCGCGCAGGCTGTGCACGCAGGACAGCCCCGCTGTGCCGGGCAGGGCTCGCGCGGCGGCTCCGGTGGCCAGGACCGCCGCCGTGTAGCGGATCTCCGCGCCGCCCGCGACCACCACCCGCGCCCCGGTGTCCAGGGCGGTCGCGGGTGCGCCGAGCCGGAGGTCCACGCCGAGGTCGTCGCGCAGGGACGTCTCGGTGCGGAAGTAGTCCGGCCCGACGCCGGTGGCGAGGAACTCCTTGGACAGCGGTGGCCGGTTGTACGGCAGGTGCGGTTCGTCGCCGACGAGCGTGATCGCGCCGTCGAACCCGCTGCCGCGGGCGGCCTCGACCGCCCGCAGACCGGCCAAGGACGCGCCGACGACGACCAGTGACGGGGGTGTGCTCATCTCCGGCGGTCCTCTCCTGGGTCCTGTTCCGGTGGCCCCGTCGTCGGGGCGCTCTGCCGAGACCGCTGTCGCGGGTGGTTCGTCAGTGCGGCGGGTCGACCAGCCCCAGTTGGACGAGGATGCCCATGTCGTCGGTCAGGCCCCACCGCTCGGCGACCCGGCCGTCCGCGAACCGGAAGACCTCCACCCCGCTGACCCGGAACGCCCGGCCCGTCGGCGGGGCGTCCAGGAACGGGCCGGTGTGCGTCCCGGACACGGTGAAGGCCACCGACACGTGGTCCTCGTTGGCCGTGACGAGCCGGGGCCGCATCCGCAGGTCGGGGAACCCGGTGGTCAAGCCCTGGAAGAAGGCGAGGAAACCGGGGCGGCCCGGCCCCTGACCGGGCGCGGGGTCGTGGTCGACGGCGTCCCGCGCGAACAGGACGTCCACGGCGGCCTCGACCTCGCCGCGGTTGATCAGCTCGATGGACCTCTCTACGGTCGCGACGTTGCCCTCGCCTGCCACGTGCCCTCCTGGTTCATGATCGAGACGGCCGGGGAACCCGCGGAGCGCGTGTGCACGACCCGGTAGGTGTTCGACCGCCGTGCGGTGATCAGGGTGTCGGTGAAGGCGCGCTGCTCGCGCACGGCCTGGGGACGTGCCGATTCCGGCATGGTGTGGAACGCGTCGTACCGCTCCTTGCTCTCCCACTGCGCGTACAGCACTACGAACGTGCCGTCGATGCCCCGGCACAGCGCGTGCGAGAGGTAGCCGGGCACGGTCTTGATCCACTCGTCCGGCCGGCCGAGCACCTGCACCAGCGCGGCCTGGTCCTGCGCGGCGACGTCCATCACGATGATCACCGTGTAGTCGTCGCGCTCCGGTGAGATCTCGATCCGGGGCAGGTCGGGGTGGTGCTGGGAGAAGACCACCTCGGTCTTGAGCAGGTGCACCGAGGTCGAGATCTGCTTGAACAGCGGCACGGTGTTGTTCTTGTAGCCCTCGCCCGCGTACCGCGCCTCCAGGTCGGCCAGGCTGCGCCACTGGATGTAGTTGGCGGTGCCGTGCTCGTCCTGGCCCGCGTGCAGCGTCGACGAGCGCCAACCGGTGAAGTTGCCGTTGTCGATGATGTCCCGCATCTCTTTGAGCAGTTCCCGCTGCCCGTCGATGGTGTCGGTGGTGAACATGTTGAAGACGGTCAGACAACCGTCGTTCGCCGCGATTACCGGCATCGGAGCCTCCCTGTTCGCGCTAGGCGCGCACTGCTTCTACGACGCTGCACAGCCCGGCGGGGACGATCCCGGACAGCTTCAGGCCGGCGTCCTGGAACAACGCGTCGAACTGGGCACCGGTGCGCTGCCTGCCGCCGCTGATGACCAACATGTCGAGGTCCATCAGCTTGACGGTCGGCGACGACGCGACGCCGTCCGGCACGACCGCCTCGACCAGCAGCACCCGGCCGCCGTCGGCCATCGCCTCGCGGCAGTTGGCCAGGATCCGCCGGGACGGCTCGTCGTCCCAGTCGTGGATGATGTTGGACATGAGGTAGGCGTCGCCACCGGGCGGGACGCCGACGAAGAAGTCGCCGTCGACCAGCTGGCACCGGTCGCGCACCCCCGCCTCGTCCAGCGGCGCGCCCGCGCTCGCGATGACCTCGGGCTGGTCGAACAGCACGCCGGTGGCCGCCGGGTTGGCGGTCAGCACGGTCGCCAGCAGCGAGCCGTGCCCGCCGCCGACGTCCACGATCCGCCGGAACCGCCCGAAGTCGTAGGCGTCGACCACGGGCTTGATGACGTGGTCGGACAACTCGGTCATCGCGTTGTCGAACACCTCCGCCACCTCCGGCGAGTCGCGGAAGTACTCCCACACCTGCTTGCCGTGCACGCGCTCGAAGGCGGGCTCGCCGGTGCGCACGGTCTGCGCCAGGTCCGACCAGGTGTGCCGGTCGGCGGCCAGGCCCACCCAGCGGACGAAGTTGCGCAGGCTGTGGGGTGAATCCGAGCGCAGCCCGTCGCCGAGGTCGGTCAGGGCGAACACCTGGCCGGCGCTCTCCCGGAACAGGCCGATGTCGGCGCAGGCGCGCAGCAGCCGGTACAGCGGTCCCGGCGCGGCGCCGACGTCGGCGGCCAGGTCGGTGACCGGTCGCGGTCCGGCGGCGAGCCGGTCGGCGACGCCGAGCTCGGCCACCGCGCTCATCGCGCTGGACATCCAGCTCGCGGTGACCAGCCGCAGCAACCGCATGGCGGTCGTGTTCTCGGTGCTCTCCTCTGACATGGCGTCGGGGCCAACCTTCCTGGTCGCGGTGCTGCGTCGGGTGGGGTGCCGCGTCGGGTGGGGTGCGCGGGCCGGGCCGCGGGGGAGCGCGGTCCGGGTGCGTGGGCGGGCCTAGGACACCCTGGTCCGGGCCGCCCGGCCCTTGAGCAGCCGGCCCAGCGGCGCGAACTTCGAGCCGAGCAGGCAGCCGGCCAGGTGCTTGTACACCGTCAGCGGGGTGATCCCGCTGGTTCCCCGGGCCAGCCGGGACACCAGTTCGCGCAGGTCGGCGGGATCGGCGGCGACCCGGTGGCGGATCGCCAGCAGCGGCGCGTAGACCTGGCAGCGCTGGTGCACCAGGTCGGACAGGGCCAGCGTGAGCAGGGTGCCCAGGGTGCCGCCGTGCGGGAAGCGGTCGTGCATCGTCAGCTTCAGGTGCGCGCCGGAACCGGCGACCGGGCCGAACACCTTCGACGAGGCGAACAGACCGTCCAGTTCGGACCGCAGCTCGGCGTAGGCCGCCTGCCGCTCGGCGCGCAGCTCCGGGTGGTCCACCGATTCCAGCGCGTGCAACGAGATGTGGACGCCGAGGTTGTGGCGGAACCCGCTGCGCAGCCGTTCGACGTGCGCGGGCGCGGCGGCGACCGCGCGGCTGTAGACGTCCTCGCTGACGACCACGGCGGCAGCGGGCACGGTCATGTCGCTGATGGTCTTGCCGAGGGTGACGATGTCGGCGGTCCGCATGACGCCCTGGTGCGCCAGGTAGTCCCGGCCGGTGCGCCAGCCGCCGGTGAGCACCTCGTCCACCGCGACCAGGTAGCCGTGCTCGTCGCGGTGGCGGTCGATGGCCGCCAGCAGCGGTTCCGGCAGCGGTCGGCAGGTCGCGCCCTGCACGTACTCGAACCACACCACGGCCACGTCACCACCGCGCAGGTGCCGCGTCAACTGCTCGACGGCGTCGTCGGCGAACGGGTCGACGTAGACCAGTTCGGCGTAGTACGGCCGGAACGCGTCGGCGACCGACTCCGTCCTCTGCGGACCGTGCTTGCTCAGGTTGAGCGAGAACAGGGTCTTGCCGCCGTAGTTCCCGGTGAAGGTGACCACGGTCCGCCGGTCGGGGCGGGCCAGTGCGGCCAGCGTCACGGCGGCGTGGTTGGCGACCGCGCCGCTGACCGACGGGAACGCCCGGTCCAGCCCGGTCAGCTCGGCCAGCTTGCGCTCCAGGTCGGGCAGGTAGTCGTGGCCGGGGTCGTGCACGTCGAGCACGTCGGGCACCAGGTCCGGCGGGTTGTGGCCGCGCAGGTTGCTGCCGAAGCCGCCCGCGCAGTCGATGACGTCGCGGCCGTCGCCGGTGGTGAACCGCCCGCCCGAGGCCGTGCGCACGTCCACGTCGAGGTTGAACACCTTGGCCATCTCGCCGATGTTGGGGTTGACGTGCCTGGTCCAGTACTCGCCCGCCACGGCCCGGTCGGAGTCGATCCGGTCCAGCACCGCCCGCCTGGGCGGGGTGACCAGACCGGCGCGGTCGAGCGCGTCGAGCGCCACGCCCGCGCACAGGGTGTTGCCGCCGTAGGTCGAGGTGTGGGCGAAGCAGTCGACGTGGTTGCGCCACACCCCGTGCGCGGCGGGCGACATGGTGATGGAGCCGAACGGGACCTGGCGGTCGACGAGGCCCTCGCCGTGGACCACGACGTCGGCCGCCAACGGGTTCTCGAACAGGTCCGGGGTGGACAGGTCGAGTTCGGTGCAGCACAGCGCGACCACGCCGCCGCGTCGGCGGCACGCGTCGGCGAGGTCCGCCAGCGCCGGTTCCGCCAGGTCGGTGTCCTCGTACCGGATCACGATCACCGCCGCCCACGGCGCACCCGGGAACCGCGCGGTGGCGTCGGCCGCGCTGGGCGCGCTCACCACGTGCGGGATCAGCGCCTGCTCGACGCCCGCGCCCAGCGGGTCCATGAACTCCTGGTAGCGCTCGTGCCGGTCCACCAGCAGCACCCAGCCACCGTCGTCCCGGCCCGCCGCCACCGCCGCGTGCCGGGCCAGCTTGATCGCGGCCGAGAGCGCCTCCAGGCCGGAGCTGAGCAGGTAGGACACCCTCGGCCCGGCAGGCCCCGCCGGCACCAGTTGGTCGAGCAGGTAGCCGAGCCCCGCCGCCGCCGGGTTGACGTAGTTGCTGGCCATCATGAACGTGCAGCGCTGCCGCCGGTTGTGCTCGGCGATCAGCTCGATGGTGCGGGCCGAGGCCGGGCGGAACACCGTTCGCGCCGTGCTCTCCATCGGGCGTCAGCCTTCCAGCTTGAGGGCGGCGACCGGGCAGATGAGCACCGAGTCGGCTGCCTGCTGCCGCAGGTCCGGCGGGAGCTCCCCGTCGGCCAGCAGGACCAGGTCGCCGTGCTCGTCCAGCTTCAGCAGGTCGGGCGCGGCGCCCTCGCACACGCCGTGCCCTTCGCAGCGGTCGCGATCGACGATCAGCCTCATCGTGGCCGTCCCCCTCAGGTGTCGGTCGGCTGTACCGGGTCAGCGGTGCCGAGGTCAGCGGTGCAGGGTGGTCGGGAGCGCGGCGATGCCGCGGATGGTGTTGTGCCTGCGCCAGGTCGGCTCGGCGACCTCGATCCGGCGCACCTTCGCGGCCAGTTCCGCGAGCAGCGCGTGCGCCTCCAGCCGGGCCAGGCCTTGGCCGACGCAGCCGTGGATCCCGTGGCCGAAGGCGAGGTGGCCCGCCGCGTCGCGCCGGCCGGCGTCGAAGGTGTCCGGGTCGTCCCAGCGCAGCTCGTCGCGGTTGGCCGAGGCGTAGAGCAGGAACACCCGCGAGCCGGCGGGCAGGGTGACCCCGCCCAGGTCGTGGTCGGCCGTCACCAGCCGGCAGAAGCCGCGTGCGGGGGTCTCCAGGCGGACGACCTCGTTGAACGCGTTCGGGATCAGCGAGTGGTCGGCGCGGACCCGGTCCCACTGCTCGGGGTGGGTGCCGAACAGCCACAGCGTGCTCGCCAGGGCGCTGACCGTGGTGTCCAGGGACGGCACCAGGAAGTCGCCGAGCAGGGTGGGCAGCCGCTCGGCGGGGATCTCCCCGGCGTCGACGGCGGCGGCCAGGTTCGCGCCCCAGCTGCCCTCGCGCAGGTCGCGCTCGGTGGCGATCCGGTCCAGGTACCCCCACAGCGACCGGAGCACCGGCATCCCGGCCAGGGTGCGCTCGTTCATCGGGCCGAGCGCGTTGAACCCGGCCGCCGCCCAGTCGAGCAGTTTCGTGTGGTCGCTTTCCGCCCAGCCCAGCAGATCGGGCACCAGGGAAACCGGGAACCACTGCGCGAAATGCGGAACGGCGTCGAAGCTGCCACGCTCGATCAGTTCGTCGACCAGCTTTGCCGCTTTCGCCCGGACGAATTCCTGGTGTTGCCGCAGTGCTTTCGGGGTCAATTGTCGGCCGAGTACCCTGCGCAGGTCGTCGTGCGCGGGCGGATCACTGGCGATGGTGCCGCCGGCCATCACCCGGTTCAGCTCGTCGCTCAGGCCGACGCCGGATGCCGAGGAGAACGTCTCGTGGTCGTGCAGTGCGTCGTAGACCTCGCGGTAGCGGGGGACGGCCCACACGCCGTACTGGTCCAGCCACACGGCGGGGCCCTGTCCGCGCAGCACCCGGTAGTTCTCGTACGGCTCCAGCACCGATTCGTCGGAATAGAGGTCGATCGTGGAGGCGGGGCTTGTGGTGGTCACTGTCGACTGGCCTTCCCGGGCTGCGGGCGGAGATTCTGCGATCTGCGCCGGTCGGGAACCGCGGTCGAGTGCCGCGGATATCTGAACCCGGTTAATGGTCGAGTACCGCGGCGAGCAGCGTCAAGGTCCCGAAGTTCAGGTCTTGGCAAACTTCTGCCGGGCCGCTGTCAATTCGCCGTCGCGTGCGCCGCGATTGCCTTGACGGCGGGAACCGGGGTGCGGCGGGATGGTGGGGGGGCGAGAGTGGCCCTGGCAGTGCCGGTCTCAGCTCGGCCTCCCTCACCGGCGACGGCTGCCAGATGATTGCCCGGAGTGCGGTCCGGCGCGTGCCGGGTCGCCCGGCGGGTGCGGACGTCCGAGCGGGCCGGTCCGCCGGAACGGATCAACCAGACAGGAGCACTTCCGATGTCGAGCAAGCCGCTCAACCTCGCCGTGATCATCGGCAGCGTGCGGGAGGGCCGGTTCGGCCCAGTCGTCGCGAACTGGCTGGCCGAGCAGGCCACCCAGCACGGCCAGTTCCAGGTCGAACTGGTCGACCTGGCCGACACCGACCTCCCGCTGGTCCTCGGCCCGGAGCCGCCCGCGATCGCCACCACCGACCAGCGGCCCGCCGCCATGGCCGGGCTGACCGCCAAGCTCGCCGCGGCCGACGCGTACCTCGTGGTGACCCCGGAGTACAACCACAGCTTCCCGGCCTCGTTGAAGGCCGCCATCGACTGGCACTTCGCCGAGTGGCGCGCCAAGCCGATCGGTTTCGCGTCCTACGGCGGCCAGGCGGGCGGTCTGCGCGCCGTCGAGGCGCTGCGCCTGGTCTTCGCCGAGCTGCACGCGGTCACGGTGCGCGACGGCGTGGCCTTCCCGAACTACTGGGAGCTGTTCGACGAGGAGGGCGGGCTGCTCGACGCGGGCCCCGTCGAGGAGGCCGCCAAGACCCTGCTCGACCAGTTGGTGTGGTGGGGCGAGGCGCTGCGCAACGCCCGAGAAGCCAAGCCATACTTGGCGTGATCGGACAACTCGGGGAGCGGCAGATGAGCGAACTGGTCGACCGGACGATCACCGTCCTGCGCAGCAGCCACGACGACCTGGACGCCATGGTCGCCGGGTTGTCGGAGGCCGACCTGCAACGGCGGTCGGCCGCGGCGGACTGGACGGTCGCGCAGGTCTTCAGCCACCTGGGCAGCGGCGCGGAACTGCTGTCGGCGACGCTGGAGGAGGCGCTCACCGGTGCCGAACCCACCGAGACCCCCGAGCAGGTCTGGGCGCGGTGGAACGCGTTGCCGCCCCGGGAGCAGGCTGCCGGGTTCCGGGCGGCCGACGACGAGTTGGTGCGGCGCTTCGAGGCCTTGGACGCGCAGGCCCGCGCGAACCTGAAGATCGACCTCGGGTTCCTGGGCGAACCGCTGGACGTGGCGGGGGTCGGTGCGCTGCGGCTGAACGAGGTCGCACTGCACGGCTGGGACGTGCGGGCGGCGTTCGACCCGGCAGCGGTGGTGGCGTCGGACGCGGTCGAGTTCCTGTACCGGACGCTGGACCTGCTGATCGGGATGATCGGCAGGCCGGCGGAGTTGCAGGGGCGGCAGGGCGTCGTCGAGGTCGTGACGACCGGGCCGGCGCGCACGTTCTGGCTCGACCTGCGCGAGACCGCCGCGATCACCGACGCCCCGGCCACGCCGGTGGTGGGCAGGCTGACCCTGCCCGCCGAGGCGTTCCTCCGGCTGGCGGCCGGCCGGCTCGCACCGGAACGCACGCCGCCGGGGACGATCTTGACCAGCGACAGCCTGTCGCTGGACGATCTCCGTCGGGTGTTCCCCGGGTTCTGAGGGCCCGGGTCACCGCCGGCCTTTCCAAGCGCTGGGTCGGGCCACCTCCACGACCGGGGGTCGGGCCCAGCGCGCGGCCGGCCTCGTGAGCGCCCCCCGCACACGAGGCCGGCCGCCTCCCCGCCGCAACCCGTTCGCGGGAGGCGTGCGGATGGGCTTGGGGAGCGCCAGAAGTCGGCGCACAGGCCCTGGACCGCGTTGAGCCGCAATGGGTTCGCATCCGAATCGACGCCCTGCGCCTCGTTCCACTTGGCGACCGACACGTCCACCGGCCGGCCGTCGCCGGTGTGGTCGGCGAAGTACATTCGCGGGTGGGCGTGGCCGTTGAGAGCCCACTCCACCGACTTCCACCGGCGAGGTGGCCGGGCGTTCGCCGACGGGGTGGGCCGCCCGTGCGACCGCGCACACGGACAGCGCGACGAATCGCCGCATTCCATTGTTCACACCATTCTGCCCCGCGTTGCTCCGGGCGCGCCCCTGGCCCGACCGCCGCCCTCGCTCGCGAGCGGAACGAAATGGAGTCCGCGGCACGCGAACCGATGTCCGCGATCCCCCGATCGCCTTCCTGCGGTTGAGAAGGGCTCGCCGGCAGGGCAGGGCAGGCCCGGCCGCGCCGGCAGGCGAGGAATCGCCAGTCATGATCACGGGTCGTAGCCGCCCGGACCCCCGGGCATCGGCTGGTCGGGCAGCGGAAGTTTCCAGACGCGGTGGAATTCATTCAGCGGCCGATGGGCCGCGCCGCTTGTTCAGATTGAAGAAACCGATGCTATTCTTGGCTGCGGAGACTTCGGGAATAACATTTTTGCGGAAAGGGCGACGCCCATGCGCGAGGCGCGTGAACTCCTGGACGCCCCCGTTCAAGGGCGCGAGTCGACCCTCAAGCGGCTGATCATCGAGATCATGGTGAAATCCGACCGGCAATCGCAGCTCTCCCGCCGGGCCGGCGTGTCGCAGGGGCTCGTCTCGGCGGCCATCGCGGACCTCGCCAAGGAGGGCGTCGTCGAAGTCGACGCGCCGGGCAGCGGCCGGGCCAGGGGCAAGGTGCGACTGAGCCCCATGCGCGGCGTGGCGGTCGGCATCGACCTCGGGTTCAACCACATCTCGGTGGCGGCCAGACCGGTGGACCACCCGCACGACCGCATCGCCGCCCGGACCGAGAGCCCGGGAGCCAACGTCGGCCTCCGCCGCCTGCTGCCCGAGGTGCTCCGGCTGGTCAGGGAAGCGGTCGAGGAGACCGGGCAGGACATCGCCGATGTCGTGTCGGCGGGCTTGGCGGTGCCGCGCATGGTGGACCCGCGGACCGGGCGGTTCGCCACGCCGGTCCTGCCGCCGTGGGAGGCGGACGACCAGCCCGCGAACGAGCTCGCGGTCGAACTGGGCGTGCCGGTGGTGATGGACAACGACGCCAACCTCGGCGCGCTGGCGGAGCAGACCTACACCTCGGAAGACGCGGTGGAGCACGTCGTGTACGTGAAGGCGTCGACCGGCGTGGGCATCGGCATCGTCGTGGGGGCGAACCTGGTGCGCGGGCAGCGTGGCATGGCCGGGGAGATCGGTCACCTGACCATCGACCCGGACGGCGAGATGTGCCTGTGCGGCGGGCGGGGCTGCCTGGACACGCTGGTCGGCGCGGAGTCCTTGCTGGCCAAGGTGAAGCAGTCCCAACGGGGCACCGCCCGGGACGTTCCGACGACGCTGGCCGCGTTGGTCCTGCGGGCGCGCAACGGCGACGCGGTCTGCACCCGCGTGCTCAACGACGCCGGCCGCGTGCTGGGGTTCGCGCTCGCGCAACTGTGCAACCTGATCAATCCGCACCGGATCGTCCTCGGCGGCGAACTCGCGGAGGCCCGGTCCATGGTCCTCGACAGTTGTCGGCAGGAGCTGACCCGGTTCGCCCTGTCCGGCGCGGTGGCGCCGACGGCCGACTTCGAGCTGCGCACCAGCACGCTGAGCCCGTACGCGGAAGCGCAGGGCGCGCTGATCCTCGGCCTGCGGTCTCGGTCATCGAATTGAACTGTCCGACCCGGTCGGCCACACCGCGGCAGTTCAATTCGGCGGACTACCGGCCGTCGCGCGCGGGTGAACACACCGAAACACGCACCACCTGACCGGGCGGCGGCGGAGACCACGGTCGGATGACAGCGTGGCCCATTCACGACGAAGGCATTCGACCGCTGGAAGCCGAACATTCGGATGGGATACGCTTGCGCTCCCAACACGCCTCACTCATGAGCAGGGCCTACCATGGACTTGATGCGACGGATCCGCGCGCGGTCGACCGGCGGAAATGACGCGGCGAATGCGAATTCACCGGCAGACTCGGGGGACGCGCACTACGAGCCCCCCGTCGTGATCGACATCGGCGACGTGCGGCGGGTCACCCTCGGCAGCTCGTCCAGCGGTAATGCGGACGCGAATTCCCAGTACTACTGGTAGCCGACAGCCGCAGCCGTGACCTCCCTGTCCGCGAACCCCCAGGCCCCCACGGGAACGACACCCCGGGCACCTGGGTTCCTCGGCAGCTACCCGGCGGACCGCACGCTCGCGGCGGCCGGGAGCGCCTCCGGGGTGTGGCCGGATCTACCCGCGCTGATCGCCTGGGGCCCGTGGCGGTCCGGCGAGTTCCGCTCGGCCCGGTGCCCGGCGGGCCGGGTCTTGGTCGTCGGCGACTGCCTGGCCGACGACACCCGCCTGCACACCGACCTGGCCGCCGCGCTGCGCGCGAACCGGCCGGAATTGGTGACGCGGTGGCCGGGCAGCTACCTCGCCGTGGTCGTCACCGACCGCGAACTGGTCGCGTTCACCGACTTGGCCGGGCAGCACCCGCTGTACTTCCACGCCGACGACGGCGGCGTCGTGTTCGGCACGAGCCCCCTGCGCACCGCCGAGGCCGCGGGCATCGGGACGAACCCGGACCCGTTGGTCGTCGCCGCGGACATCTTCTGCTCTTCTGTGCCGAGCCTCACCGTCAACCGGACGGCGCTCGCCGGGCTCCACCGGCTCGACGCGGGCGAGGCGCTGCGGGTGTCCTCGACCGGCTCGGTGACCAGGTGGGCCTACGCGCCGCCGACCCCGGACCCGACCATGTCCGCCGAGGACTGCGCCACCGGGCTCCGGGAAGCGCTGGACGTCGCGGTAGCCGCCCGGATGGCGCGTGGCGGGTCGGTCAGCGCGGACTTCAGCGGCGGTCTGGACTCGACGTCGATCGCGTTCCTGGCGGCGCGCCACCGTCGCGAGCCGCTGCCCGTCTTCGCCTACCACCACCCGGACGCGCCGGCCGACGACCTCAGCCACGCGCTGCACAACGCCAGGCTGAGCCGGCACCTGCGCCTGGAGGTCGTTCGCGGCACCGGCGACACGCTGGCGTACCAGAACCTGGCTGCCGCGGCGTGCGACGAACTGCCCGACTTCGCCACCACCGTGCGCGAGCGCAACCGCCTGCGCCTGCGCCACGTCGCGGCGACGGGCGGTCGCGTGCACCTGGGAGGCGAAGGCGCGGACGCCCTTGTCGTCGCACCGCCCTCCTACCTCGGCGACCTGGCCGGTACCGGTCAGGTGGGCCGGCTGCTGGCGGACACCCGCTCGTGGGCGAAGCTGCGCAACGACTCCCCGGGCAGGGTGCTGACGCGGGCGGTCCGGCTGTCCCGGACACCCATGCGGGGTGCCCTGCTCGACCTGGCCCAGCGGCTGCGACGCGGCGACGCCCGGCACCCGGACTGGGTGGACGCGATCTCGTGGTGGCCCGCGCCGGGGCTGGAGACCGGCTGGCTGTCCTCGGCGGCACGGCGGATGCTCGCCGACTTCGTGCACGCCCACGCCGGCCGGCACCCGGACACCGCCGGGCCGGGCGTCGCCGACTTCACCGCGTGGCACGACCTGCGCAGGTCGGGCGCGGTGCAGCGGCAGTTGGGCGAGTTGGCGCGCCCGTTCGGTGTCTGGCCGCAGGCTCCGTTCCTGGACAACGACGTGATTCGCGCGTGCACCGCGCTCCCGGCACATCGCCGCGCCTCGGGGACGGAGTTCAAACCGTTGCTGCGCACCGCGTTGCGGGAACGGGTGCCCGCCGACGCGCTGCGCCGACGCACCAAGGGCAACTACCTCGGCGAGGACTACCGGGGTGTCCGGGCGGCGGCGCCGACGATCCGCGCGATGCTCCGCGATAGCCGGCTGGCCGACCTGGGGCTGATCGAGCCGCGGTCGGTGCTCGCCTCGGTGGAGCGCACCCTGGCGGGTGCCGGGACGCCCTTCCCGGCGTTCAACCGCCTCATCGCCTACGACCTGTGGCTCGGAGCGGTCGGGTGAGGCAGCCCACCGTGGTGCACGTTCCCTGCCACGTCCACGCCGCCGCGGCGGCCAGCGGGGCGACGTTCCTGCTGGACGGCAGATCGGGGCAGTGGCACGTGCTGAACGCGACCGCGACGGCGCTGTGGCGGGAACTCGGCCGCCTCGGCGACGTCGAGCACGTCATCGGCACCGCAGCCGCGCAGTACGCGCAGCCCACCGCCGACGTGTTCCGGGCCGACGCCCGACACGTGGTCGGGGACATGCTGGCGCGAGGACTGATCGCGCCGGGCGTGGGTGCGTCACGACCGCCGATGACCTCGCCGGAACGCCCCGAAGGCATCCTGAACGCCGGCTGGGCGCAACGGGCACCCTCGGTCCGTGAGCACGCGGGTCTGCTGATCGCCCTGGTGTTGCTGCGCCTGCCGTTCCACCTCACGACCCGTCTGATCGAGCTGCTGTTGGGCCGCTGGTGCTCGCGCGCCGCGACGGTCGCGGAGGCGGTGTCGACGGTCGCGGCGGTCGACGCGGCGGCGGATCGACACTTCGGGCGGGTGGCGTGCTTGGAACGTTCGCTGGGCGCGGTGGTCACCGCCGCCTTGTCCCGTCAGCGGATGCGGTGGGTCATCGGAGCCGCCGAAGATCCCGTGCGATTCCACGCGTGGGTGGAGGTCGACGGGCTGATGGTGGACCGGTCACCGGAGTGGACCGCGGTTGGCTTCGTCAAAGTTCTGACGCTGTGAGCGAAAGGTGCCCAGGCCGCGCCGGGACATTCCCGGCGCGGCCTGGGCACCTCCAGCGCGGCCTACCGCAGCCACACCCCGCTCGGCAGCATGTCACCCGTGAGCAGCACGATCAGGACGACGGCGACTGCCGTGACCACCCCGCGAAGGGCACGCATCAAATCCGGTAGGCGGCAACTGGCGGTGAACTCAACTCGCACCTTCATGATTTCTCCTCACCCTGGTCAAACCACTGTGCAGGAACGTGGAGTGCACCGCAAACAAGCTTCCGATGACCGTTTCGCGCTATCCGGAGGCTCGCCTTCGAAATGTAGAAGCACCCTCTCGCCATATTCTTCTCGTCGCACTGTCAAGTTGAACGACAAGGCACGCACCACCCGGTTCGGGACAGCCAGTTCGAAGCCCGCGCGGCCGTCGGCGTCGACAACCGGGCTCGCACCGCCGCCGTCGAGGCCGGCTGAACCGGCGACGCGGCCGTGGGCGGCATCAGATCGCACAGCGACAGCCGAACCACCTGGGTGAGGTGCCTTCCGACCGCCGGGCCCGCGAATGTGAAGACTCACGGTCACCGGATGCCGAATGCGTCATCAGTCCGGGTGATACCGATCGCATGGGAGCCGCTGGGCGGCTGGGAGCCGTCCACCGCCGAGAAACACCCGAACGGCGCAGCCTCTACGTCAGCGGGAAAGGACGATGAGATCGTCGATCACCCGTTCCGGCCCGCCCCAGGTGGTCGACAGCGCCATGGGCGCGTTCACGCGGCACCCAGTCCACCAGATCGACGGCCTCCGCCGGGGTGAACACCTGCCGGGCGGGTGTCCGCTCCGCCCGCGGCACGCAACGGCTGAGCGGCAGGTGCGTGCGTTGCACCGGTCGGGTCGAGGCCGGAAAGGGCGGTGCGGCACTGTTCTCAGGTGGTGTTGGTTGATGATGAGCGGGTGGTCGGTGGCTTCGTGCCCGACGGTGCTGACGAGCCGTTCGGCGTGGCAGTCGACTCGTGGACACCGTGGTGGATCTCCACGATCTTGATGGCGGCGTCGGCGAGGACGGCGATGTGCACGTAGCGCGTGGCGAGCTCGCCAACCTCGTAGTCCCGGAGGCCCGCTGCGCAAGTCCGATCCAGCCCGACACCTGACCGTGACGCCTCAAGGACGGGCAGGGGCGCCCCTGCCCGTCCTTGGTCGGCTGATCACACGCTCAGTGACAGGGGCGCTCGTTTCGCAGTCCCGCACACGATCAGAGGAAGGTCGTCACCGCGACCGGCACCGCCAGACCTGACAGGCCGTTGAGCAGGCAGTCGAGGTTGGGGTTGGCCGCTCCGACCGTCTGTGAGGTGGTGCCGGCCAGGGTGCCGCCGGTTTGCCAGGTGGTCAGCTGCACGGTGCCGTCGAGCACGTTGGTGCGTACGGTGAAGTCGAACGTCGTCTGCTCGCCGCCCGGGGACCATTCGATGACTCCCGAGCCGGTGATGGTGAGCAGCAGGTTGCACGGGACGCCGCCGAGGCTGGACACGGTGCCCGTGACGGGCGTGGCCACGCCGCCGGCCAATTGCGGCTGTGAGCCGTTGGGGGACAGGCAGTTCGACAGGCTGGCGACGGCGACCACCGACGCCGAGGTCTGCACGGCGGTCAGCGGTGGGCTGAAGCTCAGTTGCACGTTGATGGTGCAGGCCAGGCTGGCGACCGCGGCTTCGGCGGGCGGCGGGACCGCCGCGGCGGAACCCAGCGCGAGGATGGAGGCGGCGGCCACCGCCCAGGCCCTGAACCGGTTGCGCGTAGTCGTTCCCAGGTGTCTCGGCATGTGCTGCTCCCGACTGGATGACAAGCAACTAGTAACAACTCGACCACTCTCGGTGATCGACGCGCAAGCGGCCGAAGGAGTTGTGATGAACGATGTGAGCGCGACAGAGGTGAACCCCCACGGTCGCTGTGGCGCGGAAGGGCGTCATGATCCGTCGACGGGGGGCGGCCCGACGACGCCGGAGTGCCCGACGAGATCGTCGAGGTATCCGGGTAGGGAGCCGGGGCGGGCGTCGTCGGCCGAGAAGCGTGCGCTGCGCTGTTGCCAGTCGTAGTTGCCGCGCACCACCGACATCAGAGCTGTGCGCACGTAGCGGTCGACCCGATCGCACTGCTCGGCGGTGAGGTCGAGCGCAGCGCAGGTCCGGGACGTGCGGTCGCGCAGCCGCCGGAAGGCCGCGAGGCGGGCTTCGACCATTCGCTGGACGCGCGCGACAGCCGGTCCGCGTTCTGCTTCGTGGTGCCGTTCGAGGAGGAGCACGGCGTTGAGGGTTTCGCCCCGGGCGCTTTCCTTGATCGTGGAGGCCACGTCGTTGCACAGGACGACGATCTCGGTGGCCAGGTCCCGCATCGCCTGCACGTGGTGGCTGTGCAGGACCTCGTCCGGGATCTCGAAGTGCTGGGTGCGTTCGCACAGGTCGTACACGGGCGTGGTGCCTATGGTCATCGCGCGCAGCCGGAGGTAGTCCTCCACCGACTCGCCGGACATGCCTTCCCGCGCGACGGATTCCTCCAGGTTCCCGACAAAGTACCGGCGCCACTCGCGGGCCGCCCTGACCCGCCATGCCGACGACATCCCCTGACACGACCGGTTCCACAGATCCGCCCAGGCCGCGACCACGGGGCCGGCCCCCTCGGGGGCGGGGCCGGCGGGCAGGGATGTCAGGTGCAGCAACCGCTTGCTGACCGCGACCGCCTCGGCCCGCAGGCCACCGGGGTGGTCGAACTGGTCGTCGAACAGGAAGAAGAACCCCATGACGTCCGCGCCCAGGCGCAGGTCCTCGCCTCGGGCATCGGGGAAGAAGCGGCCGGCCAGTTCGGTGAGCCGCCACCCGTCCACCCGCCGTGCGGACGCGTCACTCCGGAGCATCCCGTGCCGGCGCAGCCACGCCATCGAGCCCGGGTGCACCGCGGACACGTCCGGGCTGATCGCGCGGGGGAACGGGATGTGGAACGCCGTCTGCTGCGGCGTGGCCGGTCTGCCCACCTGCTCCGCCTTCCTCCGGTCGGTAGGGCCAGGATCACGGAGACAGATCCGGAAAGGCAACGGCCGACAAGGTGTCCACCCGAACGGCCCGCGACCCGCGTCGCCGGCCCCGCCGCCGAAGCCTTGCTGGACAACGAACTGGCCGAGACACCGTGGACTGGCTGAAGAACAACACCTCCACGGCCGAGATAGAACCCGGGCATTGCCTGCGCCTACCCACCAAGGGGTCCTTTGTTCGAGGTCCCGCTCTCCCGGATCGGCTGCCGTGACTGGAACATCTCCGGCGTCGAGGGCGTGATACGTCATCCGTCGCCGCAGCGACCACTACTTCGCCATCCTGAGGACACACTGCCGTGCCGCCGCCCTGTTGTGCAGCGCGATCGGCCACCCCTGCGTGTGCAGGGAAGGCACGGCACGTCGGAGATGCCCAGGCCCCAGCGCGCGTACGGACCAACCCTGCTCGCTCGGGGCAGACCACGCGCGAGGTCGACGCGTTCAGTGGTTGGCGCTGGACGTGGGGAAGCGGGCGGCGAGGCCGTCGAGCTGTGCGGGATCGCTGCCGGTGCGGAGGCTCAGTTCCGGTTCTCCGAGCCAGTCGCGTACATAGTGGATCAGGTGCGGTAGTCGCACGGCTGTCGCCTGTGTGAGCAGGCCAGTGACCCGGGCCGGACCGGGCGGCTCTGGGTGGGTCACCGCGGGTGGTTCGGTGGCGGACTCATCGAGCACCACGTCCACAGCGCTGTAGTCGGTGTCGGCAAGTTCACCGTGCACGGTGCGTACCGCAGTGCGCAGGTCATCCACCTCATCCCGGCCCACTCCGAGAGCGGAGAGCTGGTCGTCGCTCAGTTCGCGGACCTCGCGCACGACTTGGCGCAGCAGGTCGAACTCGCCTGTCCGCAGCCGGACGACACCTTCGCCGGAAAGCTCCCGACCGTCAGAGGTCATCGAAGTAGTCCCTTCCGTTCTTCGGCGTGAACACCGTGCCCCGGTCACCATCCTCGATCACCAGGGCGTCCTTGTCGGGATCCCAGTGGGCGGCTCGTCCGCCACCGGGGTACTTGGTTTCCACGTTCGGCACCTGCCGGTCGAGCACACCGTCGACGTAGTAGACGAGGTCTCCCTCGCGCACGCCCCGGACGTAGTGGTCGCCATCGCCCTTGAGCGCCCGTTGATCTGCGTGCCGGACGATCTCCTTGGCAGCGGGCTCCACCGCGACCTTGTCGCGGACGTCGGTTTCCAGTGGACGTTCTTCGCGCAGCGAGCGCCTGGCGGTTCCCTCGGCCGGTTCGTCCTGGCGTGTTTCCACGGCGGCCTCGGCGGCCTCGGCGGCCTCGGCGCGCCGGTCGGGTGCGGCCGGCTCCTCGACGGGTCTGTTCTTGTCCGCACTCATCGGTCACCTTGTGTCTGATCAGTGAGGTTGAGCGTGGCCAACGGCCACGTGGTGCTCAGGCCCAGGAAGCCGGTGACTGCGAGGAACCGCTGATCCAAGGGCTGCACACGGCTCAGCTCGGCCAACGCCTGTTCGTGGACCGGCGGTGTGCCCGCACCGGTGATCACCGTGTCGTCGGGCAGCCAGCTGTCGGGGTGGGCCTCCAGGTCCGTGAGCTGCTCGGCCGCGGTGTCGCCGGTCAGGTGGAGGCCGCGGTCGGCCCAGCTCGCCGTGTCGGGGTGCGGACCGGTGTCAGGGCCTGCTTCCACGAGCGCCCGCACCACGTCCAGCCATCGGTACTTGCCGGCCTGCCACTGCGCCTCCGCCCCGTCGCACGTCGTGGCGTCCCCGCGCACGGTGGCCAACGCCGACGCCGCGACGTGCTCGGCGAGCGCCTCGGGTTGGTAGTGCGCCGCCAGCCCGGTGTAGCGGAGGTCCACCGCGGTCTGCACGCGGTGGGCGATGGCGCACTCGAGGGTACGGGCGTCGAACCTCGCGGTGAGGCTCACCAGCCACTTCCGCTCCGGTCGGGGAGCCGGGCGCCCCACGAGGTGCGCCACGACGAGGAGTTCGATCCACAACACGAGTCGTGGGTCTTCGGCGGCGGTCGCGCCGGCGTCGACCTCGCGCAGCAGGCACGCCCGCGCACGACAGGTCGGGCCGCACGCGACGCTTCGGGTATCCCGGATGGCAGGGGCACGGCCGGGCACGCGCTTCTCACGGTCCTCGCCCAGCGGCACGCTCAGCCGCACGGGACGGTCCATGCCGTCGGCGAACACCACCGCCCGCCCGGGCGGCAACGACACGACGTGCCGGGACTGCGCCTCGTCGAGGTTCATGGTCGCGCCGACGACGTCCCGGTCGTCTGCGGCGGGCAACCGGTGGACGATCTTCAACGCGGTGTTCTTGACGACGTCCGGCACGATCTTCGACGGGATCTGCTCGGCCACCACGATGCCTTCGCCGTAGGCGCGGATCTCGGCCAGCAGGGCGGTGAACAGCTCCACCGCGTGCGCGGTCGGCGAGCCCGGCTCGGCACGCTTGAGCAGCCTGTGCGCCTCCTCCAGCACGGTGACGTGCCGGAGCCCACCGCTCGGACCCTCGGACCTGCGGGATCGCAGGTGTTCGTGCAGCCGGATCAGCACCGCGCCGATGAAGAACGCCTTGTCCTGATCGTTGCCGACGTCCTCGATCTCCAGCACCACGTTGCGCCGCAACAGGTCCGTGACGTCGAGCGGGTGGCCGCCCTCGAAGAACCGGCCGGGGGTGCCCAGCCGCAACCCACCCAGCCGCACGTCGATGAAGCCCCGGACGTTGTCGGTGACCTCCTTGCCGTACCCGACGCCCTCGACCACCTCCAGGGCCGCTCGCCTCAGGTCGGCCAGGGTCGGGTACTTCGGCGTCACGCCTGGTAGGCGCGACCCGCCCACCACGGTGTTCCAGCCCAGCTCGGTGTAGCAGCGGTTCAACGCGAGGCTGAGCACCTGCGGGAACGGCTCGTCGGCGTCGAACGCGGCGAGGAACAGCGCCCGCACCAGGTCGATGTGCGTCTGGATCGGGAAACCCGGCTCCGGCTCCAGGGGGTTGAGGCCGACCGGGACGGCGTCCGGCGCACCCGGCCTGATCACCGTCACCACGTCCTCGCCGATGCGGCCCGCCATCGCCGCGTACTCCGCCTTCGCGGGCTCCACGACAAGCCACGGCACACCCGCGTGGTGCAACCGCTCCAGCAGGTGCCGCACGGTCTGCGACTTGCCCGCGCCGGTCGAGCCCGCGACGAACGTGTGGCGGTTCAAGGTGCTTCCTGCGACCGTGAACCGGCCCGCCGCCTGGTCCGCGTCGTCGAGCACGGTGCCGAGTTCGAGGAACCCGCTCGTCTCCGGGGTGAGGTCGAACCTGGCGGGCTCGGTCAGTCGGATGCCGGGAAGCTCCTGCTTGGGCGGCCGCGCCAGCGCGGCCAGCAACTCGCCACTCGCGGGAAACGGTGATCTCGGGACGACCGCGGTCAACGCGCGTTCGAAGGAGTCCGTCGCGTCTGCTGCGGCGAGTGTGTAGGGCAGGTCGTCCAAGTCGCTCGCACCGCACAACAACGCCGCCACTCGCCGCGCCGAGACGGTGTCGCGCCCCGCGACCAGGACGTGGACGGCCCACAAGCCGGTTGGCAGCGCGCGAGACAGCTCGCGGTAGCTGCCTTCGGCGCGGTGCAGGGCGATCCGACTGGACTCCAGCCGAGTCTCCCTGCGGAGCACCGGGATCGTGACCTCCAACGTGGACAACTCGTCGTCGACGTGACCCGCCGGAAGGGGTTGCGCTGCGGTCAGCCAGACGAACGACTCGCCCAGGTGCGCGACGTAGTCGTCGAACGCACCTCGGGACGGCGGACGTCGTCTGTCGTCCACCGGTTGCCGCAGCGCGTCGAATCGGCCGGTGCAGCGCACCCAGGCGGGGAAGCTGCGCCAACCGGCGACGACCTCTGCGGAGTCGACCACCTCCGCGGTGCTGCCCGGCGGGTACAGCGGCGCGAGCACGTCGCCCACCACACCGGTACCGGGACCGGGTGGGAACCCGGGGCTCCCGCCGAACAACACCCGGACTTGCGGATCGCCCTCGTCCCGCTGCCACGCCGCGAAAACCAGGCCGCTGCCGGAAAGACCGGCATGTGCCGCGGTCAGTGCGGCGAACAACTGCCCGGGCGCGGGATCAGGATCGGTCCGGCACGGCGCCGACCTCAGCCGGAGCACCCGGGCACCGTCGAAGGCGCTCGGCTCAAGCACTTCGGGCCTCGTCCCGCCACCGAGTGCCGCCGACCACGCGCGACAGCAAGGTGATCCCCGGGTTGCAGTCGGCCAGCACGATCCTGCGCCGGCCGACACCGTTGTGCTCGACGAGGATGAACGCCGTCGGCGGCAGGTCCTGGAGCTGCGTGGGTTCGACGGTGAACTCGTAGACCCGCGACTCGGTGGTGCCGGTGCTCTCCGAATCGGCGAGTGAGTAGTTGACCGTGTGCTGCCAGGTATCCGACCGTGACGTGGCTGTGCCCGCCGAACTGCTTTCGCTGCCCGCCTTGCGGTCGAACCACCGGGCGGGTGCCGGTCGGCTGCGGTGTGTTCCCTCGTTGTGCGAGGCGCTGCTCTGAGTTCCGGTGGCATCGCTGTGGCCCTCGGTGAAGCTCTGCCCGACCTGACGGGTGATCTGGCTGATCTTGAAGGTGTGCTCACGGCCGATGAACTCGGCCGCCACCTTCGCCTCCTCGTGATTGCCCAGCCTCATCAGGATCGTCGCGCTGTCGTCCCCGCCGAGCAGCCGCGTCACGTCGTCGCGCAGGTGCTCCAACATCAGCACCAGGCGCACACCACAACGCCGCGCCTGGCGGGCCAGCTCCTCCACCGCCGCCGGCCCGATCCGGTCCGCGCCGGCTACGAACACCACGTTCCCGCCGGCCTGTTGCGGGCGCACGCGCACGGCGTGCAGCACCCGCTCGAACAACACCCGGTCGAGGAAGTCCTTGCGGCGAGGGTGCGGCCCCTCGGTGGCCAGCACGGTCAAACCCGGGCCGGACCACGCCACCGGCTCGCCAAGCGGCCCCTCGGCGGCGAGCAGTTCAACCAGGTTCGTCAGGGCGTGCAATGCGTTGACAACCCGGTCCGTGCTGCCAACGGCGTCGATCTGGGCGGTGAGCCGGCGTGCTTCCAGCGGGGTCAGCGGGCTCTCGGCGCCGTAGTGGCCACGGACCACGCGCAGACCTGCCGCAAGACGCGCGAACGTGATCGGACCCTCCAGGCTCCTGGCGATCGCGGCGAGGATCGAGGCGTCGACCACCCGGAGGTCGGCGGCATCGGCACCGGACCGCCTGGTCGCCACCGCACCCGCCACCACCTCGGCCACCTCATCGGAGTCGAGCCCGCGCAACAAGGTGCCGTCGTCGCGCGACAACGCCACCGCCGACACCGGCAGACCCACCGCACCGGCGAAGCCCGCCAGGTCGTCGGCGACGCGCCGCTCACTGAGGTCCACGACCAACACCGAGTCGCCGGCCCGCAGCAGGGAACTGCCCACCGTCGTGACCAGGCTGGCCCAGCCGTCACCGGTGCCGCCGAACACCTCCACCCGCGCCGCCGTCACCGACGGCCGCAGCGGGAGCCACTCCTTGGCGACCGCCCGAGCCGCCAACACCCGCTCCCGGGCCGCCATCCGGCTGCGCCACTCGCCGACGCGGTGACGGAACTGGTCGAACCGGAAGTCACGCTCCCGCGCGGCGGCCCTCATCCGCGACCGCGGCACCGCGACCTGCCGCACAAGAACCATCGTGAGACCCACGACCAGCCACCCCGACAGCGCGACGTCCACGGCGCCCGGGAGCGGCAGCGCCCACCCGCCCCACGCCACCACACCGACACCGGCCGACGTCCACGGCACCTGCCGCAGACGTCGCCTGCGCAACTGCCACGCCGCGGCGACCTCGGCAGGCTCGCGCCACTCGGGAGCCGGCTCCGGCACCTCGGTGAACTCGGGCAGCGGCGCGAACTCCCAGCCCCACCGCTCGACCCCGTCGAACAGCCCTCTCACCAGCGGGGCACCACCCGAGACCCGCTGCAACGGCACGACGGGGAGACGGACCGTGAGGTCGTCGTCGACGTCCCCGGAAACACCTTCCCCCGCCGACGGCACACCGACCACCGCAGCTGACCTCCCCTCGCCCACCCCCGAGCGACCCTAGCGGCGAATCACCCCGCGCTACACAATTGTGGCCCTCAGTCACCAGATCGGATCACGGCGGATCCGCAGAATTGCCGAGAGCCGCGGGGTGTGGGGCGGACTACCCCGTTCGCGCGGTGACGACCACCGAGTTGCTCAACGTGCCGATTGGCGGTCCACCGCCTCTCGGCATCGAGAGACCAACTCGAGTTTCTGTTCCCAACCTGCAAGATCTCGACAGGGGTGCGGCACAGGTCCTTCTTCGAAGAGTCTGATGCCCGCCGCAGCGCGGGCTGTGGCGGGCATCGGACGCGACTGTCGCGGAGGAAGGCGCAACTCCTGCCGGAGGGGTGTACAACGGGCGATCAATGCGCAAGCCCTGCCGGGATGTGTCGCCTGGATCGCGTCACGAGACGCCGGGCCGGCGTTCCTCGCGGATGATTGCCGGCGAGCACATCGGGCTGACCATCCACAGCGGACTCATCACCTCTCGCCGCCGCGCCCTCCTGACATCACCTCCTTGCCGACCAATCGCCTTTCTCCGGTTGTGCTCGCTGGTTTGCCTTGCGCGGCAACGCGGCGAGGCATCGGAGGGGAGCGCTCCCGTGCCTCCACCCGGCGGGCCGTCCTCGCGTGGTCACCTCGTCGCGCCCACGCCGGCGGATCGAGCCGGCGGTCCGCACCACCGGGGCGAGGGCGGCGATCCCGCGTGGGGCGTGGTGGACGGCGCGGGGGGACCACGGGCTGCTCGGCTCCGACACCGAAGTTGGCGGCGATGATCGCGTCGAACTCCGCTCGCACCCATGCCGCCTCGGTGCAGACCAAGTCGGCGAAGTCGCTCTGGTCGGTCTCGGGCAGCCTCCCGCGCTCTGTTCCCGCGAGGCGGGGAACGCTCGTGCCGTCCATCTCGATCACTCCCACGGGTCGGAAGACGACCTTGCCACCGTGTACGACCACATCGCTGGACTGCGCGGCCGCCTCGGCACCGACCTCACCAACGACGCCGAACGGCGGTCACCGGCTGCGACGCGATCCGGTGACCGGTCAGCCCCCGCTTCGTTCGCCGTCGCGACTGTCGAAAGTCGGCTCGTGCCCGGCCCACTTCGCGAGCCGACGGGTGACGTCGGTGCTCGCTGCGGCATTGGCCTGGGTAGTGGGGTGCTGGTGTGCGTCGGCGTGTCTGCCGGTGAGCACGGCACGGAACCAGGTGGCGACGGTGTCGGGGGCGGGCAGCACATCGCCGTCCAGTGAGGCGGTAATCAGCAGGTCATCGCCGCAGCCGGCTTCCACCGCGAGTGCCCAGCCGCGCTCGGCGGCCCAGATCAGCGCCACGTCCCCGTCCGCGTGGCCGGGCAGCCGCTGATCCAGTGCGATGTAGGCGCTGGGCGCGTCGGCCCACTCGCACCAGGCCGCTTCCGCTCCGGCGCCCACCGCGGCGGCGATCCGGGCGGTGTAGTGGCGCAAACCGTGCTCTGCCAGCTCGGGCAGGACTTCGTCGCCCCCTGGCCCGTCGGCGTGTTCGACGACGGGCATCAGGAGTACGGCACAGTCCCGGTCAGTCAGACGGCCTGGTGTTTCCGCACGCCTGGGTTGGGTGGCCAGGTGCGGCGGCTGTTCGATAGTCAGAGTCATTGTCATCGGTGTCCTCGGCGGGTGGCCACCGCGCCACGTGCGGCGGTTCGAACGCCGTCAGCTCGGTTCGCTGGGTCAAGTTCGTTGTGGTGTGGGCGGGTCTGCGCTGGGCGGCGACCGATCCCGACCTCGCCTGAACCCATCGCAACGGTGGCACCGCTGGAGAGATCGGTTCGGCTGGCCGTGGCGGCGTGGGTCAGCGCCGGTTCGCTGGCACGATCGGGGCGAACTCAAAGAGCACCCGGTCCTCGCCCCGCGCACAGCGGGGCGAGGAGCTCCTCCCGGGGGCTGTCCGTGCAACGGACACAATGGCGATCACCGTGATCAGCTCGGTGATCACGCCGCCGGATCAGGCGTTGATCTCCTTGCGGGTGGCCTGCCCGGCGCTGATCTCGATCTTGCGGGGCTTGGCCTGTTCCGCGATCGGGATCCGCAGCGTGAGCACGCCCGCGTTGTAGTCGGCGTTGATCCGGTTGGTGTCCAGGGTGTCGCCGAGGAACAGCTGTCGCGAGAACACTCCCAGCGGCCGCTCGGACACCTGCATCTCCACCGACTGGTCGGTCGCGGTGGGGCGGCGCTCGGCCTTGACGGTGAGCACGTTGCGCTCGATGTTCAGCTCGATCGCGTCGGGGTCGACGCCGGGCAGGTCGAAGGCGACGACGAACTCGTCCCCGGCGCGGTAGGCGTCGAGCGGCATCGCGGTGGGACGCGACCAGGTGCCCGTGGTGTTGGTGAACAGCTGCTGGGTCAGCCGGTCGAACTCCCGGAACGGGTCGGTGCGCATCAACATGACGTTCCCTCCCTTGTGGTCTCGGCTCTGGTGTCGACGCACACCACAGATCTATCATGTCATCGAAGGGATGACAAGTACCTATGTCGTTGAAAGGATGACATGTGAGCGATCATGTGGGCGACTACACCGCTGTCGAGGCACTCGCCCTGGTCCAGGACGTGCGGGCCCGAACCCGTGCGGGCGCGGGTAGTCCTGGTGACCTGGTGGCGGCACTGGCGGTGCTGCGCGAGTTGCGGGAGGAGTTGGCCGGCTGGGAGCCCGAGCTGATCACTGCGGCCCGCTCGCAGAAGGTCAGCTGGGCCGCGCTGGCTCCCGCGCTCGGGGTGACCAGCCGCCAGGCCGCCGAACGCCGCTACCTGCGCCTGCGGCCAACCGGCACCGGCGAGCAGACCGGCGAGGAACGGGTACGCGCCCAGCGCGACAAACGCGCTGGTGACCGGGCGGTCGCCGCCTGGGCCCGCGACAACGCCACGGTCCTGCGCCAGCTGGCCGGTCAGGTCAGCTCCGTACGGGGCCTGTCCGATCACGCCCAGCACCACGTCGACCTGGTCGGTCAGGCACTCGCCGAGGACGACCCGGCCGGCCTGCTGCCCCCGCTGGCCGACACGCACCCCTACCTGACGGCCACGCACGCCGGCCTGGCCGCCCGGGTCCAGTCCCTCACCGACCAGGCGACCCAGATCCGCCACACCACCCACGTGCTGCGGTCAGGCTCACCACCGGTGGCGGAGCAGTAGATCAACGATCCCGCGGCCTCCGGAAGACCTAGACGAGGGCCGGTTCCGACGGCGTGGGACTGGAGCGTCCGCGAGCCGCGCGACGTCGTCCAATGGGGTCCTATGTGGACGACGGCTGGCGAGCCGGGTGCGGAGTGGGGGTGCCGACGACGGCTGAGGTCTGCATGCCCGCGTTGCACCTGCTCCGGTCGGCTTCGGCACACGGCGACACCTCGCCGGTGCAGACGGCTGAACACGGCCGCCCGCTTGGAGCCTGAAATACCCCCTGCCTCGTCCTGCTCGCGCCCCTGTGGTCGGAGGAGTCCCGCCGCGCCCACCAGCCATCACTCTCAAGCTCCGAGGGACGATCGACCGGCTCGCCGACGCCCGTCCCGTAAACGCCGACCGGGACCACGACCTACTGGGTCGTGGTGGTTGCGGTGACCACCAAGGTTCAGTCGGTCGAGCACTGACCCGGATCGGCGAGGACCATGCCGGAACCGCCGGAAGGCTCGATGGGATGAACGATGAAAGTCCCGTGATGGCCCGAATGGATGTGGCACCCGGATCCGATGGCGATTCGGATGCCGTGCGCGAGGCGGTGACAGTCGGGCTGCCCGATGCCGGTGGGCGGGACTCCGCACTGGCTGCCGCGCACTGCTCGGACAACCGTCGACCGCCCCTTGCAGGGTTCCACGCCTCGGGGAACTCGCCGTGGTCGACGCCTCCCGCAGCCTCGATTCCGGTGATCCACCCACTACGAAACCCACCCCACCCTGACCGCCCACCTGCACCAGCACGTCAGCGGCGCATGACAACCCCGGTCACAACGAGGCCAGCGCCTCCACCGGGGTCAGCCGGGCCGCCCGGATCGCCGGGTACAGCCCGGCCAGCGCGCCGACCGGCAACCCGATGAGGAACGCGCCCGCCGACGCCGTCCACGGGACGACCGTCGGCCACCCCTGCCACGTCGCGTACCCGGCCGAGATCGCGGTGCCCAGCACCACGCCACCGGCGCTGCCCAGCCCGGCCAGCAGCAGCGACTCCAGCACGAACTGCACGCAGATCTGCCCCTTGGTCGCGCCCAGCGCGCGGCGCAGCCCGATCTCGCCGCGCCGTTCCAGCACCGAGATGACCATCGTGTTCGCCACCCCCACCCCGCCGACCAGCAACGCGACCGCGCCGATACCCAGGAGCAGCCCGTCCAGGGTGCGGTCGGTCGCCCGCTGCGCGGCCAGCGCGTCCGACGGCCGGGACACCCGCACCTCGATCGGGCTGCGCGGGTTGACCGTCGCGGCCAGCACCGACTGCACCGCCTCGACCTGGGGCGGGTCCGACCGGCAGTAGAGCTTCGTGGGGTGCCCGTCGAACCCGAGGTACTCCGCCGCCGCCGGCCACCCGACCAGCGCGGCGGTGTCGAGCTCGGGGGCCAGGGCGACCGGGGCCAGGACGCCGACCACGCCGAACCACCGGCCGCCCAGCCACAACCGCGTGCCCGGCGTGGAGACCAGCAGCTGCCGCGCCGCCCGCGCACCGAGGACCACCGCCGGGTAGGTCGCGGTGGCGCCGTCCAGCCAGCGACCGGTGGCGACGCGACCGGCCGAGGTGTCCAGCAGGTCGAGCCGGGCGGCCAGCACCGCGATGCCCCCGGTGTCGCCGGACGGCACGTGGTCGTTGCGGTACACGCCCGCCGTGAGCCGCCCGGTCGCGGAGGTGGACCGGACGGGAGGGATGCGCCGCACCATGCCGACGGACTCGGCCGGCAGCTTCGCGCCCTCCCCGTACACCGTGCTGCCCGGTTCCACGGTCAGCAGGTTCGTGCCCAGCGCCGCCAACCGCTCGTCCAGCTCGCCCCGGCTGGACGCCGACACCCCGACCACGGCCAGCATCGCCGCGATCCCGATCGTGATGCCCAGGGCGGCCAGCGCCACCCGCAACGGCCCGGTGCGCAACCCGGACGCGGCCACCCGCACCGCGTCGGACACCGAGAGACGCGTCCTCACCCGGTCACCCTCCCGTCCCGCAGGTGCACCTGGCGCGGCAGCCGCGCGGCGATGTCGAGGTCGTGCGTGATCACCACGACCGCGGTCCCGCCGACGTGCAGGCCGCGCAGGACCTCCAGCACCCTGGTCCCGGACTCGGAGTCGAGGTTGCCGGTCGGCTCGTCCGCGAGCAGCAGCGCCGGTCGCCCGACCACGGCGCGGGCGATGGCCACCCGCTGCCGCTCGCCGCCCGACAGCTGGTGCGGCCGGTGGGCGAGTCGGTCGCCCAACCCCACCCGGCCCAGCACGTCCCCGGCCCGGCGCAGGCGTTCCGGCCGGCGCGTCCCGGTGTAGAGCAGGCCGTCCGCCACGCTGTCCAGCGCGGTCTTGCCGGCGGTCAGGTGGAAGCGCTGGAACACGAACCCGATCCGGTGCGCGCGCAGCGCGGACAGCGCCCGGTCCGACAGCGCCGCCACGTCCTCGCCGTCCACCAACACCTCGCCCGACGACGGCCGGTCCAGCGTGCCCAGCACGTTGAGCAGCGTCGACTTGCCCGACCCGGACGGGCCGACGACGCCCACCAGCTCACCCGCCGCGACGGCGAGGTCCACGCCGGCCAACGCGACCACGCCGTTGTCGAACACCTTCGACACGCCCCGCAGCAGGGCCACCGCGCCGCTCATCCCGGCACCCGCACGGTCATGCCCTCGACGAGCCCCGGGCCGCGCACCTCGACCCGGCCGTCGGCGAACAGGCCGGTCTCCACCGCCACCACCCTGGTGGCGTCGCCGTCGACGACCTCGACGGCGTAGCCGCCCTCGACCGGCGCGAGGAGCGCGGGCACCGGGACGGTCAGCACGTCCGGCCGCGCCCGCGCGGTGTAGCGCACCTGCACCGGGGCCTTGGTCATCGAGGCCACCGCGTTCTGGTCGGCGACGGTGATCGTGACCGGCACCGTCGCGTTCGTCGACTGACCCGTCGGGTTGCCTCCCGGCTGGCCGGTGCCGGTGCCCGTGCCCGTGCTGAGTTCCGTGCCGACGGCGGCGACCACACCGGGGACCTGCGCGCCACCGGGCAGCGCGACCGACACCCCGGCCCCGACCACCGCCCACGCGACGTCCTTCGCCCGCGCGTCGACCGTGACCACCTTGACGTCGGGCGTGTGCGAGAGGACCTCGCCCGACGCGCTCCCGCCGATCCGGACCGCGCGGGACGACACGCGCACCGGTTCCGGCACGTAGACCACGCCGCCCGGGTCGATCTCGCCGGTGTCCTCGACCCGCAGCGCGCGCTGCCACCGCTTCACGGCGTTCGCCGTGGCCTCGGTGTACTTCTCGTCCACGGTGAACCCGACGTACCCCAGCGCACGCAGGTTCTCCTCGAACTGGCGCACGTCGCGGCCGGTCGAGTCCCGCGCCAGCGACCGGTACATCGGCAGCGGCCCGAGCAGCACCACGACCGGCTTCTCGTCGGCTCGCAACAGGACGTCCCCGCGCGTCAACACCGCGCCCACCTCCGGCAGCCACGTCACCGTGCCGGCGGCCTTGGACGTCAGCGGCACCGCCGGGCCATACCCGAGCTCACCGTCCACGGCGGTGGTCTCGGCGAGGGTGGCCCTGGTGACCGGCGCGGTGACGCCGGGGGCGGGCGCGGGCGGCGGTGCGGCGGTCGTCGTCCACCTCGACCACAGCGGGACCGCCGCACCCGCGCCCGCCACCACGAGGAGCGCGGCCACCGCCCGGAGCACGCGACGGCGCCGTGAGGTCATCCGCCCACCGTGCCCTTGTCGCCCGCCCCGGTCAGGATGTCGTGGCACGCGGCCTCGGCGGCGGGCAGTTTCGGGTCTTCCTTGAGCCTGCCCGCCAGGTCGTCGCCGATGCGCGGGTCGCCGGTCTGAGGGTCTGGGTCCGGGTAGTCCGGGATCCCGTTCTGCCGCAGGCACGCCGCGTACCGCTGGCGCGCCTCGATGAGCTTGGGATCGGGTTTCGCCACCTCCCCGCCCGAGGGAACGAAGGCCCGGCACCGCTCGGCGGCGGTCGACGCGACGTCCACCGGCGTGCGCTCCTTGTCGATCTGCGGCAGCCCCTCCTCGGTCGGGTGGTCGACCAGCACGGCCCCGTTCGCCACCAGGCAGTCCCGGTACGCGACGACCTGCGCCGCGTTCCCCGACCCGGCGGCGGCGGACGCGGAGCCGCTGCCCACCGAGACGACGCTCGGCGCTTCGGGCGACGCCGCGCACCCGGCCAGCAAGACCGCCACGAGCACCGCGGTCAACGAGCGTGTTCCGCACATTTGCCCTCCCCTTGTGCATCGGATGGGGGAAATTGCAGCGGAATTGCCGTAAGGAGCGCATTAGCGGCTCGCTTATGGGTGTTTTATGGCCTTCCGGTCACGATAGGCGCCAGGAGGTGCCCGACATGCGCGTACTCGTCGTGGAGGACGAAGTGCTGCTCGCGGACGCCGTCGCCGAAGGGCTGCGACAGGAGGCCGTCGCCGTGGACGTGGTCTACGACGGCGCGGCGGCGCTCGACCGGTTGGCCGTCAACGACTACGACGTGCTCGTCCTGGACCGGGACCTGCCGCACGTGCCCGGCGACGAGGTGTGCCGGCGGGTGGTCGAGTCCGGCGCGCTGACCAGGGTGCTGATGCTCACCGCCGCCGGCCGGGTCGGCGACCGGGTCGCCGGGCTCTCCCTCGGTGCGGACGACTACCTGCCCAAACCGTTCGCGTTCGCGGAGTTCGTGGCCCGGGTGCGGGCGCTGGGTCGCCGCGCGCGCCCCGCCGCGCCGCCGACCCTGCGCCGCGCGGGCGTCGAGCTGGACCCGGCCCGCCGGGAGGTGTTCCGCGACGACCGGCGCGTTCCGGTGTCCCGCAAGGAGTTCGCGATCCTGGAGGAGCTGCTGCGGGCCGAGGGCGCGGTCGTCACCTCCGAGCAGCTCCTGGAACGGGCCTGGGACGAGCACATCGACCCGTTCACCAACGTCCTGCGCGTCACGGTGATGACGCTGCGCCGCAAGCTCGGCCCGCCGGTGGTGGTGGAGACCGTGCTCGGCGTCGGCTACCGGATCCCATGACCGGGCCGAGGTGGACCGTGCGCACCCGGCTCGCCCTGCTGCACGGGCTGGTCGCGCTGCTCGCCGGCGGCTGCGTGCTCGCGATCGCCTGCCTGGTGGTCGACCGGGGCACCGCGACCCAGCGGATCGAGGTGCCGGTGCTCGCGTCGGAGCCCGCGTCCGCCGAGGCGGCCGAGCAGCTCAAGAGCCGCCAGGCCGCCGCCGAGCGGCAGGTGCGCGACGAACTGCGGGCGCGGACGTTGGACCCGCTGGTCGAGCGCGGCCTGCTCGGCCTGGGCGGCGTCGTCCTGGCCGCGCTGGTGGCGGGGTGGTTCGCGGCCGGGCGCGTGCTGCGCCCCATCCACCGGATCACGACGACCGCGCGCCGGGTGGCGGACCGCAACCTGCACGAGCGGATCGCGTTCGGGGGGCCGCGCGACGAGTGGCGCGAGCTCGCCGACACGGTCGACGACATGCTGTCCCGCCTGGACGCGGCGTTCGCGGGCCAGCGCCAGTTCGTCGGCAACGCCTCGCACGAGCTCAAGACACCGCTGGCGATCAACCGGACGTTGCTGGAGGTGGCGATGAACCGGCCGAACGCGCCCGTCGAGCTGCGGGAACTGGGGGAGACGTTGCTGGTGGTCAACGCCCGCCACGAGTCGCTGGTGGACGGCCTGCTGACGCTGGCCCAGTCGCAGCACGAGATCGCCGCGCCCGAGGACGTCGACCTCGCGGAGGCCGCCGCCGCCGCGGTGGACCTCACCCGGCACGAGGCGCAGCGCCTCGGGGTGGCGGTGTCGGTGGACGGGGGGCCGGCGGCGGTGCGCGGCGACCGGACGCTGCTCGACCGGTTGGCGCACAACCTCGTGGTCAACGCCGTGCGGCACAACGTGTCCGGCGGCTGGGTGCGGGTGCTGGTGGCCCCGGTGGGGGAGGAGGCGGAGCTGTCGGTGGCCAACACCGGGCCGGTGGTGCCGCACCCGGCCGTGGCCCGGCTGTTCGAGCCGTTCCAGCGTGCCGCGAACCGGGTCGGCTCGGTGGGCGGGAGCGGGCTGGGGCTGTCGATCGTGCGGTCCGTGGTGCACGCGCACGGCGGCCGGGTGGAGGCCGAGCCACGGGACGGAGGGGGGTTGGTGGTGCGGGTGCTCCTGCCCCGCAGCACGGCCGGGTGACCTAGCAGGTGTGCGAGGGGACGTCAAGAACCGAACCCTCGCGACTACTCGGGTGCGGGCTCGCGGGGCGACCATCGTGGTGTTCCGGTTCATCGGATTCGAGGGGAACCCATGGGATTCGCGAGAAAGTCCACTCTGCTCGGCGCGGTGCTCGCCGCGGTGCTCGGATTGACCATGGCCGCCGGCCCGGCGGGCGCGGCCGGGAAGAACGGCTCGCTGGAGTCCGGCGAGTTCGGCCTGTACTACCTCACCGGCCAAAGCGGCTGGGTGTTCGACCTGTACGTCTCGGACTCGAACTTCGCCGACGACAACTTCCCGGGGACGGGCGTCTCGGCGGACAACAACACCGAGTCCTACCGGAACCGCGACTCGTTCTGGTGGCACGTGTTCACCGGCGCGGGCTACACCGGTTCGCACGGCTGCCTGTCGCCGGGGTACGTGGGCAACGCCTCGGCCACCTACAAGAACACCATCTCGTCGGCCTACTACTCGTCGAGCAGTTGCTGATTCGTCGAGCGTGACCCGATGTCGGTCCGGCCGGTGTTCGCGGTCGGGCCGGCTTCACCCGTGGTCGAAATGGCGCACACCCGCTGGAGGCTCTGCCATGCGCTCATTCCGCGTTCTTCTCGTCTGGTGCGTCGTGGCGCTCGCGGCGTGTTCCGCGCCGGCCCGCGGCACCGAACCCGAAATCGGCCCGGTGCCCACGGTGGCGCCGGGTGCGGAATTGCGGCTGCCGGTCGAGGACTACCTGGTGACCGACGAGCAGGGGGTGGAGATCGCCGCCGCCAGGGTCCTGCTGATCACCGCGTGCCTGCGCCGGTTCGGCGTGGAGTACACCGTGCCGTTGCCGGTCGCGCAGCCGTTCGGCCCGCGCAGCCTCACCGAGCGCCGCTACGGGATCACCGACGCCGGCCTGGCTGAGCTCCACGGGTACGGGATGGGTCCCCGGGACCCGGCGCTGCGCCCGGCGCCGGTCAAACCGGAGCTCGACGCGACCGGGCAGAACGCGCTGACCGGGCAGGGGCAGTCGGTGCTGGCGGGCCAGGCCGTGCCCGAGGGCGGGTGTGCGGGCGACGCGGACCGCGTGCTCGACCGCGACCTGCCCGCCGGCGCGGACCCGCAGCTCGGGCAGCGGCTCCAGTTCGAGTCGTTCGAGGCGGGCCGGCAGGACAGCCGGGTCCGCGCGGCCGTCGCGGCGTGGTCCGCGTGCATGGCGGAGGCCGGCCACCACTACGCCGACCCGCTCGCGGTCGCGGGCGATCCGGCGTTCATCGGCGACGTGACGCCCACGCAGCTCGCGACGGCCGCGACCGACATCGACTGCAAGGTCAGGACCAACCTGGTGGGCGTGTGGTTCACCGTCGAGTCGGCCTACCAGCGCGCCCGCATCGAGAAGGACCCGGACGCGTTCGCCAAGGCCAAGGACGCCAACGCGGCCCGGCTGCGAGCCGCCCGACACGTGCCCAGGTGAACCCCTCGGCGCGGCGGTGCGGTCCGGATCCCGGACCGCACCGCCGCACGTCGTTCAGCCCGGGAGACCGGGGTCGAATCCGGTGCCGGATTCCCGCGAACGCAATGACAGGGCCAGCCGGACCAGATCGGCTCCGGTGATCATGCCACTCTTCTCCCGAATGCGCCGCAGGTAGGTGTCCACCGTGCTGGCCGTTATCCCCAGGCGGCGGGCGATTTGCAGATAGGTGAGCCCGGTCGCGTAGAGGTCGAGCACCTCGCGTTCGCGCGAGGACAATCTTGCCGCGTGTGACATCGGAGTCCCCCTGGATCCTCAACGGTGCGGAGTCCGTATGAGCGGTCGAAAGGTGCCCACCCGTTGATCCGGATAGGCAGTGGTGTCCCCTCGCGTGGACCATCCTCACGTCGGGTGGTGGGTATTTCAATCGGCCGATCGGGGTGAACGGGTGAATTCGCATGATTGCGGAGTGATCTTTCCGGTGGTGAATCACCGGGTCGGACTGGCACGTGAACGGTGGTCACGTAGCCGCTGGTCCGGTTTCGGGTGGATTCCCGCCGGATTCCGCCGACGCCGACACCCGGTGCGGGCGTACCGGGCGTCGGCGGATCCGGGAAGCACACTTCAGGTGGCTGTCCGGGCGGTTGAACGGAAAATTCGACGGCAGTCGTCACCCTTTTGCCGAATGGTCCAGACCGCTGGCCGGTATAACGCCGGGCACTCGAAAGAGGGAAACTCCCGCATGGTTGGCCGGTGGTCGTCGTTCAGTTCCGGTGTTTACGGCGCGCCGGCACGCCGCAGCAACCGTTTGCCCCGGGCCGCGGCGACGCCACAACTCCCCAGCGCCACGACCGCGACCCGCAACGCGTCGGTGAAGCCCGCGCCGGCGAGGTGCCCGCCGAGGACGTCGACGCTGAGCCCACCGCGGCGAACTCGACGGTTTCGGTGGTGAGGCGAGCGGTGTCGAACAGCTCGGCGGCCGGGCCGGCGCGGTCGCCGGCGCGCTGGACACCGCCGTCCCCGTCCCCGTCCCCGTCGCCGACGACGACGGGGACCTGCTGGTCGCCCTCGACGCCGGCTACCCGCCGGTCCTGGTGGACGGCGCCCGGATCCGGCGGGCCGGTCCCGGGCGGTGATCTTCGAAACGTTCCTGCCCTCGGTGGTGGGCCGGTGGTGACGTACCGGCTCGTCAGAACCCGGGTCCAGGTCCGGGACGGTCGCCGGACACCGGTGGCAGCTCCCACGCAGCCGGCCCGGCGCGGCCAGTGGACAACCCCGCGCCTGGCCGCGCGCACCGGAGCGGGGTCGCGACTGCCCGAGTCGGAGCGTCTGGCGTGTCATCGACGTTTCGTGAGCCAAGGCTGGTGGTGATCTCGGGGAGATCCGCGGACCCAGTGGGCACGGAGTGAGCAGTCGTTTTTCGCCCTGATGCCCGCCTATGAACTGTCAGCGGCTGCGTCCGGACTGCGGTTGGTGGTGTCGAGGTCGTCGAGCTGTTCTCGGATGCGGTCGGCTTCGGTGTCGCGCCCTTGTTCCCGGTACGACTCCAGGGCCTCTTGCCAGGCCGCGTGGGCGTGTTCACGTTGTCCGAGAGCCGCGTAGGAGTGGCCGATCCGGTCGAGGGTGTCCGCGACCTGGTAGGTGTAGCCGAGTGGGCGGAACACCGTCAGGGCTTGGTGGTAGTGGTCGATGGCCTGGTGGTGGTTGCCGGTGCGGTGCGCGATCAGCCCGAGACTGTCCAGCGCTGCCGCCTCACCGTCGGGGTCGTGGCGTTCTCGGTGCAGGATGAGGGCGGCGTGGCAGTGGTCGCGGGCGGTGTCGAAGTGGCCCAGGCGCGCGGCGTACCAACCCACCAGGTTGTGCGCGTCGGCTTCCGCCGCCGGGTTGTCCAGGACGCGTTGGAGGTCGAGTGCGCGGTGCGCGTGACCCAGCGCCTGCCGATCGTCCCCCTGTCGTCCCCAGGCGAAGGCGAGCGCCAGGTGGGTGTGCGCCTGCTCGGTGACATCCCGAAGGTGTACCGACAGGTCGAGTGCTTGGCCCAAGTGCCTGGTGGCCTCCTGGTGCAGGCCCAGCCGGGTACAGGCGTAACCGAGGTGCCGGTGGGCGCGGACGCGGGCGGTGGGGGTGGGCAGGTGGGCGGCGGCGTCCACGGCTGCCCGCCAGGAGGCGACGGCGTTGTGCCGGTGCCCTCGCCGGAAGTGAAAAGTGTCCAATGCCCAGGCGAAGTGCCATACGGCGTCGTGGCGGCCGAGAAGGGCGGCGGTGTGCTGGGCGGCGAGGAGGGTGGCGTGCTCGGCGTCCAGCCAGGAGGTCGCCGCCGCGGCGTCGGACAACGGGTACGGATGGACGCCGGGTGCGGGCGGGTCGGGCAGCAGCATCGGGCGGTCGGGACGCAGAAGGCGGTCGGCGGCGTGGGCGGTGTGCAGGTGGAAGTCCGTCACCCGCGTCAGGGCGGCCATCCGTTCGTCGTCGGACAGGGCGTGGGCGGTGGTGGCGGCGTAGGCGCGGACGAGGTCGTGCATCGCGTAGCGGCCTCCCGGTCGCCGTTCGATCAGCGACGCGTCCTCCAGCGCCGTCAGCGTCCTGCGGGCCGGGCCGTGGGGCAGGCCGGTGAGGGCGGCGGTGGCGGGCGAGGTGGTGTCGGGACCGGGTGCGATGCCCAGCAGCGAGAACGTGGTGCGCTGCTGTTCGGTGAGGTGGCGCAGGGACCAGGAGAGCACGGTGGGCAGGCCGGCGGCGGGGTCGGAGTCGTGGTCGAGCGCTTCCAGACCGAGTTCGCGCAGTTCGGTGGCGATCTCGGACAGCGGGATGGCGGGGCGGGTGGCGGCGGTGCGGGCGGTGATCGCCAGGGCCAGCGGGTAGGCCCCGCACAGCGTCACCAGTTCGTCGACGGCGTCGTTCTCGGCGGCGACCCGGTCGGCGGGCAGGCGCGCGGTCAGCAGGGCGCGGGCCTCGTCGCGGTCCGGGACGTCCAGGGTCAGGTGGCGGGCGCCGTGCCGGTCGATCAGCGAGGCGAGTCTGCGGCGGCCGGTGACCAGCACGGTGCAGGTGGCTGTGCCGGGCAGCAGGGGGACGACCTGGTCGCTGGTGGCGGCGTTGTCCAGCACGATCAGCATCCGTCGCCCTGCGACCAGGCTGCGGTACAGCGCGGCTAGGGCGTCGAGGTCGGTCGGGATGCGCTCGGGGTCGACGCCGAGGGCGTCGAGGAAGCCGCGCACCGCCACCGCCGGATCCGTCGGGTCGCCGGAGGGGCCGAAGCCGCGCAGGTCGACGAACAGTTGCCCGTCGGGGAACCGGTCGGTGTGGCGGTGGGCCCAGTGCAGCGCCAGCCAGGTCTTGCCGACCCCGCCCGCGCCGCCCAACGCCGAGATCATCACCGCCGCCCCCGGTGCATGGTCGCCGTTGCCGGGCGTCAGGGCGCGGTCCAGGTCGGCCAGGTACTTCTCGCGGCCGACGAACAGTGTCGGTGCCCCGGGCAGTTGCCGAGGCGTCGGGCCACCGCCGTCGGGTGCGACCGGGCCCGCCGGCCGGTCGAGCACGCCCTGGTCGGCGGGGTGGGGATGGTCGGGCAGGGCGAGCCAGGCGGTGTCGCGGACCTCCTTCACCGCCACCGGCACCGGCCGGAACGTCGCCGGGTCCAGCACCGCGGAGTGGCGGACCACCTCGTCGAACACCCAGCGCGACACCACCAACGCGACCAGACCGGGCGACTGTCGCAACGCCGCCTTCACCGGCGGCGCGTCCAGCAGCCGGAAGGCCGTGGTGACCGCGGTCGAGGTGACACCGTGCCGGTCGAAGACCACCTCGCCGGCGTGCACCGCCACCCGCAACCGGACGTGCTGCGCCGTCGGGCCGGCGTCGTTGTGCTCCCGCAACGCCGCCGCCAACGCCACCGGCATCACCTCGACCAGCGGCGCCTTGGCGTACCCGGGCGGGACCAGTACGAACACGCCGTCACCGCGATCCTCGTGGTAGCAGCCCTCCCACGGCACCCCCGCCGCACGCAGCGCCGCGCCGACCACCCGGTACAACCCGGCCCGAGTCGCCACCTGGTGGGGCAGCGTCCGGCGCGCGTCACCGAACCCCTCCACGTCCACCACCACGATCGTGCGGTGCACGGCCTGACCCGGACTCGCCATCCCCACCCTCCCGAAGCAGCCTGGCAGTTCCTCGACCAACCCGGTCTACCGCACGACCGACCACCGTCCCCCGGCTTCGACGCACCGACCGCCCGGACGGACGTACGCACGAGAACCAGCCGCCCGGCCGAGGGTCGAAGCAGGCCGTTTCGTCGTCAGCCCAGGGACTCCGCGTACACGGTGGCGATCCGGCGGCGTTCCCCGACAACGTCCCGTTCCCGGCGCAGACCGGACAGAGGATCGTACGAGTCGGGTCTGACCAGATCTCGCCATGACCCCAGACCTCGCCGCCGCGCAGCAGGTAGTTCTTGATCAACACGGTGACGTCGTGGGCCAGCAGTAGTTCGAGGGTGTCCTGGCGGGGTGAAACGCGTCGCGGGTGGACGGCCTGGCCGAGCATGGAGTCGAGCCCCATCGGTGTCGGACTGCGGCTGGACGTTCCAACTGGACCTGTTGAGGTCCGGCGAACTGTTCGTCAGCGGGGTCTCGGCCGAGTTCTGGGTCGGCGACGTGCCCGGCTGTGACGAAGCCCCGCCGGACTTCTGCACCGACCCCGAGGCCACCATCCGGGCCGCCCTGGCGAGTTGGAACTCACCATTCGAGCCCGTGCACGCGAGGTTCCTCGACCCGGAGGTCTGACGGTCGGGAGCCGGACTCCGTGAGGCGGCGGGAGAGGTGACCGTCGAGATCGCCTCCCCGCTGCCCGGATTCAGCGATGCTGTGGACGAAGTGCGGGGTTCTGCTGCACCCAGGTGCGGCGATGAGGATCGGGGTGTCGGCAATCGGCACAGCCGGTCTCGTTCGGAGCCGTCGAGGGCTGCTCGACGGCTCAGGCAAAGGGGCCTTCGGTGATGAACCGGCGCAGGCCCCGGGCGAACGTTTGGGCTTCGCCTGGCGGCCAGGCGGTGAGGCTTGCGGTGATGTGGGCGGCCAGCCGGCGGCGTAGCTCGTCCACCACGTGTTCACCGTGCTCGGTGAGGATTAGCAGGGTCGCCCGCCGGTCGAAGGGGTCGGGTTCACGGCGGACCAGCTTCCTCGTAGTGCGTGCGTGGCGCACGCATATGCGGCTGTGGCGAAAGGATCTCCATGAATCGGACCGGTATTCGTGCTGTCCTCACAGACCTGTTGTTCACCCCCGATCTCGACCTGTATAAGGCCATCGACCGGCACTTCACCCCCGACTACCGCCAACGTACCGACGGTGAGTGGGCTGACCGCCAGGGGTTTGTCGAGCACATCGCCCACCTGCGCACGATCGTGACCGCAGGGTCTGTCGAGGTTCATGACGAGCTGTACGACGGTGCCCACTACGCCGATCGCCACACCGTCGAGGTCACCAAGACGGACGGATCGACCGTACGCACGGAGGTCTACGTTTTCGGCGAGTTCGCGCCCGACGGGCGCTTCAGCCGTATCGAGGAAACCACGCTCAAGCTCCACGGCTCCGCTCCGGGTGCAGGCGCGAAGTACACGCTGGTGTTCGTGGATCGCCTGTTGTCACACCGGTGCATGTCCGTCAGGGACTCACCCTCGACGTACTCGCCGCGCGGCTTCGTGTCGACCGGCACCGGTTCTTCTCCGGGGAGTCCAGGCAGAACGCCGTCAAGACCATGGTGCCCGCCGACCTCGCGGACCGGGTGTTGTACTACGGCGCGACCGTGCCAGGTTCGGTCGCCGACATCACCCAGGCCCGCGACGCGGGGCCTGATCGGCCTGCTCCACGACGCGCACGATGCGCAGATCCTCGCCGACGCCGGATGCCAGGGCCTCGGTGCCGGAACCTGCGGCGCGTGGTGACACCGCCGCAGGTTCCGGAAGGACCCACCACCCTGGTACGAGAAAATCCTTGCCGCACAACGCAAAGCCCACTCTTCACACCGTATCCGCGTCGAACACGGCATCGCCCACCTCAAGGACCGGCGATCCCTCACCCACCACCGCACACCACCTGCATGGTCGAGCGTAACCCTGGTCCTGACGGGCGCCCGATGGGACTCAGTTGTCGCAGATCTGACGGGTCTCCTGGTTGTCCTGGTACGTGATGCGGGCGCACGTGAGCATGATGAGGGAGTCGGTGGTCGTCTCGCGGGTGCTCACCTCGCGGAACCCGTTGCCCGTGGTCGTGGCCGTGGCGATCGCCACGTACTGCGGCTTCCAGTACGTGTAGAGCGTCACCTTCAGCTCGACCGACCGACTGCCGGACCCGGTGAACGAGCCGTACCCCCAGGTGCGGGGCGACCCGCTCGCCGTCGAACGCCGGAACTCGGCGCACAGCCCGGCGTCGCAGTTCGGACCGGGCGAACCGGCCACGCCGAACCCGGTCGGGGCCGCCGTGGCGACCGGGGCCGCCACCACCGCCGGCGCGACCAGGGCAGCCAACAGCGCGGCTGTCGTCACCAATGCCTTCACCGCGAGACCTCCTGCGGTGATCCGGACCCGACGAATTCCATCGCAATACCCCCTGTGTGTCGAAAACCCCTGACCCACAGGCTAGGACCTGCGGATCGAGGGTGTTAAGCGCCCGAACGGCGTCAGCGCCCCAGCTGTCAGCGAGCGGTCAGCGGTCCGATCGACGCCTCCGCCGTGCAGGAGGTCGTCGAGTTTCGCGGGTGTGCTGTAGTCAGCGGCGACGGCCGGGGCGGGTCCCGGCACGACCCTTTGGCTGGCATGGCGAAAGGGCCACCTGCAAGCGGGCGCGTCCTGATGCGCCTGGCGGGTCTTGTCGAGCGCGGCGTGAAGTTCCTCGTTGTCGACGGCTCGCGGCCGCTTGGTGGTCGCGACCACCTCCTCGATGGCCTGCGTCAGCGACACCTCGTCAGCGGAATGGGAACAGAGCGAACGAAGTCCATTCGCCACCGAGGGCAGGTGCCGACGAAACATCGGATGACGGGTCGAGCCGCGCTGCTGCCGTGAATGTGCAAGAGGGCGATCGGGTGAACTGGTGAACCGCGTTTCGGGCCCGTCCGAACCGGGAGTGTCCTGTCCGTGCGGCGGGTTGCGCCTCGGACGGGTGTCGATCCGAAGGGATGGAGCATGTCAGCACCCCCACCCACGCGTCGTCGACGACGTGTGGCGGCAAGTCTGATCGCGGTCGGGAGCACGGTGCTCGCCGCCGGTCTGATCGGCGGGTCTGGTCCGGCCGGAGCGTCGAGCCACCGGGAAGCGCCGTTGATCGCCGGTGATCCGGCGGTGGACAACACGGACGTCTACGCGTTCGTCAGCCCCGACAAGCCCGACACGGTGACGTTGGTGGCGAACTGGTCGCCGTTCCAGGAACCCAACGGCGGTCCCAACTTCTACCCGTGGGCGACCGACGCCCACTACGACATCAACATCGACAACGACGGCGACGCGCGCGCCGACCTCACCTACCGGTGGACGTTCCGCACCGACGACCGGCGCGGCAAGTCGACCTTCCTCTACAACAACGGCCCGGTCACGTCGTTGGACGACGAGAACCTGCTGTTCCGGCAGACCTACACGCTGGAGCTCTGGGACGCCGACGGCCGCGACCGCAAGCTGATCCGCTCCGGGAAGGTGGCGCCGTCCAACACCGGCCCGGCGTCCATGCCGGACTACGGCGCGTTGCGCGCGCAGGCGGTGACGGACGTTCCGGGCGGCGGCAAGAGTTACGTGGGTCAGGCCGACGACGCGTTCTTCCTCGACCTGCGGGTGTTCGACCTGCTCTACGGCGGCAACCTGTCGGAGGTCGGGCAGGACACGCTGGCCGGGTTCAACGTCAACACCATCGCGTTGCAGGTGCCCAAGTCCCAGTTGGCGCTCAAGGGCGACGCGTCGCGCAACCCCGTCATCGGGGTGTGGAGCGACACCGAGCGGCAGTCGATGGCGCTCAGTCCGGGCGACTCCCGGGCGTTCGGACCTCACGTGCAGGTGTCGCGGCTGGGCAACCCGCTGGTGAACGAGGTCGTGGTGCCGGCGGCGTTGAAGGACAAGTTCAACGGGTTGACGCCCGACCGTGACGGGAAGATCCCCGAACTGGTGAACCGGGTGACCGATCCGGAGGTGCCCAAGCTGATCCAGGCGATCTACGGCATCCCCGCGCCCGCGACGCCGCGCGACGACCTGGTCGAGATCTTCCTGACCGGCATCACCACCAAGCTGGGCGGGCCGATCAAGGCCGACCTCAACTCGCAGCTGAACAACGCCGACGTCAACCCCAAGCGGTTCACGCCGTCCGAGCAGTTGCGGCTCAACGTGTCCGTGCCGCCCACCGCGTCGCCGAACCGGTTGGGCGTGCTCGCCAACGATCTCCAGGGCTACCCGAACGGACGACGCCTGGCCGACGACGTCGTGGACATCGGGGTGCAGGCGTTGGAGGGCGCGGCGGTCACCGGCATCGTGCCCGCGCTGGCGGCGGGGGACAAGGTGAACGCGAACGACAAGGCGTTCGGCGCGACGTTCCCGTACGTGGCACTGCCGAACAACACGGCGGTCAACTCCGGGGCCGGCGGAGCCGTTGCGCCCTCTGGTGGCGGTGGCGGCGGCGGTACCGGTCTCCCTGCCGGGCTCGTGCTCAACGCGGCGCTGGCCGCACTGCTGATCGGTGCCGGCGCCTGGCTGCTGCGCAAGCGTCCACAGTGGACTGTTCCGGCGATGTCCTAGCACCACGGGCGGCAGGAGCGTCTTCCGGGACGCACCTGCCGCACCCTCTCTTTTGGAGTGTCATGACCAGGCGCAGGATTGTGGCTTTGCTGGTGATCGCTTCGGGTGTGGTGCTGCTGGTGACGACGGTGACGGCGTCGCGCCGCGACGACCCGCCTGTGCTGCCGGCCGCACCCGTGGCGCACAGCGGGGTGCAGCGCGGTGTGTCCGCGGCGCAGGAGCGGCTGCGTCGCGTGCCGGAGGACGCCGGCACCTGGGCGCAACTCGGCGCGGCCTACGTGGAGCAGGCGCGAGTGACGGGGGATCCCGCCTACTACGCCAAAGCGCAGGGTGCGCTGGACACGTCGCTGCGCTACCGACCCGAGCGCAACGGAGCCGCCCACATCGGTCTCGGCGCGCTGGCCAACGCACGCCACGACTTCGCCGCCGCCCGCGACCACGCCGAGCAGGCGCGCCTCGCGTTGCCCGACACCGCCGAGGTCTACGGCGTCCTCGCCGACGCCCTGACCCAACTCGGCGAGGCCGACGCCGCCCGCGCCGCGACGCAGCGCATGGTGGACCTGGAACCCGGTGTCCCGGCGTTCACCCGCGCCGCCTACGACTTCGAACAACGCGGCGACGTCGGCTCCGCGCGAGCGGCCCTCCTCCGCGCGCTGGACGCCGCGTCGACGCCCGCCGAGGTGCTGTTCATCCGCTACCACCTGGGAGAGCTCGCGTTCGACAACGGCGACCTGGCCGAGGCCACCGACCAGTACGACCGGGGCCTGCTCGTCGACCCGCACGACGTGCCGCTGGTGCAGGGGCACGCCAAGGTCGCCGCCGCGCGTGGTTCGTTGGACGAGGCACTGGCCGGGTACGCCGACATCGTCGCGCGGGTCCCGTCGCCGCAGTACATCCACGAGTACGCGAACCTCCTGCGGGCCGCCGGCCGGACCGCGGACGCGTCACGTCAGTTCGAGGTGCTGGCCACGCAGGAGCGGCTGCTCGCGAGCGCCGGCAGCACCGACGACCTGAGCCGGTCCGTCGCCGCCGCCGACCGCGGCGACCCGGCGACCGCGGTGGCCGCCGCACGGCAGGAGTGGAGCCGACGCACGCACCCGCTGGTCGCCGACGCCCTCGCCTGGGCGCTGCACCTGGACGGACGCGACGCCGAGGCGGTCGAGTACGCGGACCTCGCCGCGCGCACCGGGTGGCGCAACGCCACGTTCGCCTACCACCGGGGGATAATCCTCGCCGCCCTGGGCCGTCCTGACGAGGCCGTGGTGGCCCTCGATCTGGCGTTGACGACCAACCCGCACTTCTCGCCGGTCGACGCCCCCGCCGCCCGGACCGCGTTGGCGGGCCTGCGATGAGGGCCGTCGTGGTGCTGTTGTTCGCTGGCCTGGGGCTGACCTTGGTCCCGGCCGCGGCCTCCGCGCACCCGTTGGGCAACTTCACCGTCAACCACCACCACGCGATCACCGTGCACCCGGACCGCGTCGACCTGGTGTCGGTGATCGACCTCGCCGAGATCCCGACGCTCCAGGAACGCCCCGCCGCGCAACCTGCCTACGCCTCCCGCGAGTGCGACGCCGTGCGGCGGGGCGTGGAGCTGCGGGTGGACGGCGGCGCGGTCGCGCTGACCGCCCGTTCGGCGGCCGTCGAGTCGCCCGCCGGCGAAGCGGGACTCACCACCACCCGCCTGACCTGCTCGTTCACCGCGCCCGCCGACCTCGACCGGACGGCGGTGCTCGACGTGCGCGACGCGTACCGCGGCGACCGGGTCGGCTGGCACGAGATGACCGCCGTCGGGGACGGCACAGCGCTGGTCGATCCCCCCGTGCCGGCGTCGAGCACCAGCGACACCCTGCGCGCCTACCCGGACGACCTGCTGTCCGACCCGCTCGACGTGCGGTCGGTCAGCCTGCGCGTCGAGCCCGGCACGTCCACCGCGTCGGGCGCGGTCGCCGGACCGGGCGGCACCTCGCTGCTCGGCACCGCGACCCGCGCGTTCACCGACATCGTCGGCGAACAGGACCTCACCCCGCTGGTCGGGATGCTCGCCGTGCTGCTGGCGCTGCTGCTGGGCGCGTCGCACGCGGCGCTGCCCGGACACGGCAAGACGGTGATCGCCGCCTACCTCGCCGGTCGTGAGGGCACCGCCCGGGACGCGGTGGCGGTCGGGGCGACCGTCACCCTCACCCACACCCTCGGTGTGCTCGTCATCGGCCTGCTGATCAGCGCCACCAGCACCCTGGCGGGCGAGTCGCTCCTGCGGGTCCTGGGCATCCTCAGCGGCCTCCTGGTCGCCACCATCGGGACCGTTCTGCTGCGCTCCGCCCTGCGCACCGGACATCCCGCACTCGTCGTCCAGGGACACGGCCACGGGCACGGACACGGCCACGGGCACGGACATGGACATGGGCACGGGCGTCGGGTGGGTCGTTCGGGTCTGGTCGGCATGGGGATCGCGGGCGGACTCGTCCCCAGCCCGTCCGCCCTGGTCGTCCTGCTCGGTGCGGTCGCCCTCGGCCGCACCTGGTTCGGCGTGCTGCTCGTGATCGCCTACGGGATCGGCATGGCCGCCACCCTCGTCGCAGTCGGCCTGCTCCTGGTCCGCCTGCGCGACCGGCTCGCCGCCGTCGAACGCCTCCGCGACCGCTTCACCGCACTCCCAGCGCTGACCGCCGCGCTCGTCCTCCTCGTCGGCCTCGGGCTGACCCTGCGCGCCGCACTCGGATAGGAGAACCCCTTCATGCGCACCACCGCACTCGTCCTGAGCACGGCCGTGCTGCTCACCGCGTGCTCCACCCCGGACCCCGGACCGGTCTTCGACACCGAGGGCGCAGCGGACATCACCTGCCTGAAACACCAGCCCACACCACCCGGCCCGCGCTACTCCGACGACACTCTCCGCCGCACCGACGAAACACTTCCCCTCCTGCGCTACTACACCGCACACGGCCGCAAACCCTTCTGCGACGGGCAGCCACCCACCGGAACCGACCAGCAGTGGGCGCGCACCTACGTTCAACTCGGCGCGGACCGCGCCAACGTGGCCGGCCTGATCGACTGACCGCCATCGCGGGGTGACGGTATCCGCGGGAGTGCATTCATGGTCGAACGAGTGGCCACGCGCTATCGGGTCGGCGGTCCGCAGCACGATGCAACCGAGTTCTTCGGATGGTGTCTCAGCGTGGCACTGCGGTCACTGCGGTCTCAGGGGTTCCAGTACGTGGTGACGTGCGTTCGTTCGAAGCGTCGTGCGGCCAGGTCGGCTCGCGGAATCGTCCAGTGGACGGTGGTGCCTTCCAAGCCTCGGATGTCGGGGTACCAGTCGGCGATTAGCACCCAGTCGTCGGTGCCGGGTGGCTCTGCCGCCGGCCGGTGGCCCGCTCGTTCGGCTTCCGCCGCGGACTCCGCGGCGGAGGTGACGGGGTCCAGTCCGGACTCGTCCGTGCCGTAGCCGCCGATCTGGAGCGGGCCGTCGGAGGCGATCTTGCCTCGGGTTTCCCACCACACCGCGACCAGTTCCTCGGAGCGCGGGTGGCCGGGCAGTGGCACGGAGTACGGCGGCTCGGGGATGTCCTTGATCCCGGAGTGCGGCAGGGAGACGTTCGTGGTCAGGCGCAGCTCGCCCTGGGGGAACGCTCGGCAGACCTGGTCGTAGTCCGGGACTTCGCCGTAGAAGTACGGGTTGTTCTCTCGTTCCTCGACTGTCGTGCCGGCGGGGATGTGGAGCGCTTCACCGGCCGATGCCACGCCGGGATCGTCCGCCAGGGGAAAGGCGAACAACAGCAGTCGACCGTCAGGGGGGAGGGGGAGGTCCGTGGCGTCCGGGGGCAGGGCCTCGCAGTCGATGGTGGCGACGAGGGGGAACCACGGGTCCGGGGCGTCGGCGGGGAGCATCAGGGGGCCACCGAAGCGGGCCACGACCGGCCCGTTCGCGGACGGCGTCAAGGTCGCGCACGGGCGGGCGATGCTGATCCACCGCTCGACGTCGCCGGTCGGGATACCTCGTGCGAGCGCCTCGTCGCGGAACGGGCCGAGGATGTCTGCGATCACGCGGCGACCTTAGCCGCGATCACCGGACCGAGACGAGGTTCGGTCGACGGCTCTGCCCTTTCGGGCGGGACAAGGAGCTTTCAGGGCCGAGTCCCTTTCCGACGCGTCCGCACCCGGCGAGTCCGTGACCAGCTCTGCGGAGGGGCACCGTGTCGTTTCCGCCCTGAATGGACGGAAGTTCGGCAGGCACGGGCCCAGGTTGGTGCGAGCTGACGTTCTACTGCCGGCTCGAAGTGCACGGGCGTCACTCGGCGACGACCAGTCCTACCCGGTAGGCGAGGACCACCGCCTGCACGCGATCACGCAGGTCGAGTTTGGTCAGGATTCGGGAGACGTAGGTCTTCACGGTTTCCGTGGTGATGCACAGCTTTTCGGCGATCTCCGCATTCGACAGGCCGGCGGCGATCTGCACGAGCACTTCGAGTTCCCGGCGAGCGAGGGTCTGCCGGACGTGCTCCCGGGCCGGGTGGGTGGTGTCGGTGGGGCGCAGGCGCTCGGCGAAGTGGCCGATCAACGCTCGGGTGACGGCCGGCGCCACCAGCGATTCCCCGGCGGCGACAGTGCGCACGCCCTTGATCAGTTCCGCCGGTGGCGCGTCCTTGAGCAGGAACCCGCTGGCACCGGCCTTGAGCGCCTCGTAGACGTACTCGTCGACGTTGAACGTGGTGACCATCAACACTTTCGCCGGGGTCCCCACACCGGGCCCGGCCAGCCGGCGAGTGGCCTCGATACCGTCGAGGATGGGCATGCGGATGTCCATCACCACGACGTCCGGGCGCAGCCGCAGCGCCTCCTCGACGGCCCGCCTGCCGTCCGCCGCCTCGCCGACGACCTCCATGTCCGGTTGCGCCGAGAAGATTGTGTTGTACCCGGCGCGCACCAGTTCCTGGTCCTCGCACACCAGAACCCGGATGGTCATGCCTGCCTCCGTGACGGGATGAGAGCGTGCACCCGGAACCCGCCTTCGGGCCGGGCCCCGGCCACCAGTTCACCATCTAGCATCCGTACCCGCTCCCGCAGCCCGCTCAGGCCGCGCCCACCCGACCCGATCGCGGGCGTGCCCGCGGAGATCCCGTCCGTCGTGACCTCGATCTCGATCCGGTCGTCGTGATCGTCGATCTCGACCCGGGTCAGGTGTCCCGCCGCGTGCTTCAACGCGTTGGTCAGCGCCTCCTGCACCACCCGGTACGCCGCCAATTCGACGTCGACGGCGTGCTCACGCTGGTCGCCCCGCCTGGTCAGCTCGACCGGCTGGCCGGAGAGCCGGGCCTGCTCGACCAGGTCGCCGACCCGGCCCAGGGTCGGCGACCGGTCGGCCCTCGCCGAGTCACCCGTCGCCTCGAGCACGTCGAGCAGGTGACGCAGGTCCGTCAACGCCCGGCGGCCCGTGACGCTGATGGCGTCGAGCCCTCGCCCCACCTCTTCCGGTGCCCCGTCGAGCAAGAACTGTGCCGCGTCCGCTTGGACGACCATCGCCGTCACGTGGTGGGTCACCACATCGTGCAGGTCCCGCGCGATGCGGGCCCGCTCTCCGGCGGTCGCCACCTCGACACTCAGCCGACGGTTCTCCGCCTCCTCGGCCCGCCACCGGCGCATCGCGGTCCCGGCCATCCACATCACCACCAGACTCAGGTAGAAGACGACGAACACTTGAAGCTGACTGGGCGAGCCCAGCAGGTGCAACGTGATCGCCAACCCGCTGTAGCCCGCGGTCGCCATCGCCGCGATGACGCGGCGGTACCCCACCTGGTGCGCTCCGACGGCGAAGAGCGCCAGGTAGAGCCCGATGCCGGCGATGGTGTCCGGGTAGCCGAACGACTGGTGCAGCGCGAAGGCGGTACCGATGACCGCCAGACAGCCCGCCGGCATGCGTCGTCTGATCGCGAGCGGCGCAGCTTGGGCGATGACCAGCACGAACGCGAGCGCGTCGACCGGGCGTCTCGGCAAGTCCCCGAGCTGGGGGCCGATGGTGGACACGGTCGGTACGAACGCCAGGGCCGTGAGGACCAGTGCGAGCGCACTGTCCTTAGTAGACGGCGTTAGTCTTTGCCACCCGAGGAGCATCGCGCGAGCGTACTGGTCAGGCCCCGGCTTTGACACGCGGCTTGATCTGGCCGGTGCGGGCGGCGCGGCGCAGCAGGGCGACGCTGGGCACAACGCAGACCAGCAGCGCGATCAGGCTCGCCTCAGGCCCGAAGGTGCCACCGGTCACCACGGCAGGACCGGACAGCGTGGTCTGCAACAGCCCGTGCGGCACCTCGGCCGAGCCGGACAACGCGACGCCGAAGATGCCGGCGTGGGTGAAGTTCCAGGCGAAGTGCAGACCGATCGACAGCCACAGCGAACGGGTCGTGACGTAGGCGGCGGTCGTCAGCAACCCGCCCGTCAGGGCGATCGACAACACGCCCCAGAGCGTCGCTTCGGCGTTGATCGAGTGCGCCAGACCGAAGATCAGCGACGACACGAGCAGCGCGATCACCGTCCCGGTGCGTTCTTCCATGATCCGGAAGAGCACGCCGCGGAACAGCACCTCTTCGGTGACCGCGACGCTCGCCACCAGCCCGGCAGTGCCGAGGCAGCCCCAGATCGAGCCCCACGACATGTCCTGCCAGCCACCGAACATCCCGATCAGCAGGATCAACAGGACGAACAGCCCGGACCCGAGCAACGCCCCACGCCGCAGCTGTGACCACATCCGCGGCGTGGCGAGCTCCGGGATGTCCGCCCGCTGCTCCACGACCTGCGACAGCTTGCGATAACCGGCCAAGACAACGAGAACGGAGACGGCCCCCACCGGCAGGGCGAGCAGCGCGATGGGCGACACCAGCTGCATGATGACCGCGTTCGCCAGCATCACGACGGTGAACGTGACCAGCAGCAGGGGGAACCGATACCTGCGTAGCTGCCCGACTTCCTTCAAACGAACCATTTCCTCGTCCTCTCTGCGATGCGCTCTTCGTTTGACAGGGAGATTAGGCATCCGGCCCAACCGTGGAATCCCGCTGGGAACAACAACCCGTGTAGCTCTCAAGGGGGACAACAGGCCATACCTTCGGGTGTCACGGCATCCAGCCCGCCACCAGGAGTTCCCCGTCTACCTACAATTGCCGCCGGCAATCGTGGTCACTGCGGGGTGATGTCGGTGCAGTGGAGCTTCTTGTCCGGCAACCGGCCGGTGGTCAGGAACGTCACCGTCGCCTCGTCCACGCACGTCGAGCCCTGGTTGTAGACGTAGTGCCCGCCGTGTTCCGCGCCGACGAACGCGGCTCGTTCGCCGAGGACCTTGTAGAGCCCGAGGCCGTCCTCCCACGGGGTGGCGTTGTCCCTGCGGTTCTGGAGGATCAGCGTGTTGCGCGGTCCCTTGTCGGTCACGCGGACGGGCTTTTCGATCGGTTTCGGCCAGAACGCGCACGGCCAGATGTTGGCGGGCATCCCCGCGGTGAGCGGCCAGGCCGCGCGGTCCTCGGCGGTGCGGCGGGCGTACTGGTCGACGTCGTTGGGCCACTGCGCGTCGCCGCAGGTCAGTGCCAGGAACATGGTGGCCTGGTTGTCGGCCGGCACGCCCGGGGTCGGCGGTGGCGCGGTGAACACCTGTTGCAGCACCTGGCGGTCCGCCTCGGTGGGGGTGCCGTCGGCCAGTCCGGCGGCGGCTTTCCAGAACTGGGCGAGCACTGGGAGGGTGTCGTTGTGCAGCAGAAGGCTGTAGGTGACGGTGCGCAGCATCGCTCCCGTCAGGGCCAATGGGGTGCCGGGGACGGGCGCGGGAGTGCGGTCGAGGCGGTCGGCGAGTGCGAGGTAGGTCCGGGTCACCTCGTCGACGGTGCCGCCCAGCCGGAGCGTGGCGTGCTGCGCCGCGGCGACCTTTGCCGCGTCGGGGAAGCGTTCCGACATGGCCTTGCCCCAGTTGTCCTTCGCGCCGGCCCAGACCTTGGTGGGGTCGACGTTGCCTTCGAGGACCACCCGGTCGGCGCGATCGGGGAACAGTGACGCGTAGACGGTGCCGAGGTAGGTGCCGTAGGACTGGCCCCAGTAGGAGATCTTCTCCTCGCCGAGTGCCGCGCGGATGCGGTCCATGTCGCGGGCGGTGTTGGCGGTGGTGAAGTACCGGAGCTTCTCGCCGGCGCTCGTCGCGCACCGTTCGGCGTCGGTGCGGGCGTGGTCGACGTTCGCGGTGATCGAGCCGTCCGCGGCCGGGTACGGGAAAAGGCCGGCGAGAGAAGGGTCGTCCAGACCACAGCTCTGCGGGGTGCTGTGCTGGACCCCGCGCGGGTCGAAGCCGATCAGGTCGTAGGCCGCCACCACCGACGGCGGCAGAGTCGGCGCCACCACCCCCGGCGTGTCCAGGCCGGCCAACGCCGGCCCGCCCGGGTTCAGCAGCAGAACACCGCGGCGGTCGCCGGACTTCGCTGTCGGCAGCTTCGAGACGGCCACCTCGATCTTCTCGCCACGGGGGTTCCGGTAGTCGAGCGGAACCTCCACCGTTCCGCAGGTGAGCCGCGGGTCGCGGCTGGCCCCCTCGGCCAACGCCGGGCATGTGCCCCATGTGATGCGCGGCGTGGCGGCCACCTCGGCGGCGACCGGTGGTGGGTCCTCGCTCGGCGCGTTTCCTTCCGGGTCGGCGCCACAAGCCGCCGCCGCGACGGCGAGCGCCACCGCGATCACCACCCCGGTGAACCTGCGGGGAATACCGGCTCCCGCTGACCGTTGCACTGTCTTCAACGCCCTTGCCCTCCAAGTTCTCGGCGTGCCGTGACGCACTGACGCCGTCGTTGGCAAACCTATGAGGGAGAGCGGCACCACGAATCCCCTTGGTGTGGACACTTCTCTGTAGTCCTCACGGGGGACACCGACCTGCGGTCGACTGGGCGTGCCCACGTGGGGACGGGACGAAATCCCGCCCCCACGGGCACTACTCGGGCGCGGACAGCCCGAAACGTGACTTCACCACCGGGCTGCCGGTGTGAAACCGTTGCTCCGACCGCTTCGGCAGTTGCGGGACCTGCTTACCCGCCACGCCGAACGAGCCGCCTACTACCAGGCCGATCTGCGACTCCGGAGAGTGCGCCTGGGTTCGTGTCAGTTGCGAATGGCTTCGGTGGTGATCAGGGTTTCCACTCGCCGGTCATCTCGACGTAGTTCTCGCCACGGACGTTCTTGCCGTCGTACCTGCCGGTGAACGCCGCCGTGGCTTCCAGGTAGCCGCCACCGTCCGGGGTTTCGATCTCCTGGTCCGGGTTTCCGGTGACCTGCACGTCGAGTTCGGACCGCAGGGCGGGAATCCGGATGCGCCACCGGGTGGGGTACGTCTGGCCGGTGGCCGGGCTGGTCCACTGCCGGGAGACGCCCTGGGCGAGGGGTTCGACGGCGACCACCTGGTAGGAGCCGTCCGGGTGCAGGACCGTCGCCCAGCTGTTCCTGGTTCCAGTGCCGATCGTGTCCCAGATGGCGACCTTGTCACCGTTGGGCATGCCGAGGTTCATCCACGTCCACCGGACGAGCGACGTGGGCATCTCGCCCCACTGCCTGTCCAGCCAGGAGGTCCCCACGATCTGGTGCTTCCTGCCCTCGACGACGAGCGTTCCGGACGTCCGCACCGCCGGGAGCGCGAACTCGTAGTTCGGCACGCCGTCGACCAGGTTGAACACACCGGTCGACGCGTAGTTCAGGGCGGGGCCGGTCGGTGACAGTTGGACGTCGAGTGATCCCCAGGGTGTCTGGACCTGCACCGACTGGCGGGTGGCGTCACCGGTCCAGCTCAGTCCCGGCGCTTGGATGTCGAGCTTGCCCTGGCTCCACCGGTAGTCCTCCGGCTCGACCATCACGGCGTGGTCCTTGTACCAGCCGGTGGTCTTGTTGATCACCGAGAACGTCCAGCGGTACGCGGCCTCGCCCCTGTTCGGCAGGATGCGGGTGTGGACCTGAAGGCCGAACTCCTGACCGTTCGCCCGCACCGAACTGGTGAAGTAGATCGAGTCGAACCAGGTCGGCTGGGGTCCCGGCGCGTGCCGGCCCAGGTCGACCCCGGGATCGACCAGGGCCGGAATCCCCGACGTGACCGGACTCGCGGTGGGTGCCGCCGACGGAGCGGCCTGGACGGAAGAACCGATCGGCACACCGAATGCCACAGTCACCGCTGCGGCGACCAAGGCCACCGCTCGGCGCCTGGTTCGGATTGCGGACATGAGGACTCTCCTTGCATTCGAGTAGAAGGACAACGTCGTGCTGTCCACGTTGGTTCGGAGTTGGAGGCTGTCGACAACGTGCTGGGACCAACTGCCCGGTATTGCGGGGCCTCCACCCGGACAAGCGGGCTTCTTGCCGGCGGCTCGCGCGTTCAGGCGGCCGCAGTGGGGTTACCGGCGATGTCGAGTCCCCTTGTCCGGTTGATCTTGCTGTTGGCCTGGAGGAAGCGGAGGGCGTCGCCGACCAGCGGGAGTCGGGCGCCGCGCGCGATGATCGGCCGGAGTGCGATCTGCCGTTGGTTGTCGGGTGTGAAGAAGGACTGTCCGCTCACGCCTGCCTGCTGGTAGACGGTGAGGTGGGGGCGCAGTCGGGCTTCCCAGGACCTGAGCGCGGCGGGGATGTCACCGGGGTGGTGGTGCAGCACGGTGCCGAGCAGGTCGGCTCCGGCCAGTCCGGCGGAGACGCCCATGCCGGCGTAGAGGCCGACGCACCAGGCGGAGTCGCCGACCAGGACCACCCGGCCGCGTGACCAGGTGTCCATCCGGGTCTGCTCCACGGTGTCGAACAGGAACTCGCCGGTGTCGTCGAGCGCGTCCAGTGCCGGTCCGAGCAGCGGCCCGGCCGGTGCCGGGCCGAAGGCGGCGCGGACCCGGGCGGCGGGCCGTCCGGTGAACTGCCGTTCGACGTCGTTGGTGCGGTAGGAGAAGAGCAGGCTGTGCGGCCGGTCGGCGAAGGGGAAGAGCCACATCGCGCGGCCTGGTTCGAACAGGCTGATGCCGTCGCGCGCGGGGACGCCGTCGAGCGGGTTCGGCAGGGCGAGGGCGGCGATCATGTAGCCGAGCCGGTGCAGGTGGTGCTCGTGCGGGCCGAAGACGAGTTGCCGGACGGTGGAGCGCAGGCCGTCGGCGCCCACGACGAGGGCGAACCGTTCCGTGGTGGTCGCGCCGTGGTGGTCGAGGGTCACGTCCACACCGGACTGGTCCTGCTCGATTCTCGTGGGCCGGGTCGCGAAGCGGATCTCCAGGTCGTCGGGAAGTGCGTCGAACGCGGCGGTCTCGACGTCACCGCGCAGCATCATGCGCTGGTCACCGGGGAGGTCTCCGAATCCCAGACCTGGTCTGCGGCGGCCGGCCCGGTCGACGACGTAGGTCCGGCCGTCACGTACGGCCCGGTCGGGGATGGCGTCATCGAAGCCGAGTCGTCGCGCGGCGGCCCGACCGGCGCCGAAGAGGGCGACGAAGTAGCCGCCCGATCGGCGGTCGGGTGCTCGCTCCACGATCACCGGTTCCCAGCCGATCCGGTGCAGGCGGATCGCGGTGGCCAGACCGCTGATGCCGGAACCGACGACGAGGCAACGCTTGTTGCTGTTGGGCGGCATGGCTCTCCTTGGGGCAGGTGGGACTGGTGGACCGGTGCCTTGCCGGACGTGAACGATGGGGTCGCCCGTCTCCTCGTTCCGCGCCTCGGTCACCTGGGTCAGAGGCGCGGGACGGGCCGAACGTCGTGCAGGAGTGGGGAAGTGGGCAACCGCGACGGCACCCCGCAGATTTGGTTTGCATTGCCCACTACCTTGAGTTTGGTTGGCAAGACAAACTATGTCAAGTAGGATCGGGGCATGAGATCCGACGTTGCGCTCGAGGACGCTCTGGTCCGGACGTCCTTCCGGGTGATGGCCGTGCTCACCCGCATCGGCTCCGAGCACGACCTGTCCCTCACCCAGTTGCGAGTGCTCGGTCTCCTGCGTGACCGCCGGCCGCGCATGGCCGAGCTGGCGGCGTTCCTTGGCCTGGACAAGTCCACGATGTCCGGCCTCGTCGAGCGGGCCGAGCGGCGGGGCCTCGTCGCACGGGGCAAGTCGGCGGAAGACCGCCGTGCGGTCGATGTCTTCATCACACCTGCGGGGCGCGAACTGGCGGAACAGGTCCAAGAAGAGGTCCGCGCGGCACTCGTGCCGTTCATCGATCGCCTGCGCGCGGACGAACGCCGTCTGCTCACCGGCCTGCTCGACTCCCTTACCGGTGCGGCAACAGCGAACGCGAGGGGCGTGACCGGCACCTTGCCCCTCGACCGCGCGTAGCACCGTTCACTCTCAACGAAACCGGCGAGGCAGCCGACCGGAACCTCTGTCGCGGCAACTGCACGGCGTGAGTCGGCGCGGCCGAACGCGGGTCGGGTCGCGGTGGGAAGCTTGCGGCCCATGCCTTCCGGAACGTCGGCATGTGCTTGTGGCTGAACAGGTTCTGGGAGCGCCGGCTTTGCACGGGCCGGGTTGAGTGATGTCCAGTCGTCTGCGATCATCCCGCACCATGGATCATCACAACCAGTTCCGCCGCGCGGCGATCGATCGGGGCATCCCGGACGACGAGATCGACGAGTTCACCGATCACCTCCGATTCGCGATCCACTTGGGATCTGCCGGCGACGGCGAGCAGGTGGTCGGTCAGCGGGGAGGGCTTCCCCGGTTGCCGGTGGGCGCGGAGTGGCCGAGCGACGGGAGCGGGTCCCCGTTACCGTTCGTCGCTTCCGTCGACTGTGCGGTCCTCCCGCGGGTCGGGGGGCTTCCCCTGCCCGAGGACGGCTCGCTGCTGTTCTTCCTGCACCACGAAAACGACCTGCTGGCTCCTCTCGGCACGGACGTGCCGGAGTTCGCTCGCGTCGTGTACGTCCCGGCGGGTGCGGAGACGGCGGTGGCGTCACCGCCGCCCGGCCACGACAGCACGACGCCCTTCCACGAGGACATCCCGTTCCTCACCCCCGAACGCCCGCTTTCCGCGTCGGTCCAGCCGGAGCTGCCGGAGTGGATCGAGGACGACGAGTACGACTTCGAAGAGTCGGACCAGGTGATCGAGGAGCAGCTGCTCGGCGAGCTGGAGCACGTCGATGACCTGTGCGAGCTGGTCGACGAGCTCTGGCCGGAATCCGACCGAGGCCTGGTGGTCAACCTCGGCGGGTACTGCTCGGAGATCGGCGGCCAGAACGACCCGTGGACGCAGATGGCGCACATCGGCATCACGAGCCGGCTGGACGACTCGGACTTCCCGGGATCGGAACGGTTCCAGCCGGGCGAGGTGGAGAAGTACCGGCTGACTCGTGAATGGGTGACGCTCGCCCAGTTCCCGACGGACAGCGAGGTCCACTACGGGTGCTTCCTGATCAGTCGCGACGATCTCGCCGACAAGCGCTTCGACCGAACGCTGTCGTTCACCATGTTCACCGAGTAGGCGGGAAACGGACACCGCCCTGGGGCTGACGCTACGGACCTTCGACCGGCTTCCTCATCGGTACGAGCGTCAGCCCCGGGCGGCAACCCCTGCGGCACGACCGGCTAGGCCCCGCAGCACGCCCACCTGGTTTTCCCGGAGCCCGGCGCACGCCAGTCCACATCGGATGGTGTGCCGTCCGCTGTGGTTCCACCTCGCTTGGGCGGCACCAGATCCGACGACACGGTGGCCCGGTTTGGAGCGATGCACCAAGTTGGTGCATCGCTCCAAATCCTGTTACGGTGGCGCTGTGACGACACGAGCCGACCGGCCCCGGCGGCGCAACCAGGTGCTCTCCCGGGAGCAGGTCCTCGATGCGGCGATCGAACTGCTCGATTCGGGTGGCGAGGGCGCGCTGACCGTTCGGGCGATGACCGAGCGGCTGGCAACCGGGTCCGGGGCGGTCTACCACCACGTGGGCACCAGGAACGAACTGCTCGACGCGGCAACGGAAACGATCGTCGCGGCGGCTCTCGCGGCCAAGCCTCATCAGACGGGTGCCGCGCCCGAGCAGGAGATCCGCGCGGTCGCGCTGGCCCTGTTCGACGCGATAGCCGAACACCGGTGGCTCGCCACGCGGCTGACCCTCCAGATCGTCCGCAACCCGGCGGGACCGGTGACGGTCGAGGTCTTCGAGAGGATTGGCCGCCAGGTGGGCGCGTTGGGCGTCCCACGAGCCTCTTGGTTCAACGCGACGTCGACACTCGTGCACTACATCCTCGGAGCGGTCAGCCAGCACGCCCGTCTCGACGGGGACACCGCGGGGGAACCGTCCGATGTGGACCGCGAAGAGTTCTTTAACGCGCTGTCCACGACGTGGCGGGAACTCGACGCCGAGACCTACCCGTTCATGCACGCCATCGTGGACCAGGCCAAGGAGCACGACGACCGCGAGCAGTTCCTCGCCGGCATCGCCATCGTCCTCGACGGCCTGGCGCGTCTGCGCTGACCCACCCGGCAGGGTTCGCCCGTCGGTCTTCTCACCAGGGGGAATTCCCATGCACGACGTGCTGATCGTCGGCGGCGGCCCGGTCGGGCTGTTCCTGGCAGGCGAACTCGCTCTGTCCGGTTGCTCGGTGCTGGTCCTCGAACGCGACCGGGAACCCGGCTCGCCGTTTCAGGCGCTCCCGCTCGGGTTGCGGGGCCTGACCGCCGGGTCGGCCGAGGCGTTCTACCGCCGGGGTCTGCTCGCGGCGGTGGTGCGCGCTTCCGGCGCCGACGAGAACCGGGTCGGCGCGGCTGCTGAAGCGGTCGAAGCGCCGGCACCCCGTGATGTGAGCCATTTCGGGGGGATGGGCCTCGACGCCGCCGCCATCGACACCTCCGCTTTGCCCTTCCGGCTGCCCAGTCCGGCGATGGAAGGCTTCATGACCAGTCTTGAGGCGGTCTCGGCGGTGCTGTCGCCGTGGGCCGCCGAACTCGGCGTGGAGGTCATCCGGGGTGCCCCGGTCACGGCCGTGCGCCAGGACGACGAGGCCGTGATCGCCACGGCGGACGGACGGGAGTACCGGGCGCGCTGGCTGGTGGGATGCGACGGCGGTCGCAGCACGGTCCGCCGGCTCGCCGGCTTCGACTTCGTCGGCACGGAACCGCTGTTCACCGGCTACACCGCGCGCGTCACCTTCGCCGACCCTCGGCAACTGCCGCTCGGCTTCACCCTGACACCCCACGGCATGTACCTGCGGACGCCCTTCGAGGGTCACCTGGGCCTGATGGACTTCGACGGCGGCAGGTTCGACCGCACCGCGCCGCTGACCCGTGAGCACCTCCAGACGGTCCTGCGTCGCATCACCGACACCGACGTGACGCTGACCGATGTCCACCTGGCATCGAGTTTCACCGACCGCGCGATGCAGGTGACGACCTACCGCGCGGGCCGCGTGCTGCTCGCCGGCGACGCCGCGCACATCCACTCCCCGCTCGGCGGTCAAGGTCTCAACCTGGGCCTCGGCGATGCCGTGAATCTCGGCTGGAAGCTCGCCGCCACCGTGCACGGGCACGCGCCCGACGGCTTGCTCGACACCTACACCAGCGAGCGCCATCCGGTCGGTGCCTCGGTGCTCGACTGGTCACGCGCCCAGGTGGCGACCATGAAGCCGGGCCCCAACGCCCTCGCGCTGCGGCGGCTGGTCCACGACCTGATGAGCACTGCCGACGGAACGACGCACGCATACCGGAAGACATCGGGTCTGTTCGACCGCTACGACCTGGGCAACGTGCATCCGCTGGTCGGCCGGACCGCCCCCGACTTCCGCTTCGAGGACGGCCTCCGCCTCGGCGAGTTGATGCGCCAGGGCCAGGGCATCGCGCTCGACTTCGGCAGCGACCGCCCGCTGGAGGCCACGGCCACGGGCTGGGCCGGCAAGATCCGTTACGTCGCAGGGAAAGCGCGCAACGACCTCGGTCAGCGCGCCCTGTTGATCCGTCCTGACGGCGTCGTGGCATGGGCCACCGAGGACGTTCCCGCTTTGGAGGAGTTCGCCGGTGGCGCAGCCCGCTGGTTCGGCAGCCCGGAGAACTAGGCGCGAGTCCCACAACTGCCCGACGCCAAGCGACGCCGAAGTACAGGCGATCCACCCAGTGATCAGCGCGCTGCGCGCGGCCGGGATCGGACAACGCGGGTTCGCCAAGGTCGCGTTCGTGCTCACCGGCATGAGTCAAGATCGCGCCCAGGACCAACGCCAGCGGTGCTCCAGTGGATCGCGACGGTTGTGTCCTGATCCCGACATCGAAGTCCTGTCATCGCCGCTATCGGCCGCCGGGCCGCGCCTGCGACGCCGAGGGACGGCAAGGCCGTCCCTCGGCGTCACAACCTCAAGACTGGCTGTATCCGGCTGCCACGTCGAGGATCCAGGTGACGCCGAAGCGGTCGGTCAGCATCCCGAAGGCGGGTGCCCACGGTGCGGGGCCGAAAGCCTCGATGACCGTCGCGCCTTCGGCGAGGCGATTCCAGTACTCGGTGACCTCGTCGACCGTTTCCCCGCGGACGGAGAGGAAGAAGGGCTGCTCGGTGATCGTGGTGCCGTTCTCCCGGCGCGTGGTGGACGCACCCTGGGCGACGGGGATGCTTTCTCCCGGCACGTCGTAGGCCATGACCCGGAAGCCGTTGTCGGCGACGACCTGGCCGAACACCACCTTCTCGGCGTCGGGCAGCCCGGCGGGCATGCCGAAGTCGCCGTAGGTGGCGAGGGTGGCTTTCCCGTCGAACACCGACCGGTAGAACTCCAGGGCTTCCCTGGCCTGGCCGTGGAAGTTCAGGTGCGCGACAGCGTTGATCGACATGATGTGTGGTCCTTCGAGAAGTGGTGTTCGCCGTCGGTGATTCCCGGCGGCGACACCATCGTGACGGAGGTGGCGGACAGGGAACGTCCGCTAATGGTGCGACCATGGGGAACATGCCGATCTCCTCGTCGACGACCACGTCCGGCCGGTTGCTCGCGTTGTTGTCGATGTTGCAGGTGCGCCGCGACTGGCCAGGACCACTGCTCGCCCAGCGGCTGGGTGTGAGTGAACGGACCGTGCGCCGTGACGTGGATCGGTTGCGCGAGCTCGGTTACCTGATCGGTGCGGTGAAGGGTCCGGACGGCGGCTACCGGCTGGACGCGGGCGGTCAGGTGCCGCCGCTGCTGTTCGACGAGGAGCAGGCGGTCGCGCTCGTCGTGGCGTTGCGGATGGCGGCGGCAGCGGGTGCGGGTGTCGGGGAGGCCGCTGTGCGGGCTCTCTCGACTGTGCGGCAGGTCCTGCCGTCCCGGCTGCGCCATCGCGTCGACACCCTCGACGTCACCGCCGCCGAATCGGCCGGGCGCGGCGGCGACCCGCGGGTGGACGTCGACCTGCTGCTGGCGGTGAGTGATGCCATCCGGGCCCGCGAGGAGTTGCGGTTCGACTACCGCTCACCGGGCGGCGACGACGACGGGCCGCGGGAGCCCCGCCGGACGCAACCGCACCACCTGGTGGTCCGGGCCGGTCGCTGGTACCTCGTCGGGTGGAGCGCCGAGCGCGAGGACTGGCGCATCCACCGCGTGGACCGGATGACGCTCCGCGTCCCCAACGGGCCGCGCTTCACCGCGCGACAGGTGCCCGGCGGGGACGTCGTCACCTTCCTTTCCGCGCGGTTCAAGGGTTCCGACAGCGTCGACGCCTGGCCGTGCCAGGGGGAGGTGATCCTCGGGCTCCCCATCACCGAGGTGGCACCGTTCGCCGGAGACGGCGTCGCCGAACAGGCCGGTCCCACCAGGACCAGGCTGAGGACCGGTTCCTGGTCCTGGCCCGCGCTCGCGGCGCAGCTGGCGCGCTTCGACACCGAGATCGAGGTCATCGGCCCACCACCCCTGCGGACCGCTTTCACCGAACTGGCCCGCCGCGCCGCACGCGCCGGGGGGAACTCCTTGATCCAGTAGGGCAACTGGGGCGTCGTGTGCGCACCTTCTACCGGACAGCGATGCTCGCGGGGGAGGAGCGCCTGTGGCCATGGCTACCGCTCCGTTCGTTGATCGCACGCCGCGATGGAGGACGTAAACCGGCCGCCTTCGCCGCGACAGTGGGCGTACGAGGTGCGGGCCGAGATCGAGACGGCCGTGGGATAGGACGTCAAGCCGCGTACGGCGCCCTTTCGGAGGTTGGGACGGCGCTTGCGCCGTGGCATGGAGACACCCCACGGGTGAACTCGGCACTCATCACGGGCAGCAATTGGCTTGGTCCACCCAGCGCTCGCGCGCCTGGGGGTGGCCGTTGAGGATCTGTATCAACGCGCGCATCTGGGTGCGGTGTGAGTCGTAGAACGCGATGCTGCCCGCCACGAACGCCAGCAGCGTGTCGGCACTTGACACGGCTTGGTCGGCGGCTGGGCGGATCTGAGCACCGCCGGTGCCGTAGATGTGCGCGACCACCTGACCGATCAGCTCGTCCTAATCGGCGAAGTGGTAGGAGAGCAGCCCCGGGCTGCTCAACCCGGCACGCTTGGCGATCCGCGCGAACGAGGCGCCCGCGTATCCCGACTCGGCGAGCGTCTCGATCGTGGCTTGGTAGGGGCGGACCCGTGCGATCCGTTGGCGCCACCTGCACGCCGATCCGCGCGGATTGCCGCTGTCTATTTCCAGGTCGGTGCCCCGGAGGCGTTGCTGGACGACCGCAGACGGCTGGCACGGCGACTGCGGGCCGCCGGCGTAGAGGTCCGTCTCGACGAGTTCCCGGACCAGCTCCACACGTTCCAGATGGCGGCCGGTCCCACGACCGCGGCCGACGACGCGATCAGGGAGCCGACTTCGCGCTCAAATGGCCCGACCGGTTCCCGTTTGCGATCGCGGGTGGCGACGCCGTGCGGTGCCCACTGGGCCATGACGGGGGACTTGCTCAGCACGCCGAGTCGGAGCCGAGGAAGCCGTTCGGGCGAGGGTGTGCGGGCTCGGCGACGACGAACAGGGCCCTTGACCGGTTCCCGGTCCGGAGCCCTGCTCGTGTGTTCACGGCCGGTCGATCACCTCGTGGTCCCGGCGCCTGGGCTCACGGAGGTGGTCACGGCTCGGCCGCAGGTGGTTCAGGCGAACGAGAGGGAGGCCGAGGCCGTCTCCACCAGCCCCTGTCCCGCGACGTTGAGCGAGCAGCCACCGGCCACGGTGTCGCAGTCCACCACGCCGATGGACTGGCCGTCGCTGGTGAACGCCTCGAAGGTGCGCAGCACCGAGATCGAGGTCGAGGCACCTCCGCTGCCGTCGATCGTGAGGATCGCACCGTTGTCCCTGGCGCACGCCACACCGCTCGGAACCGCCACGCACTCACCGAGCAGCACCGACGAGTCGGCGGTGAAGCCGGACACCGACACGGAGACCGTGTCGCCGTGGGAGAGCCCGGTGGCGGGGGTGGCGCTCACCGCCGGAGCGTCCAGGGTGGACGCTGCGGCCGTCGCCGTCGTACCGGCGGCCGTGAACAACCCGAACGCCGCGATGGCCGCGGCCGCGATTGCGGATGAGCGGGATAACCGGTCGAACGAGCCCATTCTTCCTCCTGGTCAATATCGGGGAGCACCGGCGGCCGGATCGGGACGTCAGATGTCCAGTTCCTCCACCGGGTACTGTCGGGCATTCATCTCGGCGAGCCGCGCGAGCTCCGCGGGCACCGCCTCCTGCAACTCGTCGAAATCCTCGAAGACGAGCAGATCGAGTTCGGCCGCCCAGGGCTCCCCCGAGTTCTGGAACGTCGCGTTGTCCCAGTACTCGTTCACGTCCTGCCACCTCATCGCACCGGGCCAGCCTGCTTCGCCGGGCAACGCGGTGTGATCGGGCGCTTCCACCGCTCCGGCCACCTTCTTGGTGTGCACCGCGTACCGCCCGTTCCTGGTCAAGAACGCCGCGTAGTACACGGTGAACCCGCCATCGGCTTTGACCTGCCAACTGGCGATGCGCCGGGCGAGGAACCGCTTGCGGCGGTAAACGCCCGCGGAACCCACGCGAACCTCGATCTCCTCGAATCCTTCGAGGCTCGCTTCCTGGACTTCCACGAAGCGCCGGAGCGCTTGTCCGATGGCGGACGACAGATTTCCTCCCGATAGTTCCTGCGCGCGCTGGTAGAGCGCGACATCGCCATCCGCGACGTAGATCGTCTTGTTGGGCATGACGTCCGGCCTCCCTCGACAATTATGAGTATACGTACACATCTGCTAGCCCGACAAGGGGTCGTGAGCTGGAATTCGTCCACCCCGCCAGTGGTCAGCCCGTTCACGTTCTTCCCCGTCGGGGAAATAGTCACCTCTGGACCAGAAAGAACTACAGGTCGACCGGTCGGCAGCGGTGCGCTTGTACCGATGCCCGCGCACCGATCCTGCTGAAGAGTGGTCGTGTCGGTATTCGAATTCACCGGAGAAGGGGGAGAAGTGGACATTGACAATGACCACGTCCTGCTCGACCTGAGCGACCTCGACGTGGAGACACTCGATTTCGCGTCGAACACGGCAGGCCTGGAGTCGCTGCGAATGGGGCACGGCCTGACCGAGGTCGGTGCGTCGTGCTGCTGCTCCACGTCCGCTTGTAGCTGCTCCACCTGATAACCCGGGGCGGCCGGTCCGGACCACCGGACCGGCCGCGCCCGCACCGCCATGAGGGGGACGTGCGAACCGTGAACACACCAACGCCCGGTTCGGCCGCCGTGGTCGCGGACGAATTCAGACCGAAGCTGCGCACCGACGCGCTGTGGGTACCTGATGACGACGGGGCCTTCCTGTTGTGCAACGCCGCCTCGCTGACCATTCGGGGCAAGTCGTCGTACGCGCTCATCGACAGGATCGCACCCCACCTCGACGGCAGCGCGACGCTGGGTGACCTCGTACGCGGCCTGCCGCCCGCGGTCGGCGAGCAAGTCCGCCTGCTGGTGCACAACCTGCACGACGCCGGGTTCGTGCGGAACGCGGGTGTCGACCGCGCGCACGGGCTGTCCGCGCGCGAGTTGACCGCCTACGCCGGGGAATTGGCCTTCATCGAGTACTTCGGCGATTCGCCGGCCGCGCGGTACGAGTCGTTCCGGGACGCCGCGGTCCTGTGCGTCGGGTCGGGTCGGACGTTGGAGGGCCTGGTGCGTGCCTTGGTGCAGTTGGGGAACCGGCGCACCACCGCGGTGCTGATGGCCGGTGATCCCAGCGCGCTCGGCGTGCGCCAGGTGGTGGCCGACGCCCAGACCCGCGACCCCGATCTGACCGTCGAGGTGATAGGCCCCGACGACGGTCCCATCGCCGCGCGGACGCGACTCGCCGAGCTGGTGCGGCGGACGGCCGTTGTCCTCCACTTCGCCGACGAGTTCGACGCCGCGGCGGCCGGGTGGCTCGACGAGCACTGCGAGCGCGCCGGGAGGACGGTCCTGCACGGCGTGATCGCCGGCGACGAGGCCTGGCTCGGTCCGCTGGCCGGCCCGGCCGGCGGGACGCGGGGGCCGGACCTGTGGCGGCGGCTCCGCGTCACGACCGCGCCGAGCCCGTTCCTCGGCACGCCCACGGCGCGCATCGTGGCCGGGCAACTCGCCTTCGAGGCGTTCAAGCTGCTGACCGGGGTGCCCGCCGACGACTTCCGCGACCGGGCCGTGCGGATCGACCTGGCCACCCTCGAAACCGAGGCCGTCGTGCTCTCCGCCGAAGCGCCGGAGGTGCCGGCCGCGCCCGGAGGCTGGGCGGCGTCGCTGCCGCCGGACGACACCGGATCCGCGGCCTTCTCCCCGGTCTTCAGGTCCGAGGCGGACAGCCGCTTCGGCGCGGTGGGCGAGGTCGACGAGGGGTCTCTGGCGCAGGTCCCCCTGCACTGCTGCCGTGCCGCCGTCACCTCCGTCGAGGACGACGGGGCCCGGGTCACCGCCGTGGGAACCGGGCTCGACCTCACCACCGCCCGGCTGGCCGCGGTGCTCGTCGCAGCGGAACGGGCCTGCCTCGACGCCGTCGCCGACGCGCGCCACGACGACGTCCACGCGATGTCCGACCTGCTCCGCGACCGCCCGGTCGACGTGCCGCGGGACCGGCTCGCGGCATGGCTGGAGACCGGGGTCCCGCTGGGCGTCGCCTCCGGCGCGAACTGGGGGGAAGCGGCGCTGCGCGCGGTGGGCAGGCTCGGTCAGCGGGCCTTGCGCGACCGCGCGGCCCCAGGCGGCGAGGTGGTCGGCGCGGACAGCCCCCACGACGTCCGCTTGCGGCGGATCCTGGCGGCGGGCGGCCACGAGGTCACCGTGCGCTCGGTGCTGGACGAGGACGGCTTCGCGGTCGCCCGCGCCGAGTCCCCCACCGGCCTCACCGGGGTCGGCGTCGCCCACGACCCGGCGCGGGCGGCGACCGACGCGCTGTTCGACGCGGCGTGCGGACTCCACGAGACCGTCACCGGCCAGGCGTTGCGCGCACCGTCGATCCCCGCCGGGGCCGGGTGCGCGGACGAACCCGCCGCGCCCGGCGTGGTGGCGAACGCGGCGCGGTGGTTGCGATCCGCGCTGGGTGCCGAGTGCGACGTCCTCGCCGTCACCGCCCCGACCCACCCGCTGCTCGGCCGGGTCGGCCGGGTCTGCGCGGTCGTGGTCGCGGCTTCGCGCGAGGAGGCGGTCCGATGACGCTGCACGTGCTGGACGCGCCACCGACCGAGGAGCACCTGGCGTTGGTGGACGAGGAGTCCGGGGTGGGCGGGCGGAGCACCACGGCGTGGTGGGAGCCCGGCAAGGTCATCCTCGGCCCGACCTCGCGCGCCGGGGTGCCGGGCTGCCTGCGCTGCCTGGTCTCCCGCCGGGCGGCGTGCCGGCCCGAAGCCGTGCCCACCGTCGCCCGGTTCGCGCGGGAGGGCCGCGTCCGGTTCGACGACCGGCACCGCCTGATCCGGCCGCTGCTGGCAGAACTCGTGCGGGCCCGGGTCGACACCGCGGGCGCCCCGCACACCGCTTTCCAGGTGCTGTCGCTGAAGGACCTCGCGGTCGCGAACCGGAAGTTCCTCCCCGACCCGCTGTGCCCGACCTGCGGATCGGTGCCGGACGACGGCCCGCCGGCACCCGACGTGTTCGAGGTGCCCGTGCCCAAGCCCGCGCCCGACCGGTACCGGGTGCGCAACCTGCTGGACTCCGCCGACGCGTTGCGCGACCTGTACGTGGACGAGGAAGCCGGGCTCGTCCGGCACATCCGGCGCAGCGCGCACGGCCTGTTCCCCACCGCGACCGCGCCGGCCGGGCTGCGCGTGTCACCCCGCCAGGAGATCGGCTTCGGCCGGCAGGGCAGCTTCCTCGGGGCGGAGGTCACCGCCGTCGCCGAGGCGCTGGAGCGGTCCGGCGGCGCGCAGCCGGGCGGTCGGCGCACCGCGGTCCGCGACAGCTTCGCCCGGCTCCGCGACACCGCCGTGGACCCGCGCGAATTCGGCCTCCACGAGCCGGAGCAGTACACCGGCGCGAACTTCCCCTTCCACCCGTTCGACGAGGATCGCGAGATCCCGTGGGTGTGGGCGCACTCGCTGACGGCCGGCACCGCGGTGCTGGTCCCGGAGTGCTTCGCCTACTACGAGCCGCTGTACCACCGGACGGAGACGCCGTCGTTGGCCTACGAGATCTCCAACGGGTGCGCGATCGGTTCGAACCCGACGGAGGCGGCGCTGCACGGCCTGTTCGAGATCGCCGAGCGGGACGCGTTCCTGCTGACCTGGTACTGCCGGGTGCGACCGGTCGAGGTGGAGCTCGACCCGGTCCGCGACACCGCGCTGCGGCTCATGGTCGAGCGCATCGAACGGCTCAGCGGCTACCGGATCCACCTGTTCGACATCACCACCGACCTCGGCGTCCCGGCGGTCTGGGTGCTGGCCGTGGACGAGCACGACCGGCCGGGGCAGCCGAAGGCGCTGTGCGCGGCCGGCGCGCACCTCGACCTGGGTACGGCGTTCGAGGGGGCGCTGCTCGAACTCGCGCCGTTCACCTCGGAGTTCCCGCCCGCCTACCGCGCGAACCGGGACCGCGCGCTGGCCATGCTGGACGACCCGGACGAGGTGCGGCACATGGAGGACCACCGGCTGCTGTACTGCGCCCCGGAGGCGTTCCCGCGCCTGGAGTTCCTGCTCGACCCGGTGGACCGGCTGAGCCTGGCCGACGCCGCGCGCCGGCACGCCGAGCCGCACCGCCACGACGACCTGCGCGACGACCTGGCCGATGTGGTGGAGCGCGTCGGGGACGCCGGGCTGCCGGTGCTCGTGGTCGACCAGACCACGCCCGAGCACCGCCTGGGTGGGTTCCGCTGCGTGAAGGTGCTGGTGCCCGGGAGCGTCCCGATGACGTTCGGGCACTGGGCGCGGCGGTGCGACCTGGACCGGCTGCGGACCGCGCCGGCGCGGATGGGGCGCGCCGGCGGGCCGTTGACCCGGGCCGACCTGAACCTGCTTCCCCACCCGTTCCCGTGATCGCCGACGACACGGCGCCGGCCGTCGACCGGTACCTGCGGCTCACCTTCGACCGGATGGCCGACGTGGTGCCGCGGGGCCTGCCCGCCGAGTTCCCGCCGTGGCGGCGCGACACCGGCACGCCCTCCTGGGTGCGGCGGCTCCCGCCGGTCGACGTCGATCCCGCGGTCGACTGGTCGGGCGGCGGTGGTGCACGCGCCGGGCTCACGGCCGCCGCGTTGGCCGCACTCCTCGCGCACGGGGCCGGGGCGTCGGCGGTCGAGCTCGGGCCGCAGTCGGCCTGGCGGCACCACCGCGTCGTGCCGTCCGCCCGGTGCGTGCACCCCTGTTCGGTCTGGGTCGTCGGCGGGGACGGCCCGGCGGGTGCTCCGGACGTCGCCCGGTACTTCCCCGAGCACCACCAGTTGCGGTCCGCCGCTCCGCCGCGGCACCGGCGGTGGACCAGGACCGGGTTGGTGATCAGCGCCGCGGTCGGCACGATCGGCGCCCACTACGGCGAGTACGCCTACCGGCTGGTGTGCCAGGAGGCGGGACTGCTCGCGGAAAGCCTGCTGCTGACGGCACGCGCCCTCGGGCTGGTCGGCGCGTTCGACACCGACTCCACCGCCGCCGAGCTGGACGGGTTGCTGGGCCTGGACGGCGCGCGGGAGTCCGCGCTGCTGATGATCCGGCTGACCGGCGGGGTCGTGGACCTGGCCGCGGCCCGACCGGTCGCCCACGTCCGCGCACCGCCCCTGCCCGCCGATCGACGAGGTCGGGCCCTCGGCCGCGGCGGCGCACCGGCGGTTCGCCTCGACCACCATGCCCGTGCCGGCGGCGCACCCCGTACCGCACGACGACGGGCCGGAGCCGTTGCGCGTGCCGTGGCGCCGGGTGCGCCGCGATCGGGATTCGGGCGATCCGGGGTTCATCCCGTCGCCGGCGTCCCTGGACCGCGACCAGCTCGCGCGGCTGGGCTCGGCCGCGCGCACGACATCGTTCCCGGGGATGTGGGGCGGCGCGCCGGCGCTGTCCGTGCTCACCGCCGCCGTGAACGTCCGGGGAGTCGCCGACGGCCTCTACGACGGCACGACGTCCTTGGTCGGTGACGTGCGGGCTTTCCTCCGCCGCTGCCAGCTGGCGCAGTCCACGAACGCGCACCTCGCGCCCGCGACGTTCTTCGTCACCACCGACGCCGACGAGTGGCGGCGGGAGCGCGGCGACCGGGCGTACGTCGACCTGCACCTGCGTGCCGGAGCCGCCACGACGCGGCTGCTGGTGGCGGCGAGCGCGGAGGGGTTGGTCGCCAGGGTGCACAACGGTTTCCTGACCCAGCCGATCCGCGACGTGACCGGTGGTCCGTCCCGGATCGCGGTGTTCGCGGTGATGGTCGCCCGGAAGCGGGCGTCCGCGCGCTACCGCATCCAAGTGGGAGCGGACCGGTGAACCCCTACGTCGTGCGGGTGCCCGCCCTGCCCGCGACCGCACCGGACGTCGTCGGCTCCGCCTCGGCGGCGTCGGCGGTCGAACGGCGGGCGGCGACGGCGGAGGAGCTCCGCCTCAGCGGTGGGCGGTGCTCGGACGCGTTGCACGGACTGATCGGCGCGCAGGCGGCGCACCCTGACCGCCGGGTCCTGCTCGACCTCAGGAGGGCGATCCACAACCGCCGTGCGGCACGCGTGCGCCGCCTGTGGTCCGGCGTCGGCGGACGGCTGCCGGGGGCGGTGGCGGACGAGGTGCGGTACTGGCTCGCGGTGCACGCGCGACTCGAAGCCGCGGTCGAGGACGGGCAACGCGTGTGGACGGACGAACTGCGCCGGAGCTCGGCCGCCGTCGTGGAACTCGCGGGGCTGCCGCCGGTCAAGGTCGAGCTCCAGCGGGCCGGGTCGCCGTTGGCCGCGGTGCTCGACGGACGTGCCGGTCCTGCGGACGTGGACGCGGTGCTGAGCCTGTACGCGTTCGTGGCGCGCGGTTCGGTCAAGTCCACGCCGCGCGGTGCGCTGTGCGGTTGGGCCCGTGGCGTCTTCCACGACGGCCCGGACCGGTGGGCCGGGGACCTCACCCGGCGGGTCGACCACGTCGAGCTGAACGCGACCATCACCGAAGTGCTCGTCCGGCAGCTCGGCCCGGTGGACCGGGTGACGGCGAACCCGAGCACGACGTTCGGCGAGTTCGTGCGGTTCGTGCCGCACGGTCACGCCGGCGTCCGCCAGCTCCGGCTGGACGAACCGGTCCGCCGGGTGCTCGGCACGTGGCTCGGCCACCCGCGCGACGTGGCGGCGGCCGTGGACGACCTCGCCGCGGTGCTGGGCGACGTGCCCCGGGCGCGTGGGCTGCTCGACTCGTTGGTGCGCGCGGACCTGGTCGTCGCGGCCGGAGCGGTCGGCGCCCAGGGGGACGACCCGGTGCGGGCGGTGCTCGGCTCGCACCGGGCGACCCCGGTGTCCGCCGCGCTCGGCGAGGTGGCCGACCTGGTCGACAGCGCGATGCGGCCGGACACCGGGGCCGCCGCCGTCGAACGCCTGCCCGAAGCCCTCTCCGGGCTGGGGCGTCGACTGGGCTGGCCCGCCGACGCGCTCTCCCGCGGTACTGCGACGTTCGCCGACAGCGTGCTGCGGGACGGACGGCTGGAACTCGACGCGGGCTGGCGGCAGGTCGAGCCGACCTTGCGCGCGATCGGGAACTGGATCGGGCATGCGGACCCGTGGGAGCCGGTGCGCGCGGTCGTCGCGCACCACCTCGCCGAACGGCACGGGGAAGGCACCCCGGTCCCGCTGGTCGACGTGCTGCACGACCTGGCCACCGCTCGCGGGACACCGGGGCTGGACGCGTTGTGGAGCGACGGGTTCCTGTTGCCGGACGCGTCGGCGGCCGGTCTCGGCGGGCTGCGGGAGCTGATCGCCGCCGCGCCGGTCGGGCCCGACGGCATCACCCTCGACGCGCTGCCGCCCGCACCCGATCCCGGCCCCAGCGCGACCACGAGCCTGGCGTTCTACGGCCACCCGGTCCGCGTGGCCGGCCGGCGGCTGTTCGTGGTCAACTCGGTCGAGGACGGCTCCGGACGACCGGCCGCGCACGTGCGGCGCATCCTGCGCCGGCTGGGGCTGCCCGCCGAGGAGGTCGCCGGCTGGCCGGACGACCGGCCGGTCACCCGGCCCGGCACGCTCGACGTGGAGATCTCCGCCGTGTCCGGCAGCAACGTCAACCTGCGCGAGCTGGGTGCCCTGCCGGAGCTGAACCTGGCCGGACCGGCGGTCGGCGGACGCGGCGTCGACGCCCGGGACTGCCGGGTGGTCTCCCGGGCCGGGCGGCTCCTGCTGACCCACCGCGGCCGGCCGGTGCGCATCGTCCCGAGAGGACGGATGGCGGAGTTCCGCGGCCCGGCGGTGATCCGCGTGCTGCTGCGGGCGTTCGCGCCGCCGGCGGAGCACCGGGTGCAGCCGGTCGTCGCCGCGGCGGGCGAGGTGGTGGGTGACGGGGCGGTCGTCACGCCCAGGGTGCGGATCGGCGACGTGGTGCTGCTCCGGCGCACCGTCATCGTGGACGCGGCCGACGTGCCGGGACGCGGTGCCGGCGAGGACCTGTTCCCCTACGGCGTGCGGGTCGCCGAGTGGTGCGGACGGTTGGAGATACCTCGGCAGGTGTACGTGCGGGTCGTGGGCAGCACGGTCGCGGACAAGCACCGCAAACCGTTGCCGCTGGACCTCTCCTCGCCGTTGGGCGTGCTCCAGCTGGACAAGCTGACCCGCAAGGGTGCCCGCCGGCTGCTGTTCCACGAGGTCCTGCCGACCAGCGCGCAGGTGCCGGCTGACGCGCACGGCACGCCGTGGGTTCCGGAAGTGGTGTGGGAAGTGGGGCTCGGGGATGGCTGAGGAGTGGTTGTCGGTCCACGTTTGCGCGCACAGCGACCTCGATCGACAACTACCCGTGCTGCTGCCGGCGGCGGCGCGGGTCCATGAGGAGTTCGGGCTGGGCGCGTGGTTCTTCCTCCGCTACTGGGACGGCGGACCGCATGTCCGCATCCGGCTGTTGTGCGCCGACCGGGAGCAGCGGACACGGGCGATGTCGCGCCTGGACGGCGAGTTCCGGCGGTGGGCGGAGCGCAACCCCGAGCCGCGCGCGCTCACCGTGGCGGAGTACGAGCGATCGGTCGCGTGGATCAGGGCGCGGGAGACCGGCACCGGGGTCGTGCTGCCGTTGCGGGCTTCCCGGACGTGGTGGGAGACGGAGTTCGACGGCGAGTGGATGCCGGGCGGTCCCTCCTGTACCGACGCGCCGCGCACCCTGCGATTCCTCAAGGCCTCCAGCGCAGTCGCGCTGCGTGCGCACCGGCAGCACTCCTGGGGCGAGCGCTTCCGGCACGGCGTGGACGTGCTGCGGCACGCGTTGCGCGAGCACGAACTCGGGCCGGAGATGACGGTCTGGGCCGAACGGCTCGCCGGCGACCAGGCCGCGGAGGTCCGGCGCAGGTGCCGGGCGCAGAGCTCGGCGACCCCGCAGGACCGGCCGCCGGCGGCGGCAGCGGTCGCGGTCGCCGGGCTGTGCTCCGACGTGGCCGGTGAGCTGGGCGGTGTCGACGCGTTCCGGCACGCGTGGCACACGCACTGCAACCGGCTGGGGCTCACCCTGCTGGACGAGGCCGCAGCCGCCTGGATGGCGCTGATGTCCGACGCGGAGGTCACCAGATGACACGACTGCCCGAATCCGTGACGTGGTTGGACCACCGCGTCTACCGCAGCACGTCGCACGACGCGGTGATCGCCGAGCAGTTGGCTCCGCTGCTGGACGACGTCGCCGGGCAGTGCGCGCTGCGGCAGATCTTCCGGGAGTGGCAGGGTGGCCCGAACATCCGGGTCTCCCTGCTGGTCGACGGGTCGACCGCGGCGGACGTGGCCTCGGCACTGCGCCACCGGCTGGGCGCCGCCGAGCCCGGGACACCGGCGGCGCGCCCGGCGGCGGACCTGGAACTCGCGCTGCGCGAAGGCGTGGACGACGATCTCCCGCCACAGCCCGACAACTCCGTCCTGCGCATCGCGCACCCGGATCGCGCCCCGGTGCTGGGCGGTGCGGACGCCGTCGCGCTGTTCGACCGGTTCCACCACCTGTCGACCGGTGCCGCGATCGACAGCCTGCGTGCCGCCGGCGGTGAACGCCCGGCGGCGCGGATGCGGCTGGCCGTGGCGTTGATGTTGCTCTGCGCGACCAGGTTCCCCGGTCCGCTGAGACTGGGCGGCATGTCGTTCCGCTCGCACGTCGAGGGCGCGATCATGGAATCGGCGACGCCGGACCGGCTCCGCGCGGAGCTGAGCCGGCTGAGCGAGCGCTGGCTGCCCAGGCTCACGCCGCTCGTCGAACTGGTGCTGCGCTCGGCGCGGACCGGTGAACCCCTGCACCTGCCCGGTCTGGCGGCGTTCACCGACGGCGTCGAGGGCCTGGTGCCCGAGGCGCGCCGGCTGCTCGCCCTCGACCGGCTGCGCCTGCCGCTGACCGGTCGGCACGGCGAGACGAGCTGGGACGAGTCGGTGCTGGCGCGCAGCCCGTTCCACGCCCGGTTGCAGCGCGACCCGCGCTGGCTCGCCGCGGCGGCGTCCGACCCGGTGCTCCGGCTGCACCGCGTCCTGGTCAACTGGACCTACCTGCACCTGACCCGGCTCGGCGTCACGCCCGGTCAGCGGCTCGCGCTGGGCCAGGTCGTCGCGGACGTCGTGGACCGGCACGCGGACACCGAGATCCGGTTCACACCGGGAGCCCGCGACACCGCCGGCCTCCCCGCGCTGCGCTACGCCCGCGACAACCGCACGGGTGTCCGCATCCCGGAGGGCGTCGACTGGAGCGAGTTGCCCGCCCCTCGCCCGGTCGGCGAGCTGACCGCGCTCCCGGACGGCAGGCCCACCCCCGCCGGTGGGCTCGACCCGCGGTCACCGGACGACTGGGGCACGTTCCTGCGTTGCGCGGCCGGTGCGTCGAGGCTGCGGCCGGCGGCCGGGGCCGAGCGCTTCCCGGCCTCGGTGCACCGCGTGGTGTCCTCGGCGGGTCAGCGCTACCCGGCGGACCTGCACACCGTGTTCGGCGACACCGCGTCCGCGCGCTACGAACCGGTCCACCACGCGCTGGCCCGGCCTGCGGGGCCGGAACCGGCCGGGGTGCCCCGCGACCTGGTCGTGACCGTGACGCCGTGGCGCACCGAGTTCAAGTACGGCGAGTTCGCGTACCGGCTGCAATGCATGGACGCGGGCGTGTTGGTCGGCCAGACGCTCGCGGTCGCCGAGGCGGCGGGGTGGGACCTCGGGGTGTGCTACCACTTCCCGGACGCCGAGGTCGACCGGGTCATCGGGGTGGACGGGACGACCACCCGCAGCTATGCCGTGCTGACCGCCGGACCCGCCGCGGTGCCGGTCGCGGCCCGCCCGGCACCGGTGGGCCACCCGGTCGAGGACGCGGCGCGGGCCCGGCCCGGTGCTCCCCGGGTCTCCGCGCCGCCCCTGCTCGGGCGGCTGCGCGCCGGGGTCGTCGAGTGGGTCGACCTGCCACCGACCGACCCCGGGGACGACGCCTGGACCGCGCGCCGCAGCTCGCTCGGCTTCTTCGGGCGCGGCGGCCTCACCGCCGAGGAGCTGGCCGGGCTGCTGGACCGGATCCGCGCGCCCTACCGCAACGACCTGCCGGGCGGGCGTTGCTTCGACCAGACCGCGCACGTCGTGACGATCGGCGACGTCGCCGGCGTGGCACCGGGGGTGTACCTGGTGGTGGACGGGCGCCGGCTGGGTCTGCTGCGGCGCGGCGACGTGCGGCACGAGCTGCGGCACGCGGTGACGCGTTCGGTGATCGACGTCGGGTGCGTGCCGGTGGCGCTGACCGTCGTCACGGACTACGAGGCGGCGCTGCCGGTGCACGGCGACCGCTGGTACCGCATCCAGGGCATGGAGGCCGGTATCGCCACCCAGCGCGGTTACCTCGCCGCAGCGGCGAGGTCGCTGGCGTGCCAGGCGCACTGCGGGCTGGACCCGGACGTGCTGATGACTGCCCTGGGACTGGCCGATCAGCACCTGGAGCCGATGATCCAGCTCCTCGTCGGCAGGCCGAAGGACGTCGGGTTCGCCTACGAGCTCGGCGTGTTCTGACCACTCGCGCCGGGCGGCGGCGCACGAACCAGGGAGCACGACATGAGCGATCAAGCGGGCGCGGCGCTCCGCCCGGTCGATCCCGACAACCCTTTCGGCGCGGCGTTCTTCGACGCGCCGCACGCGGTGTTCGACTGGTTGCGCGAACACCGCCCGGTGGCTCGGGTGCGGCTGCCCAACGGGCTGGACGCCTGGCTCGTCACCCGGTACGAGGACGTCCAGAGCGTGCTCACCGACTCCCGGCTGACCAATGACACCCGGCGTTACCCCGACGCGTGGCGCGACCTGGACTGGAGCTCGCCCGCGGGGGACATGATCTCCGCCTACGGCACGAGTCTGTCGAGTGTGGACGTTCCCGAGCACGGTGTGCTGCGCGCCTTGGTCGCCGGGGCGTTCACCACCCGGCGGGCCGAGGAGCTGCGTCCGCGCGTCGCGGGGATCGCGGCCGAGCTGCTCGCCGACCTGCCCGACGAGTTCGACCTGCTGAGCCGGTACGCCGTGCCGCTGTCGGTGACCGTGATGTGCGAACTGCTCGGCATCCCGGACCGGGATCGGCCGGTGTTCGTGGATTTCGTGCGGCGCACCGTGGCGGACGACGCCGCCGACGTGGAGGCTCTGCGCGTTGCGGCGCAGCGGGCGTTCGAGTTGGTCGGCGGGTACGTCGGGGAGCGCCGCCGCGAGCACCACGACGACCTCATGGGCAGCGTCGTGCGGGCCGCGCAGCGCCGGGCGATGCCGGACGTCGACGTGGTGACGTTCCTGTTCCACCTGGCCGTGGCGGGCTTCGACACGACCGGCGCGTTCATCGGGAACGTGGTGGAGGGCCTGCTGCGGGACCCGGGATTGTCGGCGCTGGTCCGCACCGACCGGTCCGCCGTGCCGGCACTGGTGGAGGAGTTCCTGCGCGCCGAGGGGTCGGCGCGACTGGGGGTGTGGCGGTTCACGACGACCGAGGTGGAGGTCGGCGGCACCCGCATCCCGGAGGGGGAGCTGGTCGTGGTCGCGCTGAACTCGGCCAACCGGGACGAGGCCCGGTTCGCCTGCCCGCACGCGGTGGACCCCGCGCGGGACGCCCGTGCGCACCTGGCCTTCGGGCGCGGGCCGCACCGTTGCACCGGCGCGGCACTCGCCCGGGTGGAGGCGCAGGTCGCGATCGAGGTGCTGGTGCGAGCCGCCCCCGGTCTCGCGTTCGCGGTGGACCCGGCGGGTTTGCGTCGGCGGTCGGTGGTCACGTTGAACGGTCGACGCTCTCTGCCCGTTCGATTGGGGCGGGCGATACCACCCTCGTGAGCAGCGGGTTTCCTCTCTTGCCGGTATGTGTATAGTAGTACGTATACGGATGCTTGACCGGGCATGGTCGATCGCGGCCGGCGCACCGGCGGGCCCGGCCGACGGAGGGGCACGTGGAGGACTACCGGGAGGTCGACGTCGGCGTCGGCCACACCAGCGACTACCAGCGCAAGCGTTTCATCGCGCGCCGGATCGGGGAGTGGTACGCACCCTCCGCCGACGCCAGGTCCGGCACGTACCACGTCGCCTACGAAACCCAGAAGGGGCGGTACGCGCTGCACACCCAGCGGTTCGAGAACTGGCCGGAGCAGGTTCCCGCGCAAGTCCCGGAGGACAACGCGTGGTGGACCGACGCCACGGCACCGGAGGGCGACGCGTTCTGGAACGCCTCGGCGGAGGCGTGGGGGTCGGCGCAGCTGGAACTGCACGTCTTCGAGAGGTTCGAGGAACTTCTCGGAGCCGTGCCGCGGCAACTGGCCGCGAACCTCGAACGCGCGCGGCAGTCGACCACCGTCGAGGAGTTGGACATCTGATGATCCTCGAAGCCGTCGACCTGAAGAAGACCTTCCGGGATCGCAGGTCCGGGACGGTGGAAGCCGTGCGCGGGGTGAACCTGGCGCTGCCGGACCGGGGCGAGATCTTCGGGTTCCTGGGCCCCAACGGGGCGGGCAAGACCACCACCGTCCGGATGCTGAGCACGCTCACCCCGCCCACCAGCGGCCGGATCACCGTCGTCGGGTGCGAACTGCCGAAGGAGACCCGGAGAGCGCGCGAGCGCATCGGCTACGTCAGCCAGGCGGGCGGCGTGGACGACGGGATGCCGGTGCGGGACAACCTCATGCTCCAGGCCCGGATCTCCGGGATGGGCGTCACCGCGGCCAGGCAGAGCGGTGACCGCCTGCTGGAGGCGTTCGACCTGGTCGAGGTCGCGAACCGGGCGGGCCAGACGCTGTCCGGTGGGCAGCGCCGCAGGCTCGCCCTCGCCCTCGGCCTGGTGCACCGGCCGGAACTGCTGTTCCTGGACGAGCCGACGCTCGGCCTCGACCCCACCGCGCGGATCGCGCTGTGGGACGAGGTGCGTGCCTTGCGGGCGGCCGACACGACCGTCTTCCTCACCACCCACTACCTGGACGAGGCCGACGCCCTGTGCGACCGGGTCGCCATCATCGACCGCGGCGTGATCGTCGCGGAGGGTTCGCCCGACGACCTCAAGCGCACGGTCAGCGGCGATGTCGTCACGGTGCGGCTGGACGAGGCCGACACCGAGCGCGCCACGGCCGTGGTGGGTGACCTGCCGTTCGTGCGGGAGGTCCGGGTCGAGACGCGCGGCGTGCGGTGCTACGTCGACAACGGCGGCGACGCGGTCCCGGCGGTGCTGCGCGCGTTGGAGGGCCACGACATCCCGGTCCGGTCGATGTCGGTCGAATCGTCCAGTCTGGACGACGTCTTCCTGAAGCAGACCGGGCGCTCGCTGCGCGAGCAGCCCACGACCGCCGTCGCGGGACCGGTCGCGGCCACCGCCGGCCAAGGGAGGTGAGGACCACCATGGCGTTCGTCTCCGACACCGCGATCCTCTGGCGCTACGAGGTCAAGCGGCTGCTGAGGTCGCCCGCGCTGATCGCGGTGGGCCTGGTCCAGCCGCTGCTGTGGCTGGTGCTCTACGCGCCGCTGCTGAACCAGGTCTCCGTGCCGGGGGTCGGCCAGGAGCAGATGTTCGACCGGTTCGCGCCGGGACTGCTGGTCCTGCTGGCGCTGTTCGGCTCGCTCTACACCGGATTCGGGATGGTCTCCGAACTGCGGTCCGGCGTCGTGGAGCGGCTCGCCGCCACGCGGATGAGCCGCGCCGCGCTGATCGTCGCGAAACTGCTGCGCGACGTGGTGATCGTGCTGCCGCAAGCTCTGGTGCTGCTGGTGATCGCGTTCGCGATGGGGCTCGACTTCTCGGCCGGCGGCCTGCTGCTGGCCCTGGTGCTGTTCGTGCTGATCACCATGCTCACCGCGGCGTTCTCGTACGCGATCGCGCTGGCCGTCCGGGACGAGAACGTGCTGTCCCAGCTGCTCGGGTTCCTGAGCCTGCCCCTGCTGCTGCTCTCCGGGGTGGTGCTGCCGATCAGCCTGGCGCCGGACTGGCTGCGGGTGGTGGCTCAGGTGAACCCCTTCTACCACGTGGTGGAGGCGTCCCGGGCGTTGTTCGCCGGCGCATTCACGGACAGTTCCGTGCCGATCGCGTTCGGCGTCATCTCTGTTCTCACCCTGCTGACCGTGAGGTGGTCGATCGGTTCTCTGCGCAACGTGTGACCTTCCCGGCGACGACGCGCGCGGGGCGCGGGCGAGGTGGTCCGATTTTCCCGAACCACCTCGTCCGTACCCGTGCGCGCAGGTATTCCGATCAGCGCTGTCACCCGTTCGCCCACTCCCTGGACAGGCGAGGGTGAGTAGTCTGGCGAGGGTACTGGCGGCCGCGTTCGAAGGGGCCGGTCGCGATGTGCGGCCGAATCCCAGCCGATTGCCGGCGGCGGGCGCGCCCAGTGGAGTCCTGGGCCCGGCGACCGGATTCGGAAACGGCAGAGCACTCGAAACACCGGGTGGTGGAGCCCGAGCAGAACCGGCTCCGTCTTCGGCGCTGCGCGCCGGGTGGGGGAGGGGGTCGATCACGGTGGGCGGCATCGAGCGCCGGGGCGGGGGCCCTGAACGAGCCGTTCCCACCACCACGCCGACCGGCGCCGGCGACCCGTTCGACATCGCGCCGATCCGTCACCACGGCACGGTGATCTGCGAAAACCGCCGATTCCAGGAGAGGCCCGCGGCTGTGCCGAAGTCCCGCGCCGCCGAACCCGGCCGAGTCGCGGTCGAACCCGACGTGGCCCGGACACCCGTGACACCCCAGCGATCATCGCCCACCTGACGCGCGGATCGGAGCGCAGTTGAATCGGTTCGTCGGACTCGACGGCGGAGTTCGTGGACGGAGTTCGTGGATGATTCCAGGCGGTGCCCGCCCGACCCGCGCCGCAGCCGGGCGGTGACCGCAGACCGCATCTTGGAAAGCACATTCTATTTCCCAGGGGGGAAGTGTGCAGGTACTGCTCTATGGCTTACAACCGATAGTGTGCCTGGGGGTGAAGGCGGCGTTGGAAAGCGCCGAAGGCGGGTTCGACACCGTCGTCCCGGTGGCTTCCGAGGACTTCCACCTGGTACAGGAATCGGTCGACCGAAGAACGGTCCGACTGGTCATCATCGATCCCACGAAACCGGACCCGGACGCCGGACTGACCTGCTGCCGCGAACTCAAGTCGGCCGCCCACCCCCCGTACGTCCTCGCCTATTGCGGCGGGGTGTCCGAGCGGGACTTCCTGCTGTACCAGCTGTCCGGCGTCGACAGCTTCGTGGCGGTCCAGGAACCGCCGGACCGACTGGTCGCCGCGGCCAAGGAGACGCTGCGCGGACAGCGGGTCTGGCTGCTCGGCCAGTACGCCCCCGCGCCGGTGCGCGGATCGGCCCGGCCGGACCTGCTCACCCCAGGGAGCAGGAAGTGCTGTGGATGCTGTCCGAGCGGTGCACGAACGGCCAGATCGCCCGCAGCCTGGGCATCAGCACGAACACCGTGAAGAACCACGTGGCGGCGATCCTGCGGAAACTGGGGCTGCGCAGCAGGTTCGACCTCTTCTCCAGGACCGCGCCGGGCACGCACCCCGGCCGTGCGGTCCGCAACCGGGTCAGGGGGTGAGCGGTGGCCGGCTCAGCCCTGTTCGGCGCGATGCCCTCACCGGTCGCCGTCCACGCGGGTCGCGACGCGATCGCCGAGTGGGCGGCACGAGCCCGGCCCGGCCCGGACACGCTGGTCGTGGCCGATCCCGCCGCGGCGCGCGCGCACCCGGTGATCGGGGAACTGGCCGCCACGTCGGCGCGCTGTCTGGTGCCGTCCACCGCGGGACACGGGGAACTGGTGGCGGCGATCCGGGCGCACGGGGTCCGGCGGGTGGTCGCGATCGGCGGCGGATCGGTCCTGGACGCGGCGAAGATCGCCGTGGCGCTGGCTGCGGGCTGCGAGCCGAGGTACGGCGGCCCGGCCAGGTCCGGTCTCGGCCTGCTGAGCGCGCCGCGGCGCACCGGGTGCTCGCTGGTGGCCGTGCCCACCACGATCGGCACCGGCTCGGAGACCAGCGCGGTCGCCAGGCTGCTCCTGCCGGACGGACGGTCGCGGCTGCTCGTCGGGCCGGCGTTGCGACCGTCCGGCGCGGTGGTCGACCCGGTGCTGACCTCGTCGCTGCCGCGTGACCTGCTCGCTTCGGGGGCGCTGGAGGTGCTGGTGCGGCTGCTCGGCCCGGTGCTGGGTCCACACCCGCTCGGCGGCGCCGGGACGGCGTGGTGCACCGGCGCGGCGCGCCTCGTGCGGGATCGCGCCGACCGGCTGCTCCGCCACGAGCCGGGGACCGCCGCCGCCAACCGGCTGCGCCTGTCCCTGTCGTTGGTGAGCGCCGGGTCACAGCAGGCGTGGAGCCTGCTCGGCCGGTCCCCGTTCGCGTTCCACCTGTGGTACCTCGCCGACGCGGCGGCGGCCGTCGCCGGGGTCACCAAGATGCGGGCGCTGGCGTGGTTGTTCCCCACCTACGCCCAGTGGGCGTCGCGGGAGCCGGGTTGGGGTGAGCCGCACCGGGCCCGGCGGGCACTGGCCGCGGTGTCGCTGGGCTCCGAGGCGGCCGGGAGCGCCTCGGAGCTGCGGGACTGGGGCGTGCCCCGGCAGCCGCTGCCCGGCGACCCGGGAACGTTCGCGGAGGCCGCGTTGGCGTCGTGGCGAAGGGCGCTGACCGGTCTCGACGCGGGCCGGCTCCGCGCGTTCTTCGGCGCGGTGGCCGACGGCGGCTAGCCGGTGTCCTGGGTCGTCGATCCTTGAGCAGGCCGGGTTGTGGCGGTGCCGAGTCCGGAACTCGGTGCCGCTGCACCCGGCCGATGACGAGCGTCGCGTGCTGGAGCCGTGGACGAGGCGTCACGTGGCGGCACAGGGATTGGCCTCGCGCCCGGATCGTGTTGGCGTGTACCGAGGACGGCTCGAACTCCGAGGTGGCCGGGCGGCTGCGGCTCGGACATGCACCACCGCCGACGACCACGGCGAACGAGTGGTGGTGACCACGCCGGGACTCGCGTCGATCCGGTTGGCGGAGTCGGCGATCGCGGAGCAGGGCTGCGGCCTCGGGACGTTGAGGCCACCTGGCGGTCCCGGCAGCAACAGCGCCGCCGTGACAAGACCTGTCCGTGTTTTTCGAGCGACCTTCTGTGGCCATACACCTTGTCTGGACGGTGTGTCTGAACATACGATCCGGAGCCTCGTCAGTGTCGATGAGGAGGAGATCGGATGACCAGGGATGACAGGGCCACGCTGTTCCACGGCGGCCAAGTGGTCACGATGCGCGAGGACGGTGCCGTCGAGGAGGCGATCGTCGTCCGGGAGGGTCGGGTCGTCGCCACCGGCTCGGCGGAGGAGATGCGCGCAGCCGCCGGCGACCAGGCCGTTGCCGTCGACTTGGCGGGTGCCACGGTGATGCCCGGGTTGATCGACACGCATCCGCACCTGCTCCACTGGAACGGCATCAAGCGTTCGGTCGTGGACCTGCTCGACTGCCGCGACCACGGTGAGATCGCCGCACGGATCAGCGCCGCCGCCGCGAGGACCCCCAAGGGGCAGTGGATCCGCTGCTCGCCCATCGGGGAACCCCACTACTTCCTCCGTCGCTCCTACCGGGACCTGGCCGAAGGGGAGTTGCCGACCCGGCAGCTGCTGGACGCCGCGGCACCGGACCACCCGGTCTGGATCCAGGCGTGGGCTCCGGTGCACCCGGCCGTGACCGTGCTGAACACGCGCGGCCTGTGGAACCTCCAGGTCTCCAGGAACACCCCGGACCGAGTCGGCCGCGTCTCGATCGAGAAGGACGCGGACGGCGAGCCGACCGGCCGGCTGCTCGGGCCGGTGAACAACTACTACAACAACGAACCGTGGTGGGACGCCATCCTCGCGCGGATCGACGGGGTGTCCCCGCAAGACTGGTACGAGGGCGCCCGGAGCGGGATGGCCGAGGCGAACCGCAGGGGCGTCACGACCATCTTCGAGGGCCACATGATGGACTGGCCGCTCATCGACGTCTACCGCCAGCACGGCAACGCCGGCACGCTGACCACCCGCGTCCTGTGCACGCCCGACGCCGAGCCGCACGGCCTGCCGACCTCCGTCACGCTGACCGAGACCGAGCTGGTGCAGCGGTTGGAACTCGCCTACCGCCTGCAGGACCTCTCCGGCGACATGTTCCGCACAGAGAGCTTCCTGTGCTCGCGGGGCGGACCGATCAACCCGGGGATGATGATCCTCAACCGGAGCTACCGCGGCCCCTACGGCGAGTGGTCGAAGGGCGTCGAGTTCATCCCGGAGTGGAAGGGCCGACTCATGGTCGAGTTCGCGGCCGAGCGCGGGATGCGGATGAACCTCATCTCGGTGGCCGACCGCGAGCACGACGTCGCGCTGGCACACCTGGAAGCCGCCCGGCGCAAGTTCGGCGACTTCTCCGAACAGCAGTGGACTCTGCAGCACGCCTACTTCATGGACGACGACCAGTGCCGCCGCTACCGCGACCTGGGTTTCCAGATCACCACCAGCATGTCCTTCTCCTACTTCAAGATGCACACCTTCCGGGAGCGGTTGGGCAGCGACTACGTGAAGAACCTGATCCCGTTGCGCCGCGAGCTCGACCACGGTTTCGAGGTCGGCTGCGGCACCGACTGGGGGCCCGCGAACGTCTTCGAGCACATCGCTTTCGCGCAGACCCACCGCGGCGTGTTCGGTGACCGCAACGACGGTCCGGCCCAGGTGATCGACCGGCAGCAGTCGCTCGCCAGCTGGACCCGGTCGGCCGCCCGAATCCTGCGCTGGAAGGGGATCGGCACGCTGGAGGCGGGCGGACACGCCGACCTGATCGTCGTCGACCGCGATCCGCTCACCACGCCGACCGAGGATCTCAAGGACACGAAGGTGCACCTGACCATGCTCGGCGGGCGTCCGGTGCACGACGAAGGCGTCCTCTAGGATCGGCGACATGCTTTCCGGACAGGCTCGCGGGCGCTGATGGCGGCCAGGCGCACCTCCCGTGGCGTCCAACGCGACGGATCGGTCGAAGTCGCCATCATCGACGCGGTCGGCAGGCTTCTGGCGGACCGGTCCATCGAGGACACCGCGGTCTCCGACATCCTCGACGAGGCCGGGGTGTCGCGGGCCACGTTCTACTTCTACTTCCAGTCCAAGCACGCTGTCGTCGCCGCGTTGTTCGAGCGGATCCTCGATGACGTGTACGGGGAGTTCGAGCGGAACTGGCTGGAAGTGGACGCGGTGGCCGGGGACGCCGTCGATTCCCTCTACACGGCGTTGCGGGCGGTGTACCGGGTCTTCCTCGCGCACGGCCCGGTGCTGCGCACGGTCGCTCGCGCCTATCCGGAGCAACCCGAACTCGCCGGCTCCTTCGAGCACATGATGGACCGCCTGATCGCCGGCGCGACCGCGAAGATCGTGGCCGACAGGGCGACCGGAGTCGCGCCTGCCGGCCACGACGCCGGCGAACTGGCCACCACCCTGGTGTGGATGAACGAGCGCTGCTTCTACGTGAACTCGCTGCAACCCGATCGCGGGTGGGCGTCCTCGGATGCCATGATCCGGTCGCTGGCCGACATCTGGGCGTCGGCCATCTACCGGCCCGCCTGAGGGGACATCCAGCCGGGTTGCGGATCGTCGGTGGTGCCGGCGGATTCGTGCCCATGGCCCGTTCTGCGTCTCCGTTGCCGGCGACCCGGCGTTTCGCTGGTGCTTCGTCGCCCGCACGGCTTCTCACCTCACCTCGGCAGACCCGTCGACGCTGCCCGGGTCATCCGCGACCTGGCGGCAACCAGCGACTGCCTGCGGGGTAGGCCGGACCTCCGGCGGGCACCTGCACCCCGTGCCCGTGCACCGGTCTGCGCAGCTGATCGGCTGGGACGACACCGGGCGGGTGGAGGTCCACCAGGGTCGAGGCTTACCGGCTCGTGGACGACGAGGTCGACACCCCGGACCGCCAGTCCGTGATCCGCCGCCCGACCTCCACGTGCACGCGGCACAGCGGACGACAGAGCGTGCGGTCGTCGACCGGCGTGTTCTGCGTGATGGGCGGATCCCGGCCGGGGTGGGTAGGGTCGGGGTCGTTGCCCTGGGCAGGGCATGGTGTGCCGGGAAGCCTGGTCGGCGTCGTGTCCGACCGACCCCGGAGCCGCCCGTGAACCGCGCCACCGCCGCCAGGATCTTCGACCGGGGCACGTGGCCCGAGGCCAGGCGCATCGCCGACATCCTCCGCCTGGAGACCGTCGGCGGGGTGATCATGCTGGCCGCCGCGCTGCTCGGCCTGGTGTGGGCCAACTCGCCGTGGGCGCCGGCCTACGAGGCACTGCGCGGGGTCGAGTTCGGCCCGGAGTCGCTGCACCTGCGCCTGTCGCTGGGCCAGTGGGCGTCCGACGGCCTCCTGGCGATCTTCTTCTTCGTCGCCGGTCTGGAGCTCAAGCGCGAGTTCGTGGCCGGTGACCTGCGGGACCCGCGACGGGCGGCGGTGCCGGTGGCGGCGGCGGTCGGCGGTGTGGCGGTGCCGGCGTTGATCTACACGCTGGTCAACCTGGGCTCGCCCGAAGCGGCGTCGGGGTGGGCGATCCCGACCGCGACCGACATCGCGTTCGCGCTGGCCGTGCTCGCGGTGATCGGGCGCTTCCTGCCTTCGGCGCTGCGCACCTTCCTGCTGACGCTGGCCGTGGTGGACGACCTGATCGCCATCGTGATCATCGCCCTGTTCTACACCGACCGGCTGTCGGTGGTCCCGCTGCTGCTCATGCTCGTGCCCTTGGCGCTGTTCACGGTGCTCGTGCAACGGCGGGTCCGGTCGTGGTGGCTGCTGCTTCCCCTGGCCGCGGCGGTGTGGGCGTTGATGCACGCCTCGGGCGTGCACGCGACGGTCGCCGGCGTGCTGCTCGGCTTCGCGGTCCCGGTGATCCGGCGCCGGGCGGGCGAGGGCCCCGGTCTGGCCGAGCACTTCGAGCACCGCTTTCGCCCGCTGTCGACCGGGGTCGCGGTGCCGGTGTTCGCGTTCTTCGCCTCCGGTGTGGCGCTGGGCGGGTTCGACGGGTTCGTGTCGTCGCTGACCGACACCGTCACGCTCGGTGTCGTCGCCGGGCTGCTGTTCGGCAAACTGGTGGGCATCACCGCGAGCACGTGGCTGGTCTCGCGCTTCACGAGGGCGGAGCTGGACGACGACCTGGCCTGGGTGGACGTCGTCGGCCTGGCGGTGCTGGGCGGCATCGGGTTCACCGTGTCGCTGCTGGTCGGCGAACTCGCCTTCGGGCAGGGCAGCACCCAGTACGGCGACGCCAAGATCGCCGTGCTGCTGGGCTCCCTGCTCTCGGCACTGGTCGCGACGGTCATCCTGCGGGCACGCAACCGGGTCTACCGGCGGATCCACGAAGAGGAGACCCGGGACGACGACCACGACGGCATCCCGGACGTCCACCAGCGCACGCCCACCGCGGACTGACCCGATCCCTCGGCCGACCCCTCGCGTGGGCCGCGTGGCGGGTCGCGGGGTGGGTGGGCGTGGCTATGTCCGTCAGCCTCGGCCACGTGGAGGAGTTCGGCGTGTGTTCGCCGGGACGGAGCCGGTCGCCGATCTCCGGCTCGATCCGATGCCGTCGCCATCCTCGCTCCAGGCAGCGTCCGGTCGCGCGGCCACTTGACGGCGGCTGAACGATCGTTCAATACTCTGAACATGAGTTCAGTCTCTGATCTGACGGCTCGGGCGCGCATCCGGGACGCGGCGCTGGCGCGGTTCGGCGCGGACGGGGTCGCGGGCGCGTCGGTTCGCGCGGTCGCGGCGGACGCCGGGGTCTCGCCGGCGTTGGTGCTGCACCACTTCGGTTCGAAGGACGGGTTGCGTGAGGCGTGCGACCAGTACGTCCTGGACGCGGTGCGGGCCGGCGGAGAGGCCGGTGTCGACGCGCTGGCGGACTCGTTGCGGACGGCCACCCCGGTGCGGCGGTACCTGGCTCGTGCCCTGTTGGACGGCACCGCGGGTGCGACGGCCCTGTTCACCGGTCTCGTGGAACGCACCGAGGCGTGGCTGGCCGAGGGGGAGGCGCAGGGGTGGGTCCGGCCGACCGGGGACGTGCGGGCGCGGGCGGTCACCTACGTGTCGTGGCAGTTGGCGCCGCTGCTGCTCGGGGATCAGGTCGGCCGGCTGCTGGGCGGAGATCCGGCGGAGACGGCGGTCGCGGTGCGGGGTGCGCGGGCCGGGTTGGAGATGCTGACCGGTGGCCTGTTCACCAACGACCGGTGGCTGTCCGCGTTCGCGGCGGTGCGGCCGTGAAGGCGCTGCTGGTCACCCACGGCACCCGGGGCGACGTGCAGCCGATGCTCGCGTTGGCGGTCGGGTTGCGTGAGGCCGGACACGAGGTGGTGCTGGCCGCGCCGGAGTCGTTCGCCTCCTCGGCGGCTGAGCACGACGTGGAGTTCGCGGCGTTGGACGAGGGACCGAACCGCCTGATGGACGACCCGGTGGTCAAGGCCGCGGTCGACGGCGGCTACCGGGGGCTGAAGGGAAAGCTCGCCGCCGTCCGCACGGCCCGGCGCATCAAACCGCTGATGGCCCGGGTCCTGCGGGACGTCGGAGAGACCGCGCGCCGGTCGGGCGCGGACGTGGTGGTGCACACGCCCACCCTCCCCGCCCAGCACGCCGCCGAGATGCTCGACGTCCCGGCGGTCCTGGTCGCGCTGCAACCGGGCTGGGTGCCGACCTCTGCACACCCGTGCCCGATGGTGCCCCTCCCCAGGTTGCCCCGATTCCTCAACCGCGCCACCTACCTGACCGTGTCCGCGACCCTGCGCGCCTACTCGGGCGTCGTCAACGACTGGCGGGCCGACGGGCTCGGACTGCCGCGCCGCCGCCGTGTGCACGACCTGCTGCACGACGCCGCGGGTCGCAACCGGGTGGTGTTGCACGCGTTCAGCCCGCAGATCGCGCAGACCGCGCCGGACTGGCCGGAATCCGTGCACACCACAGGTTTCTGGCCCCTGCGGTCCGGCTCGTGGGCGCCGTCCGGGAGGCTGGCGGAGTTCCTCGGCGGGGGACCGGCCCCGGTGTACGTGGGCTTCGGCAGCATGGCCGGCCGGCAGGCCGAGCGCACCGGCCGGATCGTCGCCGACGCCGTCCGGGACGCGGGCGTCCGGGCGGTGCTGGCCACCGGGTGGGGCGGGATCGCGTCAGTGTCGTCGCCCGACGTCCTGGTGATCGACCAGGCCCCGCACGACAGGCTGTTCCCGCTCATGGCCGCAGTCGTCCACCACGGCGGTGCGGGCACGACCGCGGCGGCGCTGGCCGCGGGCCGTCCGCAGGTCGTGTGCCCGTTCGTCGCCGACCAGCCGTACTGGGCGCGGCGTGCCCACGCGATCGGTGTCGCTCCTGTCCCCGTGCGCCAACAGGACCTCACCGCAACTGCCCTGGCTCGGGCTGTCACCGCCGCTGTGGGCGATCCTGCGCTGAGTTCACGTGCGGAGCAGGTGGGGCGGGAGATCCGCGCCGAACGGGGTGTTGCGCGAGCGGTGGCAGTGATCGAGGAAGCGGCGGCCCAGTAGTCACCGCCGTGGACGGCTGGACTGGCCGAGACGACTGTATCCGCGGGTTTGCGTTGCCCCTGATGGTCGTCTGAGCCTGGGCGACGCGACCAAGCGATGCTCGGAACGGCTGAACGGCGCGCCTGACGGGGTAGGCGTCTTCGTTTCCCAGGTCCGACGTCGGTGTAGCGCATCGACTCGTCCGGCGGTCTGGCCGTCCGCTGTCGGACGCATGTTTTCCACGAGCCACAAGTCCGCGGGCCCGCATCGCACCTGTCCATCGCCAGACCGAGCCATGCCTCCGCCATCGAGCGGTGCGTGGTGACAGGCCGCGTGAGGTTCGCCGTCACGGTGCACCGGCCGCGCATCTCGTGCCGCACGCGATCCAGATCCGCCAGTACCTCGAACACCGCATCCGCGTCCGCGTCGACCGGTCGTGCCACGCGGACCCTCCGACTTGCGGGCACCTCGTCGTCCACCGGCGTGGCACGGCGACCGCTCCGCCCACTCAGAACGCTGCACTTGGCGGCGACCGTTGTCGCTGCTGGTCACCGCAGCTGACACATGGAGACCTCGGGCCGACGCCGGGTGGGTCAGGGCCTGCGACGGTCCGCTTCAGGCGAACAGGTTCTGCGGTAGCCGCATTGCCTTGAACAGGTGGTCGCGTGATGCTTCAAGGTCGCGGCGCAGCCGGTTCAGGTCCGCGTCGAGCAGCCGCCCCCGCCACTTGCGCACCTGGCCGGCGACGATCACGGTCTCGACGTTGGTGCGGTCCATCAGGGACACGACCGCCCCGGGCACGTTGTTGAGCGGGGCGACGTTGAGCGCGGTGGCGTCGAGGAGGACGATGTCGGCTTCCTTGCCCGGCGTCAGGGTGCCGGTCCTGCCGTCGAGTCCCAGGTGCTTGGCGCCGTTGACGGTCGCGTAGCGGAGCACGTCGCGGACGGTGAGGAGGTCCGGCGTGCCGGGGGCGGGCGTCGGCCAGTTGTCGGGCGGCACGGGGGTTCCCTGGTCCAGCACCAACTGGTTGACGATCATGCGCTGCATGGTCATCGCGGTGCGCATCTGCGTGAACGGGTCCGCGGTCATCGTCGTCTCGACGTCGGAGCTCAGGGAGGGCTCCAGGCCCAGCTCCTGCATCTTGAGGATGGGCGGAGTGCCGTGCCGCATGGTCATCTCGATGGGAAACGCCAGCGAGACGTGCGCGCCGGCGTCCCGGAAGCGCTGCCAGGTCTCGTCGGACATGCCGGTCATGTGGATGAAGAGGTTGTCCGGTCCCACCTCGACCCCGCCGTCGCCCCGCGCCACGGCGTCGAAGACGGGCCGCATCCCCCACGAGCCGACGGAGTGCGCGGCGATCCTCAGACCCAGCTCGCGGGCGATCGCCCACGCCCTGGTGTACACCTCCCTGCCGAGGTGGAGCTCGCCGCCCATGACCATGGTCACGAGCTGGTCGTCGGAGGGGAACCACTTGTCCCGGATGCGGTGGGCGTCCTCCGGGTACCGGGCTCCGATGCGGCCGTCGCCCTCGAAGTAGCCGAACGCGGCACGCCGCCCGGTGTCGATCAGCGCCTGGACCGCCGCATCGGTGTGTTCGGGGGAGTGGTGGACCTGCGACACGTCGAGCACCGTGGTGACACCCGCGTCGAGCTGCGAGAGCCCCGCGAACAGCTCATTGATGTACACGTCCTGCGTCCGGTACACCCGTGCGAACCCTTCGAGGATGTGCTCGCTGTAGTTCGGGTGCGCGCTCGGCGATCCGGATCCGTCGTCGCGGAGCAGGCCATTGGCGAGGAACGCGCGCTCCGCGGTCTCGAACAGGTGGTGGTGGGTGTCGATGAAGCCCGGCATGACGATGCGCCCACGCGCGTCGATCACGCCGGCGTCGGCGGCGCGGATGTCGGGCCGGACCGCGACGATCCGCTTGCCCTCGATCAGGACGTCGGCCCGCTCGAAGTCGCCGACGTCGGGGTCCATGGACATCACGGCGCCGCCGCGGATGACATAGCGGCGTCCACGGTGGCCGGTGTCCTTCGGCGGTTGACCGTCGCCGTGCGCGTCGGCCGGGCCGGCGATGCCCGCGACCGCTCCAGCGGCGGCCGCGGTCACCGCCGCGGAGGTCCTCAGGAAGTCACGCCGCCTGCTCATGGTGTCTCCTCGTGCCCATCGAGTTGATGTGTCAACTCAAGGGTACACAGTTGAGTTGATGCATCAACTGACGAGTACGATGGCCGCATGGTGCAGCAGCGACTGACCGAACGCGAACTCCGCGCCTGGCGGACGTCCTTCCAGATGCTGGAGCTGCTGCGAACACGCATCGAGCAGCAGCTCCAGGCCGGCAGCGGTCTGTCCAACGCCGACTACACCGTGCTCGCGTTGCTGTCCGAGGCGCCCGACGGCCGGATGCGTTCCTACGAGCTGGGACAGGCGGCCGGCTGGGAGAAGAGCCGCATGCACCACCAGCTCACCCGGATGGGCAAGCGAGGGCTGGTGACCAGGGAACAGTGCGGCTCCCGGGGAGTGGACGCCGTGATCACGGCGCAGGGCCTCGCCACGCTCAAGAAGGCCGTGCCCGGCCACGCCCAGGAGGTCCGGCGACTGTTCGTCGACCCCCTCACGGCGGACGAGCTCGACCAGTTCGCCCGCATCGCCGGCACGATCCTCGACAATCTGCTCCCTCGTCATGACCCGGAGCAACAGCCGACCAGGCACGGGTTCGACGCATGACGTCGAGTTGGTGATCGCGCTCCCGGATCGGGTGTCCTTCTCTCGGATGGATCACGAACTCGACGGCGCGACCGCACCCGTTGCCTCCGGCTGTGCCGACGAGTCAGTCCCCGAGCCCGACCAGGAAGCGGTCCACGCACTCGACCGTGCCGCCGAAGTCGAACGCGACGCTCTCCGCCGATTCCGGCACGACGAAGATCTTCGCCTGTTCCCCGGCGCAGTCCGGGATCGGCACCCGGGAGAGCCGCTGGACGTCCTCGACGGTGTACCCCCTCACGACTGCCGGGGTACGCCCGTTCGTCCACCTCGCCGCCGGAGCACGACGCCGTCACCGCCGAGGCGACCCCGATGGCCGGCAGCACCGGCCACCGGTCACCGACCGCTCGCGCCATGCCCGACTCCCGTAGTCCGTGACGACCCGGCCCACCCTATCCGTGCCGAGTCTGGCCGATCATGTTGATCTGCCTGCCTCGGAGCGGTGACGCACTGGTCAGGTTCGGCCCCAGGGTGGCACTGTGTTGTGTGTCAAGGAATTCACGGAGCGGTCCTTTGTAGACGAACGCTCGGGTGCGACGGTGAGCATCGGGGTGAAGGTTCCGGCGGGGTGGATCTCGTCGATGACCTGTCCGTGGGCTTCGATCCAGGCGTGAGCGGCGAAGGGGTGGGTGCGGACACCTGTGCGCCAGGTGGGCCAGGTGCCGTGGAGGCGGCACAGCAGGGCAGCGGCGACGGATCGGGGGAGACAGCCCTCTCCCGCGCAGCGCAGGCTGACCGCGACGACCGCCCTGCGGGCCGCGGCGGCCTGGTCGACGGTGGCGGGTCGGGCGTTGCGCCGGAGGTGTTCCAGGATCGAGCACAGGTGTTTCGGCGGGAGCCGGGTGAGGACGGTGGCCGCGGCGACCGCGAGCAGGGGCAGCACCCGGCGGTGCGGGGGGAGGGTGATCCGGTCGGGCACCACGCGCGGTCCGGTCATGCCGGCTCGACCAGTCGGGCACCGAGCAGGTTGTCGGTCAGCGCGGTGATGTCCGCACGGACGTGGGTGGTGTCGATGTCGTAGTGGGCGGCGATGTCCGTGGCTATGTCGTCGGCGGTGTCGCCGGCGAGCAGCCTGTCGAGGATGTGCGCGCCGGTCAGGTTGACCTGCCAGTAGTGGCCGGTGCGTTTGTTGAGCAGGACCGTGCCGTCCTCGGTGCTGGTCGACACCGTGTCAGGGTGCAGGCGCAGGGACATGTGCCCTCCGATCGGGAGCGGGTCGGTCGTGGGTGATCGCGCGCAGCCACATCTCGCAGCCGAGGGTGGTTTCCAGGTGGGCTTCGGCGGCGTCGTCAAGGCGTGGCCGCAGCAGGTGTTCGCGCAGTGCGGGCAGGTCGATCAGGCCGCGAGCGGCCAGGGCCGAGTCGGCGAAGTAGTCCAGCAGGTCGGGGACGTGCTGGCGGAGTTCGGGCTCGCCGTCGTCCTGGTAGTCGCCTTTGGTGGTGCGGTTGCGGATGAAGTCGGGGACGATGCCTCGCATCGCGTCCGCGAGCAGCGGTTTGTACCGCCACGGGGTGATGCGGTCCGACACCCGCACGGCGAGCGCGGCCTCGACGACGCGGTCGTCCAGGAAGGGCACGTCCAGCCGGAGCCCGGAGGTGGCGTACTCCCGTTGTACCTGCCGGCACAACGGGCCGGCGAGGCGCAGGTTGGCCAATGCCTGGTGCTGGCCGCGGTCGTCGGCCAGGGGCCGGACCTCGTCCGCCATGCTGTGCAGGTAGCGGCGGGCGGTGGCGATGGCATCGCCGTTGGCCCACGGGGCGGCGCGTGTCGCTGTCGTCCAGCCCAACGGCGGCGCGTGGGCCGGTTTCGGTGGCGAGGTCAGGTTGTCGGCCGCCTCGTGCCACCAGGAACTCCAGCTCCGCCGGTCGGTCAGGGCCGTGATGACGGCCGACCACTGCCAGCCGCCCAGCGCCCGGTAGATCCGCAGGTGGCGCAGAGCCGTGAGCGGAGCCCGGCGCAGGACGGAGTGGAGGTAGCCGGGGGAGCCGCTGAAGACCTCGTCTCCGCCGTGACCGGCGAGGTGCAGACCGGAGCCGTGGGCGAGGAGCACCTGCCGCTCGTAGGCGCTGTGGTTGAGGCCCCGGGTCATCGCCCAGGGCACCTCGACGTCGGGGGTGTCGTACGGCGGCGCGAACAGCGCCGGGCCGTCCTCGCCCCGCAGCTCCACGTGCTGCGCGTTGCCGAGCAGTCGTGCCGCCCGTGCGGCGAACGCCGGGTCGTCGTTGCGCGTGCTGCCGTCGGTCCACCGGAAGGTGAGCAGGTCGGGGGTTCGCTCGGCGGCGAGGAAGCAGAGGGTGGTGGAGTCCATCCCGCCCGACAGGTCCGCCGAAAGCCTTCCCCGAACGGGACGTCTGCTCGTCACGGCGTCGGACAGGGCCGCGCGCACGTCGGCTGCGCCTTGGGCCGACGGCAGCACCGGATCGGGAGCCCGCCACCACCGGACGAGCCGGGCCCGTCCTCCTTGGGACAGCACCACGTAGGAGTCCGGCGGCACCGATCGCACCGTGCGCCACCAACTCTTCTCGATCAACGGGTAGTACGCGTTCGACTGCACGACCGTGGTGGCCAGCAGGTCCTCCTCCACGCCCGCGTCGACCATCGTGGCCAGCACGTCCGCGCGGTCGCTCGCCACCGACACCTGGTCCCCGACCTCGGTGGTGAAGACCCTGCGCAGGTTGGTCAGGCTGCCCTGCATCCGCACCTGGCCCCCGACCGAGACGATCAGGTGCGCGCTGCCGGGCAGTCTGCGGGCGATCGAGTCGGCGTCGGCCACCGTGCGCAGCCGTTCCGCGCAGCCGGCCATCCAGCCGGGCGTGACCGGGCAGAAGCCGAAGACCGCGACCTGGGCCGACCCGGTGGTGGCCACTTGGAGCTCTCCCGGCGCCCACCTGCCGACCAGCCACGGCCGTCCGGAGGGGTGGAGCACCACGTCCGGTGTTTCGTACGGGACCCGGTACGCCGCGGCGGCTGCGCCCGGGTGATCGGGCAGTGCGACCAGACTGCTGGACAACCCCTGCATCGAGACCCCTGCCGGTCCTGAGAGACCCGATCCGGCGCGGTCGGCGACCCGGCGATCCCGGCCCTCCGACCGCGCCGCCCGGCTTTGACACGGTCATGTGGTGCGGCTGCTCCACTAGCTCTCGTGGCGTCCACGTCCGCGGTGGTCCCGGAGCCCGTGGACGAGCGCCCGCGTGTCCCTGGTGAAACGACCGACCACTTGTGCCGACGGTGTCTGGTATCGCTCCGGCAACGTCCTCTTCGTCATGGCATCCACCCTCTCGTCGATGTGCCCAGGCGGCGAAGAACCGCCCTCACCACAGTGGAAGGACCACCGGGGCCGCACAACTCGACCGCGCTCGCTCATCCCGTCGCACAACCACATCAGTGATCCCGGCGGGAGGAGCCACACTCCGTGACCGCCGTCGAGCCCTGCCGACACCAGGTCGAAGCGGCCGGCCCTGCCGCGGGACGCCGCTCCCGACTTCCCGGCCACGGCCGGCGGCAACGTCCAGTAAGGACGCGGAACGGGCCTCGGAAATCCGTGCGCCACCTGCATTCACCGTCGGGCTCCCGGACGTGTCACGGCGGAGTGGTGGCGGGATGGGCCGGTGGCCGGGGTGTGGCGGATCCGCCCACGATCCGGGTGAACTCCGAGTTGGTGCGGAGCAGGTCGGTGTAGGTTCCGGTGGCCTGGACGACGCCGTCGCGCAGCACCGCGATCCGGTCGGCGGACCTGATGGTGGACATCCGGTGTGCGATCACCAGCAGCGAGCATTCGTGGCGCAGGTCGGCCATGGTCCGGGTGAGCGCGGTTTCGTTGGCGGGGTCCAGGTGGGCGGTGGGTTCGTCCAGCAGGATCAGGTCGGGCTTGGCCAGGATGGCGCGGGCGATGGCGACGCGTTGGCGTTCGCCGCCGGAAAGCCGCACACCGCGTTCGCCGACCTCGGTGTCCAGGCCGGAGGGCAGCGCGCGGATCTTCGCGTGGAGGTTCACCAGGTCCAGGACGTCCCAGAGGTCGGGGTCGGAGGCGTCCGGCACGGCGTAGCGGAGGTTGTCGCGCAGCGTGCCGTGCAGGACGGGGGTGTCCTGCTCGACCCAGCCGATGCGGGCGCGGGTCGCGGCGAGGCCGAGATCGGTGGTGTCGTGGCCGTTGAGGCGGATGGTGCCGCTCCACGGCTCGTACAGGCGGTCGACCAACGCGAACGTGGTGGACTTGCCCGCCCCGGAAGCGCCCACCAGGGCGACCAGGGACCGTTGTGGCACCGTCAGCGACAGTCCGCGCAGCACCGGGGTGTGGGGTTCGTAGCCGAATCGCACGTCACGGATCTCCAGCACCGGCGCGGACTGCGAGGGTGCCGGCGGCTGCGGGTCGCCGGGTTGTTCGACGGGGAGGTCTAGTACTTCGCGGATGCGCCGGGCCGGTCCCTTGATCTTGTAGATCTCCGCGATGCCGTCGACGGCCGTGCCGATGGGCATCACGAGTTGGTTGGCGTACAACAACAGCGCCACGAGACTGCCCAGCGAGAGGTCGCCGCTCGCCACTCGTGACGCGCCGACGAACAGCACGAGCAGGAACGCGCCGTTCATCGCGATCTCCGACAGCGGGCCGATCGCCGCCACGAGCCGCGCGGTGCGCACGCCGGCGCGGTAGCCGTCCTGGGCGAGCCCGGTCATCGCGGCGACCTCGCGGTCCTCGGCCCGGTTGACGCGCACTGTGCGGATGGCGCCGAGGACCCGCTCCAGCTCGGCGGACAACGTGCCCACGGTGGTGTGCAGGGACACCGAGGCATCCCCGATGCGGGACGACATCGCGCCCAGCACGACGCTGCTGACGGCCAGCACGCCGACGACCATCACCATCAGCACCGGGTCGATGAACGCCATCACCACGGCGGTGGCCACCGCGATGATCACGCTGGTGACCGTCTGCACGACCGTGTTGGTCAACCCGTCGCGCAACGCGACGACGTCGGCCGACGCGCGTGAGATGAAGTCGCCGATCCGGTGCCGGTCGAACACCGGCAGCACGATCCGCACCAGGTGCGAGCACAGCGTGGTGCGCACCCGCAACAAGAACCTTTCCCCGGTCCGTTCCAGCAGGAAGTAGCCCCACGCGCCGACACACGCCTGCGCGACGAACAACCCCGCCAGTACGAAAGCCGGCCCCGCGACCGACCCGCCCCGGGAGACCGTGTCCACCAGACCAGCCGCCACGAGGGGCTGCGCCAGGCCGAAACCGGTCGCTACGAGAGTGAGCAGCACGGCACCGACAGCGGGCCACAACTGCGGCCGGGCGAGCCGCCGGAGCGACGCCGTCACCGGCCGACCCCGTCACCCGCAGGCGTGACGAACGGACCCGCGCGGACTCCCGCCGCGCGGCACGGCCTTACCGCGAACATGTCCCGACGGACGCGGGGAGGGCGTTGAGCGAGGCCCGCGAGGACACCAGCCGACCGCTGCTCACCGCACCCTGCAACGCACATCTGCCGCATCCGCCTCGAAGCCCACCTGTCCGCTGTGTCCCGCCATTGTGGATCTCACCTCGGGCTACCGCGCCCCGCACCCGGCCGACGGACCCGATCAGGTGGAATGGCGACCACCAGGCAAGATCAACGGCCGTGAACGAAGGGCAGGGCGACCTGACCGACGATTCGGCGGCGTGCGACGGTGCCGGCGGAGAGTCGACCGCGCAGCGATCGGTGCTCTCTCGTACCGATCAGGAACCTGGTCCCGTCCGTCGCCGAGCCGGTGCCCGGCCGCACGGGAAGTAGCCACTTTCGGGGGTCGGCTATCCGGCCCGCAACTGCCGCAGGTTGACCGTTCTCACCAGATGAGCCGTGGAGGAGGTGCACGTTCGGGCAACCCCTGGTGCCTGAACGTGTCGCGAGATCAGTCTTTCGTGGACGCGGTGTGCGAGCCATGGTCCGATCCTCCTGTTTCACCGTTCTGCCGTGAGCCGGGTCACCAGGAGTTCGCGGCCCGTTGCGCCGGCATCACTTCCGCGGGCGTCAGCACCCGATGTGGGGCCCGCTTCCCGTGTCGCTCAACGACTTCGCCGCGCGGGACATGCAGAGAACTGTCCACTTGGTAGAGCAGGGATGGTGTGGCTGGATGGGTACGAGAGGGAAGTACACCCCGGGCCGGATGCGGAGATGGAGCGTGGCCGTCACGGGCGCGCTCGCGGCGGCGCTGCTGGTCGCGCCGCAGACCACCGCACAACCGGTCACCCCGGCGGAGAACCCGCCGGGGTCGGGCGAGTGGCACACGATCACGCTGGTGACCGGCGACCGCGTCCGACTGCACGTGCGACCCGACGGGCAGCACGACACGATCTTCGCGCCGGGGCCGGGTCGGGAGGACGTCGGGTACAGCACCCGTACGGACCGGGGCCGGTTCTACCTGGTGCCGTCGGACGTGGCACCGCTGATCGCCGCCGATCGGGTCGACGCGGAGCTGTTCGACCTGACCGCGATGGTCGCCGACGGCCTCGACGACGCGCACAGCGCGCACCTGCCGCTGATCGTCCAGTACGACCCGGGTTCGGTCCTGGCCGCCGCGGTGGCACCGCCGCCGGGTGCGGCCGACGGGTTCGTGCTGTCCAGCATCAACGCCCGGTCCGTGGTGCAGCACAAGGACCAGGCCGGTGTGTTCTGGCCGGCCGTGGCCGGGGCGGGTGCGGTGCGGAAGGTCTGGCGCAACGGCAAGGTCACCGCCCTGCTGGACCGGAGCGTCCCGCAGGTGGGCGCGCCGCAGGCGTGGGCGGGCGGCTTCGACGGGACGGGCGTCAAGATCGCGGTGGTCGACACCGGCATCGACACCACCCACCCGGACCTGGACGGCGGGAAGGTCGTGGCGGAGGCCAACTTCTCCAGCGAACCGGACGCCTCGGACGGCAACGGGCACGGCACCCACGTGGCGTCCACCGCGGCGGGCACCGGGGAGGCGACGGCGGTGGTGCGCAGGGGAGTCGCGCCGGGCGCCGCGCTGCTCAACGCCAAAGCCCTCGACCGGCAGGGCAACGGCACCGACGACGCGGTGATCCGGGCGCTGGAGTGGGCCGCCGCCCAGGACGCGGACGTGATCAACATGAGCGTCGGCGGCGGACCGGCGACCGGTCCGGACGCGGTCTCGATGGCGGTGGACGCGGTCAGCCGGGACAGCGGCGCGCTGGTGGTGGCCGCGGCCGGGAACTTGGGCAACTTCGAGGGCACCATCACCAGCCCCGGATGGGCCGACGAGGCGCTCACGGTGGCTGCCGTGAACCACGAGGACGTGCTCGCGGACTTCTCCAGCATCGGTCCGCGCGGCGGGGACCTGGCCATCAAACCGGACCTGGTCGCGCCGGGCGTGGGCATCGTGGCGGCACGGGCGAGCGGCACCACCGGCAGCCCGATCGTGGACGAGCGGTACGCGCGGCGCTCGGGCACGTCGATGGCCACCCCGCACGTGGCGGGTGCGGCGGCGATCCTCGCGCAGCAACACCCGGCGTACGGCAACACCCAGCTCAAGGACGCCTTGATCTCCACGGCGCGGACCGGTGCCGGGATGAGCCCGTACGAGCAGGGCGGCGGTCGACTGGACGTCGCGCGGGCGTTCGCCCAGCGGGTGTACGCCGGGCCGGGGACGCTGAACCTGGGCTACCTGCGGTGGCCGCACCCGGCCGAACCGGTGAGCAGGGCCGTCACCTTCACCAACGCCACCGCGGCGGAGGTGACGCTGGACCTGTCGCTCCAGGTGACCCACCAGGACGGGAGCACGCCGCCGGCGGGGATGTTCACCGTCGACCGGCCGCGGGTGACGGTGCCGGCGGGCGGCACGGCGTCGGTGGCGGTGGCCCTCGACCCGGCGGCCGGGCCGACGGGGCGCTACGTCGGGTACCTGGTCGGCACCGGCGGCGACACCGTCGTGCACACCTCCGTCGGTGTCTTCGTGGAACCCGAGACGCACGAGGTGTCCGTCACCGCCGTCGCCCACTCCGGACGGCTCCAGGCGGCCAGCCGGGTCGTGCTCTGGAGCCCGGCGAGCGGCCATCTCGAGCAGTACGTGGAAGGCGACCGTCCGACGGTGACGTTCCGCGTGCCGCCCGGCACCTACACGGCGGTGGGTTTTCTCAGCTCGGCCGACGACTCGGGTGATCGCGTGACCGAGACGGCGTTCGTCGGCGACCTGGAGTTGGCGGTGACGGACGACACCGCCCTCACCCTCGACGGCCGAACCGCGAACCGGATCGTGGTCGACACCGAACTGCCCACCACGACCAACGGGGTGTCGCTGGGCTTCCACCGCGCCCTGGACGGGCAGGACGACAGCGACAGCCAGCTGACGCCCCGGAACGTGCCCGCCTTCGCCGCACCCACCGAGCCGGTCACCAAGGGGGACTTCGAGTTCTACAGCAAGTGGGACCTGATCGCCCCGCCGGACGACCAGGGCAGCCCGCCGGCCTACGAGTACGACCTGTTCCTGTCGGAGCGGCAGCGGGTGCCGGAGGTGCTGTCCTACCGCGCCGACCACACCAACACCGCCACGCTGGACACCTGGTACCGGGCCGACACCCCGGACACGCCGGGCATGGACGTGCGGTGGGCGGCGCGCCCGGACTACCGGCACCGCAAGGAGTTCCAGCGAACCGTGCCCAGGCCGGGGAAGCGGACCTACTTCGTCTCCGCCGGCGACGTCCGGTGGACGCACGAGGTGTGGATGACCCGGGCACCGGGTGACCTCGCCTCCTTCACCGGCGCTCCGACCTCCTACCGGCTCGGGGAGGTGCTGCGGGAGGAGTGGTTCGGCCGCCCGGCCGGGCCGGGTCCGCGAGGCCTGGTGCCACCCGCCACGCGCACCGGCGACACCCTGGACCTCCGCATCGCCCCGTACGTGGACACCGGGGGACACTGGAACAACCAGCTGGCCGCTCGCGATGTGCACCGGACCACGTTGCACGCCAACGGTGAGCAGGTCGTCGACTACAACGGCGTCCCCGGCCTGTCGGTGCCCGTGCGCCCGGACCCCACCACCTACCGCCTCAACTACACCAACGAGCGGTCGGCGCCCTGGTGGCAGTACTCGACGCGCACCGACACCACGTGGACCTTCGGCTCCAGCCGGCCGGCGGACGGGCGCACCGACCGCATCCCGTTGCTGGAGTTGATGTTCCGGCCGCAGCTCGACGAGTACAACCGGGCACCGGGCGGCGGTTCCTACGGCTTCCCCCTGCACGTGGGCCACGTGGCCGGCGCGACGGGCGCGCCGATCGCGTCGGTGACGGGCCGGGCGTCGTCGGACGACGGCCGGACGTGGAGCCCGATGCGGCTGCTCGACCTGGGTGGCGGCGACTACGTGGCCCAGCTCCAGCACCCCGCGTCCGGCGCGGTGTCGCTGCACGTCACCGCCACTGACACGGCGGGCAACGCCATTGACCAGACCATCATCCGTGCGTACGGGGTGGTCGGGTCGTAGTCGCGATCCGTTGCGTGCTCCCGGACGGCTTCGGCGGTTCGGGAGCACGCGACGGTGATTCGGTCCTCGCCGTGCGCGATTGAACCGCTGACCGGCCTGACGTCGTGCAACGCCGCCACCTGGGCGTGGTTGGCCCAGCCACACGGGGGTATGCCGTCGACAGGCTTACCGGATGTAGGAGGCACGGCTATGCACAGCACGACCACGATCGACCGACTGCGCACGGCGCTGGGCGATGTCGGGTACCCGGCCGCCAAGGAGCAGCTGGCGGACCACGCGTCGCGCAACAACGCCGACGAGGACACCGTGCACGCACTGCGCTCCATCCCCGAAGGCGTGTACGGGTCCTTCGACGAAGTGCTCCGAGCTGTGCCGGTCGATGAGCAGCGGGACGCCTGACGTCGTGAGCTGAGACCCGCACGTCCCAACCCGCCGACAGACCCGACCCGGGCAGTCGGCGCGGACACCTCGCCGCCGGCGGCGTCAGACTGTCGCCGCCGGCGACGACTTTCCACTGGGCAGGACGACAGGTGTTTCAGTCCGTGCTTCAGGCCGTTTGGTCACACCGGTGTCTGGTCATACCGGTGTCTGGTCACACTGGTGTCTGGGGTGCCTGCGCCGGGTCGCCGTGCCGGTCGCGCGCCGCGCGGAGCCGCAGGCGGTCCAGGAGCCTGATCGCCGGGGTCGCGGTGACGCCGTGGAGCACGATGGAGCCGATCACGACCAACCCGACCACCCGCCAGATCGCTTCCGGTTCGGCGAACTGCCCGGCCTGCAACGCGTACGCGACGTAGAACAGCGATCCGACGCCCCGCACGCCGAAGAAGGAGATGACGAATCGCTCGCGCGGTCCGGTTTTCCCGCGCGCCAGGGCGACGAGGCCGGTCACCGGCCTGACGACGAGGAGGATGAGCAGTGCCACCAGCACTTCCTGCCACCTGGTGCCCGCCAGCAGGCCGGTGACGGCCGCGCCGCCGAGCAGGAAGATGATCAACACCGTGAGCATCCGCTCGATCTGCTCGACGTACTGGTGCAGGACGCGGTGGTACCCGTGGGACCGCTCGCCCGCCCTGATCGTGCAGGCGCACACGAACACCGCGATGAAGCCGTAGCCGCCCACCAGTTCGGTGAGCCCGTAGGCGAGGAAGGTTGCGGCGAGCGCGACGAACCCCTCCGCGTGCTCGGCCAGGCGGAACTTCTCCGACGGCGCGGCGAAGAACAGCTTGCGCAGCACCCACCCGGCGAACAGGCCGACCAGGAGACCGGCGGCCAGCCGCCACACCACGTCGACGGCGAGCCAGTGCGGCAGCCACGCGTCCGGGGCCGCGCCCACGATGCTGATGGCGACCGCGGCGTAGGTGAACGGGAAGGCCAAGCCGTCGTTGAGCCCCGCCTCGGACGTCAGCGCGAACCGCGCCTCGTCCTCGTTCGACTCGGCGTCGTCGTCGGGGTTCTCGGCCGGCTCGGCGACCTGAACCTCGCCGGCCAGCACCGGATCGGTCGGCGCCACGACCGCCGCGAGCAGCACCGACGAGGCCACGCCCCACCCGAGCACGCCCCAGCCCAGCACCGCGATGGCGAGCACGGACAGGGGCATCGTGATGGCCAGCAGTCGCCAGGTCGTGGACCAGCGACGCAGGCCGACCGGCCGGTTGAGCGCGAGCCCCGCGCCCATCAGGGAAATGATCACGCACAGCTCGGTCAGGTGGAGCGTGACGGACCCGTGGTGCACGGGGTCGGGATCGGGCAGCGAGCCGATGGCCGTGAACGCGAGCGCGCCGGCGGCCAGGAACACCATGGGCATCGAGATCGGCAGCCGGTTCAGGAGCCGTGGGAGCAGAGCGGCCAAGAGGGTGGCGACACCGATACAGGTGTAGGCCACGGCACCGGAACCCGTCACGACACTCCTCTCGGCGCGGGCCGGTCCGATCATCGGCTGGCCGCCATCCGGCGGTTACCCGGCTGTGGTGACGCCAACCCCCGACCGGGCCCGGTCCCGCGACCGGCCGGACCTCCCTTCGAGTTCCGACTGGTCACTCACAGTCACCAAGGTGGTGGATCGGGTGCTTCCCCGCGGCGGACCGCTCGCGGAACGCCGGGCACGATCGCTGGGCCCACCGCTGCGCCACCGCGCCAAGCACGACCTCCACTGAAGGGGCCGTTACTCGGTGCCTACGCGGTAACGGCTACTCGGTGACGCACGAGATCCAGTACTTGCCGCCCTCGTGGTGCACGCCGTGCGTCTCATTGGCGAAACCCGGGAAACGCTGGTCGAACGCCTCCAACACGCGCAGGTACCGGAGCAGCGGGCCGTCCGGAGGGCCGACGCGCTCGCCGGGCACCAGCACCGGGATGCCGGGCGGGGTGGTCGTGACCTGGGTGGCCACCACGCGGTCGGCCAGCTCGGCCAGCCCGACGAGTTCGGTCTCGCCGCGGATGAAGTGCTGGTAGGCCTCGGCCGGCGTCATCACCGCCGTGGGCGGCGTCGGGCTGGTGAACGCCTCGTTGAGCAGCTGCACGACCTTGCTCGCGGCCAGGCTGTCGTGCATCTCCTCGCACAGCTGCGGCAGCGTCAGCCGCCCGTACCGCTCGGGGTGCGCCTTCACCAGGTCCGGCAGCACCTCGGGCAAGGGTGCGTTGTCGTCGTGGAGCTGCTTGAAGTCGGTGAGCGCGTCGAGCAGCGTGCCCCACTTGCCCTTCGTGATGCCCATGGAGAACAGGACGAGGAAGGTGTAGACGTCCGTCTTCTCGACCACGATCCGGCGGGTCTCCAGGTAGGCGGTGACCACCCGGGCCGGGACGCCGAACGCCGACACCCCGCCGAGCGCGTCGACACCGGGGCAGGTGATCGTCACCTTCACCGGGTCGAGCATGCAGAACCCGGGTTCGAGGCCGGGGAAGCCGTGCCACTCGGCGTCCGGCTCCAACGTCCAGCAGCGCGGATCGGTGCGCAGGAGGTCGAGCGGTGCCCGGTGGAACTCGACCCGCTCACCGGTGCCCGCGTCGGTGACCTCGCCCGGCTGCCAGACGCCGAAGAACCACGGCGGCCGGTCGCCCGCGTCGGCGAGCCTCCTGCCGAGCCGGACCATCGCCTGCCGGAACCGGACCGCCTCGGTGATCGCCTCGCTGGTCAGCCAGTTCCCGGCCGGGCCGTCCATCATGCCCGCCGCGACGTCGCAGGAGGCGATCATCGGGTACAGCGGCGACGTGGTGCCGTGCATCATGTACGTCTCGTTGAACCGGGTCGGGTCGAACGGCGCCTTGCTGCCGGACTTCACGTGGATCATCGCCGACTGGGACAGCGCGGCCAGCAGCTTGTGCGAGGAGTGGGTGGTGAACACCGTGGGCCGCTGCGCGTCCGGCAGCCCGTCGCCGTCGACCGCCATCCCGTAGCGGCGGGCGTAGAGCGGGTTGAACCGGCCGTAGGCGAACCACGCCTCGTCGAAGTGCAGGGTCCGGGTCGACGCGCCCAGCAGCTCGTTGACCCGGACGGCGTCGTAGCAGAGGCCGTCGTAGGTGGAGTTGGTGATGACCGCGTACGCCGGGTCGGGGCTGACCGCGCCCGCCGCGATCGGGGTCCGCTCGACCTGCGCCCGGACCGCGTCGGCGGTCAGGCGCTCCGGCGGGATGGGGCCGGTGATCCCGTAGCCGTTGCGGGTCGGCACCAGGTACACGGGGCGCGCGCCGGTGAGGATCACGCCGTGGTTGATCGCCTTGTGGCAGTTGCGGTCCAGGAGCGTGATCTCGTCGTTGGCCACCGCGCTGTGGACGATCATGCGGTTCGACGACGACGTGCCGTGCAGCACGAAGTAGGTCTCGTCGGCGCCGAAGATGCGGGCGGCGTTGCGCTCGGCCTCGCCGACGGGGCCGGTGTGCTCGAACAGCGAGCCGAGTTCACCGACGGACACCGAGATGTCGGTGCGGAACAGGCGCTCGCCGTAGTAGTCGTAGAACGCCCGCCCGACCGGGGACTTGAGGAACGCGATGCCGCCCGCGTGGGCCGGGGTGTGCCACGAGTACGGGTGCGTGTCGTCGAACCGGCGCAGTTCGCGGAAGAACGGCGGCAGGACTTGGTCGAGGTACTGGTGCGCGGCGAAGTCGACCCGGCCCGCGATGAAGTCCGGGGTGTCCTCCAGCAGCCAGATCCACCCGTTGATCACCTCGGAGACCCACAGCGGCGTCTCGTCGTCGTACTCGCCGGTGGTCAGCAGGAACACCGGCAGCCGCGAGGAGAACCGGTCCAGCAGCATCCGCAGCACCCCGCCCGGGACGGCCGGGTCGGTGTCGGCGGACTGGAGTGCACCACCGACCAGTTCCCAGCTCATCACGGCGGCGGCGAGGTCGGCCTGCGAGGTGACGGCGGAGGCGGCATCGGTGGTGGAGTGCACGACCATCACTTCGTGCCCGCACTCGCGCAGGTGCGCGCAGACCTGCTCGACCTTCGCCGCCGGAACGGTGTTGTCGGCCGCCGACTTCTCCGTGACTATGAGAATAGTGGACTCGGTCACCCGCTCAGCCCCCTCACCCGAATTTCTTTCGAGCGTAATGAGCGGCGGGACGTACAGCGGCTTTGTCACTGAAACGTGGATCGCTCTCATTCGATCGTGTGATTTTGCGAGTAGGGGTATGCGACTTATGACCGGGTGTTTCCCGCCTCCGGGAGGCACGCCGTGATCGACTTGGACGGTGGCGTGGTGATCGGTAACGTCGCCGAGGTCGACGCGTTCACCGCACTGATCGGTTCGCGGTGATGGACTTCGCCTGGGATGTGGCTCTACTACCCCGTCCCGTGGATGGCGGGGCAGGTTAGGTGAGGTCGGGCCGGTGGCGGGTCACGAGCAACGCGATGTCGTCGGTGGCGGGTTGGTTGCCGACCAGGCTTGCCATGATCCTGGCGCAGACCGTGTCCGCGGGTCCCGCCGCGACGGCGTCGCACAGCTGTTCGAGTCGGCTGTCGAGGTCCACCCCGCGGCGTTCGACCAGCCCGTCGGTGTAGAACGCCAGCAGCGCGTCAGGTGGGAGGTCGAAGGTCGCGCTCCGGCGGCCGGTAACCGCCAGCTCGTACCCGATGGGCGGTCCGAGCGGGGCGTCGACGAGGCGGGCCGGTTCGTCGGGCACGACCAGCACCGGTGGCAGGTGACCGGCCAGCGCGAGGTCGACGCGGGTGGTGGCGGTGTCGATGACGGCGTAGGCGACGGTCGCCATGGTGTTGGCCTCGAAGTGGCTGGCCTTGCGGTCGAGCTTGCCGAGCACCTCCGCCGGTTCGGCGAACTCCAGGGCGTAGGCGCGCAGCGCGCTGCGCAGCCGTCCCATGACGATCGCGGCGGGCAGCCCACTGCCGACCACGTCACCGATGACCACACCGATGCGGTCGCCGGGCAGCGTGAACACGTCGTACCAGTCGCCGCCCACGCCGCTCTCCGCTCCGGGCACGTAGCGCGCCGCGAACTCCCAGGCCGGTGTGGTCGGCAGCAGGGCGGGCAGCAGGCTGTCCTGAAGCAGGGCCGCCGCCGCCAGCTCGGACCGCGAGCGGTGCAGGTGCGCCGCCGTGGCCAGCCGGTCCGCGGCGAGTTGGAGCAGGTCGACGTCCTCGTCGGTGAACCGGCGTGAACTCGTGCTGCCGATGTGCAGCACGCCGATCAGCCTGCCCTCGGCGACCATCGGCACGCCGAGCATGACCCGCAGACCGCGCTCCCACAGCAGCGGGTTGACCACGGTGGTGGGATCGACGTGGTCGATCTGCACCGGCTCGCGGCAGTTGGCGACCGCGCCGGCGAAGCCGGAGCCCACCGGTATCCGCACACCTTGGAGGACCTCTTCCTCCAGGCCGGTGGTCGCCCTGGCCACCAGGTGCCCGCCGCCGGAATCCACCAAGAGGACGGTGACGGTGTCGACCGAGAACAGCGACCGCACCTGCTGCAGCAACACGTCGAACAGCTTGTCCAGGTCAAGCTCGCGCAGCGCGTTGTCGGTGATCGCCTCCAGCACCTGCAACCGCCGGGCCAACCGCCGGACATCCGTCATCTGCCCACTCCGTCTTCGCCGCCGACACGCACCCCCAGGACAGCACGAGCGCGTGACAGGAGCCATACGAGCCGGTGCCGAACAGTTGGATGTGCCCATGACGGTAATACGGCCCGTAGACCAGTCCCACGCCGGCTCGGCGATCGGACGCCGATGCCGACCGCCTTCGTCCAGCAGACCTTCCCGCCTTCAGGGCTGCGGGGGTTCGAGGCGAGGGTGTGGCCGTCGTGGACCGCCGCGACCCTCCACCTCCCACGATGGCCGATTTTGCGGCGGCGGTATCGATCCGCGCTGGTGCGCTCGTCGGGATGAGTTCGAAGCCCTGCGAGCGAGCCCGTCCAGCGTGGTCGCGGTGATCTCAGGTGCGGTCATCCCGAGAAGTGGGAATGCCCGCAGTGGTGGCGTCGCGAAGATGAGCAGCCACACCGGCCGTATCCCGGAACTGTGCGATGCCGGCTGGTCTACGACCTTCTGGCGCGCTACCGGCAGGAGCGTTGGGCAGGTCGGGACTGCGCCTCGATCGCCGATCTGACGACGTTGCCGACGCGTGGAAGCAGCGTCTGCGCGCGGTGACAGCGAAGGACGGCCCGACCCGTGCCCGCAGGGCCTGTGAGGTCAGAAACCGGGGTTCACCCAGTGCGCGGAGATACGGGTGCGCCCGTCGCCGTTGCTGATGATGCCGACCGTGCCGTCTTTCCCGATGCGGTAGCCGTGCAGCGTCACCACGTCCCCGGCGGCGAACGTGCGCACGAACGTTAGCCCGATCGTGTGCTGGACGACGACCTCGTTCGCGTTGACGTACCCGCCTGCGATCGCCTCGGTGCCGGGGACGCGCACGCCGTTGATGAACGCCGCCGTGGTCACGTACAGCGAGGCGGCCTTTGTGGAAAACCCAGGCTCGTCCATGTGGAGTAGCAGACCTCCCACATCCCGGAGGAAGGGATCTTCAGGTCTGGAATCTCGGAGAGGTTCTCATAGATGCGTTCCGTGCCGGTGAACTTGCGTGGAAGAACTCCACTAGAGTCGATCACCACCGCTCTTCGTCATGCGAGGGACAGATGTCACTGACCGATGTCGTGCAGGTTCGGGGGGTCTCGCACCGCTATGGCGACGTGGAGGCACTACACCGACTGGAGCTGGATTTCCGCTCCGGTGTGACAGCGGTATTGGGGCCTAATGGGGCGGGTAAGAGCACTTTGCTCGGCTTGTTGTCCACGGCGTTGCGCATTCAGCGCGGCTCGGTGTCGGTGGGCGGTGTCGACAGTGCTCGTGACCGCAGGCGTTATCGCGATCTGCTCGGGTTTTTGCCTCAGCACTTCACCATGCCCGGAAACCTGACGGTGGCGGAGTTCCTCACTCTCACGGCCTGGCAACGGATGGTGCCGCGCCGGAAACGTGCCGATGCGGTCGACGTCGCCTTGGCGGCGGTCGACCTGTCCAGCCGGCGGGACCAGAAGATCTCGACATTATCCGGCGGCATGCACCGGCGCGTCGGGATCGCGCAAGCCGTCGTGAACCAGCCCGAAGTGCTCCTGCTCGACGAGCCCACGGTGGGCCTCGACCCGCGGCAGCGTCGGGTACTGCGCCATCTGATCGTCTCCCTGGGCAGGCAACGGGCCGTCGTGCTGAGCACCCACCTGACCGAGGACGTGGCCGCCGCTGCGGACCGGGTCGTGGTGCTGGACGAGGGAGAGATGCGCTTCGACGGCACAGTGGAGGAGTTCACGGGCGGCCGGGGCAGCGTCGCTGCCGACATCGACACCGCCTATGACGCACTCGTGGAAACCGGTGATGACCGGTGAGCCCGCTGTCGATCGCCCTGCGTCGGGGCGCCGCTCCGATCGCCGTGCCCGTCATGGCCCTCCTGGGGCTCTACGCGGGCACTCGGGGGGACTCCTGGTTCGTGGATTGGGGGTGGGCCTCCGGGCAACTCCAGCAGCACGGCGTCCTGTTGGTCCCCCTGACCGCGGCCATCGCGGCCTGGGACGCCTCGCGCGACCGTCGAACCGGCACGCCCCTGCTGATCCGGACGTACTCGCGCCCGCAACTGACCTGGCTGCTGCTCAACGGTGCGGGCGCGCTCATCGCCGGCATGATCGGGTGGACCATGGCGTTCGCCACCATCGCGATGAATGTGCGCGGTGGTGGCGGGCCGTACTGGTCGGTCGTGCTGCTCGGGCCGCTGTGCATCGTGGCTTCCGTCCTGCTAGGTGCGGCGGCCGGTCACTACCTGCCCCGCTATCTCGCTGCCCCACTGGCGGCGGTCGCTGTTTGGCTGGGGCTTGCCTTCGGTTCCACGAGCGCCGATCCGTTGATCGCCCGGTTGAGCGCGGTGAACCGCGAGTGCTGCGATGTGGCATCGCAGCCCGTTGCCGTGACAGTGGCCGGGCAGTGGTTGTGGATCCTAGGCCTGGGGCTGGTCGGCCTCGCCGTCCTCGCCCTGCCCCGGGTCGTCGTGGTCGCCGTCGTCGCGGCGCTCGCCACCCTTGTGGCGACCACCGCCGTGGCCATGATCCAGAGCACCGACGGGCAGTTGACCGAGGCCCGATCGGCCACCGCCGAGAGCTGTGCGACGCGCGACGGCATCACGGTGTGCATGTGGCCGGAGCACGCCGCCGACGTCGACGCCTGGCTCACCGCAGCGGCCCGATTCCGCGACGCGTTCACCGATATCGCCCCGCCGGCACCGCTGTACCTGGAGAACGGCTTGCGGCCAGGGGCCGACGCGCCGCGCGTCGGCCCCACCCGCCCCACGACAACCGACACCGACCTGGTGATGTCCTTGGCGCAGAACCTGTTTCCGGTACCGCCCGCCTGCGCTGCCGTCGAGGGCGGTTCCCGAGGTTATCCCGCTGCCGAATCGAACGTCCTGCTCAACGCGTGGTTGATCCATCGGGTCAGGCCGGAGGAACCCGCCGCCCGGCTGGTGCCGCCCGACTACGTCGCCGACCTCGACCGCCTGATCCGCAGTCCGGCGGAGCGCCAGCGCGCGTGGTACACGGAACTGCTGGAAGCGCACCGCGATTGCGCCACGCCCTCGCCGGCGCTGCCGTCGTGATCGCCTGGCTGTGGCTGCGGGCACATCGTTGGCCGACTCTGCTGGCCACGTCTTGCGCCGTGGCCGTCGTCGGGGTGGTGTTCGGTGGTGACCACGTCCCGATCCCGTCCCTGTCGTCGGCACGGCAGATGAGTGTCCCGTTGGGTCAGTTGTTGCCGCTGATCCTCGCTTGTGCAATCGGATCGCACAGCCGACAACCGACCTCGCTGTTCCGCGTGACACCACGACTGCCATACGTGCACCGTGCTGCGGTGGCAGGCGTGCTGCTGATCACCGCGGCAGCCGCGACGCTGCTCGTACCGAACATGATGACCGCGTTGCGTAACACCTTGGGACTGACCGGCATGGCGCTGGTGACCGCCGTCGCGGTGGGTGCCACCCGCAGTTGGACGTTGCCGCTGTTCTACTTGATGTGCTGTCTGCTCTTCGGAACCCGCATACGCGCGACGGCGAACGGTGAATCCGGACCGCAGTGGTGGGCCTTCGCCATCGCGGACCAATCAGATCGCACCGCCACAACGCTGGCCATCCTCGTTTGCCTTCTGGGGCTGGTGCTGTTCGTGATCTTCGGTGCCAAGGAGGAGGCCGCCGTCCGCGAATGAAGGCCGCTGCTGCGTCACCGACACACAGCTTCGTCCTCCATCCTCGATCTGCACCCCGGCGTGAAGGCGCTGTGGCGTACGCCCCGGCTCGACCAGGACGGACTGCTCCACGAGATCGGCACCAGAGCCGCGATCGGACAGATGATGGAGCCCTCGACCGTAGTTTGCCGTGCTTGAGGCACTGGCCCGCGACCACGTCACGCTGGGCCAGCGCGGTGCGGTCAACGCCTACCTGCAATCGCGCCGGACCCTCGCGCGTTCATCGCCGCGCTCGGCCGCGTAGAGCGCGCCGCAGCGGCGTGGTGGTGCAAGCACTACCCCGGCAAGGGTGCCAGGCGCATTTTCGCGCCGGGGGCGTCGGCCTAGCGTCGTTCCCAAGAGGATGGAATCCGCACCGGCAGTCCTCAGTGGACTGTACGCGAGGGTGCGATCTTCACGGACGAAGGGGATCCGATGCGGTCAACAGCAGCAAGGTGGTCGGTGCGCGGGGTGGCGGTCGGGCTGGTGGCGGCCTGTGCGTTCACGGCGCTGCCGGCGCAGGCCTCGACCGGCGTCGTGCCCGAGGCACTGCTGGGCGCGGTGCTCGACCGGGTCACGGTCCTGGACCTCCAGCAGGGCATGGACGCCCGGGTGTTCACCTCCGAGCAGGTGACCCGCGCCTACCTCCGGCGCATCGACACCCTCAACCCCCGGCTCAACGCGGTGCTCGGGGTCAACCCCGACGCCGTCGACCTGGCCCGCCAGAGCGACGCCCGGCGGCGCGAGCACCGGTCGCGCGGACCACTCGACGGGATCCCAGTGCTGATCAAGGGCAACACCGACACCGCCGACCGGCAGCCGACGACGGCCGGGTCCACGGCCCTGCTGGAGGCGAGGCCCGAGAAGGACGCGTTCCTCGTCTCCCGGCTGCGCGAGGCCGGCGCGGTCATCCTCGGCAAGGCGAACCTCTCGATCTGGTCGAACTTCCGCGGCTCCGACGCCCTCGCAGGCTGGAGCGCGACGGGCGGCCAGACCCGCAACCCCTACGTGCTGGACCGCAGCCCGTGCGGCTCGTCCAGCGGCTCGGCCGCCGCCGCGGCGGCGAACCTCGCGGCGATCACGATCGGCACCGACACCGACGGGTCGATCGTCTGCCCGGCGGCGATGACCTCGACCGTCGGCGTCAAGCCCTCGCTGGGCCTGGTCAGCCGGACCGGTGTCGTCCCGATCACCAGCCGGCACGACAGCCCCGGGCCCATCACCCGCTCCGTGACCGACGCGGCCGTGACGCTGTGGGCGCTGCGCGGCACCGACCTCGCCGACCCGGACTCCCCGGCCGCCGCCGGCGCGCTGCCCGCCGACTACACCCAGGTGCTCAAGACCGACGCGCTGCGCGGCAAGCGCATCGGCGTCTGGCGCAAGGGGCACCAGGGCATCGACCCCGACGCCGACCGGGTCTTCGACGCCTCCGTCGCGAAGCTGCGCGACCTCGGCGCGACGGTCGTGGAGGGCGCCGACCTGCCCGACTTCCAGGAGGTGGTGGTGCCACACCTGTTGCCCGCCGTCCTGACCGAGTTCAAGCACGACCTCAACGCCTACCTGGCCGCGACACCCGGCTCGCACCCGAAGAACCTCACCGGCCTGATCGAGTACAACCGGCAGCACGCGGACGTCGAGCTGGCGACGTTCGGCCAGGACCTGTTCGAGATGGCGGACAAGACCGACGGCGACATCACCAACCCGGAGTACCGGGCGCACCGCGAAGCCGCGACGGCCGCGGGCCGGCAGGGCATCGACGACGTGCTCGCCGCGCACCGCCTCGACGCCATCGTCACGTCCACCGAGCTGCCCGCACCGCCCGTCGACTACCAGGGCGGTGACCCGGTGCGCAACTCGTTCGCGGGCACGAGCCGCCACACGTCGACGGCCGGCTACCCGCACCTGTCCGTGCCGGCAGGCTTCAGCCGCGACGGCCTGCCGCTGGGGCTGTCGTTCCTGGGCACGCGCTTCAGCGACGCGAAGCTGCTCTCGTTCGCCTACGCCTACGAGCAGGCCACCCACGCCCGCAAGGCGCCCCGCTACCTGCCCACCGCGAAGTGAACACCCGAGGGGCAGCCGTGCGGGCGAGGTTCACCGCAGTGGTCCTGACCGCCACCGTGATTCCCACGACCGCACCCGCGTCGGCCGAGCTGGCACCGTGACGGCACCTCGCGCGAAAGATCGACTGGCAGGCGTGCTTCCCGGACGGTCCGCCCCCGGCGCAGCCGGCCGGCGCGGAACGCCTGGAGTGCGGCGCCTTCACCGCATCGCTCGACTGGGACCGGCCCGGTGACGAACCAACGTCGACCGCCTCTACGACGGCGCCGAGCGCCAGGTCCGCGAGTACCAATCGGCGTCCGGCGACCTCGGGCTGCGCATCACCACCGAGCAGGTCGTGTGCGACCTGGACCTGCTGCGTCGGCTGCTCGACCGCGAGAAGATCGACTGGCTCGGCTACTCCGTCGGGACGTGGCTGGGCGCGCAGTACGCCACCTCCTTCCCGACGCACGTGGGCCGGTTCGTGTTCAACTCCAAGACAGAGTTGACCACCGACTGGCAGGGCGCGTTCGCCGACTTCGAGGCCGGGGTCGAGCGGTGGTTCCGGGAGGACTTCCTGCCCTGGGGGCGAAGTACCACGGCCGCTACGGACGCGACACCACCGGCGACGAGATCGGGGCGACCTACGAGCGGGTGCGCGCCGAGATCGCCGCGACGCCGGCCGTGCTGACCGCCGGCACGACGTACACCGCCGGCGACCTCGACCTGAGGTACCTGGAGGCCATGTACCGCTCCGCCCGGTTCCCCGGTGCGGCGACGGACCTGGCCGCGCTCCGCGCCGTCGTGGACCAGCCGGGACACCGCGCCACGGAGGAACAGACGCGGGTCCTGGTGGACGGGGTCGTGCCGCAGCGCGATCTCACCTGCCGGGGAGTCCCGCTGCCCGACCCGACGTTCTGATCCGGCCGGGGTGCACCGAACCGGTGCTCCGCAGAGCATGTCCTCGGCTGGCGCTCACGCGGCTGGCCGGCAGGTCGGGCGGTGGTCCCGCGCCGACCACGTCGACGGCCCACACGGTCGCCGTGATCGTCGCCGGATTGCTCCTCAACGCGTTGTTCCTGGTCGGCTCCGCCGTCTTCGCCGACGTGCACGCCGCGGCGATCGCCGGGATGGTCGGGATCGGCCTGGTCGGGATCACGCTCAACCTGGCCACGATGACGCGCGTTCAAACGGGCGGGCAACACGGGATCGCTCGTCCAGACCGTGCACTCGTCCTTCACCACAAGTAGTCGGATGAGGACGCGCCGATCCCCATGCCGACCGCGCCGGTGCGCTGCTCCCACGACCGCGACACCACAGCGGGCTCTGACATGAGCTGCTGGTCACAGCACCATGCCCGCCATCCTGGCGGGCCGGTTGGTCGGCGGACGAACAGGTTTGGTGCCGGACCGTTCGCGGCGGCGCGTTACGGGGTGGGCGGTGGCTGGGTCTGAGGTGGTGGGACGGCGGTCGCGCGGGCTCGGGCCAGCGCGACGACGTTGTAGGCGGCCAGACCGAGCGTGACCAGCAGGACGAGCCAGAAGCCGTAGCGGGATTCGATCAGGTCGTACGGGTCGGTGCGCTTGAGGTCCTTGTCATCCGCCAGTGCGGAGGCCACGGTGCTGCGCATCGAGAGCTGGCCGGCCGCGAACAGCACGCCGGCGACCGCGCCGACGCCGATGCCGAACACCGGGTTGGCGCGCGACCGGGAGAGCGGGATGATTCCCAGGGCCAGGACCACGATGCCGAGGATCACCAGCGGCTGCGGGGAAACCCCGTTGTCCTCGGCGGACTTGGGCTCCTTCATGCCTTCGGTCGCCTCGATCGTCGGGGCACCTCCGAAGGCGGCGTCGTAGCCGGTGAACTCGGCGCTGATCGAGCCCATCGCGGTCTGGCACGACACAGCGGTGAAGGGGAATGCGAGGCAGAGGAACGCCAGTGCCACCAGGGACAGGTTGACCGGTCGGCGTTTCGACGGGTTCGGCATGGGGTGAGTGTGCTCGCGCCGGAGTGCCGAACGACATGGGAAGCGGTTCCCATCGGGGTCGGCGGAACGGCAAGGGTTTCCCATACCCGCCGCCGGTGCGCGCCTCTAGCCTCCCGGGCAGGACCGCTCATCAGGAGGTGTCACGTGTTCGGTGTCGAACCGGCCGACCCGTGTCCGGAAGGCGACCCGGCGCAGATCGCCGAGCTCGCCGCGACGTTGCGCAGGATCGCCGGTGCGGCCGCGTCGGTGCGCCCGCCCTCGTTGGGCCGCTGGGAATCCGGCGCGGCCCAGGCGGCTCGCGGGCAGTTGCGCGGTGTCGGTGCGGCGACGGGGCGCGCGGCGGACTCGTTGCGGTCCTGCGCCGCCGCGCTCGACCACGCGGCGCACGACCTGGAGAGCCGCCGGCAGGCGTGGCGTCGACGTCAGGAGGAAACCCGATGACGTGCGTGGTGGACCCGACGGCGATGAGGGCCGCGATTGCGTTGCTGCGGCGGGAGTTGGACGTGGTGGACCACGCGCTCGCGCAGCTCGCCGGCGTGTCCGTGCCCGCCGGTGTGCCGGCGGACGTGGCGGGTAGGGTGCGGCACGCCGTCGACGACGCGGCGCACGGCCTCCGCGCTGCCGGACGGGCGCTCGACCAGGTCCGGGCCGACCTCGCCGGGAGGCGCGCGGCGCTGGAACGGCTCCAGGAGATCGAGAACCGCGAACTGGCGTTCGACCTCATGCTGGTGCCGCTGCAGCTCTTCGGCGGCTCGTTCGGCGCCGGCGTCCCGTCGCCGGTCAGTCGGCTGGGGTCCGCTATGGGCACGGCGGCGCGGAACCGGCAGCGGATCGACCTCGGCGGCTTGCGGGCTGGTTCCGGCGGCCCTTCGGGGGTGCGCGGGATCGCGGCGAGGTTGAAGACCCCGGCGGGAATGGGTTCCGCGCTCAGCCGCAGCGCCACGACGATGGGTATCGCCTCGGCGGCGTGGCGCAACGCGCACGACCCGAAGCTGAACACGACACAGAAGGTCACCAGGACGCTCGCCTCGGCGGGTGGTGGCGCGGCCGTGTCGGCGCTGTCGGTCGCAGGCGCCTCCACGCTCGCCGGCGCCGCCGGGCTGGCGGTGTTCCCGCCTGGCTTCGTCGTCGCCGTCGGCGCGGGTGTGGCGTGGAGCGTGCTGGACAGCAAGTACCACATCTCCGATCGCGTGGGCGATCTGGCGGCCGACGGCGTGGACGCGGTGGCGGGCAAGGCGAAGGACGTCGTGGACGACGTGGTGCACACGCCGGGCAAGCTCGCGGCCGACCTGAAGGGGTTGCTGTGACGGGGTTTCCGCTCGCGCCGCAGGACTGGGTGGTGGAGGACACCGGTTCGGGCCTGGTCGTCGCGCGCGCCCACCTGCCGGCCGACGTCGCCGGGCTTGTCGTGGACGACCTTACCTCGCACCTCGGGCAGTGGTTCGACCACGTGCTGCCGGTGGACGTCGACACCGCGCCGGCCGGCTTGCCGAGCGGCTCGGTGCGCGCGCTGCACTGCATGATCGACCGCCGAGGCCGTGGCATCGCCCTGGAAACCGCGGCATCGCCGGACCGGGACGGTACGTCGGCGACGTGCTGGACGTCGACCGTCGGCGACTACGCGCGCGACCGCGACACCGCCCGGCGGGTCGTGGCGGGACGACCGGCCCGACCTCCGCAGCGGGACGACATGCCCTGCGGGCTCCCGTTCCACGCCCGGCTCGTGCTGCGTCGTGACACCGGGACTGACGAGATCACTCTGATGGGCAAGGGGAACGAGGTCGACGTCGATGACGGCACCGGCCCGGTGCCGACGCCCGTCGACCACGTACCCAGGATGCTCGTGGAGCTGCTGGCGATAGCACCGCGCCCCAGGCCCACCTCGGACGCGTTCGTCGTCACAAACCCGGACGCGCTCACCCGGCTCCTCGACTCCGACCCGGCGGACGCGGACGCGGCTCGCGCGGTGCTGGCCGCGCCCCGGCTTGCCGACGAGGTCGCGGCGGACCTGGCCGCGCTCGCGCGCGGCGTGGCCTCGCGGTGGGCGCTGGAGTGGGTACGCGACGGATTGCCCTTGCGGCGCATCGACATCGTCGACGCCGGTGATGCCGGACTGTGGTCGGTCCGCGCGGACGTGCCGCCGCTGTTCGCCGCTGAACTGGGCGAGGACGTGACGCCGATCATGCTGGGCAGGGTCGGCCCGGCTGAGGTCTTCCGCGAGCTGACCCTGCTGTCCGCGTGATCACGCCCGCCAGGCGCACCCCAGCAGTTCGTTGCCCTCCCAGCCGCCGGTGGTGTCGCTGATGCCGTACAACCGCTTGCCGTTCTCGTCCTTCCACACGCGGTAGATCGGCACCCGACCGTCGTTGGTGTCGCACGGCAGGAACACCGCCACCGGCGATGCGCCGTAGCCGGGCCACGACTCCAGCCGGGAGTAGAACCGGTTCTGGGGCACTCCGCCGCACGTCGCCGAGCACCTGAACTCCCGGACCAACTGCCCGTTGGGAATCGTGTCGCTGCTGGAGCCGAAGGCGCGGCCCACCGAGAAGCGCTCGCCGCCGCCGGGGCTCCCGGTGAGCTGCCAGACCTTGCCGCCGGACCCGCCGACGTTCTCGATCCAGTAGTGGACCGACTGCCACCCCGAGTAGTCGACGGTCACGGTGGACCCGATCGCGACCCGGCCGGCGGGTGGGTTCTGGCCGACGATGGTGTTCATCGCGACTGGCGAGGCCACGCGGTTGGCGGTGCACTGCAAGCCCTTCGCCGCAAGTCCCGCGCACACGTTGCCGCCGTACTGCTGACCGACGTGGTCGGAGAGGTCCACCTGGTCGCTGTAGTAGGTGATCGTCACCGGCTGGGTGATTTCGGCCTGCTGCCCGGCGGCAGGGGTTTGCGAGTACGCGGTGAGCGGCGGATGGCCGGTACCGGCGGCGGTCACTCCTTCGACCGGATTGCACTGCAACCCCTTGCTGCGGACGTCGGCGCACACCGCGTCCTTGTTCCGGGGCAACGGGTTCACGAAGTCCGGCAGGACGACCCGGCCGCCGCACACCGAGATCTCCACCTCGGAGCCGACCTCGACCACCGTGCCCGCAACGGGCTTCTGGTCGAACACCGCGCCCGCGCTCGGGCACTGGCCGGCCGGCGGCGAACCCGACTTCGGCGCGCACGTCAGGTGGTAGCTCTCGACCAACTGGCATGCCTCGACCTGGGTCTTCCCGGCCAGTGGGGGAAAACCGGAGATCCGGTTCGGGAAGTGGACCGACACCCTGCTGCCCTTCGCCGCGCCGCCGCCGACCGCCGGTGTCGGGTCCTGGCGGGAGACGACCAACAGCTCCTCGGGTCGGCTCGTCGGCGTGGGGTCGGGCACCTGGGCGCACTCCAACTGCACCGCCGTGATCGCCGCGCACGCCGCCTCCACGTCGAGGCCGACGACGTCGGGCACCTCGACCGGGCCGACGTAGCGGACCACGACGCGACTGCCGACCGGCACCTGCCGACCGCCGCCGGGGTTGGTGTCGATCACCTCGCCGGTGGCCAACCCGGAGGCGTCGCCCGCCGACAGCGCCTCGCACCGCAGCCCGAGCCGCTCCAACTCCGCGCAGGCCGCCTCGTGCCCGGTGCCCCGAGTGAACGACGGCACGGTGACCGTTTCGGTCGTGGGGTCCGGCTGCCGCGACGTGGGCGGCGCCGGCGGCGGCGGTGCGGCCGGCGTTTCCTGCGTGGTGCTCTGGGCGGGGCTCTCCGGTTGCGGCGTCGTGGTCGGCTCCTGCTGCGAGTCCGTCACCGCCTCGCCGGTCCCCTTGTCCGCCAACGTGCTCGCGCCGTGGTCGTCGACGACGAGCACGCGCTGGTCGTACTGGCTGTTGGCCCACACCTTGCCGCCGCTGACCTTCAGCTCGATCTTGCCGGGTTTTCCCGGCACGGTCAGCTTCTCGGCGGTGCCCGAGGCCGGGTCGACCTTCCACAGCGCGGGCTCGGCGGCGTCGGGGACGTACACGCGGTTGCCGAACTCGACCGGCGCGCCCCACTGCGGGGTGGAGCCGCTCGGCACGTCGAGACCGATGGTCACCCTCGTGCCGGTGCGCGGGTCCAGCACGACGACCTGGTTGCGGGTGCGGTCGACCCCGATCACGTGCCGCTCGGCGCCCTGCCACGACCCGAGCACCGCGCCGTCCCCGGCGGGAAGCCCGGTCGTGCCGACCGATCTGGGTTGGTCGCCGTCGACGGCGTAGGCGGTGCCGTCGGCCGTCACCACCACGGGGTGCCCGTCGGCGGAGGTGATCCGCAAACCGGAGCCGAGCGACGTGGTGCGGACCAGGCGCTCGCCGGTGATCTGCACGACCTTGCCCTCGCCGGTCACGGCCCACACCGAGTCGCCGACCGGCACCGCGTCGAGCACGCGGCCCGGCACCTGGACCGGCGTCCCGGGATTGGCCTGCTTGTCGACCACTTCGACCGTGCCGCGCTGGAGGTCGACCAGGTAGCTGTGCTCGGCGGCGGGCAGCGCGGTGATCAGCCCGGCCGAGTCCGGCCGGTTGACCGGTGTGCCGGCCGGAGCCATTGTCGCGGGGTCGATGAAGGTGACGTCACCGGTGTCGTTGTTCACGACGGCGACCAGGCCGTTGGGCAGCGCGACGGACTCCAAGCGCTGCGTCCCGGTCGCGAGGCTTCGGGCCACCTCGGCGTCGGTCAGGTTGCTCTCGCCGTTGACGTGGGCGACGGTGTGGCCCTTGCCGAGGTACGCCGAACCGTCCGACAGCACCGTGCGGGACACCGAGTACCCCGCGCCGAGCGTCACCGCGAGCACTCCCGCGAGCAGGCAGCCGACGAGCGCGAGCGAGGCGGCCCGACTGCGCGGCCCGCGCCACAGCGCGGAAATTCCACGTCGGATGCGATTGCGCCCGGATAACACACCCACCGCGGGTCACCTGCCTTGTCAGCCGTGTCGATCCGTCAGCGTAGGAACACCGGCGTCTTACCGTAATGGGAAGGGGTGACCACCCGATAACCGAGTCGTGGGGAAGAAGGGGAGAACGTGAGTGACCAACTGGTTGTGCGCGTCGCGGGAGCCGAGCACCGGCCGACTCGGGAACGCCGGTTCACCTTCGGCCGATCGAGTGACTGCGACGTGTGCCTCGACTCGGACGACCTGGCCATTTCCCGGCTCGCGGGCGCGGTCGAATTCGCCAACGAACTGTGGTGGTTGATCAACACGAGTGACGCCAGACAACTCGCGGTCGTGGACGAGGTGGGTATTCGCAACCAGTTGGGCCCGGGGAAGCGGGTCCAGGTCGAGGGCGTGTGCCGGGTTCTGGTCGAGGGTGTCCGCGCGGTGCACGAACTGGTGCTGGAAGGCCCGTCGGCGCAGGTGTCCTCCGGCGCGCCGGAAGGCGGCCTGCCCACCTCGATCGGCGCCGAGGTCAACGTCAACGAGCAGGACCGCGCGGCGCTGGTCGCGCTGTTCGCGGGCTACCTGGAGGAGGGCGACCGGTACGACCCGAACCCGCGTTCCTACGCCGCCGCCGCGTTCCGGCTGGGGTGGGAGCGCTCGACGCTGGTCAAGCGCGTCGAGTACCTGCGGACCAGGTTGGAGCGGGCCGGGGTGCCGAACATGACGGGTCCGTACGCGCTGCGCTCGCTGGGCGAGCACGTGCTCACCACCCGGATGATCACCAGGTCCGACCTGCGCCTGATCCGGCGGTGACTGGGGAGGGTTCCCGATTACGCCGACCGGCCGGGCCGGCTAGCTTCGGTTGCGCAGTCCGACGCACCCGGTACCCGAGGAGTCACCGTGATCCAGGCCGAACTCGCCGAGTTGGAAACCCTGTCGCGCAAGCTGGGCACGTGCAGCGGCGAGGTCGAAGACCTCAAGCGCGCGCTCACCTCGCTGATCTCCACGACGACGTGGTCGGGAGGCGCGGCCGAGCGCTTCCGGCACGCCTGGGAGGGCCAGTTCCGCCCCGCGCTGGACGGCTTGGCGCGCGAGCTGGTGAACGCCTCGCAGGAGGTCGACCGGCGCAAGGTCGCGCTGGACCACGCGGGCAACTGAGCGCGGCGGCCGAGGTGGAGTGGGAGCTGGTCGTCCCCGGCCGCGACGGCGTCCGGGCCGTCGTGGTCCGGGCGGGGGAGAAGGCGACGCTCGCCGACCTCCACCGCGCGCTCGGCGTGCGCTCGGACGGACCGGACGACATCCCGCTGATCTCGGCGGGGTTGGCGGACGGCTCGGTGCTGGGCGGGGTGCCGCCGCACCGGACGGGCGGCGACGCGGCGTCCGAGGTGGCCGTCGTCGGCGGTGTGCTCGGCGGGACGACGGCACCCGTCCGCCCCGGCGTGCCGGTCGTGATCGGGCGTGGCGCGGTCGGCGACCTCGTCCTGCCCGACAACGAGGTCAGCCGCGCCCACGCGAAGGTCGAGGACGGGCGCGTCGTCGACACCGGGTCGCGCAACGGCGTCCGGCTCGGCGCGTGGCGGATCACCGCCGCCGAGGACCTGGCCGAGGGCTCGGTGTTCGCCGTCGGCGAGTCCGTGCTCGCGCTGCGCGCCGTTCCGCCGGCGGACGCGGAGATCACCGCCGAGCCGACGGGCGGCGCGCGCCTGGTCAACCGGCCGCCGAGGATCACCGCGCCGACCAGGCTGCCGGAACTGGCCGTGCCGGCCGAACCCGCCCCTCCCCGGGGCTTCCGGTTCCCGTGGTCGGCCACGCTCCTGCCGCTGGTGGTGTGCGGCGGGTTGTACGCCCTGCTGCCCGGCGCCGGCGCCTACCTCGTCGTGATCGCCGGGTTGAGCCCGCTGATGGCGCTGGCGAACCTGGTGTCCGACCGGAGATCCGGCCGCCGGGACCACGTCCGCCTGCACGCGCAGTACGAGCGCGACCGCGCCCGGTTCGACCGCGAGGTGCTGGCGGCGGTGACCTCCGAGGAGCACCGCGAGCGGGCCGCCGACCCGGACCCGTCGGCCCTCGTCCGCGTCGCCGGTGTCGGCCGGCGCGCGCCCACGGCCGCGTTGTGGCAGCGCCGACGACGCGACTCGGACTTCCTCAGCCTGCGGGTGGGCCTGGTCGACCGCCCGGCGGCGGTGGTGCTGCGCCCGGAACGCGACGCGGAGGTCCCGGAGGTCCCGGTGGCGCGGGACGTCCCGATCTCGGTCGACCTGACCGGCGCCGGCGTGCTGGGGGTCTGTGGTCCGGCGGACGCGGTGCGCGCCGTCGCGCGAGCCCTCGTCGCGCACGCCGCCGTGCTGCACGCGCCGGGCGACCTGGGGATCGTGGTGATCACCGGTCGGGACCGGGCCGCCGACTGGGAGTGGGCGACCTGGTTGCCCCACACCGCGCCGTCGTCCTCCGCGTTCGACTGCCGGCGCATGGTCGCCACCGACGCCGAGCAGGCCGAGGCGCGCGTCGCGGAGTTGTCACGGCTCGTGGACGAGCGGACCGCTGAGCACCGCCGGGTTCTCGGCGACGGGCCGCCGAAGGGTCGGGCGGTGCTGGTCGTCCTCGACGGCGCGCGTCGCCTGCGCGACCTGGGCGGGGTCGCCGACCTGCTGACCAGGGGGCCGGCGGCGGGCGTCCACGCGCTGTGCCTGGACGCCGAGGAGAACTCGCTGCCCGACGAGTGCGGCGCCACGGTCGTGATCGGCGGGAGTGGGACCAGGGCCCGGGTCAGCCGCCCCGGGCTCGACGTCGTGGCGGACGTGCTGGTCGACGGCTTGCTGCCGGACGTCGCCGCGGACCTGGGTCGGGCGCTGGCGCCGCTGCGGTTGCTCGGTGATCGCGGCGGCGACTCCTCGCTCCCGGACCGGGCCCGCTTCACCGACGTGGCCGACCTGCCGCTGACCGGTGATCCGGTGCTGGACGCGCGGCTCGTGGCGGCTCGCTGGGACCGCTCGCCGGACGGGCGCTCGACCACGGCCCTGCTGGGTGTCGGGCCGTCCGGGCCGATCACCGCGGACCTGCGCGCGGACGGTCCGCACGCGCTGGTCGCGGGCACCTCCGGCGCGGGCAAGTCCGAGCTGCTGCAAACCCTCGTGGCGTCCCTGGCGTCGGTGAACCGCCCGGACGCGATGAACTTCGTGCTGGTCGACTACAAGGGCGGCAGCGCGTTCGCCGCGTGCGCCGACCTCCCGCACTGCGTCGGTCTCGTCACCGACCTCGACGGGCACCTCGTCACCCGGGTCCTCGACTCGCTGTCGGCCGAGCTCCGCCGCCGCGAGACGGTGCTGGCGGGCTCCGGCGCGAAGGACATCGAGGACCACTGGGCGCGCACCGGGGATCGGTTGCCGCGCCTGGTGATCGTCGTGGACGAGTTCGCGTCGCTGGTCGAGGAGGTGCCGGAGTTCGTGCCCGGTGTCGTGGGCGTCGGCATGCGCGGCCGCAGCCTCGGCGTGCACGTCGTGCTGGCGACGCAACGACCCGCCGGCGTCGTGACGGCGGACCTGCGGGCCAACGTCAACCTCCGGATCAGCCTGCGCGTCACGTCCGACGCCGAGTCCGTCGACGTGGTGGACTCCGCCGACGCCGCGCGGATCCCGGCCCGGTTGCCGGGTCGGGCGTACCTGCGCACCGGCCACGGCGAGCTGACCGCGTTCCAGACCGCCCGCGTGGCGTGGCCGGCGGAGTCGGCGGAGGACGACTCGGCGGAGGTGGAGGTGTCGCCCCGCACGGTCGAGGTGCTGGGCCGAGCCCTCCGCCGGGACCGGGACGCCGAGGGGACCTCCACGCGGACCGACCTCACCGCGCTGGTCGCCGCCGTGCGACGCGCGGCCGAAGGCGCGGACCGACCGCACTGCCCGTGGTTGCCGCCATTGCCCGACGTCGTGCTACTCGACCTGCTGCCGCCGGCGGAACGGTGCGGGCTCGCCACCGCGCGCGTCGGCCTGATCGACCGGCCGAGCGCCCAGGCGCAGGACGCGTTCGTGCTCGACCTCGACGCCGGCCCGGTCGCGATCGCCGGCGCGCTGCGCTCGGGGCGGTCGACGGCGCTGCGCGTGCTGGCTGCCGCCCTGGTGGTCGACCGGTCGCCCGAGGACCTGCACCTGTACGGGCTCGACTGCGGCAACGGCGCCCTCGACCCCGTCGCCGAACTGCCGCACTGCGGCGCAATCGTCGACGGCGGTGATCACGCCAGGGTCGAGCGGCTGCTGGGGTGGTTGCTGGAGGAGGTCGACCGGCGCGAGCGGATCTTCGCGGCGGGACGGCACTCCGGCCTCGCCGAGCAGCGGGCCGCTGCCGCGCCGCAGGACCGGTTGCCGCACCTCGTGCTGCTGGTGGACCGGCTGGAGGTGTTCGCGGCCGGTTACGCCGACCTCGACGGCGGCGTGCTCTTCGACGCGCTGCTCCGGTTGTTGCGCGGTGGTCCGGCGGTCGGCGTGACGCCGGTGGTCGCGACGGACCGCACGGGCTTCTCGCACCGGGTGTCCGCGACGATCGGCGCGCGACTGGTGATGCGGCAGGCGGACCGGGACGACGTGGCGGCGTTCGGGTTGAACCCCCGGACGTTCCCGGCGCACGTGCCGCCGGGCCGCGCGGTGTGGTCGGAAACCGGCGAGGAGGTCCAGTTCGCCCTGCTCGCACCGGATCCAGCCGGCACCGCGCAAGCCGAGGCGCTGCACCGGACGGGGGTGGCGCTGCGCGCGCGGTGGGACGGCGTCGCGCCGCACCGGTTGCCGCACCGGATCGACGTGCTGCCGGCGACCGCGTCCGCGCGGCAGGTCGAGGCGTTGCGGACCGCGCCGAGGCCGGCCGGTCCGGCGGTGTGCACGCCCGCCGTCGGCGGCGACCACCTGGCGCCCGTCGACGTCGACCTCGCGCAGGTCGGCGGCACGTTCCTGGTCGCCGGACCGCCGCGCTCGGGCCGGTCCACCGCGTTGCTGACCATCACGGCGAGCTTGGACGGGACGCTGCCGGTGCTGGTGCTCGCGCCGAGGCCGTCACCGCTGCGCGTGCTCGCCGGCCGACCGGGGATCGAGGTCGTCACCGACGAGAAGGCGATGGCGGCGCGGGTGGAGGACCATGCCGCGTCGGGTCCGTGCGCCGTGGTCGTGGACGACGGCGAACGACTGGTCGATTTCGCGCTCACCGAGGTGCTGGAGTCGTTCGCGCGCGGTGTCGGCGATTCCGGATCGGTGTTGATCACGGCCGCCACTGGTGCGGATGTCCTGGCCGGGTTCCGATATCGAGGATGGCTCTGTTCCATTCGCCGGTCGAGGACCGGATTGCTGTTGACCCCCTCGACCGAGGACGGCGAGTTGTTCGAGTTGCGATTGCCCCGGTCGACGCCGGGCGGGTGGACGCCGGGCCGTGCGTTGTTCGTCCGGGAAGGCGGGACGAGGCGGGTCCAGGTCGCCGTGTCCGAATTCGGGGAAAGCCCGCGATGACCGCCGTGGGCCGCCGAGTCGACTGGAGTATGGTCGGCGCCCGGGAATCGTCTGACGCGCGGCTCGTCCCGCAGCCGTCCGGGAGGAAACGGGTGTACGAGGACAGACCTGGATCCTGGCTCCCGGGTGATCCGATCGGGGCGGAACCGGTCGGCGACCGGGGTCCGCTCGCCGAGGTCCGGAGCACTCGCGACGGCGTCGAGGTCGTGGTCCTGGTCGTCACCCGCGTTCCGGGCTCCCGGCACCGGGCGCGATTACGCGACGAGTGCGCCGACCTCGAAGGCAGGCTCGCGCCGGTGGACCCCGGCCTGGTGCTGCCACTGCTCGATCACGGCGTCGACGACGCCGGCAGGCCCTTCCTCGTGCTGACGAGCGCGCCGCCCGTGTCCGCCGGCGTGCCGCACACCCCGGACGACGTGGCCCGTGCCGCGAAAGCCCTCGCCGCCGGTCTCGAGGCCCTCGCCGCGCACGGCGTCCTCGGCCCCGTTCCACCGCTGCACCACGACGGTTCCGGCGGGTTCGTGCTCGGCACGCCGTTGCCGCCGGCCATCGCCGACCTGGTCCCGCCCACCGGTCACGAGCCGCCCGAGGTGCTGCGCGGCGAGGAGTGGACCGTCCGGGGAACGGTGTTCGCCTGCGCGTCGACGTTGTGGGCGCTGCTGACCGGACAACCGCCGTACCGCGCCGACGAACGTGGCAGGTTGGCCCGGTTGACGGGGGAGCGGCCCGAGGCGGCCGGACACCGGCCCGAGGTGGTCGAGGTGCTGGCGGGCGCGCTCGCGCTCGACCCGTCGAGCAGGCCCGCGACCCCGACGGCACTCGTGCGCACGCTCGTGGCCGCGTTGAGCGGCAACGGCGATCCGACCCCGGACCGCCTGGAGACGCTGCCGCCGGCCGGCGCCGTCCCGACCACCGACGCGTTCGTGCCGTTCGGCAAGAACTACCTGATGGACCCGACCCCGATCGGGCGCGGCGCCACCGGGCACGTGCACGCCGGCCGGAACCGGTCGACGGGCTCGCCGGTGGCGATCAAGCTCCTGCGCACCGAGTACTCGACCGACGTCGCGGTGCTCAGCCGGTTCTTCGCGGAGCGGGAGGTGCTGCGGGGCGTGCGGCACCCGAACATCGTGCGGGTGCTCGACCTGCTGTTCGAGGACGAGCAGGTCGGCATCGTGATGGACCTCGTCGAAGGCGGTGACCTGCGGTCGCTGCTGAGCCGGGGCCCGCTGCCCCTCGCCGACGCCGCCGCGCTGCTGGGTCAGACCGCCACCGCGCTGGACGTGGTGCACGCCAACGGGATCGTGCACCGCGACCTCAAGCCGGAGAACGTCCTGCTGGCCGGAACGGGCCCGGACCGGACCGCGCGGTTGACCGACTTCGGCCTCGCCCGGGTGGTCGACGCGCCGGGTCGGACCCGGTTCACCGAGTTGCGCGGCACGCAGGCGTACCTCGCGCCGGAACTGTTCGACGGCGCGCCGCCGACGCCGGCGACCGACGTCTACGCGCTCGGGATCACCGCCTACGAACTGCTCGCGGGCCGCCGTCCGTTCGCCGAGGGCACCGATGCCGCCCTCATGCGCGCGCACCTGGAGCGGGAACCGGAACGACCGGACGGCGTGGTCGACGACGCGTGGCGGTTGATCGCCGCCTGCCTCGACAAGGTGCCGGACCGGCGTCCGACCGCGCGCGAGGTCGCCGTCGGGTGGTCGGCGCTGCTCACTTCGGCGCCACCCCACTTCGCGCCGCCGGTCGCGTCCGGTCCTGAAGACCGCCAGTCGACCGGGACGGCCGTGCGACCGGTTCCGGTGAAACCCGTCCAGCCGCCCGTTCCGCGCAAGCGCCGCCGGTGGATCGCGGTCGCGGTCGCGGCCGTCGCGGTGGGCGGCGCGGGGACCGGGATCACCCTGGGACTCGACGAGACCCCGGCCGCGCCGACATCGACCGCGTCCACCACGGCGTCCACCCCGGCGCCCACGACCGCCACCCGGCTCTACCCGGTGGCGGCCAACATCAGTGTGCAGGCCGACGGCACGGGCACCCTGCGGTGGTCCGCCGGCACCTCCCGCCTTCCCGGCCTGCAGCACTTCATCGTGCTGCGCGTGCTGGGCGACGAGACGCCGCGGCAGGTCGGCGCGGAGCTGCCGCCGACGGCGGACTCCCTCGCGGTGTCCGGTGTGCGGCGCGGGGATCGCACCTGCTTCCGGGTGTTCGGCTACGGCGTCACCGCGCCGCCGCCGGACCCCGCGCCGCCGCTGGCGTGCACCGAGTCCTGATCAACTCAACCACCCGCGAGGACCCGCACATGTCGTCCACCGTGAACCACTCCGCGCCTGGTCCGTCCGACGTGGCGACCGTCCGCACCGCCGCCGAGTCCATTGTGGACACGATCGGCACGGTGCTGCGCGGCAAGGCCGACCGGATCTCCGCCGCCCTGGTGTGCCTGCTGGCCCGAGGTCACCTGCTGGTCGAGGACGTGCCCGGCACCGGCAAGACGACGCTGGCCAAGGCGCTGGCGGTCGCCACCGGCGGCACCGCGCACCGGATCCAGTTCACCCCCGACCTGCTGCCCAGCGACATCACCGGTGTGTCGGTGTGGGACCAGGACCGGCGGGTGTTCGAGTTCAAGCCCGGTCCGGTGTTCGCGAACGTCGTCGTCGCCGACGAGATCAACCGCGCGTCGCCGAAGACCCAGTCGGCGCTGCTGGAGGTCATGGAGGAGGGCCAGGTGACGGTCGACGGCGAACCGCACCCGGTGCCGAACCCGTTCCTCGTGGTGGCCACGCAGAACCCGATCGACCTGGAGGGCACCTACCGGCTGCCCGAAGCCCAGCTCGACCGGTTCCTGATGAAGATCACCGTCGGCCACCCGGACCTGGACGTCGAGCAGGAGATCCTGGCCGGCACGGCGACGTCCTCCGGGATCGGCGCGGTGCGACCGGTGATCACCCCGGACCACCTGGCCGCGTTGCAGGAGATCGTCGGCCGGGTGTACGTCGCGCCGGAGATCGCGCGGTACGTCGCGCTGCTCGCCGGCGTCACCCGCGAGCACCCCTCGCTCCGGTTGGGCGTGAGCACGCGCGGCAGCCTCGCGGTGGTGCGGGCGGCACGGGCGCACGCGGCGGTGTCCGGACGGCACTTCGTGCTGCCCGAGGACGTGAAGGCGGTCGCCGAGGCGGTGCTCGCGCACCGGCTCGTGCCGACGACGCAGGCGGACATGCGCGGCGAGAACGTGCACAGCGTGCTGCGCGAGGCGTTCCGCACGGTCGCCGTGCCGTCGCCGCTCGGTGCGGGCGCCCGGTGACGCCGTTCACCCGCACCGGAGCCTGGGCCGCGATCGGCGCCGTCGTGCTGTACGCGGCCGGCGTGCTGCTCGGCTACCCCGCGCTGATCGGGCTCGCGGTCGGACTCACGTCGGCGTTGTGCTGCGCGGCCGTCGCCGTGTCGGTGAAGTCGCGGGTGTCCTTGCGCCGCACGGTGTCGCCGCTGCGGGTGACCGTCGGCCAGGCGGCCCTCGGGCGCGTCGAGGCACACAACCCGTCGCGGTGGCGCTCGCCGGCGCTCACCGCGGTGGACCGGATCGGCTCGATCAGGATCGACCTGCCGGTGCGCTCGCTGTCCGGCGGGGAGAGCCGCGTGGTCGAGTACCCGGTCCCGACCACCCGGCGTGGCCTGCTCCGGCTCGGACCGTTGACGTTGCTGCGCGTGGACGCGTTCGGCCTGCTCAGCCGCGCGCAACGGCAAACCGACAACGCGCTGCTGTGGGTGCACCCTCGCGTGCACGCGCTCCGACCGCTGCCCGTCGGGATCGTGCTGGACTACGAGGGTCCGGTCACGGAGAACTCGCGGCCCGGCACGGTGACGTTCTCGTCGCTGCGCGAGTACGCGCCGGGTGACGACCCGCGCCGGATCCACTGGAAGTCCAGCGCCCGCACCGGGAACCTCATGGTGCGCGAGCACGTGGACACCACCGAGCCCGCGACGACGGTGGTCCTCGACACCCGCGAGTCGGTGTTCGGCGACGAGGCGTTCGAGCACGCGGTGGAGGTCGCGGCGTCCGTGGCCTCCTCGGCGTGGACGGCCGCGCGTCCCGTCGTGCTGCACGTGCTGGCCGAGGACGCGGCGGCACTGGCGGACGCCGGCGCGCACACCGATCTCGACCGGCTCGCCGCCGTCTCCCGGTGCGCCGACCGCTCGGCGGTCGACCTGGTCCGACTGGTCGAGGACACCGCGCCGGGTGGCGCGCTGGTCGTCGTCACGGGAGAGGATGCGTCGGCCGTGCTCACCCGGTTGGCGGGACAACGCCGCCGGTTCACCACGGTGGTCGTCGCGGTGATCGCGCCGGGTGCGTGCGGTGTGCGGCGTCGACCGGGGCTGGTCGTGCTGTCCGCGCCGACCGCCGAGGAGACCGCAGCCGAGTGGAACCGTTTCGTAGGAGGCTCGTGATGAACCGGCAGGCGGCGTTCGGGATCACGCGGCCGGTGCTCGCGATCGTGGCGGGAGTGCTCGCCGGGCTGGCCTTCGGGCCGGTGTTCGGTGGTGCGCCCCGCATCCTGCTGATCACCGGGGCGGCGGCCGTCGCGGTGGCGGCCGTGGTCGTGGTGACCGTGGTGCTGCTGCCACGGGCGCCTGCCGCGCTCATGTCGTCCACCGGTCTGGTGCTGGTGGTCCTGGCGGCGGTGGCGGTGTCCGGGCGCGGCGTCGACGTGGTCGACGGACCTCGGCTGCTGCTCACCGGCGCTTTGCCGGCGGATCCGGAGGGCCCGCTCCCGGCCGTGGTTGCGATCGTCGTCGGGTGGACGTGCCTGACGGCGGGATTGGCGGCGCTGTGGTCGACGAACCCGCTGGTGCCGCTGCTGCCGCCGGTGGTGTGCCTGGTACTCGCGTTGTCGTTGGGCAGCGCGGGACCGGCGTTGCCGTGGTGGTTGGTCCCCGCGCTGGTGCTCACCGGTCTGGGTGTGCTGCTGACGGCGCGCACGCACCCGCCGTCCCGGGGGTTCCTCGTGGGCGCAGCGCTCGTGTCGGTGCCGGTCGTGGTGGCGACGGCGGTGCTCGGTCCGGTCGCGCCCGGCGTCGGTGTCCGACCACCCGCCGACGCGCGGGAGTTGCTGGACGCGCCGGTCGTGCCGAGGTCCGGGGTGAGCCCCCTGCAGCAGTTCCTCGCGCTGCGCAACGGCTCCAGGCCGGTCCGCCTGTCCGGCAGCATGTCCCGGCACGTCGACCGGTTGCGGATGGCGAGCCTGGAGGACTTCACCGGCACCTACTGGAACGTCCGCGCCGACTACCGCCGCGCCGGCCGCACCCTGCCGTCCCCGGATCGTCCCGGTGCCACCGAGGTCGTCTCCCGGATCACGGTCACCGCGCCGGGGCCGCTCGCCTGGCTGCCGACGCCGGGACGGGCGCGCACCGTCGACACCGCCGGCCTCGGGGTGTCGGAGACGACCGGCGACCTGGTCGTGCCGGAGGACCGGCCGTTCCCGGAGAACTACACCGTCACCACGTCGGTGGGCACCCCGGACCCGGACCGGATCCGCGCGGCCTCGCCGGTGCGGATCGAGCCGGCAGGTGATCCGCTTCCCGCGCCGTTGCGCGCTTTCACGACCGAGGTGGTGCGCGGGCAACCGAGCGGGTCGGCCTCGGTGCTGGCGCTGCTCACCCGGTTCACCGCGCCCGACTCGGGCTTCCTCCTGGACGAAGGGCCGGACGCGGCCGGCGGGCACGGGCTGTACCAGATCGGTCGACTGCTGGAGACGCGCCGCGGCACCCCTGAGCAGTACGCGAGCGCCTACGCGGTGCTGCTCGGCGGTGCCGGCTACCACGCCAGGGTGGTGATGGGTTTCCGCCCGAGGTTCGGCGGCGCACCCGAGTCGACCGCGTTCACCGTGACGGAGAAGGACGTCGACGTCTGGACCGAGGTCGAGTTCGAGGGTCTGGGCTGGGTCACCGTCGACCCGAGCCCGCGCGCCAACACCGTCGACACCCGTGTGGGGGCAACGAAACCAGCCACGGGCATGGCCGACGCGGCGCAGCAGGCCGCGCAGGACCAGCACGACCCGCCGACCGCCTCGACCCCGGACCCGATCACCCCGGGCGACGTCCGCACACCGGAACCGTCGACCCTGCCGTGGGTGGTGTCCGCGTCGGCGTTGGTGGCGCTGCTGATCGCCGCCGTGCCGACCGCGAAAGCCCTCCGCCGCGCCCGCCGCCGATCCGCGCCACCGAAGTCCTCGGTCCGCGGCGCGTGGCAGGAGGCCGTGGACCGCCTGACCGAGGTGGGCGTCCCGGTCCACCCGACCATGACCCGGGCCGAGGTCGTCGCCACCACCGCCCACCACGGTGCCCTGACCCCGCAAGCCCAACCCCTGCTGGCCACGTTGTCGACCGCGGCGAACGAAGCCGACTACGCCCCGGACCCGACCGCCGAAGCCGCGGTGGGCGCCGCCTGGCGGGCAACCCGTGACATCCGCCGAGCCGCCTTGACCACCGCACCCCCACTCCGTCGCCTCACCGCCACCCTGAACCCGCGCACGCTGTTCCCGCGAGGGAGTCGACCTGACGGTGTCGCCGTCGACCGAGCTGTTCGGGTATCCGGTCGGTGACCTGGTGAGGATCTCCGATCGGCAAGGGGAGGGAGTCTCGTTTTCCTACCTCCACATGAATCCCCTCGCAATCCGACTCGACATGCCCGGACTCCACGAACAACGATGTGCCGGGACGCACAATCGCCGCAGATCAACACCTGGTGCAAAGTTCTGGCACCCACAGGGCCGAGTGCGCCCACGTCGGCCGCTCGGCACCGACTGAGCGAGAACATCCTCCCCACGTTGTTCCCCTGCCGCCGCAGTTGCGCAATCATGATGACCATGGCGGCGGCAGGGCGGTTCCCGGCCTTCCGGGTGTTGCGGATCGTGCTCCTGACGGTGGCGTTGCCCCCGTTCATCATCGGCGTGGCGGTCGGTTCGGTGCTGCTGTACTCGCTGGGCGGGTGGGGCTGGTGGCGCTGGACGATCGTGGTCCTGGGCGGCTTGATCGTCCTGGCGGGCGCTGGGCTCGCTGTTGCGGGACTGAGATCGACGGTCGGCGACGAGCGCCACGAAGTCGCGGCGATCCTGCTGGGGGGTGCCCTGTTGACGGCCATGGCGCTCGCCTCGGTCGCCGCGACCAAGGCACGGGTGACTCTCGACAACGCCACCGCTGTGGAGTGCACGGTGCTCGCTCTGACCGGGGTTGTCGCGACGACAGGGGACACCTCGACACCGGCAACCGAACACGACCTGGAATGCGCGGGCGGATACCCGACGACCTATTTCAGCCCGTCTCCACAAGCCGAGGTGGGCGGGCGCTTCGAACTGCTGGTCGATCCCACGGGAGCGTTGCGCCCGACGACAGCGGAACACGTGGAAGAGGACTGGTGGTCGGGGCTGGTGATCACTCTTCTCGCAGCGGGGCTGTACATGGCGTGGAGCGGGTGGCGCGGCGCCCGCTGGCTGATCACCACCTCCGGGTCTTCGTCAGCAGCCGCAACTCACCAAACGCTCGACTGACCCGGCAGGCTTTCCTGCAAACCGATGAACACGTCCGGCGGACTACGGCCCGTTCTGCATGTACATCGCACGCACAAGTAGGAGATCAAACCGCCAGGTGCCCAGATCATCTGTCCACTCTGGACTGAAGGTCAACGCCGCCGGCGCGAAGTGGGCGAGACAGTGTCCCGTCGAGGGAACCAAACAGCGTCCGGCCGCGTGGCTCTCACCCGCCGCCGTGATCGATCTCGGCACCTTGCCCGGTGACAACAGCAGCAACGCCGTCGGGCTGAACAACGCCGACACCGTCATCGGGTACTCGAACCTGTGGTCACCGAGCGGCACCGGTTCCGAGTTACGCGTTGTGGGCATCAACGATTCGGGAGTCATCGTCGGCGACATAACCATCTCCGGACGGGCGGATCACGCTCTGCGGTGGAGCGCGGACGGCACCGTCAAGCCCAGCTTGACCCTGTCGACCTCGGTTCGTTCGGGCTGCCCACCGCGATCAACGCCACGGGCGCCATGGCGGGCGGTACCGGCAATCCGCCCTACCGGTAGCCGACCCGTTGGACGCCGGACGGGACCGCCACCACCCTGCCCCGCCTGCGGGACGACGAACTCGGCCGCGCGTCGGACATCAACGACCGCAACATGACCGTCGGCACCTCCACGAACCTCGTGTCGCTGCACCTGCGGGAAAACCACGCCGTGTACTGGACTCCGAACGGCACGCTGATCCCACTCGGCATGTTGCCCGGTGGCAGGACAAGCTATGCGGCAATCATCAACTCAAAGGGCACCATAGCCGGAACCTCCCACTCGGCCCACGGGGAACGGGCCGTGCTCTAGCGTCTCTGACCAACACCACCGCCCACCGCACTCACACGGGATCGGTCTCGGGGCCGGTCGCCGGACAGCCCTCGTCGAAGACGAGGAAGAGGACAGCGAGCGGCTAGAGCCGGTTGGCGCCGTCCTGCGTGCGGCGGGACTTCCGGGCGAGGTGGAAGATCCAGGCTGCGACCAGAGCGCTGACCAGTCCGACCACCAGCAACAACCACCCGATTCCCTGGCCACTGGAGGCGACGATGCCGATGCCCGCTACCACCGCCATGATGGCCATCAACGCCGTTGTCATGGCCCTCCAGGTGAAGGGCGACCGGTTGTCGAAGTCCTCGGACGTGTCGGCTTCCATGGTCCTCGAATGCCCGGAAACGGCTTCCGTCAACCCCGGGGTGCGTTCACCTCACTCCGCCGAACCGGGTGTAGTCGGACCTCCGTGAGTAGGTGCAGCCGCCGGTCACCTTGTGCGAACGGGGCGACCATCACGACTGCGCGCGGGTGTCGTGGGACGGCGTGGTGGGGCTCGCCCGTGGCCTCCTGCGGGTGGTTGGCCGGTTCCGAACTTCAGGGCTGTCTGGGTCGCGACCACGTAAGCGCCGAGCGACGTTCCGATTCGGCCGGTGGTCAGGAGGTGACGGCCAAACCCTGGGGGTTGGCGCCCACGGGCACCGTGCCGACCAGTGCCGGCGTGCCCGCGCTGACGATCGACATCAGGTTGGCACCGGAGTTGGCCACGTAGACGAAGCTGTCGTCCGGGCTCGCGGCGGTGCCCTCGGGCTTCGCGGCCACGGGCACCGCCCCGCCGATCAGGTCGCCGGAGCGATCGAGGACCGAGATCGTGTTCGAGTTCGAGTTGGTCACGTGGACGCGACCGCGCGGGGTGACCGTCACGCCGATTGGTGCGTCGCCGACCTTGGTCGTCGTGATGGGCCGGTGGCCCCTGGTCTCGATGACGGTGACGTCGTCCGTGCCGGTGTTCGCCACGTAGAGGCGTTCGCCGTCGGGGCTGAGGGCGATGCCGGCCGGGAAGAGGCCGGCGGGGATGGTGGCGACCGCCTTGTTCGAGGCGGTGTCGATGACCGTCACGCTCTGGGCGCCGTTGTTGGCGACGTAGACGCGGCTACCGTCCGGACTCGCCACCGCGCCGTGCGGGAACCGACCTACCGGGATGGTCAGGAGTGGCTTGTTCGTCGTGATCTCGATGACGGTGACCGTGCCCGAGCCGAAATTGGTCACATACGCGTGCGTCTTGGTCACCGCGACGTTGAACGGGTGCAACCCCACCGGCACGGTGGCCACCACTTCTCCCGCCCGAGTGTCGTAGACCGTCACGGTGTCGCTCCCGCTGTTGGCCACGAACACCTGGACACGTGCGGGCCAGCGTGGCTCAGCTCTGGCGGCGGGCGAGCTGCACACCGCCAGCACAACCACCATCATCCACATGGACAATGCATACCTTCGCCCGAAAGTGGAAGCGAACAACTCTGGGTAGATTCGAGGCCCTGTCGGCAACCACATCACTGTTCTCCCTCGACCGTGGAGTTCCTTCTTCGCCGCAAACAGAACATGAAGACCGTTCTGACCCGCACTCCTCCCACGCTCACCGGACGCGGGACGCTGACGTCCCGAGACGCGTACGGCTCCACACCTCGGGCGTGACCCTATTGGCCTAGTGTGCGATCTCGCTGAGTGAAGAGGGCTAGATGCCCTTCAGGGGGTGAATTCGACGCACGAGAAGGCGGGGCGTGCTCACAGATGCGGTAATGCGGGCCGTGGTGCGCGAGGCGAACTCCGCGAGGACCGGTTCTCGACCGGCATCCGCCACCTGGCGTCCCTGGGAGACGGCCCGTGGTGGAGGACGAGGTGATCCGCCGGGTCCGCCCGGCACCTGATGGGCCGGGACGGCGCCCCAAGCGCTGATCGTTGCCCGCGTCATGGGCCTCGGTGGACGAGGACGACACCTCGGCCGTAGGCAGAACTGGCAGCACCATCAGAACCAGGAACCGGTGATCTGGAGCGGAGAGGGTGGAATGCGGTCGACCGGAGCTGCCCGGGTCGGGTGTGCCGGTGCGCGGGTCACTTCGTGATGGTGGTCATGATGGTTCGACCGAGGTCGGCGGTGTCCGGCGAAGGTCGGTTGCCCAGCACGGCGACGATCGCTTGATCCGAGGACGAAACCCCGAAGTAGACGGAGAATCCGGCCACCGCACCGGTTTGCCAGATGGTCGTGAACACGCTCTCGCCCGTGGTGCGGAGGCCGTAGCCCTGTCCGTTGCCGGTGGCGTCGGTGGTCATTTTCGAGACGTTCTTCTTGCCCAGCAGGTCGAAGCCCGTGATGTCGGTGACGTCTGTGTCGCCCGAGACCAGGAACTCGCCCCACCGCACCAGGTCCGGGCCGGTGGAGACGATCGCGCGGTCGGCGTACCGGGCCGGGGTCGAGGCGGGGGAGCCGACCGCGCGCTGGGCCGGGTCGACGGTGTCCCAGTCAGCCGCGGTGGCGGCCATGCCCAGCGGGTCGAACAGGACGCGCTTGAGGTGCTGCCCGTACCGCTCGCCGGTGACGTGCTCGATCAGCGCGCCCAGGACCGCGTAACCGGAGTTGCCGGGCTGCCACGAACCCGGGGCGCGCACCAGCGGCAGGCTCTGCACGTGGCGGACCAGGTCGAGGTGGGACGGACCGATGGTCGACAACGCCTGCTCGGTGTAGTCGGGGAGGCCGGAGGTGTGCAGGAGCAGTTGCTCCACGGTGATCGGCTGCCAGCCGGGCACGCACACGGGCAGGCGCGAGCACACCGGGTCGCTCAGCTTCAGTTCGCCTTTGCGCGCCAGCAGGACCACGGCCACGGCGGTGAACATCTGGGTCGCCTCGCCGATCGGGAACCGGGTGTCGAGGGTGTTCGGTCGTTTCGTCGCCGGGTCGGCCTCGCCGTACGCCTCGGAGAGGTGCTTCTCCTTGCGCCAGCGGATCTCCGCGACACCGCTGAACCCCTCCTGCTTCAACCGCTGGTGGAACTCGTTGAACCGCTCCGGCATCTGCCGTTCCTGTTGGGTCAGGTCGTCCGGCTCGGGGGCGGCACAACCCGCGAGCAGGGACACCACCACGAACAGCTGGAGCAGACGTCGCATGGGGACCATTGTGACTAACGGCCGGCGCGCCCTCGCGGGGGGCGGGATCTCCGGCTGCCTGGAGAGGTTGAGCGGGTCGGATCCGGTCGTGGTCACTCCCGTGGGCGGCGTAACGGTGCCGTCGACCCCGGTGATCATGACGCCGATGAAATCCTGATCCGGTTGGTGGGGGCCGTCGGATCAACGTCCTCGCGTTGGCCGGTTGCAAACACTCTTGGGCACTGATTTCGCGGTGAGCGGCTCTTGATCCCATAGCGCGCACGTGATCCGCGATGTGCCCGCCAGGGCTTGTTCCTGGCGGCACATTCGCGTCTGTACAGGAAGGCTGAACGTAGGGAGGCCGAGGTTTCGGGCGTCGGAGACCATTTGTTGGGCCAGGGGCTGCGAAGATCGCAACGTCCTCGCCGCGCGGGGCTACCGCAGGCCGTTGGTTTTCGCGTCCGGCGCCATGCGTACGCGCTCACGCCGGGTCGTGTTCGGCGAGCACGTCGTCCGGTGGTGCGGTTGTCAGCAGTCCCCAGCGGCCTTCGTTGACGCCTTGGGGGCGTCCGCTGGTTTCCTGGACCGCTGTTCCCGGTGGCCAGGTGCCGGCCAGGGCCGGGCGGGGTCCGTCCAACCGGACCCACACCGCTCTGAACTGCGGCGGCCGGGCGAAAGCCGTGGCGACGAACCCGACCGGTCCGCCGAAGCGGGTGTGGGTGAAGGCGGCCTCGGCGGCGAAGCGCGAGCGAAGGAACCCGCACACGTGCTCGAAGCTCGTGTCGATGAACCGCGCGTCCGCGCCGAACTCCGTTTCGGTGAAGCCCGCCCCCTCCGCGAACTCGGTCCTCTCGAACCGCACGTCCGCGGTGAACCGCGTCCGCTCGAACCTGGCCGGACGGCCGAAGCTGCTTTCGTAGAACGTGGTGTAGCCGCCGAACTCCGCGCCGTCGAACGCGGCGTAGGTGGTGAACCGCGTGCCGCCGAAGCTGGCGCCGTCGTCGAACTTCGCCTGGGTGAACTCCACTTCGGCGGTGAACAGTGCGTTGTTGAACGAGGCCCCGTCGGTGAACCGGGTGTTGCTGAAGTTGGTGTTCGGACCGAACTCGGCCGCGTGGAAGTCGGCGCTGTCGAACGTGGTGGTGCCGAAGTGGGTGACGTGTCCGGCGAACCGGGTCCCGTGGAAGCCGGCGTGCTCGGCGAACTCCGCGCCGGCGAAGTAGGTGTTGCCGAGGAAGCGCGCCTCCCTGAACGCCACTCGCCGGGCGAACTTCGTCTTGCCGAAATCGGTCTGGCCGCCGAACCGCGACTCGGAGAACGAGGCGGTGCCGGCGAACTTCGCGCCGCTGAACACCACGGCCGAGCGGAAGTCGGCCCGCTCGAACGTCGAGGTCCCGCCGAACTCGGTCCCGTCGAACTGGGCACGACGAGCGAACACCGCCCCGTCGAAGCCCGCGTGGTGGTCGAACCGCGCACCGCTGAAGTCGGTGCTGCCCGCGAAACGCGCCCCGGTGAACACGGCGCCCAAACCGAAGTGGGCCTCGCGGAACCACACGTCGCCGGTGAAGGTGACTCCGGTGAGGTCGGCCGCGAGGACGTGGCAGCCGATCAGGTTGGCCGGACCGAGCACCGCACCGGTGAGGTCCATGCTGATCCCGGACCAGAAGGTCTCGACCGGCTTCTCCGTGGTGCCCGTGCGGAGGTGGTGGAACAGGATGGCCTGCGCCGTCCGCCGCACCTGGTGCTCCTGCGCCGTCTCGACCACCGAAAGGGTCGCGATGTCGGGGTGTGGGGCCGCCGGGGCAGGCCGTGTCGACGCCCGCTGTCGGGCAGCGCTGCCCAGCAGCGGCCGAAACACCCCTGACCGCCGGGCCGCCGGCGCTTGCGGCTCCGGCGGTATCGGCGGTATCGGCTCGTACGGCATCCGCAGATAGGCGCACAGCAGGTTGACGATCGTCTGTCGTTGGGTGGGGTTGTCCTGGGCGAGCCGTTCCAGCGCGAACAAGCCGGCCATCCGGACCGGGGCCTGCGTCGACCCGAGCTGATCGGCCGCCTTGCCGTACAGCTCGGTGATCCGGAGGGCCTCGGCGTTCGCGACCGCGGCGGCGTGCGCCGCGAGCGTCTGGTTCAGGCTCAGCTCCGCCGTCCGCTGCCTGCGCGCGGCCAGCCACAGCGCGGCCGCGCCGCCGACTCCCACCACGATCGTGCCGGCGGTCTTGATGGCGTCCAGCCGGGTGGAGTGCCGACCGTCGCCGAATGCCACCAGCAACCCCGCGGCAAGCCCGACACCGAGCACCGCCAGCCCCACCGCCGCCCAGGCCATCGCCCGGTTGGACAACACCGGCAGTTCGCCCGGCGGCTCCACCGGCGTCCGGTACACCAGCGGCGACATCGGCGGCGTGGACGGTAAGAGGGGATCCCGGGACGGTGACGTGCTCACCCGCCCATCATGGCGGCTCCACGCCGAACCCGGACCGGAGGACGGGTGGAACGCGATCGCGCGGCACGAGTTCGGGAAGAGGATCGTCCGGCGCGGAAAGCGGCCATCGTCGGCGACGTGGACATGGTGAACAGCGACGCCCTGCGCGACCAGGGCGTGGCGTTGTCGGGACAGCTCGCCGCCGGTCCACCTGGCGGTCAGCCGCTCGGTGCGTCGTCCCTGAAGAGAGCGGCGGCAGGGCTGACGGTCGCCCGGTCGTCTGACGAGGCTTCTGTCACTGCGCCTCTCCGGTGCGACGACGGACCGACAGGGTTCGGCGGGGCGTTGTGGATCTTCATCATGCTTTAACAATTCCCGGCCATCGTCGAAGGCGTGCCGGCTGACCGTCCGCCGGCGCGGGCGGGAGGTCCGGCGACGTGGGCGATGACGAGCGGCGTGGCTGCCGCGGCCCGGAACACCCGGACGCGCGTTTCGGCGCCCGGTCGGTGTTGGCGTTGGCCGCCGTCGCCCTCGTCGCGGTTCCGTTCGGGCTGCTGCTGTTCTTCGTCCAGTCCCGGTGGCCGCCGCTCCAGCACGTGGACGACGTCGCCCGCGACCGGCTGCACCGCTTCGCCCTCGACCACGACGTGTTCACCGCCGTGATGAAGGCGGCGAGCACGGCGGGGTCCAGCCCGGTCTACTTCGTCGTCTTCACCCTGGTCGCGGGGTGGCTGCTGTATCGCCGACAGCCACGTCCGGCCGTGTTCGTCGTGGTCACGGAGGTGGGTGGTGCGGTGGTGAACGGTGCGGTCAAGACCGTCGTGCACCGGGCCCGCCCGGTCGTCGCCGATCCGGTCGCGCACGCGTCCGGCCTGAGCTTCCCCAGCGGGCACGCGCAGTCGGCGGTCGTGTCGTACTCCCTGCTGCTCTTGTTGTGCTGGCAGGCGCTACCACCGTTGTGGCGATGGGTCGCGACGGCCACCGCGACGGTCGCGGTCCTCGCGATCGGCCTGTCACGGATCGCGCTGTCGGTGCACTACGTCTCCGACGTGCTCGCCGGCTACGCCCTGGGAGCCGCCTGGATCACCGTGATGACGGCCGTTCTCGGGGCGTGGCGGCGGGAACGCGGCTCACCCCCGGACCGGGTGCCCGCCCGAGCCGCCTGACGAGCCGCTGGGAGCTGGTCGAGGTCCGGATCCAGCGTCAGCCACTCAGGTGCGCAACCGCCACGAACCGCGAACAGCTCCTAGACCGAGCCGGCGGGCAGGCGGACGTGGAACGACGCCCCGGATGAAGGATTCGCCAGCCACACCGTGCCGCCGTGACGTTCGACCACGTCGCGGACGATCGCCAAACCCAGCCCCGCACCGCCGTCCTTGCGGGCGCGGGCGGGCTGGACCCGGAAGAAGCGGTCGAAGACGCGATCGTGATCGGCTCCCGGCACGCCCGGCCCGTCGTCGCTGACGACCAGTTCGGCGAACCCGTCCTCACCCAGCCACAACCCGACGGTGACGGTGCCGCGGGCGTGCCGCTCGGCGTTGTCCAGCAGGTTGCGGACGACCCGCCGCAACCCGCCCGCGTTGCCGTGCAGGCGGACCGCGGAGAACGGCGACAGGAGCACCTCGACGGTGCCGCGCGAGCGGATGGTCTCGATCTCGGCGAGCACGACCTCGTCGAGGTCCACCCAGCCGGTCGGGTCCGGCGCGTCGTCGGACCGGGCCAGTTCGAGCAGCTCGTCGGTGAGCCCGGACAGCCGCGCGCCCTCGCGGTGCAGGTCCTGCGCCACCCGGACCCAGTCGGTGCGGTCCGGGTGCGTGAGGCCGATCTCCAGCTGCGCGCGGATCGCGGCCAGCGGGCTGCGCAGCTCGTGCGCGGCGTCGGCGGCGAAGCGCTGCTGACGGTCGTGGTCGGCCTGCATCCGGGCCAGCATCGCGTTCATCGTGCGGGCCAGCCGGCCCACCTCGTCGTCGGTCGGCGGCTCGGGCACCCGCCGGTCGAGCCGGCTGCCGGTGATCTCCGAGACCTGTCGGCGGATCGCCCCGATCGGCCGCAGGGCGCGGCCGACCAGCAGCCACGACACCAGGGTCACCGCGACCACCAGCACCGGCACGATCACGGCCATGGCGTGGACGGTGGCGGTCACGCCGTCCTCGACGTGGTCCAGCGACGCCGCGGCGTACACGGCGACGGGACGGCCCGCCAGCGTGCCGCGCACCCCGGCGACGGTGCAGCGCTCGCCGTCCGGCAGCCGCGAGGTGCCGGTGACCACGTCGGCGTCCGGCCACAGGGCCAGCAGCCGGGTGCCGCCGAGCGCCTCGTTCGACGCCAGCACCGCGCCGTCGCGGTCGACCACCTGCACCAGGTCGGGCAGCGCGGCGGGCAGCCCGGCCTCGACCAGCGGCACGGCCGACTCGGCGCGGGAGAGGGCCTGCTCCTCGGCGTCACCGGTCAGGTCGTCGCGCACCAGCACCGCCACGACGGCACCGCCCAGGACCAGCCCCAGGCCCACGACCAGCACCGCGAGCACGGTCAACCGGAGCTGGACGCCCCACCCACCGCGGCGGCGCACTCAGCCGCCCCCGGGGTCCAGGCGGTACCCGCAGCCGCGCACCGTGCCGATGGCGTGCCGGCCGAACGGCACGTCGACCTTGCGCCGCAGGTAGGCGATGTACACCTCCAGCACGTTCGACTGGACCGGGATCGCCGGGTCCCACACCTCGTCGATCGCGAACCGCTTCGACACGACCTGGCCCGGCCGCGACATCAGCAGTTCGAGCAGCGCGAACTCGCGCGGGGTCAGCTCGATGGCGGTCTCACCACGGCGGCAGCGCCGGCCCACCCGGTCCAGCACGAGGTCGCCCGCCGCCAGCACGTCCGACCCGCGCGGCCCGGACCGGCGCAGCAGGACGTGCAGCCGGGCCAGCAGCACCCGGTAGGAGAACGGCTTGGTGAGGTAGTCGTCCGCACCGATCCGCAGCGCCCGCAACTGGTCCAGCTCGCCGTCGCGCGCGGTGAGCACCAGCACCGGCACCTCGACGCCGGCCCGGCGCAGCCGCGCGCACACGTCCAGCCCGGTCAGGCCGGGCAGCATCAGGTCGAGCACGACCACGTCGAACGGCCGGGACAGGACCGCGTCGAGGCCCAGCAGACCGTCCTCGGCCGTCTCGACCTCGAACCCGTCGGCGCGCAGCCCGGCGGCGAGCGCGTCCGCGAAGGACCGCTCGTCCTCGACCACCAGCACCCGCCCGTGCCGCTTCACGTCAGCACCCGGTCGGCGACGACCCTGCCCCGCTCCATCACCAGCACCCCGGTGCAGATCTCTTCGACTTCGGGGAGGGTGTGGGTGGACAGCACCACCGTGGTGCCCCGACCCGACGCGATCGCCGCCACCAACCCCAGGATCTCCCGCTGCCCCGCCGGGTCCAACCCCGACGTCGGCTCGTCCAGGAACACCACCACCGGATCGTTGACCAACGCCCGCGCGATCCCCAACCGCTGCCGCATCCCCCGGCTGTACGAGCCGATCCGCGACCCGCCCCGCCCCGCCAGCCCCACCTGCTCCACCAACCCCGCCGCCACCCGCGCCGCCTGCCCGCGCGACCGCCCGAACAACCGCGCGTGGTACGCCAGGTACTCCACCCCCGTCTGACGCGCCGGATACCCCGCGCCCTCCGGCAACACCCCGATCCGCGCCCGCACCTCCGCCGCCCTGCTCCCCGGCACCCCCGCCACCGAGAACTCCCCGCCCGACGGCGCCAACACCGTCGACAACAACCGGATCGTCGTCGTCTTCCCCGCACCGTTGGGCCCCAACAACCCGATCACCTCACCCACCCGCGCGGTGAAACTCACCGACTCCACCGCCGAACGCCCCCCGAACCACTTCGACAACCCACGAGCCTCGACCACGACGTCCGCGGTGCGGGCGGGCGGCGACCACGCCCGTCGCGGCGGCAGGACCCGCACCGGTTCGCGGGCGCGGGGTGCGTCGAGAGCGGGGTCCGCGCGCAGGATGGCGCGCTGGAGGGTGCTCAGCCGTGATTCGGGTTCCAGCGCCTGCTCGTCGGCCAGCCTGCTCCGGGCGGCGCGGTAGGCCTCCAGCGCGTCGGTCACCCGGCCGCACCGGTAGAGCGCGAGCATCAACTGCGCGTGCAGTCCCTGCCGGTACGGGTGGCGCGCGGCGAGGTCGGTCAGCTCGTCGACGACGGCGGTGTGCCTGCCCAGCCGCAGTTCGGCGTCGAGGCACTCCTCCAGCGCGCTCAGCCGGGCGTCCTCCAGGCCCTGGCAGAGCATGGTGGCCACGTCCGAGGTCGCCACGTCGGCCAGGGGCGGACCGTGCCACAGCGCGAGCGCCCGCCGCAGCAGGTGCACGCGCGCCTCGTCGTCGGTCTCGCGCCGGGCGTCGGCGACGCGGGCGCGGAACCGGTGGACGTCGATCGACAGGGGGTCGAGCTTGAGCACGTACGCCGAGCCGCGGGTCAGGATCTCGACGTCGGAGAGCCCCGTCCTGGCCGACGCGATCGCGCGGCGCAGGCGCGAGACCATCACGTGGATCCCGTGGTAGGCGGTGCGCGGTGGCCGCGCCGGCCAGGTCAGGTCGACCAACCGGTCCACGGGCACCAGTTGGTTGGCGTTGAGCGCCAGCACCGCGAGCACGAAGCGCTGCTTGCGCGGCCCGAGGTCGAGTTGCTGTTCCTGGCACCAGGCCTCCACCGCACCCAGTAGTCGGAACTCCACGGCGGCCCCCTCCCAGCGGGTTCTCGCTCCAGTCATCTCCCGGACCTGGAGTTTTGTTCCGGTGGCCCGGGTGTCGCCGCTGGAATGTGCCCCAATTGTGTGCACATGGACGCTTTGAGGAAAAGGGTTCGGCCGGTTTTCGGCCGGTGTGAGCCGCCGGTCGCGTGTCGGAACCTGTTCACAGGCAGTCGGTTCGCCCGGCTGTCGACCTGTCCTCCACCCGATGGTGGATTGCCGTGACCGGCGGTGATCCGGGTACCGGGCCGGTGGCGGCGCTGTTTCCGCCGATCCGACGGCACGTCGACGGCAATGGTTCGGACCTCCGAATATCGACTTGTCCCAGTACCTGTGCAACGGCTGGAAGGAGGCCGGAATTCCGCCGAACGGCCGTTCCGGGCGGCCACCCGCGACGGGCGTCTCAATGAATCGGACTATTTCGTGTTCTTATCGTTCTCTCATCTCCGGGCGATCCACTCGGGACATTGCTCCTATCGTGGAGGCGAGGCCATGTCAGGTGTGACCCTTGAGGCTCGTGGGTTGTCGAAGTGGTTCGGGGGGCGTTCGGCGGTGGAGTCGGTGAGTTTCACCGCGCGGGTGGGTGAGGTGATCGGGTTGTTGGGGCCCAACGGTGCGGGGAAGACGACGACGATCCGGTTGTTGTCGACGGTGTTGGCGCCGTCGGGCGGGGAGTTCTCGGTGGCGGGGGTGCCGGGGAGCAGGGCGGCGGAGGTGCGGGCGCGGATCGGGGTGTTGCCGGAGGGCGCGGGGTATCCGGCGCGTCAGACGGGGGTGGAGTACCTGGCGTACCACGCGCGGTTGTTCGGGCGGTCGCGCGGGCAGGCGGCGCGGGTGGCGGCGGGGTTGGTGGAGCAGGTGGGGCTGGCGGGGCGGGGCGGGTCGCGGATCGGCTCGTACAGCCGGGGGATGCGGCAGCGGTTGGGGATCGCGCGGGCGTTGGTCAACGATCCGGTGGTGGTGTTCCTGGACGAGCCGACGTCGGGGTTGGACCCGGCGGGGCAGCGGGAGATCCTGGGGTTGGTGGCGGCGATCGCGTCGGGTCGGGGCACCACGGTGGTGCTGTCCACCCACACCCTCCCCGAAGTCGAAGAGATCTGCTCGACCGTCCTGATCCTCGACAAGGGCAAGGTGATCGTCTACGACACCGTCGCCGGGGTGACCGAGGGCGGCGCGGGTCGCCGGATCGGCCACGTCAGGGTGCCGCCGGACGAGGTGGGCCGCGCCGGCGAGGTGCTCGCCGCGGTGCCCGGCGTCGAACTGCTCCCCACCGACCGCGCGAACACCGTCGTGTTCGCGGCCACCGAGGGGCTGAACGAGGCGCTGTCGGCGGTGCTGGACGCCGGCGTCCCGGTGTTGTCCTTCGACGTCGGGGGAGTGCGCCTGAACGACGCGTTCCTCGCGATCACCGGCGGTGATCAGCCGTGACCACGACCGTCGAACCGGACGCGGCCCCGGCCCGGCCCGGGTGGTGGGTCATCGCCGGGCAGGAGAGCCGTGACCTGTGGTTCGGCGGCCGGGGACCGGTGCTGCTGTTCGCCTACAGCGTGCTGCTCAGCGCCGTGACCTACCTGGCCGCGACCAACCAGATCCTGAACTTCCTCGAACAGCGCGAAGCGGTCAACCTGACGCTGCAGGTCTCGGTCGCGGTCGGGGTGCTGATCACCATGGTCGTCGCGGCCGACGCGATCAGCGGCGAGCGCGAGCGCGGCACGTTCGAGAGCCTGCTGCTCTCGCCGGTCTCGCGCGGCGCGATCGTGCAGGGCAAGCTGGCCGCCGCGATGTCGTTGTGGGGCGGGACCTTCCTGGTCAGCCTGCCGTACCTGTGGGTGCTCGGCCACGGTGTCGGCGTGGTCGCCGGCGCGGTCCTGCTCGGGATGCTCGTCGGCACGTTGCTCGCCTTCGCCATGGCCGCGATCGGCCTGCTGATCAGCGCGGTGTCCAGCGCGAACAAGGTCAGTCTGGGCGCGTCGCTGTTCCTGGTGCTGGCCCTGTTCGCGCCCACCCAACTGCCCGCGATGCCGACCAGCGCGGTCGGCGAGGTGCTCACCCGCGTCAACCCGCTGACCGCGGGCATGCACTACCTGCAACTGGTGGTGCTCAAGGGGCACAGCTGGACGCAGGACCTCGGGTACCTGATCTCGCCCGTGGTCGCGGTGGCCGGCGCGGTGGTCGCGCTGGCCGTGGCGGGACCTCGGATCGTCCGGCTCGGCGGAGGGGGTGGACCCGCATGAGGCACGTGGGCGCGTTGGCCGCGGCGGCGGCCCTGGCCCTGGGGGCGCCCGGGGTCGCGGCGGCGACGGTGGAGGTGGCCGTCGACGGGACGCGCGTGGAGAAGCCCGTCGGGTCGTACATCAACATCCGGTCGACGGTGACCAACACAGGTCCCGACAAGACCGCGAAACTGGTGGCGCACCTCAACGTCGCGTCGATGAACGACGTCTACGTCGACCTGGAGGACTGGACGGCCGGACCGACGCAGTCGGTGGACCCGTTGGGGCCTGGGGAGAGCACGACCGTGTCGTGGGACGTCCAAGCGGTCAACGCCGGCACGTTCGACGTCTACGCCGTGGTGCTGCCCGACGGATCGGGGCCGCTCGCCGTGAGCCCGCCGATCCACGTCGAGATCACCGGCCGCCAGACCCTCGACCCGGGCGGCGCCCTGCCGGTGGCGTTGGCGATCCCCGTCGTGCTGGGCGCGGTGGTGCTCTTCACCCGCCGCCGGCTGCGCGACACGGCCTGAACGCGCACGGCGGGAGGGCGGCCCCGGACAACGGGACCGCCCTCTCACGTCACGCGGGTGCGGGCTCGGGCTGTTCCGCCTTGCGCCGCCGCCGGCGCGGACCGCCGAACTTGAGGTAGAGCGACGGTGTCACGAACAGGTTCAGCAGGGTCGAGCTGAACAGGCCGCCGATGATGACGATCGCCATCGGGTGCTCGATCTCGTGGCCCGGCAGGTCGCCCGCGACGGCCAGCGGGACCAGCGCGAGACCGGCGGCCAGCGAGGTCATCAGGATCGGGGCGAGGCGTTCCAGCGCGCCGCGCAGCACCAGTTCCTCGCCGAACGGCTGTCCCTCCTCCCGTTCCAGGTGCTGGAAGTGGTTGATCATCAGGATGCCGTTGCGCGCCGCGATGCCCAGCACCGTGAAGAACCCGACCAGCGAACCCAGCGAGAGGATGCCGCCCGTCAGCAGCGCACCGAGCACCCCGCCGACCAGCGCCATCGGCAACGTCAGCAGCACCAGCAGCGCGAGCCGCCAGCTGTTGAACGCCGTCGCGAGCAGGAACAGGATGCCCAGCACCGCGACCCCGGAGAACAGCAGCAGCCGGTCCTGGGCCGTGCGCGCCTCCTTGTACTCGCCGATCAGCTCGGCGTGGTACCCGGCCGGGTACTGGACCCGGGCCATCCGCTCCTCCACCTCCTGCGCCACGGTCGCCAGCGCCGCGCCGTCCTTCACGTTCGCGCCCACGTCGATGCGGCGCGACCCGTTCTCCCGCAGGATCTGGTTCGGCGACGGGACCACCTTGACCTCGGCCAGGTCGCCGATCGGCACCTTGCCGCCGCCGGGGGAGTCGATCAGCAGCGCCCGCACGCCCTCGACGCTGTACCGGGCCTTGGGGTGGCTCCACACGTGCACCTCGGTGTTCTTGCCGTTGCGCCAGATGTCGCCGGCCTCCTCGCTGGAGATGAACGCGGCCGCCGTGCGCCGCACCTCGCCCGGGGTGATGCCGTACCGCGACGCCTTCTGCAGGTCCACCTCCACGTGCACCTGCGGCACGTTGGTCTGGAGGGTCACGTGGGCTTCCTTGATCCCGTCGACCCCGTCGATGCTCTCCTTGACCGCGTTCGCCTTCTCCCGGAGCACCTCCAGGTCGTCGCCGTAGATGCGGACGATGATCGCGTCGCTGCCACCGGTCAGCACCTCCTTGGTGCGCTCCTTGAGGTAGGTCTGGACGTCGCGCTGGAGCCCGGGATAGCCGTTGACCACCTGCTGCACCGCGGCGACGGTCGTGTCGTAGTCCACGTCGGGGGAGATGCTGATCCAGTTCTCGGTGAAGTTCATCCCGACGACCTCGTCGGCGAGCGTGCCCTGGCCGATGTGCGCCCCGAAGTTGCGCACGCCGGGTATCGCGCGCAGCTCCTTGCTCACCTGCTGGGTGATGCGCACCATCTCCTCGCGGGACGCCCCGGGCTGGGCCACCCAGTGCATCAGGAAGTCCCGCTCCTTGAACGAGGGCAGCAGGTTGTTGCCCAGCAACGGGAGTGCCGCCATCCCGGCCACCAGCACCACCGCGACGGTCGAGTACGCGACCCCGGGCCGGGGGATGATCCTGGCCAACAGCGCGGTGTAGCCGCGCTGGAGCCACGTCACCAGCGGCGAGTGGTGCCGCTCGATCGGGGCCTTGGCCAGCAGCATCAGCGCCAGGGCCGGGATCACGGTCAGCGCCACCACCAGCGAGGCCAGGATCGACAGGCCGTAGGCGAACGCCAGCGGGCGGAAGAACGACCCGGTCAGGCCGCCGAGCATGAACACCGGCACGATCGACACCAGGATGATCATCGTGGCGTGCACGATCGGTCCGCGCACCTCCAGCGAGGCCTCCAGCACGATCCGGGCGGTGGACTTGTCGCTGCCCTCCCGTCTGTGCTGCCGTATTCGCCGGACGATGTTCTCGATGTCGATGATGGCGTCGTCCACCAGCACGCCGAGCGCGATGACCAGGCCGGCCAGGATCATCACGTTGATCGTCGCCCCGGCGACGTGCAGCACGAGACCGGCGGCCACCAGCGACAGCGGGATGGTGATCGCGCTGATCAGCGCGACCCGCCACTCGAACAGGAAGAAGATCAGGATCAGCACGACGAGCCCGAAGCCGAACAGCATCGCGCGCCCGAGGTTGTCCACCGACTGCTCGATGAACGTCGCCGGCCGGAAGATCTCGGTGTCGACCTCCAGCCCCCGCATCCCCGGCGCGAGCTCCCGGAGCGCCTGCTCGACCCCGTGCGTGACCTCCAACGTGTTGCCCCACGGCAGCTTCTCGATGATCATCATGATGCCGAGGCCGTCGTTGATGACGGCGTCACCGGTGAGCAGCGACGGCGGCATCACGTCGTCCCGGATCTCCGCCACGTCCTTGAGGTAGACCCTGGGCGCGCCGGGTGCGGTCTCGATCGGGATCTCGGCGAGCTGCTGACCGTCGAGCCGGGGCAGCTGGTGCTGCACCGGGAACCGGTTGTTGGCGGTGTCGACGTACCCGCCGGTGCCGATCTCGAAGCCGCCCTTGAACTTCAGCTGCCCGACGTCCACCGCGTTGCCCGCGGAGTCGAGCACCTGCTGCATGGTGACGTTGTGCTTCTTCATCAGGTCGGGGTCGACCAGGGCCTGTTTGACGTGCCAGCGGTCGCCCCAGATGGCGGCGTTCGCCACGCCGGGGATCCGCATCAGCCGAGGCCGGATCGTCCAGTACGCCTGCAGCGCCATGTCGACGTGGGCCGCGTCGGACTTGTCGTCCTGCGAGATGCCGATCTTCATGACCCGGCTGGTCGAGGAGAGGGGTTGGATCATGAACGGCGAGTTGGCCCACCTGGGCAGGCGCGGGGTGATGGCGTTGAGCCGTTCCTGGATCAGCAGCCGGGCCTTCATCAGGTCCGTGCCCGGCGTGAAGATCATCACGATCGAGGAGAGCTGCGAGACCGACTTCGACCGCATGGCGGTCAGGCCCTCGATGCCGTTGAGGCCCTGCTCCATCGGCACCGACACGAGCTCTTCCACGTCGCGGGCCGACAGGCCGATGCAGGTGGTCTGGATCTCCACCCGGGGTGGCGCGAACTCCGGGAAGGCGTCGACGGGCGTGGACTGGAGTTGCAGCACGCCGAAGAACATCATCATCGACGCCGCGACCACCACGAGGAAGCGGAGCTTCAAGCTCGTCCGCACGATCCAGCGCATCATGGCGCGAAACTCCTATCGTCCCGAGTGGACGTTCACGGACTACTTCCCGACCCCGAGCTCGGCGCCGTACAGCTCGACCACGCCGGTCCGCACGACCTTCGTGCCGACCGGTGGGCCGGCGGACAGGTACGCCTCGGTCCCCTTGTCGCCGCCCACGTTCTCGACCACGACCTTCTCCCGCGCGTAGCTGCGCGACCCGGTCTCGACGAACACCCACGTGCCGCCGTCCGCGCTGTAGATCACGGCCGCGTACGGCACCACCAGACCGGACGCGCCCGTCGCGATCTCCACCGTCTCCACGCCGACGCGCTGGTGGGCCCGTTCGGTCAACGTCACGCGCTTGACGTCCTTGCCCGAGATCGACTCGACCTTGGCCGGCGGCTCGACGGGCCGGTCGTCGGCGGTCGGCGTGCCGGCGCACCCCGCCGCGCCGAGGGCCAGGACGACCAGTGCCGCCGCGATCCATCGCCTGCTAGGCATCTGCCTTCTCCTTCGCCGTGAACCGCGAGTACAGACCGGGCAACAGGAACAGGTTCACCAACGCGGTGGTGACCAGACCGCCCACGACGATCAGGGCGAGCGGCATGGCGACCTCCAGCCCCGACACGACGCCGAAGAACGCCAAGGGCGCGAGCGCCAGACCGGCACCCAGCAGACCCGCCACGGCCGGCGCGAACCGCTGCCGCGCGCCGAGCAGGACACCGTCCGCGTCGTGCGCGGCCGACTCCTGGAGGTGGCGCACCTGGAGCAGGCTGCCGCGCACGGCGACGGCGAGCACCGCGAGCAGGCCCAGCAGCGCGACGACCGACACCCGGTCGCGCAGCAGCACGGCGACCAGCACACCGCCCGTCAACGACACCGGCAGCAGCAGGTAGGTCAGCCACGCCAGTCGCCAACTGCGCAGCCCCGCCTGGAGCAGGAAGAACACCAGGATCGCGCCGCCCACCACGTAGGTCCAGACCTCGAAGTCCGTGGACGCCCGCACCTGGCTCTCCCCGAGCACCTCCAGGTGGTGCTCCCGGGGGAAGGTGACGCCCGCGACCTTCTGCCGGACCTCGGCGGTCACCTCGTCCAACCCGCGGCCGCTCACGTCGGCGACCACGTCGAGGCTGCGCGACACCTGGTCGTGCCGGATCATCGCGGGCTTCGAGGTGATCCGGACGTCGGCGACGTCGCTCAGCCTGACCTGGGTCGCGCCACCGTCCGGGCCGCCGGTGGGCGCGTCGATGAGCAGGTTCTTGACGCTGGTCGGGTCCTGCCGCAGTTGCGGCGTGCCCCACACCACGACCTCGAACACCTTCTGCTCCTCGAACAGGTTGCCCGCCACGGTCGCCGCGACCAGCGTCGCGGACGCCCGGCGCACGTCACCGGGCTTGAGCCCGTACTGCGCCGCCTTCGCGACCGACACCTCGATCTCCATCGTCGGCGCGACCTGCGTGCTGTCGACGCGCGGGGACGCGACACCGCTGATCCCGCGCAGGATTCCCCGCACCTCTTCGGCCTTGCTGTCGAGCACCCCGTAGTCGTTGCCGTAGACCCGGACGACCAGGTCCGACGTGCTGCCCCGGGTGACGACCTCGCGGACCCGCTTGTCGGAGTAGGTGAGCACGTCGGTGCGGATCCCGGGGTAACCGGCGGCCACACCGCGCACGGCGTCCAACGTCCTGGCGTAGTCGGCCTCGGGGGCCATGCTCAGCCACACCTCGCCGGAGTTGATGTTGACCACCTGGTCGGAGGCCAGCGCCCGCCCCGAGTGCGCGCCGACGTTGCGCACGCCGTCGGTCCTGCGCAGCTCACGGGTGAGCGCGGCGGTGATCCGGTTCATCTCCGGCCGGGACGTGCCCGGCGGGGCCTCCACCGCGATGAGCAGGTCGCGTTCCTGCAACGTCGGGGACAACGGCCGCCCGCCGAGCAGCGGCAGCACGGCCAACCCGACGATCAGCAGCACCCCCGCCACCGCGAACCCCCAGACCCGGCCGCGCAACAACCGGGCCAGAGCCGAGGCGTAGCCCCGTTCCAGCCACTCGGCGACCGGTGAGGGCCGGTGCCGCAACGACTCGCCGGACAGCAGCACCGTCGCGAGGACGGGCGCGAGCACCAGGGCGACGAAGAACGACACGAGCGTCGCGACCAGGAACCCGATCGCGACCGGAGCGAGCAACGCTCCCCGCACACCGTCGAGGACGAACAGCGGCGCGACCGACACCGCCGAGATCACCGCCGCCACGAACAACGGCCCGCGCACCTCCAGCAGCGCGCCGCCGATCACGTCGGACACGCCGCGCTCGCCCCGGTCCCGCAACCGCCGGCGCACGTTGTCGACCCCGACCACGGCGTCGTCCACCACGACCGCGAGCGCCATCACCAGCCCCGCCAGCGTCATCAGGTTCAGCGGCACGCCGAACCACGACAGCACCAGCACCGTCACGGCGACCGAGGCCACGATCGACACCAGGCTCACCAGCGCGGAACGCCAGCTGAACAGGAACGCGCCGAGCAGGAGCAGCAACAGGATGCCGCCGAGCACGAGCGACAGCGTCAGGTTCTCGGCCATCCGCTCCACGAACGTCGCCGGCCGGTAGACCGTGGTGTCGACGCGGATGCCGCCCAACCCGGGCCGGAGCTCGTTCAACGCGCCCTCGACCCGCGCGGTGACGTCCGAGACGCTGGTGCCGGGGAAGCGTTCCACGACCAGCATCAGGCTCGGCTCGTCCTCGACCACCGCGTCACCGATGAGGATCTGGTGGTCCTCGGCGATGGTGGCCACGTCGCCGAGCTTCAACCCCCGGTCCTCGGCGCCCTGCACGGTCACCTGGCCGAGCTGGGCCGCGGACTTGATCGGCTGGTTGTGCTGGATCTCGATGCGCTGGTTGGCCGTGTCGACGAAGCCGCCCAGACCCGGGGTGGACGCCTCGACGAAGGTCAGCGGCGAGACCCACAGGGCGTTCGCCGACGTGCGCAGCACCTGGTCCAGCGTGACGGCGTTGAGCGCCAGCTTCGACGGGTCGACCTGCACCTGCAACTGCCGGTCGCGGAAGCCCCAGACCGCGACGTTCGCCACCCCCGGCACGCTGAGCAGCCGCGGCACGATGGTCCACCGGGAGAGCAGGGACATGTCGATCAGCGACTTGTCCTCGCTGGAGAGCCCGATCATCATCAGCCGGCCGGTGCTGGACAGCGGCTGCACGACCAGCGGCGGTTTGGACGACGCCTGTGGCAGCGCGGGAGCCATGGTCAGGCGCTCCTGCACCACTTGGCGCGCGCGGATCGGATCCGTGCCGGGCTCGAAGGTCATCTCCAGCGACGAGAGTCCGGGGATGGTCCGCGATTCGAGCTTGGCGAGCCAGGGTATGCCGTTGAAGAACTCGTTCTCGATGGGGTTGGTGATCAGGTTCTCGACCTCTTCGGCCGACAACCCGAGCGCCTCGACCTGGACGTCGACCCGGACCGGCCCGAACTCCGGCAGCGCGTCGACCGACGTGTTCCGCAACTGCGCGAAGCCGAACGCGAGCAGGGCGACCGCGACCGCCAAGACCAGGCGGCGGTACTTCTGGCTCGACCCGACGATCCATCGCATCATGCGCGAAACGATGGACCGCGAACCTCAGAACCCGGTCATACCGACCTCATGGCCCGCTCATATGACCCCGCGCTGAGCCCCCACCCGCCGGTCGGCCGCCTCCGCCACTCGATGCCGATCCGCCACCACGACCCGGCACGACCCGGCACGCGTGACACTCAGTACACCACCGACGCCGCACGCCGTGGGCCCCGTTTCGCCGACCGGATGACCGAAGACCGGCACAAGACCTGCGCTCGCCCTGCCCGGTCGTTGCGGCATCACCGGGAGGGCACCGCCGCTCGGACGCGTCGAGATCAGAGGTCCTGAGGGGATGGCCTTCCATGGTGAGCGTGTGGACGGTGTGGGTCACGTCGATCGCGATGCGGGTGGAGGTGATGTCGTGGCCCACGGCGTCGACCACGGTGATGTGCAGGAGGGCGTCGGGCGGGACGAACCAGTCGTAGAGGTCGCCGCCGGCGGGCGCAGGGCGTCTTCCTGCCGGGACGTCGCTCCGCACGCGCACCGGGCGACGTTCGGGTGGCCGGTTCGCCGTGCGCGCAGCGGTGGTTGGAGGCGCAGCGTGCCGTCGGTGGCGCGCTTGTCCGGGTCACCCGCCGGTTCGGAAGGGGTGACGGCGGCGGGCAGGGGCGGTCCGGTCTCCGTCGCGAGCGCCCGCGCCGTCACGTCACCCACTGCACGATGGTCACGGTCGTGCCCCTGCCGACCTCGGTGTTGATGGCGAACTCGTCGACCAGGGTGCGCGCGCCGCCCAACCCGTGGCCCGGTCCGGTGCCGGTCCCGAAGCCGTCGGCGAGCGCTGCCGGCACGTCCGGTATGCCCGGTCCGCTGTCGGTGACCGACAACCGGAGCCCGCGTCTGCCGCGTGGCGAGGTCACGGTGCTGATGACCAACGTCCCGGCACCGCCGTGGACGTAGGCGTTGCGGACCAGCTCGCTCGCGGCGGTCACGATCTTCGTCTGGGCGATCAGGCCGAGACCCGCCGCGACCGCGGCGGCGCGCACGGCGTGCCGGGCGGGCAGCAGGTCGGGCTCGTCGCGGACCAGGTGCGTCGACTCGACGACGGCACGCCGGTGGGCGTCCAGGATCCCACCTGCTCGCGCATGACCGGCTCCCGCGGCCGTCGCGCACCGAGTCCCCTGCCGACCCGACGCCGTCCGGGCCTGTGCGGCGTCGAACATCCCCTCCACGTCGGCCGGGCTCACGTGGAGGCCGCACGGCGTGCCGGCGACTGCGGGCGGTCTGCCTGCCACGATCGCCCGGCGGGCACCTTGGCCAAGAGGTCGCGCATGATCGGGTCCCCCTCTGCGGCCGCGGTCCACGACCCCTTCTCGCAGTTGCTAAACTATTGTCTCTCGACAAACGTTAGCAGGAGTAGCGACCCTGTGGGCGAGCGTCCGCGTGCGATGCAGTCGGAAGGCGATCATGTTTCGGCAGAGGCTACGCCGACTGCGTACCGGGTTCCTGGCGCGGCGCGTCCGGCACGACGGCGGTGTCGCGGAGTGCGAGCAGGCCCTCCACCAGCGCCGTCCGCGCCGACGCGGGCATCGCCTCGATCAACCCGCGGACGTGCTCGCGACGGCGACTTCGCAGGTCGGACAGGTACGTCCGGCCCCTTTCGCTCAACCGCAGCTCGACCTCCCGCCGGGAGTTGGGGCTGAGCGACCGGTCCAGGAACCCCACCGCCTCCAGCCGGTCGCACAACCGGCTGACCGACGGCGGCGTCGAGTCGAGCTGCTCGGTGAGAGCGCGCAGGTTCATCTGCGGGAAGCGTTCCAGCACGAACATCGCGCGCAACTGCGACGCCGACAGGGGAGCCGGCGAGGCTCCACGACTCCGTTCCCACATCACCTCGATGCGTTCGACGACCTCGGTGAGAACATCGAGCGCGTCATCGGGGTCGGAGTGGGCGCGGAACCGGTTCACCTGTCCACCATCGCATCCTCGCCGCCTCCTGTCAGCCTGCGCTCGTCCGTCACCACGGTGCGGCGGCCACCGGAAGAAATCGGGCACACATGACCGCGCCAGCCGACGGCAGATACCTCGAAGTCGAGCGTCAGCTCCGCAACGCCGCCCCGCACGCGCTGCTCGACGTCACCCGGGCCGAGCTCGCCCGCCGCTTCGGGGCGACCGACGTGGACCTGCTGATGGCGGACTACGCGGTGACCATGTTGCAGCCCGTCTCCGTCCTGCCCTACACCGCCCGCCCGGTGCCCGTCGGCACCAGCGAGCCGGGCAAGTCGTTCGGGGCGCAGCAGCCGCGCGTCGAGCGGGTGTCGTCCGGTGTCGTCGTCCACCTGCCGGTCACCGTCCGGGGCGACCGCCTCGGCGTGCTCTCCGTGGGATTGCCCCAAGCGCCCGACGACGTGGTCCTGGACGCGCTCGCGCAGATCGCCGAAGTGCTCGCGCACGAGATCATGGTCGCCGAGCGCGACACCGACCTCTACCTCCAGGCCCGGCGGGCCAACCGGTTGACCTTGGCCGCCGAGATGCAGTGGCAGCTGCTGCCCGGCCGCGCCTGTGCCCGCGCCGAGTACAGCATCGGCGCCCAACTCGAACCCGCCTACGCCATCTACGGCGACAACTTCGACTGGTCCACCTCCGCTGACCGGCTGACGCTCACGGTGACCAACGGGATGGGCGAGGGCATCGACGCGGCGTTGCTGACCAACCTGGCCGTCAACGCGCTGCGCAACGCGAGACGAGCCGGAACGCCCCTGGCGGACCAGGCCGCGCTCGCCGACCAGGCCGTCTACGGCCAGTACGAGGGCCGGTTGCACGTTTCGGTGCTGCTGCTGGAATTCGACCTGACCACGGGCGACGTCGAAGTCGTCGACGCCGGCTCGCCGAGGATGTGGCTGCTGCGCGACGGCACCGCCGAACCCGTCGACTTCGACGCCCAGATGCCGCTGGGCATGTTCGACGGCACCCCCTACACCGCCGAGAGGTTCCGTGTAGTGCCCCGCGACCGCCTCATCTTCGTCAGCGACGGCGTGTACGACGTCGCCTCCGCCGGCGGCGAGCGCTACGGCGAGCGGGCGCTGGCGCGCGCCATCAACGCCACCCGCCTGCTGCCCGCCGCCCAGGTACCCCGCGCGATCCTCCAGGAACTGGCCGGGCACCGCCACGCCTCGGGCCCGGAGGACGACGCGATGGTGTTGTGCCTGGACTGGAGGGGACGGGATCAGGCCCCCGCCGAGGGCTGATCCCGCACTTCCGCCACTGTTCACCCGAGACCGTCACCTCTCGCCCCGCCGGAGTCCGGAGATCACGCATCGGCAACCCGTCAGCTCACGGCGTTGTCGCGTGGTGGCGCGACCGTGGGTTCGACGGCACACTGCGAAATCTGGGGAGGCGGGCTGCGAAGAAGGGCTCCGGCCCGGTAGCGGGCCAGGCCATGCGACACGATGGCGACGCCCTGCGGGCAGCACCTCGGTGTAGCTGGCAAAGCGGCTGCCGCCGTGGGTCACAGCCACCGGTTGCGCTTGAACAGCCGGTACACGGTCAGGCATGCGATGAAGGTCAATGACAGCACCAACGGATAGCCGTACTTCCACCGCAGTTCGGGCATGTGGTCGAAGTTCATGCCGTAGACGCCGACGACCATGGTGGGCACGGCGATGATCGCGACCCAGGCGGAGATCTTGCGCATGTCGTTGTTCTGCTGCAGCAACACCTTCGCCATGGCGGCGTCGACCAGGCTGGAGAGCTGGTGGTCGAAGGCGGCGACCCGCTCGGCGACGGAGGTCAGGTGGTCGTCCACGTCGCGGAAGTAGGAGCGCACCGAGTCGGGCACCAGCGATCCGCACGTGCCGTCGCTGAGCCGCCGAAGCGGCCCGGCCAACGGCATGACGGCCCGACCCAGTTCCACGAGTTCCCGCTTGACGAGGTACATCTGCTCGACACCGAGCACGCTGCGCGGTGCGAACACCGCGGCCTCCACCAGGTCGATGTCGCCCTGGAACGCCTCCACGACCTCCAGGTAGCCGTCGACCACCCGGTCCGCGATGTCGTGCAGCACCACCGCCGGTCCGGCGGCCAGCCGGTCGGGGATCGCCTCCAGCTGTTGCCGCACGTCGCGCAACCCCGCGTGCCGTCCATGACGGACGGTGACAACGTAGTCGGCGCCGAGGAACAGCATGATCTCGCCGGACTCCACGATCTCGTTGGCGGTCGTCGGGGACTCGTTCTCCACATAGCCCAACGTCTTGAACACCATGAACAGGTTGTCGCCGTAGTGCTTCAGCTTCGGCCGTTGATGGGCGCACACAGCGTCCTTCACGGCCGGCTCGTGCAGTCCGAACGCCTCGGCCACGTCCCGGATCTGCTCGTCGGCGGGCTCGTACAGGCCGATCCAGACGAACCCCTCGCCCCGGTCGCGGACTTCGGCGACCGCGTCGGCAGCCGACCACTGGCCCGGCAGCCGGACACCGTCGACGTAGACCCCGCAGGCCACGACGGAGTCGTGGGACCGGCCCACGACGGGGCCGAGCGTGCTGTCGGCTCCGAGTTTCGCCATTCGCGCGATTCTGCCGCAGCGGTGGGCCCGGCCACGGTGGATCGCTGGAACAGGCGATCACACAGTTACCTCCACGACGAATTCACGGCGGTCGAACGGGCGCACAGGCCGGCAATGATGACCAGGCCCGGCCGCGGTATCGATCCGGCCGGTGACGTTCCGATCTGCCGGCGAGCCGAGGTCCCGTCGACCTCGACGCGGACGCGAGACCGGATCCCTGATCGCCGCAGCCGGCTCCGGCGGGGGTGCCGCCCGTGGGTCGACGGCGTTGGCGACCAGCTCGGTCACCACGAGCAGGACGCCGGCCGATTCACCGTGGATCATCCAGTGCCGCGCCCGCCCGGCCGCGGATCGCCCACGGCAACGGGCGACCACCGGTCAGGTTCGGTGTCGTGGATGGGGATCTGCCCATTCTGCGGCCCGATGGTGCCATCGCCGCAGGTGAGAGAGCCTTCGTCACCTGGTTGAGTAAATCTGTGTCGGTCGGAGTAGACATTCGGGTGCCCGCGTGTGTAGTGTTCTCCTCGTTGACAGAGAAGAGCAGTGACACGGGAGATGACGAACTGCCCGTGGGATCGATGGCAAGACGGTCGGACGTGCTGGGGCCAATCGGTGAACGGGGCTCCTCGGCAGTGGACCAGGGGTCGATCGGCGACAGACCGGAGGAGTGATCCCGGTGCCGGCGGCCGGACGAAGTGGTGAAGCAATTCGGTTCGTGAAGCAGTTGCTATCGGCAGTGTGATAACGCAAGTGCAGTACCGCAAGTGCAGTGCGGTCAGGTCTGTCAGAGCCGATCAGTGGACGGGGCTCTAGTCAGGTGGCCGGGGATGGTCGGCGAGGTGATTCCGGCATGTGCATCAGGACCGGTGCCGACCGTTCACGTGAGAACGCAAGTCGCAGTGATCAGAGGAGAAGGGAAGGGTTGCACACCATCGGATCGCCCGGTTTCGGCTGAACTCTGCCGGACGGGTACCGAGGTTCCACCTGATCGAGAGGTGGTCTTCGGTCACGCACACGCGATCCCCGCAGCGCCCGCTTGTAGTGCGGGTGGTGCGGACGGAGGAAGCCGGTCTCACGGCCGGCTAGGTGGAAGTGGAATCCAACAACCCCGGGGCCCCGGCGCGAACTGCGCCGGGGCCCCTCGCGTTGTGCAGGCGCGATGACCTCAGAGGAGACTTGCCGACCACAGGCCCCGGGGCGCGGACCATGGCTGGAGGTCCGACGACGAGAACTACCCCCGAACGCGGACCCCGCCACGCTCACGCCGCGGGTGTCGATGTACGCCAGCCCGCGCGCGGCGAACGTGGCGTCGACAGGGTCGCGATCGCGAACTGACACAGGCAGCAGTCGGTGGCGCAGCGTGTCCTTGTCGATCGCTGCTCCAAGTCGGCGACGAACGCGGTGACGTCGACGGGTTTGTGCAGCGCGGCGTGGTGCACCTCGCGGGCGGTGTCGAAGTCGCCGGGAAGGTCATCCTCCGGGTCGCTCACCACCACGCACAAACTCGTAGGGGATGCGCTCGATCCGGCCCGCTCATCCGCCACCCCGTCCAGCGGCACCCGGCGGTCGTCGGCGAAGAACCGCACCTTCCCGTCGACGTCGGCGTAGCGCGCCAACAGGTTCACCGCGACCACCACCCAGCCGGCCGGAGTCCGCGAGCACGCCCGCGATCACCGTGCCCACCGGGATCACCCCGTAGTTCAGGAACTGCGCGCTCGCGCTGACCCGTCCCAGCAGCTCCGGTGGGCAGTGCGCCTGCCGGAACGCCACGACGATCACGGTGATCGCGACCAGTCCGGGCCGGACAGCGAACCGGTGTGGCGGCGCAGGTGCGAGTGGTGGCCGACGAGGCGGCGGCCGGACCCCCTCGTGGCGCTCGCCTCCGCAGTCTCGGCCGGACGAACACCTGGTTGTCGGTGTCACCGGTGTTGCAGTGGTACTCGCTGATCGGGGTGCCCGCCGGGACGCCGTCGTGATCCGGCACGTCCATGCAGTACTCGTGCTTGACGTTCTGGATGCGATGCTGCCGCGCGCCGACAGCAACCGCCACTGCTGGTTGTCGTCGGCTCCGAGGTACACGTCCACTGGTTGACCGGACAGTCGGTGGTGCCACGACGTCATGACAACCCCCGCTCGGCGGATCCGCCAAAGCGACTATTCGCACAGGATGCCACTCCTGTCGGACCCCGACGGTGTTCCGGCCGCAGTTTGCGCTCTGGTGTAAAGCCAAGGCCGCCGGACCGCGCGTGCGAGGGGACCCGGCGACCGCGAGGCAGCCACGACGGGCTACGACCTCGATGATCGGCGTGCTGCTTGGCTGGTCTGCTGGTGGTCGTTCATGGGGTCACGAGCACGCGCCAGCGGTCCGGCAGGGCCGGTAGCGGGATGCCTTCGCGATGGATGAAGTCCTGTCGCCACCGGTGGTTGCGCCGGAGGTACAGGTGCTCCATCGTGGCGGCGACGAGCCGTGCGGTCAGCACGCCTGCGGTGATGGTCCACGTGGAAGCGCCTTCGTGCCACGTCTGGGACAGCGCCATCGCGGGCAGCGCGAGGAGAAGCAGGTCGAACACCACCCGCAGGGCCAAGGTCCAGTGCGGCCCGGGTCGGTCGGCTTGCAAGGCGGCGAGGGTGTCGGCCGCGTCGGGGCCGTGTTCGAGCAGCCGGCCGGCGTGGCGGGTCCGCTGGTGCACTTCGTGTAAGCCGGAGACGATCGAGCTCGCTGCGGCGCTCGCCAACGCGCTGCCGGCGGCGGAGGTGAGCCACCCGTCCGCCCCGACCGCGACCACCGTCGCCGCGGCGAGCAGGTTCAGCGAACTCGATGTCAGCGCCAACCAGACGTCACGCCACAAGAACCGTCGGGGCAACGACCGCCTGTCCGCCACGGCCACCGGGCGCAGGGCGACCAGGTTGACCACCTCGTCATGAGCGCGCCGAACCTCGTCGTCCATCCATCTCCCCAGGGTGCACGTCGTGATGGCACGCGGGTCCCCGCAGCGGAGTCCCACTAAACGCCGGAACCCTTTGCGCAGAAGGACCCCGCCGGCCGCCGAGCAGCGGCGACGTCGATGTCCTGCGTGAGCGCATCGTCGGCCGGCTCGACCAAACGCGCGAACACAACTCCGCGCTCGACACCGCGACCGAGGACCTGCGCCGCTCCAATGCCGAACTGGAGCAGTTCGCCCAGGTCGCCTCGCATGAACTCCAAGAGCCCGCTTCGCAAGATCGCGAGCTTCTGCCAAGTGCTGCGGAAACGCTACGGCGACGTCGTCGTCGGCAACGCCGTCAAGTTCCGGGGGTGCCGCCACCCCACGTGCGGATCCACGCCGAAGCGGGCGAGGGCGACAGGTGGGTGTTGTCCGTCGCGACAACGGAATCGGGGTCGAACCGCAGCATGCGGAGAAGTTTTTCGTCCTCGTGGCCGCGCAACAGCGGCGACCGGCCGGTGTCGAACGCCGACCACGACGCTTCACGGGCGGCGAGGTGTCGACTCGACGATGTCGGCGGTGTCCACCAGCGCCAGGTGGCCCGTGCCCAGCACCGGTACCCATGGACGGCGCGTCTCCGGATCCACGATCGAGTCGCCGATGACCGCACCACACACGAAGGGGGCGGGATCGAGCAGGTCTGGATTGAGGTAGACCACGAACGCCCCGGTGGGCGGACAGGGTGTCGAGGTCATGGCCCACCTCCTGGGGGGCTGGGGGCGTCACCGGCGTTCAGACCGGATGTGCGGTCGTCACGTACACGTGTCTGGGATAGCCGATATGGGGCCACAGAAACTGATTCCCGCCGAAAGTCACTCCACAGAGGACACGAGATCGACTGTCGCCGCCATCGCTGTTCGCTCGTGTGGGTGAGGGCGGCGCGCGCGAGGGGGGCGCGTCTGGCAGACGCTTGAACAACGTACGCCACGGTTCGCTGGAGTGACGCCGATCACATCGCCTTGTATTTTTTGCCAGTGGGTCCGGGGGGTCACCCTTCCGGCGCAGTTTGGCAGGAAAAGACCACCCGGGCGGTCCAAGACGTCGAGACGGTATCGACAGGCGGCCCGCATCGCGCTTCGAAGTCCCACATCGGCTCCGGTCGATCATCCCATCTCCGGCTGATGGGCGGCGGTACGGAATCACACTCGCGGTGGAGTTTGGTCGGGGCCGCTGTCGAAATGGTGAGTCGCGAACATGTGGCACGGCGCGGTTCCGGGCGGCGGTCGGCGCAACTGCGTGCAGGCGGTCGGACCAATTGTGTGACAGGTGAACGGCGCTCAGAAAAACTGGCACTTCCGGAGCCGGGTGGACGTCTGATTGATTTCTCCCGTCAGATCGACCCCCACCGAGTAAACGGGAGCCCGAGTTGCTCAAGCGCATCGCCACCGCCGCCACCGCCGTCACGTTCGCCGCCCTCGCCGCCCTGGGTACCGCAGGTTCCGCCTCGGCCACCGGCACCCCGAGCGCCTCCTGCATCAACTCCGACCCGACCGGCCTGGTCAACGTGATCGTCTGCACGATCAACACCACCGTCCAGGTCCCGATCGACCTGCCGGACTCGGTCATCACCATCGGCGACATCGCGAGCGGCAACGACATCGACGTGCTCACCAACGCCCAGCTCAACGCCGTCCAGGTGGTCATCGAGGACGTCCTGAACAACCTGACGGTCGAGGACAACCTGGTGTTCAAGAGCGCCGTGGTCGAGGCGCTGAACGACGCGGACATCATCGACGACATCGACGTCTCCAAGGTCTTGGTCGACATTCTCTGATCAGGCCGCCCCGGCGCCGATTCCGTGCGCCGGGAAAGGGTCGGGTGGCCGCACCTGCGGCCACCCGACCCTTTATTACGTCAGAACTTCCGAGGCCATCTCAGAGGCGTCTGCCGAGATCATCCGAACGGCTGTCAGTCGGGCGTCGAATCGACCTTCGGTACCACTGGTTCTCGGCCTGTGGCCTACCGGATGTGATCAGGATTCGTTCGTGAGTGGGTCCGAGGATTCGTCGTGCACTACGGGCCGAGGGCTTCCAGATCGGTCAGCGGGGTGATCGAGACCGTGGCCGCTCCGGTGGAGATGTCGATGATGCCGCGGTTGGCGAAGTAGCCGTTCAGGTTGTAGGCGCCGTGCGCGAAGTACATCCCCCTTCGGTCCGGCTCGCCTGCCTTGTTGATCGACAGGACGTAGGTGAGGTGGTCGTCGGGCAGGACGAAGCCGTCCCGGTACGGCTCGTCCCCTGGTTGTGCGTCGCCGTGCGGCCGGAATCGTTGGCGCATCACCTCGGTGGGGATGCTGATGTTGAGGAAGACCCGGCTCTCTCGTTCGTCGTCCAGGAACGTGAAGAACCCCAGAGCCTGCTCGACGTCGGCGATGACGACGGCCTGCTTCGGGTCGCCATAGCGGGGCAGGCTCCGCGGGTCGGCTGGGTAGGGCCTCGTCCACGCCGCGAGGCTCACCGCCAGTGCCACCAAGGAGATCAGCAGCGCCGCCCATTCCACGGCTTTCGCCCGGAAGCCCTCGCCACGGGCACGGCGTCGCGCTTCCGGCGTGTCCGACGGCAGCACGGGCGCGTGATCCGGTCGCGGTCGCATGCGATGGCTCAGCGGCTTCCGGTGCACGTGGGCACTCTAGTGGCGGTCGAGTCGGCTCGACGTGATCAGCGTGGGACCGCATCCACCAGGCGTTGCGCAGAACCCGTGGCTGGAGTCAGGGTTGCGCTGTCGGCGGCCGACCTGTTCGACGTCGGTGCCGTGAACGGTTGCGGCACGAGTGGATGCCGGCCTGGCGGGGAGCGATGTCTCGATGTCTCAGGTGGTTGGAGTCCGACGACGCAGGTGTCGTCGTCGGTGTCGGACTGGCTGTGGTGCAGATCGTCCACAATGGACGGTAGCGTGTGGCGGTCAGTGCCCGCGCCAAGTGCAGATCGTCCTCGAACACCGGAGGGCCTTCCCGTGACGACGGCACCCTGCCGGATGCCGTTCCCAAGGGGGCTGCGCTGCTGTGCCTCCGCTGATGCGCGACTCTAGACACGCGGCACGACGATCGGGGAGGCCGCCCGCAGCGGGACAACAGAGGCACACGTCCCGGATTTCCGGCGGCGGACTGAGGAAGGATCGGGACATGAGTGATGGAACGAATCCGCTGCCCGGCATGCGCGTGGACGTGGTGGACGAGGTGACGGTGTTGCGGGTTGCGGGCGAGATCGACATGTCCAACAGCGACCCGTTGCGGGAGTCGGGCGTGAAGATCCTCGACGGGGCACCCGCGGCGTTGGTCCTCGATCTGGTCGACGTGACCTTCTTCGCCTCGTCCGGGATCGCCGTGCTGGCGCACCTGCGTCAGCACAACGCGGACGGCCCGGCGTGCGTCGTGCGGTTGGCGGCGAGCAGGCAGGTTCGGCACGCGCTGCGCGTCACCGCGATGGACGAGCTGTTCCCGATTCACGACAGCGTCGAGGACGCCCTCACCGCCGCACGCCAGGACACGAACCGCTAGTTCCCCTCAGGTGCACCCTTCGTGCGCCAGGCGAGGCCGGTCAGCGCGCTTCGCCCGTGAAGTCGGGAAGGGGCAGGTCCGCCCACACGGTTTTGCCCCCACCGACTCGTCCGGTGTGCCCCCAAGCGCTGGACAGCGCAGCGACCAGCAGCAACCCCCGGCCCCTGCTGTCGGCGATGCGCGACCGGCCCGGCACCGGCGGCTCCGGGCAACCGTCGTCGACTTCGACCCGGAGTTGGTCGCAGGAGTCCAGCAAGCGCAGTCGCCCCGGCCGGCGCCCGTGGTCGTAGGCGTTGCTGACCAGTTCGGTCACCAGCAACAGCAGGTCTTCGAGCGACTCGCCCACCACGTGCGGCACGGCCCGTTCGGTCCATCGGCGAACCGCGTTCATCGGTGGCCGGTCACCGAGTTCCAGAACCGGCCCGCGGTGCTCGGGCAGGTTCTCGCCTGCGGGGTTCACGTCGCCATCACCGTCTGCTCCAGTCGCCTCGACCACCAGAATCCCCGATACGTCGTCGACCGAACCATCCGCCCCCGCAGTGCGCCTGAGCCGCAGTCGTTCGCGTCGGCCGGGCCGACGACTGGCGATCGCCGCGCTCACCAGGCCCGTCCCGCCGTGGCAGGGCGATCTCGACCCCTCGACCGCGCCCGCTCACGCTCACCGGACCGCGGGAAGTGCTCACCGTGCACCCGATCGTGTACGCGTGCCGGGCGGTCCCATCGGCACGACCAGGTTGCCGTTCGACCCGGTAGTGGGGGACGGGCGAACCGGGACTCTTCCGGTCCGGTCTTGCTCCTGGTCGGGCGCTCTTCGTGGGCGACCGGGCCGGCTACGCGCGCGCCGCCCGTCCCCGAGGGGGCGGGCGGCGCGAAGGTCAGGCTGAAGGGCCCGTCGAGGCCCGGGTCGTCACCGCCCCCGGCGGACGAACCGCCACACCACCAGCAGGGCCGCCGCTGCGCCGCCCCACACCAGCGCGGGGTGCTTGCGCGCCTGTTCCTTGGCGAGCACGACCTTCTCCCGCACGGACGGCGGCAGCGCGTCGACGGCCTGGTCGGCCCGCCCGGCCACCTGACTCGCGACCGCGGAAGCCTTCGCCGCGGCCTCACCCGCCACGGCCTGCGTCTTCGCCGCCACGTCACCCGCAACAGCCTGCGTCTTCGCCGCGACCTCGCCGGCGACCCCCTGGGCCTTGGCCGCCACCTCACCCGCGACGCCCTGCGTCTTCGCGGCTGCCTGCCCGGCGGCGGTGCCGGCCCGATCAGCGGCTTCGCCGGCCTTCTCCTTGGCCTTTTCCGGAGCCTTCTCGACGTCGGACCGCAACCCGGCCGGGTTTCCCGGAACGCCCTTGCCGCTCATCGATGTGTCCTCTCACTCCAGCGGAGATGTTCCGCTCCACGACCGCGATCGTTCGCTCGCGGAGCGGTGAGGCACCCTCGCCGACGGTCTCTCCCGACCGGCGCGGCACCTCCGTTGGCGCGGTGATACCCCGAAACGGCGCGGGGTAAGCGGACGATGCCGACGGAGCGATCGACCGGTTCGGTCCGTCAGATCCCCTTCTGCCCGGACCGCGGTGCTGCCGCCCGCCACGTTTGAGCCACCTGGCCGATCGCGGCGGAATAGTCCGCCCCGCATAAAATACGCAAGAATGACCGGATGGACGTCAGCCGGACGGGTCGGCTGGCGGGAATTCGCCCCGTGGGCCCAACGGACCGGGTCGGCACCCGAACGGTTGATTGAGGCCGCCGGTGGATCGGGATATATTCTTGGCAAATGTTTGTCTAATTCGAAAATCCGCCTTGACGGGGTCTTTCCAAGCGGGCCGTGCCGTGCCCGGGCCTGATGGGGGGTTCTGTCGTGGCCGGGCGTGAATCGCAGCGGGCAGCGCACCTGGGTCGGGGTCGGGAGTGGAATGCAACGGTCCTGGACTACCCGCGGGATGCGCTCGTCCACGAGTTGTTCCTGGAACAGGCTCGGGCGACCCCCGAAGCGATCGCGCTGTCCCCGCAGGACGCTGACTTGCTGAGCTATGACCAGGTCCGCCGCCGAATGGAGGCCCTGGCCGCGGTGCTCGCCGCGAAGGGGGTTCGGGTGGGCGATTCCGTCGCGGTGGGGTGGGAACGATCGGTCGACGGCGACCCGCTGCCACCCTGCCTCGCCTTGGCGGACGCCGCTGAGACCGTGGCCGAAGCTTCGGCACCGATTCCGGAACTGTCCGCGAGCGACTTGGCCTACGTCATGTTCACCTCCGGCTCGATTGGCACGCCAAAAGGGCCCGGACCGCAGCCCGGGTCGATCCTCTCCTGCGGACCCACTGGGCGGTCCCCGGCACCCGTCGAGGCCCCGAGGAATGACCCGGCGACGTCGATGCGCCACCACCCCATCGAGGAGTCCACCATGACAGTGCACACCGAAGCAGCGGACCTCGCCGGCCGGCTCGCCACACTGCGCCACGACGAACCCGTCGCCAACGCGGTCCTGGACAAGCTGAACGACGGCAGCCTCACCGCGGCCGACCTGCGCGGACTGGTCCTGACGGAACTACAGGCGCACCAAGCGGAACTGGTGGCCTACGGGGTGGGGCTGGCGAAGTACCCGCACCCGCCGGCGACGGCGTTCTTCACGCAGATCACCGAACTGGTCACCAACGCCACGCCCAAGCTCGTCGCGTGCGCCCGCGCCCTCGGGCTCGGCGACGCCGAACTGCGACGCCGGGTGCCGGACCCGACGATCTACGCGTTCGGCGGCTGCCTGTCGTGGATCGCGGTGACGGGCAGCCAGGCGTCGCTCGCCCTGGCGCTGCACACCGACATGACCGTCTACTTCCCGGACTGCGTGGCGATCACCGCCGGCGTGCGCGAGTCGGCTGTCACCGCGCCGGACGAGTTCTTCGACTACTACGACGGGACGGCGTCGGAAGACCTGCTCGCGCTGGCGCTGGAGACCGCGGACGACGGCCTGCGCCGCGGCGACGATCCCGACGAAGCCGCCTTCTCGGCTCGGCTGCTCGAAGCCAACATCGGCCTGTTCTGGCGCGCCGCCGCCGAAGCCTGGTCGTGACCGTCCCACGGGCGTGAGGAGGTCGTCATGCGGGTCGGCATCGTCGGCGCGGGAATTTCCGGTCTGGTCACCGCCTGGCTGGTGGACCAGGAGTGCACCGCGGTGCTGCTGGAGGCCCGCTCCCGGATCGGGGGGAACGCGCGCTCCGCGGCGGGGTGCGTCGAGAACGTGCTCGGGGTGTTCGACCTGGGCACCCAGGAGATCGCGGCGGACGACTCCTCCGCGCACGCCGCCCTGATGGCCGCCGTCGGCATCGACGCGCACCAGCTGATCGACGTCCCGTCCTCCCACACCTTCTCGATGGACGGGAACGCGCTGCTGGTGGACGACTGTCCCGGACGGCCGGCGCACGTGGGTCGCGGGCCGCTGTGGGAGCAGACGCGGTCGTTCCTGGACAGTGTGCCGGACCTGCCGGACCGGGACGTCCCGTTCGGCGCTGTGGTGGAGTCGCTGTCGCCGCCGCCGGCGGTGCGTGACCACGTGTTGTCCGCGCTGCCCGCCGCGTTGTTCGCGTGCCCGGTGGCCCAGGTCGTCGGGCTGCCCGCCCACGTGGTCCTGACCTACCTGTCGAGCGTCGCGAACGACGAGCCGTCGACGGTGCGCGTGTTGCGCGGCGGCATGGAAAGCCTCGCCTGGGCGCTGGCCGCGCGGCTGACCACCACCGAGGTCAGGACCGGGGCGGGAGTCGACCGCGTCGAACGCACCGCCGACGGCTACGCACTCATCGACACCGAGGGCCACCACCGCGTAGTAGAGCAGCTGGTGCTCACCGTGCCACCGCCGACAGCGGCGCGCCTGCTCCCCGCGTCGATGACCGGCCCCGGCGCACCGTGGCACGTGCTGCGCCGATTCGCCTACCGGCCGGTGCGCTACGCCCTGCACCTCGACCCCGCCTACCTGCCGGGCGACCGCGACCTGTGGTCGACGTACAACCTGATCAGCCACGACGGCTGGGCCGAATCGAGCTTCTGGTACGGCCCTTCGCACGGGGTCGACGTCTTCAAGAGCCAGATCACCCACCGCTCCGCCCAGCCGCGCCGCGTCCTCGCGACGAGCACCTTCCACGCGTTGACACCCACGACCGACCTGGTCGACGCACAACGCGCGCTGGCGGCGTTGCAGGGCCGCGAAGGTCTGCACTTCGCCGGCCACTACACCACCGGACTGGGCGACCAGGAAAGCGCGATCGCCTCGGCCGCCGCAGTGGCCCGCCGGATCACCCCGGGCAGCGCCCGCCTGCGACACCTGCCCGCACCGTGACACCCCACGCCGTGACCCCTGGGAGGACGCCATGCCAGTCACCGACCCCCCGACCCTGGTCGACGTGCTCATCCCGTGCGTCGACGTGTCGGACGAGCGCTCCACGGAAGCCAGCGGCGTCCCCGGCCTCCGGGACCGGTGGGACCCGGTCGAACTGATCGCGCACTACGCCGGAGCGGGCGTGCGGCGGGTCTTGGTCGACGTGGTGGACACCTGGGAGCGGGTCGGTGAAGCGCAGCGGGTCGTCGCCGGCGCGGCACCCCTGGTCGAGGTCATGGTGTCGCTGCACGACGGCCGCGTCCCCTCGGTCGAGGACTGCGCGAAGCTGCTGGACGCCGGGGCCGCGTCGGTGTCGGTCAGCACGAGCGCCGTCGACGACCCGGACACGGTCTCGGCCATCGCCGCGCGCTTCGGTTCCGACCGGCTGGTGGGCGTGGTCAACGCCCGCTACCGGCGCGGCGGGCAGGACGGCTGGACGGTCTACGTCGACGGCGGCGACGAGGCGACCGGGATCGACGCCCTCACGTTCGGGCGGACGTTGCGCGACCTCGGGTGCGGGGCGGTGATCGCCAACTGCGCCGACCGGGAGGGCACCGGGCGCGGCTTCGACCACGCCCTCACCCGCGCCCTGGTCGAAGCCCTCTCGATCCCCGTGATCGCCTCCGGCGGCGCCCGCACCGTGCGGGACCTGCACCAGGGGATCACCGAAGGCGGCGCGTCCTACGTGCTGGCCAACAAGATGCTGCACTCCGGCGCGGTCACCCTCGACGACATCCGCCGCAACCCGCCGCCGGACGGGCGGTGACCCGTGCGCAGCGTCGTCTTCTCCCGACACGGACCCGCCCCCGACGTCGTCACCCTGGCAGACCGCCCCCGCCCCCGACCCGGCGCCGGAGAACTCCTGGTGCGGATGACAGCGCGCCCGGTCAACCCGTCCGACGAACTGTTCATCGAGGGCCGCTACGGCCGCCGCCCCACCCTGCCCGCCGTGCCGGGGTTCGAGGGCGTCGGCACCGTCGAGGAGACCACGACCGGCGGTCCGGCCGTCGGGCAACGCGTGGCCGTGGCCGCGCAGGGCACCTGGCAGGAGTATGTCGCGGTACCGGCGGCGGACGTCGTCCCGGTACCCGACCGGCTCGCCGACTCCGCAGCCTGCCAGCTCACCGTCAACCCCCTCACAGCGCTCCTGCTGACCCGCGAACTCGCGCTGCGCGACGGCGACTGGCTGCTGATCACCGCTGCCGGCTCCGCGCTGTCCCGGATGGTGCTGCACCTGGCGTACCGCACCGGCGTCCGATGCGTGTGCGTAGTCCGCAACCGGGGCCACGACGACGACCTGACCCGCGCGGGAGCCGCCGCCGTGATCAACACCGCCGTCGAAGACCTGGTCGCCCGCGTGCGCGAGGTCACCGGCGGCGAAGGCGTCCACGCGACGCTCGACGCCGTCGGCGGAGAACTCGGCACCGCCGCGATCCAGTGCCTGCGCGACGGAGGACAGGCCGTCGTGCTCGGCATGTTCGACGGCGGCACACTCGCCCTCACACCGCACACCCTGGTGTTCCGCAGCATCACAGTCCGAGGATTCTGGCTGCCTCACATCGTTTCCAAGCAGACCGCCGAGGTGCTCGCCGAACTCTCCAAGCACGCCGTCGAGCTACTGTCCACACCGGACTTCGCGGCACCCGTCGCCGCGACCTACGACCTGGCCGACGTCGCCACGGCACTGGACCACGTTCGCCAACCTGGCCGCCGGGGCAAGGTGATCCTCACCGGCTGACCCTGCGAACGACGCACAGCGGCAGTCCGGCGGTAGAGAGGCGAAGGACCTGTGCCGTATACGTCGCCGAAACCGCATTCTGTCCAACCACGACCACTCCGGACGCAGCCGCCTGCGCGACGATGGCGATCAGGTTCCGCTCGGGTCGGGCCGTCGACGCGCCGACGGCACGTCCGACTGGGAAGTCCGGACATCTCTCGGTCCGCTGACCGATCACCCGGCCTTGGCGGTGTGCACCGCTTCGGCGACCGTGCGGAGCGTCGCGATCAGGTCGTCGCCGAGCGGGTAGACGCCGACGTGGTCCGCGCCGGCGTCCCGGTGGGCCAGTAGCCGCGTCGCGACGGTGGCCGGGTCGCCGTGGGCGACGAGCGCGTCGATGAGACGGTCGCTACCGGCGTGGGAAAGGTCGTCTTCGGTGAAGTCGAGCCGCTGGAGGTTGGCCGCGTAGTTGGTGACGCCCAGCGCGGTTCCGGGCGGTGCGGACCGGGCGATCGCACGGGCCCGGCCGAGGTCCGGCTCGACAAGGGCGAAATGTCCGGGCAGCAGCAGCTTGCCCACGCCGAGGATCGAGCGCGCCCGCCGGGTGTGCTCGGGAGGCACCATGCACGGAACGGCCCCGGCGGTGCGGTCGCGGGCCAGGCGCAGCATCTTCGGCCCGAGCGCGGCCACCACCGTGCGGCCGGCCGGAACTCCCGCCTGGGCGAGCTGGTCCAGGTAGGACACCAGCTTGGCGTACGGCGAGGTGTACTCGGTGTGAACCTCGCGGTGCCCGACCCCGACGCCGAGCAGGAACCGGCCGGGGTGCCGGGCCTCGATCCGGTGGTAGGAGGCGGCTACGGTCTCCGCGTCGGCGGTCCAGACGTTCACCACGCTCGTTCCCACGACCAGCCGGGTGGTCGCGTCGAGCAGCTGCTCCACGAAGACGAGGTCGGCAGGTGGCGAGGCGTCCAGCCAAAGCGTGCCGTAGCCGGCTCGCTCGAGTTCCGCTGCGGCTCGCGGGTCTGCTTCGTGCTCGCGCAGGTGGGCGCCGAGCAGGCCGAGGTCGAGGCTCATGTCCCGACTCCAGCACGGCCGCCCGCGGCGAACCAGGACCAGGACTGACGCGTGGCGATAACCTGACGGCATCGTCGCAGGGGAGGGCCGGTGGAACTGCGGGCATTGCGGTACTTCGTCACAGTCGCCGACGAGCTGCACTTCGGCCGGGCTGCCGACCGGCTGCACATCGCCCAGCCCGCGGTCAGCAGGCAGATCGCGCGGTTGGAGCGCGAGCTGGGCGTCCGGCTGTTCGACCGCTCACCGCACCGGGTCCGGCTGACCGAGGCCGGGCACAGGGTGCTCGACGCGGCGCGGGAAGCGCTCGCGGCCGCCGACCGGGTCCGGGCCGTGTCGCGTGAGCAGGCCGGCGTCATGCGCATCGGGACGGGTACCGGGCAGTTCACCGCCCGCTTGGAACGGGGGATCGACGCGTTGCGGGAGAGGGCTCCGGCGTTCGACGTCGTGCTCGTCGACCTGCCGCTGCCCGCGCGCCTGAACGCCCTGCGGCAGGGGGAGCTCGACCTGGCGCTGGCGCGTGGAGTGCGGTCGGCGCCCGGGGTGCGGGTGCTGCCGGCATGGACCGAGTCCCTGTTCGCGGTGGTGTCCGCGCGGCATCCCGCCGCCGGTGGCGAGGTGGTCGGTGTGGCCGAGCTGGCCGCCGACCCGTTCCGGACTTCCCAGGACCACGACCTGGCTGTCATCGCCGCGCTGGGGGAGGCCGGGGTCCAGGTGCGGCCGGGCCGCCGGGCGGGGACCGTCCAGGACACGATCGTCGAGGTCGGCTCCGATCCGCGCGGCTGGACGGTGCTGCCCGCTGACCAGGTGGCCGAGATCCGGTCCACCCGGGTGCGCGCGATCCCGCTCGCGCCGCGCACGACGATCGTCGGCAGCGTCTCGGTCCCAGACGATCTCCCGCCCACCTGCATGGCGGCCCACCGGGCGGCCTTCGGGGACTGATGCCGTGCGCTACTCGGTCGCCCGCATCGAGCGTCTTCGCTCCTTTGGCCGGACAGCCATGCATTCCCCTTTGCTCCACACACTCCGACATTCACGTCTCGGTGGCGCGCGGATTCGGCGTCGGGACACACGTTTGCCGCACTGCCCCCTTGTCGACGTGGCGACGGCATCCGCCACAGCGTTCGACAAGTCCGTAATTCTGCGGGAATTCCCTCGCTCGAAATGAAATCGGAAATGGTGTTAGATTCGGGAAATGGTGAACGGGGATCCCGCGACCCTCCACCGGAGGGGACGCGAACTCGCGCGGCAGCACCAGCGGACGGGGGAGGTGGCCGTGCTGCGCGAGGCGGTCGGCCTGCTCCGGCGCGCGGTCGACGTCGCCGATCCGCCGGCCGGTCGCCTGTGCGACCTGGGCGCGAGCCTGTTCCTGTTGCACAGCCGAACCGACGACGTGGACGCGCTCGCCGAAGCGATCACCGCGACCCGTCGCGCGGTCGAGCGCACGCCGGACGACCCGCTCGCCCTGTCCAACCTCGCCGCGATGTCGGAGTCCTGGTTCCAGGCCACCTCGGACCACTCGGCCCTGGGGGAGGCGGTCGACGTGGGCCGCCGCGCACTGGCCGCCTCGCCCCCGGACGCGCCGGCCCTCGCCGGTCGCTCGGCGAACCTGTGCGCGTCGTTGCGGACGCTCTACCTGCACACGGGGGACGCGGACGCGCTGCGCGAAGCGGTCGCGGTCGGGCGCGACGCGGTGGCCGCGGGACCGGAACTCGGGGTGGCGTGGGCGAACCTCGCGAACGCCCTGTGGGACCTGTTCGAGGAGACCGGCGACGACGAGCCCGCGGCCGAAGCCGTCCGGGCGTTCCAGACCGCCTGCGACAAGACCCCGGACCACGACGGCGACAAACCGGCGATGCTCGCCAACCTCGCCTTCCGCAGCAGTTCCGCGGCGGTGCGGGCGGGTGACCGCGACGCGCTGCGCGAGGCGGTCGGCCTGGCCCGGCGGGCGGTCGGCTCCCTCGCCGAGCACGACCCGGACCGGGCGCACGCCGAAGCGCTCCTCGCCGCCGTCCTGAGGGGGTCGTTCAACCTGACCGGTGACGTCGGCGCGCTGGTCGAGTCGGCGCGCGCGGCGACGACCGCGGTGGCCCGGACGGGCACCGGCGACGCGGACCGGGCACTCGTCCTGGCGGCGCTCGGCGGCACCCTGCGCACCCTCTACGAACGGACCGGCGAGCGGTCGGTGCTGGTCAGGGCGGTCGAGGCGGCCCGGGAGGCCGCCCGCACCGTCCCGGTGGGGCACGTCCGACGCGCGTCGATCCTGCTGGACGCGGCGTCCGTCACCGTCCTGGGCTTCGAGCGCGACGGCGACGAGGACGCGCTCCGCGCCGCCGTCGACCTGGGCCGGGAAGCCCTGGCCGCGCCCGGACCGGACGACCGGACGTCGCTGATCATCCCGTTGACGGCGCTCGCGGCGCACACCGACGACCCGGCCCTGCTGGACGAGGCGGTCGAGGTGGGCAGGCGGGCGACCGCCCCGGCGCAGGGCCGGAAGGTCCCGAAGCCCGCCCTCGCCAACACCGCCTACGCCCTGCTCAACCGGTACCCGCGGACCGGCGACGTGGACGACCTGCGCGCCGCCGTCGCCCACTGCGTGCTCGCCGCGGACGCGGTCGAGGACTCGGTGGCCTCCCCGGGCGAACCGCCGCTGCTGCTCACCTTGGGAGCCGCGCTGCTGGAGCTGGGCAAGCACCTGTCGGAGCGCCGGGCGCTGGACGACGCCCGCACGACCTACACCCACGTGCTGCGGTCGGCCGCCGCCACCGCGTCGGAACGCGTCGCGGCGGCGCGTGGCCTGGGAGAGGTCGAACTCGCCGCCGGCGACCCGGCGGCGGCCGTCTCCGCGTACGAGGACGCGGTCGCGGTGCTGCCCTCCCTCGCCCCGCGCCGCCTGCTCCGGGCGGACCGCGAGTTCGGCTTGGGCCACGCGTCCGGGCTCGCCGCCGACGCCGCCGCGGCGGCCGTGACGGCGGGACGACCCGACCGGGCCGTGGAACTGCTGGAACAGGCCAGGGTGCTGCTGCACGCGGAGAAGATCGACGCCCTGGGCGACCTGCGCCGCCTGGAGCAGCTGGAACCCCGGCTGCACAGCGAGTTCCACCGCGTGCGCGACGAGCTGGACGCCGCCGAGCACCCCGTCGCGGAGCAACCGGTGTTCGCCGTGCCGCCGGAGCGCCGGACGACCCTGCGGCAGCGGATGACGGCGCTGCCGGCGGAGATCCGCCGCAGGCCGGGCCTGGACCGGTTCCTGCTGTCGCGGTCGGCCGCCGAGCTGTCCGGGCACGCCGACCGCGGCCCGGTCGTGTACGTCTACGCCGCGGCGGCGCGCTCGGACGCCTTGGTGCTCCACCGGGGACGGCCCGTGGCGGTCGTGCCGCTGCCCGCGGTGACGCACCGGCTCGCGGCGGAGCAGGCGGAGAAGTTCGAGGTCGCCCAGACCACCACGACACCCACCTACGGGGCTCGCGCCGCCGCGCACCGGGCCGCCCACGAGGTGCTGGAGTGGTTGTGGGACAACGTGACCGAGCCGATCCTCGACCACCTGGGCCTGCGCTCGGCACCGCGCGGCGAGTGGCCGCGCCTGTGGTGGTGCCCGGTCGGCGTGCTGACCCACCTGCCGCTGCACGCGGCCGGTCACCACCTCGACGGACGGGGCCGGTCGGTGCTGGACCGGGTCGTGTCGTCCTACGCGTTCTCGATCCGGGGCCTCGCGCACAGCCGCCACCCGACGGCCGACGGCCCCGCGCTCGTCGTGGCGATGCCGGACACGCCCGGTGCGCCCCCGCTGCCCTCCGCCGCCGCCGAGCTGGACGACGTCGTCGCGCTGCTGCCCGGTGCCCGGACGCTGGTCTCGGCCGAGGCCACCCGGGACGCGGTGCTCGACGCCCTGCCGCACCACCCGGTCGTGCACTTCGCGTGCCACGCCGTGAGCGACCCCTTCGAGCCGGGCACCGGCCGGCTGCTGCTGCACGACCACGCCGACGCCGCGCTCACCGTCGACCTGCTCTCCCGCCTCGACCTGGGCGGCACGGGCCTGGCGCTGCTGTCCGCGTGCCACACGTCCCTGACGGCGGTCCGGCTGGCCGACGAGGCGGTGCACATCACCGCGGCGTTCCACCTGGCCGGGTACGGCAGCGTGATCGGCACGCTCACCCCGGTCAACTCGACGGCCGCGCGGATCGGCGCGGCCGTGCACGGCTTCCTGACCCGAGGCGGGACCACCGCCCCGCACCTGCCGGACACCGCGCTCGCCCTGCACCACGCGGTGCGTTTGGTGCGCGCGGAGCACCCCACCGCCCCGATGACGTGGGCGGCCTCCATCCACGTCGGCAACTGACCCCGGAGCGCTCGTGCAGACCCTCGCGCACGTCGACCTCATGCTCACCGAGGAGCTGAGGTCGTTCCACAGCACCGACATCCGCCTGGGCGGCGTCACCTTCCACGGGATGCGCGTCGACCCGTTGGCCGGCGCGCCGGACGGGCACGACGCCTACCTGGTCAAGGTGGACTACGCGACCCGGCTCGACCCGGAAGCGCCACCGCCGACGTGGGCCGAGATCGGGTTGCGCTTCACCACACCCGACGTGCTGGTGGTCGACGTGCTCCCGAGGTCGGTTCCGGTGGAAGTGCCTCAGATCCGTTACGCGGTGACGAAAGGTCTGGACTTCATCCGCTACGAGCCCGACCTGGCCGGTCGGGTGCTGCACGACCAGGTGGCGGTGCCGCCGACGAGGCCGGTGCTGGACTGCGTGGAGGTCGGCGGTCCCGGCGTTCGCTGGCGGCGCACCGAAGGCGTCCGGTCGGGCTCGGACGTGGGCTGGCTGACGGTCGTGACGCCGCAGGGGTGCCGGGAACTGGTCGGCGAGGCGGTCGCGGACTACGCGCTGCGCCCCGCCGACTCCTGGGGCCTGCACCCGCGCGGCCGTGCCGACGGGTTCACCATCCGGCTCCCGTGCGGCGCTCCGGTGGGCGATGCGGCGATCAACGTGCGGCTGGGCTTCACGGTCGACGTGGTCGGCTACGGCAAGCGGACCATCCGACAGCGCGAACAGGTCCAGAAGCGCCTGCGGGAGGTCGTGGACGCCGTGCTGGCCGACGCCGGGATCGTCCTGAACGGCCCGTACTTCCAGGGCACCGGGGACGGCGTGGTCGCCTTCTTCGAACCGGACACCGACCTGCCGAAAGCTCTCGACACGCTCTTGACGGCGTTGCCGCAGCGGCTGTCCGAGGACAACGCGGCGCACGACGACCCGATCCGGCTGCGCATGGCGATGGACATCGGCACCGTCGGCCTCGGCCCGCTCGGGTTCACCGCCGACGCGATCGTCAACTTCTGCCGGCTGGCCGACAGCGACCCGGTCCGCGAGGTCGTGCGGCGGCACCCGGACGTGCCGGTCGCCGTGCTCGTCTCCGACACCGTGCACGACATGCTGATCACCCGCTTCGAGGAGTTCTCCGAGATCGACTTCCGGCGGGTCGACGTGGTGGTGAAGAACTTCCAGGCGGCTGCGCACCTGCTCGTACCGGCCGGCGGAACACCGTGACGCACGGTCCCCGGCTCGTCGGCGGGTCCACCACGCTTCCGAGTCACGGGACCAGGAGCAGGAGGCCGGCGCCCGCCACGAGGACCAAGGCCCCGACCGCCGACATCCACGGGGCCGCACGCAGCCACGTCGCGATCCGCCTCGCCTCGCGCGCTCGGCGCGGTTCCGCCGCCGACCACCGGCACGCCAGCACGAACAACCCCACCCCCGCCAGCCACAGCAGCCCCATGCACACCATCGCCATTGCCGGGCCAGCCACCGCCGGGACAGCCATTGCCGGGCCCGCCATCACCGGCCGCCCAGCAGCGGACGCACCAGGCGGTGGATCTCCGGGGACGGCTCCAACCCCAACTCGCTGCGCAACCGCAGCCGGTAGGCGGTGTACTGCCGCACCGCCTGTGCCGGGTTGCCCTCGGCCAGGTGCAACTCCACCAGCGTCCGGTGCGCGCTCTCCCGCAGCGGATCGGTCTGCACCGCCGCCAGCGCCGCCTGGTGGGCCCGCAGCCGGTCGCCCGACGACCGGAACCGCGCGCTCAGCGCCTCCAACGCGCGCAACCGGGCCTCGCGCCACCAGTCCTGCTCTTCGTGCAGCCAGGGGTAGTCCCAGCCGGGCAGCAGGTCCGTGCGCAGCAGCGCCACCGCTTCCGGCTCCGGCGCACGATCGGCCGACGTCGCGGCGTCCACCAGCCGTCGGGCGCGGTGGAAGTCCACCTCCACGCCGGGGCGCAGGAACAGGGTGTCGTCGGCGGTGCTCACCACGCCCGGCTCGGACAGCCGCCACAGCGTCGACCGCAGGCACGCCGCCGCCCGTCGAGCGGTCGTCTCGCGCCACAGCAGCGCCGCGGCCACCGACCGGGTGACCGGAGCCTCGCGCAACGCCAGCAGCGCCACCAGTTTCCGCGCACTCGGCACCACGTGCACCCGCGCCTGGTCGCAGTCCAGGCCGAAGCCGTCGAGCAGGTGGACGGTGGTGCGGGGTCGATCGTTCATCGCCGCGAACACCCTTTCTGCCGGCACGCCCGTAGAGCCGCTCGGGTGCCCGGGAATCGCGCCTCCACACCACCGCGGGGAAATATTCGTCCCTCATCCACCTGCGCCGGTGTCGGGGCGGTGACGCGGTCGTGCCGTTCTCGGGCGCGGACCGGTCACGCCCGCTGCCTACCGTCGGCCGCACCCAACCGAGGAGGCGGCGATGTTCCTGCACACCAGCAGGCTCCAGTTCGAGGCCAAGCCCGCGCAGCCCGACGCGCTGTTCGCGCGCAAGCTCCAGGAGCTGATCGGCGGGGCCTGGGGCGAGATGACCGTGACCATGCAGTACCTGTTCCAGGGCTGGAACTGCCGGATGGAGGGCAAGTACAAAGACCTGATCATGGACGTGGCCACCGAGGAGATCGGCCACGTCGAGATGCTCGCGACGATGGTGGCCCGCCTGCTGGAGGGCGCGCCCTCGGAGGTGACTGCCAAGGCCGTGGAGGACCCGGTGGTGGCCGCCGTGGTCGGCGGCATGGACGTGCAGCAGGCCATCGTCAGCGGCGGCGGCCCGACGCTGTCCGACAGCAACGGCGTGCCGTGGAACGGCCGGTTCATCGTCGCCAGCGGCAACCTGATGGCCGACTTCCGGGCCAACGTCGCCGCCGAGGCCCAGGGCCGGTTGCAGACCGCGCGGCTCTACAACATGACCGACGACCCGGGCGTGCGGGACATGCTCAAGTTCAACCTGGCCCGCGACACCGCCCACCAGAACATGTGGCTGGCCGCGATCGAGGAGTTGCAGGAGGACGGCCTGGAGGGTCCGATCGCGCCCAGTGCCCTGTTCGACGAGGAGCACCAGGAGCACGCGGGCACGATCTGGCACAACTCGGACGGCACGGCCGGGCCGGAGGGCCGGTGGGCGTCCGGGCCCACCCCGGACGGGACCCACGAGTTCTCCTACCTGATGGACCCGGAGCCGCTGGGCGACAAGGCGTCCGCACCCAAGCCGGACCCGCTGCTCTACGCCACCAGCCCGGCCAACCTGGGGCTGATCGAGAAGGCCATCCGCAAGCTCACGTGACGGCCGGACCGCCGGTTCGGAGGAGGTGACATGGTCGACACCCCGTCGCGGACGCCGGTCGTGGCGCGGCTGCGCTCGGCGGCCGTGGTCATGGGGCCCGCGTTCGTGATCGCGGTGGCCTACGTCGACCCGGGCAACTTCGCCACCAACATGGCGGGCGGCGCCGCCCACGGCCACCTGCTGCTCTGGGTGGTCGTGGGGGCGAGCGCGTTGGCGATGTTCGTCCAGTACCAGTCGGCGAAGCTCGGCGTGGTGACCGGGCGCAACCTGCCCGAGCTGTGCCGGGAGCACTACTCCCGGCCGGTGACGGGGCTGCTGTGGGCGCAGGCGGAACTGGTGGCGATGGCGACTGACCTGGCCGAGTTCGTCGGCGCGGCGGTGGCGCTGAACCTGCTGTTCGGCGTGCCGCTGCTGCCCGCGGCGCTGATCACGGCGGTGGTGTCGGCGGGCATCCTCGCGCTGGCCCCGCTGCGCCGGCGGCGGTTCGAGTCGGTGATCGTCGGGCTGCTCGCGGTGGTGCTCGGCGGTTTCCTCTACCAGGCGCTGCGGCTGGGACCGCCGACCGGCGCGGCGGCGGGGCTCGTGCCCGGGTTCGCCGGGGTGGACAGCGTGCTGCTGGCCACCGGCATGCTCGGCGCGACCGTGATGCCGCACGTGATCTACCTGCACTCGGCGCTCACCCAGCGGCACCACACCACCGACCCGGCGGCGCGGCGGCGGGTGCTGCGGGCCAGCCGGGCGGACATCGTGGTGGCGCTGGGCGTGGCCGGGGCGGTGAACGCGAGCATGCTCATCGTGGCGGCGGGCGCGTTCCACGGCTCGGGGCCCGCGCGGGAGTCGCTGGAGGACATGCACGCCGGCTTGGGCGCGCTGCTGGGGCCCGGCGCGGCGTTGGCGTTCGCGCTGGCGCTGCTGGCGTCCGGGCTGGCCGCGTCGAGCGTCGGCACGTACTCCGGTCAGGTGGTCATGGAGGGGTTCCTGCGCCGGCGCATCCCGATGGTGTTGCGGCGGCTGCTGACCATGCTGCCCGCGTTGGCCGTGCTGGCGCTAGGGGTCGATCCGACCCAGGCGCTCGTGCTCAGCCAGGTGGTGCTGTCGTTCGGCATCCCGTTCGCCCTGGTGCCGCTGGTGCTGCTGGGGCGGCGGGCGGACGTGATGGGCAGCGCGGTGAACCGGCGCGGCACGACCCTGTTCGGTGTGGCGGGCGCGGTGGTGATCTCGGCGTTGAACCTGTTCCTGCTGGTCCGCACGCTCACCGGGTGAGGTGCGACGGGAAGGTGAACCGGCCGCCGCGGTCGACGCACGTGACCGCGGCCGGCGGTTCGCGCCGTTCGACCTCGGCGACGAAGTCCGACAGCGGGGACTTCATCAGGCCGTAGTCGTCGTAGTGGACGGGGACGGCGTGCCGGGGGCGGAGGAGGTGCAGCAGGTCGACGCCCTGCTTGCCGTCCATGGTCAGCAGCAGGCCGAGGACCTTCGTGCCGCCCAGGTGGACCACGGCCACGTCGATGGCCGGGTAGCGCTCGCGGATCTCGTGGAGTTCGCGGTGCACCAGGGTGTCGCCGCTGAGGTAGACGCGCAGCGGCGTGGCGTCGGGGCGCGGGCGGTACTCGACCATGCTGCCCATCACCGGCGGGAGCAGCTTCGCCAGGGGGCCCAGCGCGTGCCGGCCGGGCAGGGACGTGACGGTCAGCGAGGCACCGTCGCGGGTGAGGGTGAGGTCGGACCAGGTCGCCAGGCCGACGGTCTCCCGGAAGCCGCGCCGGCCCAGCTTCCGGGCCGCGTGCGAGGTGGTGAGGATCGGCAGGTCGCGGTCCAGGGAGCGGGCGGCGACGCGGTCGAAGTGGTCGCCGTGCAGGTGCGAGACGACGACGGCGTCCAGCCGGGGGAGTTCGTCGATGGTGAGAGCGGGGTCCTTGAGGCGGCGGGAGGCGAGACCTTGGCCGAAGTAGCTCCACTGGCCGCGGCGGATGAAGTTCGGGTCGGTGAGCAGGGTGAAGGGGCCGAGTTCGAGCACCGTGGTGGCGTTGCCCACGAACATCAGCGAGTTCTGCTGGTCCATGGAGCCTGGGTTGCCACGCGGGCCGCGCTCAACCGCTCGCCGGCCGTCGGGGTCACGGTGCTGCGCCGGCGGGCGCGCGGCGCGGGGCCGGGTGCTGGAGCGGCCGTTCGGAGTGCCCGGGAAGCCGGTTGGCCGGCGGCCGACCTCCTCGTCGACCCGGCCCGAGGACGAGTGGCGAGGTGTCCGGGGCGGGAACACCTCGCCCGCACGTCGATTCGTCCGGACCGGGTGAAATTCCGGCCGGCCGGGTGTGAGCGGGCCGCTGCGGGGTAGTCGGGCGCGTCGCAGGCGGTTCGAGGTCGTGCCAGGAAACGTGGAAGCGGTCTGCTGCCGGTGGGCCTGCGCACCGCACCAGTCGAGTCGAGGATGGTCATGACGACGCTCAAACCCACGCCGATCGTGCCCCGTGAGGCCGCGCGGCCCCGTCTCAAGGGGTCGGCGTTGCTGCGGCTGTTCTCCACCACCGACCACAAGCAGATCGGCCTGCTGTACCTGACGACGTCGTTCGGGTTCTTCCTGGTCGGCGGCCTGCTGGCGCTGCTGATGCGGGGCGAGCTGGCCCGGCCGGGGCTCCAGTTCCTGTCCAACGAGCAGTACAACCAGCTGTTCACCATGCACGGCACGGTCATGCTGCTGCTCTACGCCACCCCGATCGTGTTCGGGTTCGCCAACTTCATCCTGCCGTTGCAGATCGGCTCGCCGGACGTGGCGTTCCCGCGCCTCAACGCCCTGTCCTACTGGCTCTACCTGTTCGGCGGCCTGATCGCGGTCAGCGCGTTCCTCACGCCCGCCGGCGCGCCCGACTTCGGGTGGACCGCCTACACGCCGCTCAGCAGCGCCGCCCGCACCCCGGGCGTCGGGGCGGACCTGTGGATCACCGGCCTGGTCGTCGGCGGCCTGGGCACCATCCTCGGCGCGGTCAACATGATCACGACCGTGGTGTGCCTGCGCGCGCCCGGCATGACCATGTTCCGGATGCCCATCTTCACCTGGAACATCCTCATCACGGCCATCCTGGTGCTGGTCGCCTTCCCGATCCTCACCGCCGCGCTGCTCGGCCTGCTCGCCGACCGCCACCTGGGAGCGCACGTGTTCGACCCGGCCAACGGCGGGGCGATCCTGTGGCAGCACCTGTTCTGGTTCTTCGGCCACCCCGAGGTCTACATAGTCGCGCTGCCGTTCTTCGGCATCGTCAGCGAGATCTTCCCCGTGTTCAGCCGCAAGCCCCTGTTCGGCTACAAGGGCCTGGTCTACGCGACGATCGCCATCGCCCTGTACTCGGTGATCGTCTGGGCGCACCACATGTACGCGACCGGCGCGGTGCTGATGCTGTTCTTCTCCGCCACCACCTTCATCATCGCCATCCCCACCGGCATCAAGTTCTTCAACTGGATCGGCACCATGTGGAAGGGGCAGCTCACCTTCGAGTCACCGATGCTGTTCAGCGTCGGGTTCCTGGTCACGTTCCTGTTCGGCGGTCTGTCCGGCATCCTGCTGGCCTCCCCGCCGATCGACTTCCACGTCCACGACACGTACTTCGTCGTCGCGCACTTCCACTACGTCCTGTTCGGCACGATCGTGTTCGCCACCTACGCCGGCATCTACTTCTGGTTCCCCAAGATGACCGGCCGGATGCTCGACGAGAAGCTGGGCAAGATCCACTTCTGGACCACGTTCATCGGCTTCCACCTCACCTTCCTGGTCCACCACTGGCTGGGCAACCAGGGCATGCCCCGCCGCTACGCCGACTACCTGCCCAGCGACCAGTTCACCGACCTCAACACCGTCTCCACCATCGGCTCGTTCGTGCTGGGGGCCTCCACGCTGCCGTTCCTCTACAACGTCTTCCGCAGCTACCGCTACGGCGACCACGCCGAGCACGACGACCCGTGGGGTTTCGGCAATTCCCTGGAGTGGGCCACCTCCTGCCCGCCACCCCGGCACAACTTCACCGAACTGCCCCGGATCAAGTCCGAACGCCCAGCGTTCGAACTGCACTACCCCCACATGGCCGAACGGATGCGCGACGAGGCCCACTACTCCGTCCTGCGCAAGAACCAGGACGACGTCGAGGTCGACCCGACCACCGAGAAGGTCCTCGCCCCCACCGACCGCGAGGCCGATCACGACGACTGACACCGCACGGAGGACTCGGTGACCAGGTACGAACGCCGTCAACTCCGCCGGATCGAGCGTTGGTTCGAACACACCGACCCGGCCCTCGCTTCGGTGCTCGCAGGCAGGGACCCGACCGTGACGGCCACCCGACGCAGGTCGGTGCTGGTGTGGGTCACCGTGCTCGGCTTCGCCTTCCTGCTCGGCGGAGCGGTCGTCCACCTGCCTCTGGTGTTCGCGGGCTTCCTGCTGCTGATGACTGCGGCCTGCATGCACGTCACACGCCTGCGGTCGGCCGGAACGCAGGACTGAGCGGGAGGAGTTCGCCCGCCTCGGGCGGGGGTGTCCGGTGGCGGCCTGACGTCCGCCGGACCTCCGACCGACCTCTGACGTGGCGGATCACCCCGGCGACGGCAGGTGCGTCCACCATCGCCCGGAAGGTGTGGCTACCTTCGAACGGGGGAACGTCAGCGGATGACGGCAGCGGTTCACGCCGGTCCGCAGGAGCGGGGCGGCGGCCGGTGCCGACCGAGGAGGTGGGGCGATGGGCGGCGAACCGCGGGGTGCGGCGGACGACGAGGCCGCCGAGACGCTGGTCCGGCGGCTGGACGAGATCACCGGCGCGTTGGAGGGGTTGGCCGCGGTCCTGGACCAGGAAGAGGACCTGTCGATCATCCTCGACCGGATCTGCCGCCAGGTGGTGCGCGCGGTCCCGGCGCCGACATGGTGAGCGTGACTCTGCTGTCCGACGACGGTCCGGTGACCGGAGCGACGACCGGGCGAGAGGCGTCGGAAGTGGACGTCGCGCAGTACCGGGCGGGGGAAGGACCGTGCCTGGAAGCCGTGCGGATCGGCGAGGTCGTGCGCGCGGTGGCGGCTGAGCTGCCGGACCGCTGGCCGGCCTTCGCCGAGCAGGCCGAGGGGCTCGGTGTGGCCGGCTACCTGTCGGCGCCGTTGTGCTTCGACGAGGACACACCGGCTTCCCTCAACCTCTACAGCGGGCACGCGGACGGTCTGCGGGCTCTCGACGTGGCGCTCCTGGAGCTGTACACGACCGCGGTCGAGGCGGCGTTGCGCAACGCACGCCGCTACCTCCGTGCTCGTGAGCAGGCGGCTCAACTGAGGCAGGCGTTGGCTTCCCGGGCGGTCATCGACCAGGCCAAGGGCATCGTCATGGCCGTGCACCGGGTAAGCGCGGACGAGGCGTTCGCGATGCTGGCCGCGCGGTCGCAGCGCGAGAACGTCAAGCTCCGCGACCTGGCCGAGCGCTTCCTGGAGGACCTCCTCGCCGCCGATTGACGGACCTCCCGCGCGGCTCCGGGATCGCCTGCCGGAACTCGACTCCACCCACGTGATCGACCGCGCCGCCCGGCAACGCGCCGGCCTCGAACCGTTCCGCGCCTGCGCCGACGCGTGCACGGCCCCGGTCTGCTGGGATTCCGGTGTCCGACAACCGGTTTGCCACCGACGGTGAGTGGTATTCCGTGGTCCCTCGACCCGGGCTCCCGCTCATCCGAACGGACCGCGCGAGGGACTTCTCGTCGGCCAAGCAGTGTGCCGACACCAACGCAGGGCCCTTGGGCCGGGATCGTGCCGTCATCGTGCGCGCGTGCTGCCGGTGCTCGGGCGCACCTGCGTGCCGGCCACCTGCGAGCGGTGAGGACACCATGGTCAACGCTGATCAGCCCATCTCGGACATCGGAGTGCCGACCCTGGGGGTGGAGGAGGAGTTCCTGGTCGTCGACCCGGACAGCGGTGCGCCCGTCCCGGTGGCCGGTGAGGTGGTCGACCTGGCCAACCGGCTGGGCGCGGACCTGTGCCCCGAGTTGACCCGGGTGCAGGTGGAGAGCAACACACCGGTGTGCCGCACGCTGCGCGAGGTGCGTGGCCATCTGCTGACCGCGCGGTCGACGGCCGCGGCTGCGGCCTTGCAGGCGGGAGCGCAGCTGCTCGCGGTCGGCGTGCCCCTGACCGGACCGCTGGGGCAGTCCTTCAGCGACTCGGACCGCTACCGGCGGATCGGGCGGGACTACGGTCTGCTGGCGGCCGAGCACGGCGTGTGCGGCTGTCACGTGCACGTCTCGGTGCCGGACCGGGAGACTGCGGTGCAGGTGTGCAACCACCTGCGGCCCTGGTTGCCGGTCCTGCTCGCGTTGACCGCCAACTCGCCGATCCACCAAGGCGTCGACACCGGCTACGCGAGCTGGCGGTCGGTGCTCAACAGCCGCTGGCCGTGTTCCGGCGCGCCGCCGTACTTCACGTCCGCCGGCCACTACGACGCCGTGCTGGACATGATGATCGACAGCGGAGCGGTGCTGGACCCGGCGATGGTGTACTGGGACGTGCGGCCGTCGGACCACCTGCCCACCGTCGAGGTCCGGGTCTCCGACGTGCCCGCCACGGTCGACGAGTCGATCCTGCTCGCCGCCCTGGTGCGTGCCCTGGTCAGCACCGCGCTGGGGGCTGTCCGCCAAGGTGACCAGGGGCTGCCGGTCACCACCGAGGCGTTGCGCGCGGCCTACTGGCGCGCCGCGCACGACGGCATCGAGGGCGACGGCATCGACCTGTTCACCAACCACCGCGTCCCGGCCGCCCACCTGCTGCGGCGGCTGATCCGCCACGTCCGGCCGGCACTGCGCCGAAGCGGGGAGCTGCGCGCGGTCAACGCCCTGTCCACGAAGGTCCTCCAGAACGGCAACGGCGCCGTCCGCCAACGCAAGGCGTTCCAGCGGCGCGGGCGCTTGGAGGACGTGGTGACGATCCTGAGCCGGGACACGGGCCACGACTGGCTACCGGACACCGCGGCGTGATCTCGGATGTCGCTACCGGGGCGCCGGGCGGCATCCACTGTGGACTGGGCGAGCGCCGTCGGGTGATGTCAGCGCACTGCCGTCCCCTGGTCGGGAAGCACGGCGCTTGCTCAGCCACCGCTTCGAGTGCGCTGCGGTCGGCAGGCGTCCACCGTGGTAGCGCACGCCGCCGAGCAGAACTCTCCGGGCGAGTGCGATCCAGACGCACACGGCCCTTTCGGCGATCCACAGTGGCGCGAAGACCGCCGTCGTGGCGGGGAAGACCTGAGTCCCGCCGTGTCGACGACGGCCCAGTTCAGCCACTAGGACTCCGGACAGGGCCAGGAAACTCGTGACCTTCGCGGTGCTGTTCCGTGCGATCGCCACGCCCACGGCGGGCAGCACGGCGAGTTCGACGCAACAGCGCACGGGTTGGGCCAGGCTGTCGTAGGCCTGGCGGACCCGCTGGGACCAGAAGTGCCGGGCTGTGGGAGGTGTGCGCCGGACGAACAGGTCGGGGGCGCGGGCGATCCGACCACCGGCTACCGCCAGGGTGCGCATCAGTTCGAGGTTCTCGAACAGGACGTCGTCGCGGTACCCGCCCATGGCCAGGAACGTCGTGCGGCTGACCCCGAACGTGCCGGGGTAGTCACCGGAGAACGCCCGGTTCAGAAGGGTCCGGGCGGTGTCCCACCGGGCGTGCCACGGCAACGCGCCGAAGTAGTTCTGCGGCACCACGAGGTCTGAGCTGTCCAGCACCTCTCCGACACGCCGTAGTGCGGTGTCGTCGTAGCGCACGTCGTCGTCGGCGATGACCACCCTGTCGTGCACGGCAACCCGCACGCCGTGGCAGACCCCGACCACTTTCCCGTTGCTCGCCCCGGTCACTGTGGGCACCCGGAGGTGGGTGACCCATCTGTTCCACCGTTGCGCGTGACGTGTGAAGTGCGGCTCGGGCGAACCGTCCGCGACGACGACCTGACACCGCTCCGCGAGCCACCGCAGGTAGTCGGTCAGCTCGTCGAGTCCGCTGTCGTCGTTCCACCGCAGCGGGAGCACGTACGACAGCCGCCTGCTTACGCTTGTCCCTTTCACATCACAGACATGCCCGCTACCGCACGGTCCATTCCGGATCAGGCGTGCTTTCCGGCGATTCGCGGTCTTGCTGGAGACGGGTGTGGTCGTGCGGGAACGTGATCGGTGGCTTGCCACCGCCGGCGGGCCTGCTGGAGTTGTGGCCGCTCTGGCCCCGGCCCGACCGCGTCAGCGCTGCGTTATTCCCCGGACTCGTCCGATTCGGACTGGGGGGTTTCCACGGCCAGTTCGAGGTACTGGTCGACTTCCTGGGGTGTCGGGTCGATGCCGACGTCTTCGGCGAACTCCTCCGGGTCGACACCATCTTGCGCATCCACTCGGTCGTCGGGGTCCATCGGGTCGTCCTCCATTCATCGGGTGCGGAACGCCCGGCCGGCGGCTGCCGGCGTGCGACGCCGACCGGGCGGATCACTCACCGGCCTGCGCGGCGGCCGACTTGGCGGCGTCGTAGGCCAGGTGCAGGAAGTCCGAGCCGGCGACGGCGGCCATGGTGGTGGTGAGCAGGCGAGTAGGGCGGGGAGCCAGCACGAGTCCGGCGGTCAACGACGTCGCCAGCCACACCCCGGAGCAGAAGGGGCAGGTCAGCAGTTCGCCCACCGCATGTCGGTGGTTGCCCGTGGAGGGCACCGACTCGAGCACTTCGCCTTCGCCGGCAGATCCCTCGAAGCGGGTGAACGGTGCCCGAAGAGGACTGGTGACGGCGCTCTTGTTCAACAGCCTGGTCATCTTGTGGGTGGCCACCGACACCAGCAACGTGTCGCTCCACGAGAACCGCTCCGGCAAGCGGGCACCGCGAGCCACGCCCACCACCGTGGCCGCGCCCACCAAACCCAGGTACCCGCCCATCGCCCGAAGGTAGCCGCCCAGTGGCCGCGGCTCGCCTCGTGCGTAGTTCGTCCTGACGCGATTGAGAATCCCTGCCATCGACATGCCGTGTGAATAGCCTTCGTTCACGGCCTCAAACTCGATTCCTCCACAGCCGTCCCTCGTGACGACATGGCGGCGGTGACTCACAGCGGTGTGAGCAGTGAGGTGTGGTTGTCGGTCCAGGCGGTGAGGGTGTGGTCGGTGAGTCGTTGTTCGAGTAGTTCGGTGGCGCGGATGCCGAAGACGATCGAGTCGGTGAGTTCGGGTTCGCGGGTCGTGAGGTCGCCGATGACGTCGTGTCGCATGACTTGTTCGTGTACGGCGTCGGCTTCGATGTGTTCGGTGTAGAACTCGATGCAGTCGGGGTGGGCGTCGAGGTGGTCGAGTGCTTTGGCCATGCGGGTGGCGCTGGGTGCGGTGGTGATTTCGGCGGCGGCGAAGTGGCCTACGAGTGCGCCGCGTTGTTCGCGGTGGAGTCCGAACAGGGACATCAAGTTCACGGTCGCCAGCGTCGGCGCGGGTGCGTGGTCGAGGTAGTGCAGGTAGCCGGTCTCCAGACCGGCGCCGGCGAGTAGTCGGGCGTAGAGCTGGGAGTGCATCCGGTCGCCGCGTCCGCCGCCGTATTCGTCGTACTCGACGGCGACGAGTGCGGCTTTGGCCCGGCCGGTGAGGCGGGGGATGACCCAGGCGTGGGGGTCTGCTTCCTTGAGGTGGTAGATGGACCGGTGGGCGAAGTGTTCCCGCATCTGCCACCACTGGCCTTGGTCGAGCAGGTGGTGGCTCAGTCCCTGCCCGTCCACCGGTTCGACCAGGAGTTCGTCCAGCACCTCGTCGACGTCCGGGTGTCCGGGCAGGTCGGCGTCCAGCGCGTCGTGGAACACCCGTTCCATCTCCGACCGCAGCCGGATCAGTTCGGGGTCCCATTCCCAGCCTGGTGCGGCGTCGTGGAAGCCGCGGTAGTGCAGTTCGTAGCACACGTGCAGCGCGAGTTGGAGGTCGTCGCCGTACGGGTCGTGCCCGTCCACGCCGGTGGGCGGGGACCACTGCGACGGGTCGGATCGCAGGGCCGTGATGACCGTCTCGGACAGCGGCCCACGCGGAGTGGGGAGGGCGGCGGCTCCCAGAGCGTGCAGAGTATGCGTCACGTCGGCGGGATACCCGGCCCGATCCCGGTGATGCACGCCGACGCCAGCCAGTCGACCAGGGCTTTCGGGCCATTCGCGGCGGCTGCCCGCTGACGGCGCGCACCGGTCGGTGCGCCGAGGTGGTCGTGCGGATGCCCCGTCCCGCCCACGTGGTCCAGCAAGCGGCGCACCAGGACCGGCGCGGGTACCGCTACGCCGTTCCACGGGTCCACCCCCGGTCCGTCGACGCCGAACCGCGCGGCCGTCCAGGTGGCCGCGGCCAGCACCTGGTGGTCGAACTCCGGGGCCTCCCGCCCGGCTGCCAGGTCGTCCAGCGCCCGCTCGACCAGGGCCAGCGTCACGGCCGCCAAGGCGACCGCGTCCGCCGCCGTCACCGCGGTGTCCGCGATCCGCACCTCGACCGTCGGGTAGCGGGGCGAGGGGCGGGCGTGCCAGAACGTCATGGCCGCATCGGTCAGCACCCCGCAGTCGACCAACCGCTCCACGGCGGTGTCGTGCTCGGCGGCCGAGGCGAAGCGCGGCGGCGGGCCGGACCCCGGGAACCGGGACTGCTCGACCATCCGCCAGCTGCCGAAACCGGTGTCGCGGCCGTGCGCGAACGGCGAGTTGACCGACAGGGCGAGCAGCGTGGGCAGCCACGGGCGCAGGTGGTTGACGACCGCGATGGCCGTGTCCCGATCCGGCACTCCGACGTGGACGTGGCACCCGCAGCAGTGGTAGTCCGCCACCTGCCCCGCGTACAGGTCGGTGATCGCCCGGTAGCGGTCGTCCACGGGAGGAGCGACGGGTGCGCTGAGCACCGGCGTGCCGGAGGGCACCACCAGCACACCCTCGTCGGTGGCCGCCTCGACCAGGGCTCGGCGGCCTGCTGCCAACTGGCGGTGCAGCTCGGTCAGGTCCTCGCACACCCCGCTGGCGAACTCGACCTGGGTGTCGAGCAGCTCGCGGTGGGTCTTCGAGCCCGCCGGCAGGCCGTCGACCCGCTTCAACACGGCCGCTGCGCGCGGGATGACCTTGCGGGTGGTCGGGTCGGCGAGCAGGAATTCCTCCTCCACCCCGACCGTTCTCACACCGCACCGCCGAGCGGCGCGCGTCCGACTCGGACCGACGTGTGGGGCGTCTGCATAAGCGGGGTTACCCGGCCGGGGACGGATTTCACCGGCCAGGTCATCGACCGAGGTGGACGATCGCCGGTCCGGAACGGCAATCACCCGGTCGGTCCCCGCTCCGCGCCCCTCGTTTGAGGCCGCCGACCCGGGGTAAGCAGGCCCCAGGCGCTCCGAGCGCGTTCGTCAACAGGAGGTGGCCCCCGCCATGTCGTCCGCCGATCTGCCGCAGTCCGGATCCAAGTCGGAGCTGCGGTGCCGGGCGTCCGAGGTCGAGTTCACGCTGAGGTCGAAGCCCGTGCTGGTCGACTTCGCCGGAACCTGCTCGTTCACCGCCGACACCGATGCACAGGGCACGGCGCGGTTTCGCTTGACCGGCTTGCGCTTGACCGCCGAACTGCCGGACGCGGGCGGACCGGAGGACGGCGGCACCATCACGCTCGTGCAGGACGAGGACAGCGTGCTGCGCTCCTCGACGGAATCGCCGTCGCACTTCGCCGACGACCTCGTCATCGCTCTCGGCGCGACCGTCGAACAACCGGGCGGCAAGGTGCAAGCCACAGTCAGGAACCCGGCGAAGTTCAGCACCGCCGGGGCTTCCTGCCCGTCCGGTAGCGGCCACTACGAGTTGGTGGAGCCGATCGACCTGATCCTGCCGGACAGCCCTGAGGTCACCATCGCGCAGATCCACAGCCTGGTCCTGCACGCGGACCCCGCGTAACCGGACGCCAGAGCAGAAGTCCACTGTAGAGCGGCGCACCGCCCAGACGGGTGATCCTGTGCTCGCACCCAGTCCCGAGTGGAGTAGGTCAGCCGGCCGGCGGCCGTTCCTGGCGCGCTTCGGCGGGAGGAGCCAGGGCGGCCGGGTCGAGGGAGCCGTCGACCAGGGCGCGGGTGATGTCGCGCACCGGTGTGCGATGCGCGCCGGCGTGCTGGTGGATCAACGCGCTCGCCCGTTCCGGGTCGAGGTTCAAGCTGCCCGCGACGAGGCCGGTCGCGTGGGCGAGGCGCACCCGGTCGTTCATGGTGGTCAACGTGTGTTCGACCAGTCGGTCCGCGCGTCGGGAGTCGCCTTCCTGCGACAGCCCCAGCACCGACAGGTCGGCCAGGGTGCGGGCGAGGTCGTACTGCCACTGCGCCCAGGGCGCGGTCCCGGTGAACAGGACGTTCAAGCCGCCAAGGGCGCGGTTGTCCAACCTCATGGGGATCGCGTGGACCGCTCGGTAGCCGGCGGCCGTCGCGGCGGGGGTGAACTCGGGCCAGCGGTCGGTTTCCCGGGCCAGGTCGACGGCGCTGACCACGACGTCGTCGCGGATGCAGTCCACGCAGGGGCCTTCCTCGATCTGCGACTGGAGCAGCTCTACGAACCGGGCCCGTTCGTCGGACGCCGCCACGACTCTGATGCCGCCGCGCGGGTCGACCAGCATCACGCCCGTGGCGGAGGCGTCGAGCAGCCGCGTGCACGCGGCCGTGATCATGCGCAGCACCGTGTCGGCGTCATGCCCGTCGACCAGCTTCGCCGTGATGTCGCTCAACGCGGCGGCGATCTGCTCGGGAGCGGGCACCTCGGAAGCATACGACCCGCCGGGGGTGCGGCGCGCGGTGACGGGTCAGTCCGCGAGCTGGTCCAGGGGCAGGCGCCGGGCCAGCACGTCGCGCGCGACGTCGAGCACCGACCTGCGGTTGGCGAAGGCGTGCGCCCGCAGCCGGGCGAAGGCGTCCTCCAGGCTGATCCGGAGCTGCGCCGAGAGCATCCCGGTGGCGATGTTGACGTCCTGGTAGGAGACCTCGACGCGCACTTCGCCGTCGGTGGCACCGCTGTGGTCGAGCAGCGACAGGACCGTCAGGTCGGCCAGCACGGCGGCGTCGGCGACCACCTCGGAGGACAGGCCACCCGGTCGGCGGCGGTAGAGGTCCAGTGTCCCGAGCCTGATGCCGCCGAGCTGGAGCGGGAAGGCGAACACCGCCGCCAGCCCCTCGTCCTCGGCGAGATCGGCGAACCCGGGCCACTTCGCGCGGTACGCGCTCAGGTCCGCCACCAGCACCGGCCCGCCGGTGGCGAACGCCTCGACCCCGGGGCCCTCGCCGACGGTGTACTGGGCTTCCTCCAGCACGCCGGCCCAGCGGTCGCTCGCGCCGAGCAGTTCCTGCGCGCGGTGGTCGCTGCGCAAGGACATCGCGGCGGCGTCGACCCCGGCCAGTGCCCGCACGCAGACCTCGCACAGCGCCCGCGCCCAGCCCGCGCGGCCAGGCGAGACCACACTTTCCGCGACCATCCGCGCCAGCCGGTCTCGACGCTGCCCGTCCAACATCCGTCCTCGCTGCCGCAGGGAGTACCGCCGCACCGGACCACGCACCAGCCGTGACCACTGCCTCGGTGATCTCGTGCACGAACGCAGTACGTCGCGGACGCGCCCCGGGAGTACCAGGGCGTCCGATTATCCCCGGTCCGGCGCTCCTCCGCACACCTGCCTCCGCCGGCTCGACGAGCTGCCGGAGCGGCCGCGGGTCGTGGAGCGCCCGAGGCCGGGTCGCGAGCGGACGGCGGGACGGCATGAGGATAGGTCGCCGGGCGCGGGGTAGCCGGTGGTCATGATGAAGCGTGCGCTGTGGCAGGGGTTGGTGGCCGGTGCGGCCGGTGCGGTGGTGATGACCGTCGGGGAGAAGCTGGAGCAGCGGGTGACCGGGCGGCCGGACTCGCACGTGCCGGCCCGGGTGCTGGAGCGGCTGCTCGGGATGACCGAGAAGCCCGGGAAGCAACCGCGCGCGGTCAACCTCGCCATGCACCTGGGTCAGGGTGCGCTCGCCGGGGTGGTGCGGTCGTTGATGGCCAACGCGGGGGTGCGCGGTCCGGTGGCGTCGGCGATGTTCACCGTGGTGCGGCTGACCAACGACCAGATCCTGGAGAACGCCACCGGTGTCGGCGCGCCGCCGCAGACGTGGCCGCGCCGGGAGCTGCTGGTGGACCTGCTGCACAAGTCGGTCTACGGCTTCGCGACCGGTGTGGTGGCCGACGTGCTGGCCGCGCGGGACGGGCCCGGTCCGGGGCAGCGGCACGCCGCGCTGCGCCCCGGTCGCCGGTCGGATGTCGGCCCGGTGCTCCGCGCTGTGTCGAGCAGCCGCTGACCCAGGCGCAGACCTCGCCGCTGACCTCGGCGCAGACCCGGTGCGGGGCCAGACCGCACCTCGGAGCCGGAGGCGTTGGCCGGCATCGCCGAAACGGTGGCCACGACCGCCCCAGCGGCACGGTGTTCAGGCAGGAGAGGCTGATGGCGCCGTGCCCGCTGGCGACTCCCCGACGACAGCGCAGCGAGAGGACGACGATGGCCGACGAAGGAACTCCGCCCTCGCCTGGCGGGAACGGGGAGGTGGCCGAACGCGTGCGTGGCTACCTGGCCGACCACCGCGACCGGATCGTCGAGGAGTTGATCGGCTGGGTGCGCCTGCGCTCGGTCGCGGGGGAGTCGGAGCACGACGTCGACCTGGTCCGGTCGGCGCGGTGGCTCGCCGGGGCGTTGCGGGACACGGGTTTCCCCACGGTGGAGGTGTGGGACGTGGGGCCGGCGGTCTACGCCGAGTGGTGTGCGACGCCCGACGCGCCGACGGTCCTGGTCTACAGCCACCACGACGTGCGCGCCGCGAAGGACGGGCAGTGGGAGGAGACGCCCCCGTTCGAACCGGCCTTGCGCGACGGCCGCCTCTACGGGCGGGGCACCTCCGACGCCAAGGGCCAGGTGCTGGCCCACCTGTGGGGCCTTCGGGCGCACCTGGCCGCGACCGGGCGCACGGCACCCGCGGTGAACCTGAAGTTCCTGGTCGAGGGCGAGGAGGAGGCCGGGTCACCGCACTTCGCCCAGCTGATCGAGGAGCATCGCGACCGGCTCGACGCCGACCTGGTGGTCTTCTCCGACACCCTGCTGTGGCGGGCCGACCACCCCGCGATCTGCACCAGCGTGCGCGGCCAGGTCCTCGCGCACCTGGAAGTGCGAGGTCCGCTGCGCGACGTGCACAGCGGCGCGGTGTCCGGACCGGCCCCCAACCCCGCCGAGGAGCTGTCCAGGCTGCTGGCCCGGCTGCACGACGACAAGGGCCGCGTCACGCTGCCGGGGTTCTACGACGACGTGGCCGAGGCATCCGAACGCACCCGGTCCGCCCTGGCCGCGCTGCCGTTCAGCGATGACGACTGGTTGACCAGGTCGCAGACCCGCACCATCGGCGGTGAGGCCGGGTACACGGTGCTGGAACGGCTGTGGACCCGGCCGGCGGCCGAGGTGCTCACCGTGGTCGCGGGTGATCCGGTCGGGCCGCCGACGGGCGCGATCCCGGCCGTCGCCGCCGCCGACCTGGGCATCCGGACGGTGCCGGACCAGAAGGTGGCGGACGTGGCCGGGCAGCTGCGGCGTTGGGTCGCGGACAACATCGGCGACCACGTCGACTACGAGTTGACCGTCGCGGAGGAGACCGGCCAGGAGCCCTACCGCACGCCGGAGGACCACCCGGCGCTCGACGCGCTCGCCGACGCCATGCGTGAGGGGTTCGGCTCACCGCCGGGCCGGATGGGCAACGCGGGCGGAGGACCGGCCGAACTGCTCGCCCGCGCCTTGGACGCGCCGGTCGTGTTCTTCGGCACCGGTCTGCCCGAGGACCGGTGGCACGACAGCGACGAACGGGTGTCGATCGACGTCCTGCTCGCCGGAGCCGCCACGCTGGCCCACCTGTGGCCACGACTCGCGGCGCTGCACGACCGCCGCTGACCGATCCGACACCGTCGCGCACCAGGACCGGCCGGGTGGCCGCGGTGTTCGCTTCACTCGTTCGAGATGCTTGACCGACGATCGCACGGGTAGCCGTCTCCGATGACGGAAGACGACAGCGCACCGCTCACTCCCGACCCGCCCCACTCCCCGGGCACGCCGCGCCTGGACAACCTGGACGTGGAGGTCCCGGAAGTCGAGCGCACAACACCGACCGATCATGACGTCATCCACGACACCGACCAGGACACCGCCGCAGCCGAACCACCGGACTGACCTGCGGTGCGACGGCCGGGCAGGCACCGGCACGCTGTCGGACCGATCGGAAGGCGTCCATGTTCGCGGCTTGCGTGGGGCCGACCCCCCGCGCGAGTCGACCGGGCCGGTGGTGCCAAGGGCGATTCCCGGGTGATGACACCGGTCAGGAGCTGTGCGACGCCGTGCCGGTTGGGACGAGGACGAATCCGCTCTTGGGCCGTGCCGGGACGCGTCGCAGCGAGATGGTCATGTCCTGCTCCGGGACCGTGTAGTCGGTTTGCGCCAACCGCACGGCGAGGGTGCGCAGGATCGCCACGGTCAGAGGCTCGCCGGGGCAGCGGTGGTTGGTCTCCGGGTCACCCGCGCCCTGCGGCACCAGTTCGAACGGGCCGATGTCGCGACCGAGGAAGCGCTCCGGCCGGAACGCGAACGGGTCGCCCCACAGCCGTTCGTCGTGGTTGTGGCCCCACAGGTCGAGCAGCACCATGGCGTGCTTCGGGATGCGGTCCCTGTGCCAGGTCAGCTCGCGGACCGCGCGGCCGCCGATGAACGGTGCGAACGGGTAGAAGCGGCGCAGCTCGTGGGCGAAGGCCAGGGCGAAGTCGCGGTCCCCGTCGCGCAGGCTTTGCCGGTGCTCGGGCCAGCGGTGCAGCGCGTGGCCCGCGTAGGCGACGAACCAGCACACCGCCACCGTCGGCCGGATGACGTTGAGCAGTTCGACCGCCGCCAACCGGGGGGACAGCTCCTCGCCATCGACCTCCCGGTGAGCGCTGACGGCCGCCAGGGCCGAACCCGCGGGCACGCTCAAGGCACCATCACGCACCTGGGTCACCAGGTTACCCAGCCACGCCTCCCGCCGGCCCCGCGCGGCGCGGGCGCGCCAGTGCCGGGGACCGGGTGTGGCGAAGCCGTCCACCATCGCCACCAGGTCCCGTGCCACGACGGGCACCTGGGCGTCGGCCAACGGGACGCCCGCCCACCGGCACACGGCCCGGGTGAGCACCCGGGCGGCCTCGTCGAACAGCACCACCGGCCGCCCCGGCTCCCACGAAGCCGCCGCGTCGTCCCACGAAGTGCCGACGCCATCGGCCAAGGTTCGCGCGGTGTGCCGGTTCACGACCGTCAGGAAGATGCTCTTGCGGCGGCGGTGCCGGTCACCGTCGAGGGTGTGCACCGCCCGCCGGCCGAACAACGTGTTCTGCACCGGCCACGGGATCGCCGTGTGCCGCCGGACGTGGTCCTCGTCGTAGAAGAAGCGGGCGGCGTCCGGACCGCACAACCCGACCGCGCGCTGACCCAGAACGCGGGTGTGCGCCACGCCCGACGCCGACCGCGCCCGTCGCGCGGGCAACCAGGTGTAGCCCTCGACCAACGCGGACAGCGAGTTGTCGATCAAAGCATGTGGACGTCGCATTCCGATCGTATGCCCGAACGGGACGCCGTCAAACGGTGTTCGAGCAGTGTCCGAAAAGGTCACATCGTGCTCAACGGCGGGGTTGACGCGGGCCGGCGCAGGGGACGACGTCACGGACAGTCCACTGTCGAACCGGAGAGGACCTGAGGGTCAGCTTTCCGGGCGGAGCCTGCCGGAGGTCGACACGAGAGTGTAGGACCACACGGCGAACCGGGGATCGTCGAGCAGCGCGTGGAACCGGTCGAGTTCGTGGGGTGACACGCCTTGGTCCAACAGGAGTTCCGCCACCTGCCCGATGTTCGCGCGGTGCAGGGCGATGTGGTCTTCTCCTCCGCGCCACAGTTGGGTGTGCGTCCGAACGGTGACGTCGCGCAACCCCCGCGCGGTGAAGTCTTCCGGCAAGGATCGCGTCCACGCGAGGTCCGCGCCCCGGGATTCGAGCAGGCGCATGAACGGCTGGTGCACTGCCTCGAACGTCGCACGGGAGGTGGGGTCGCCGGCCGACGTCGTCAGGCGCAGCTCCAGGTCGAACTCCTCCAGCACCAGCCGGCCGCCGGGCCGCAGGCAGGCGAGCAGGCGGTCCAGGACGGCCTGTCGGCGTGGCAGGTGCACCAGCACCAGGCGGGCGTGGATCAGGTCGAAACCGTCACCGGGCGGTTCGTCGTCGACCACGTCGTGGACGAGGACGGTGGTGTTGGCCCGTTCGCAGGCTCGTACCCAGCGGGTGTCGATGTCGGTGATCAGCACGGAGCCGTGCTCTCCCACGCGGTCGGACAGCCACCGCCCGATACCGCCGTCGCCGGCCCCGACCTCCCAGCACCTCCAGCCCGTCGTGACGCCTGTGGCGTCGAGCGCGGTGTGGCTGGCCGCGTCGTAGGTCGCGTTGAGCGCGTCGAAGCGCGCTCTGGTGCGGGCGTCCGCGTTGTCGAGCAGGTAGCGGCTCATCGGGGTGACCTCCGGGTGGTGGACGGCTCTGGGTGGGGCGAACGCGGTGTTCAGCCGGCGAGCCTGCGAGACAGTTCGGTGTGCTGCCAGGCGGCCGACACCGGCGGTGTGCACAACGCCCCGGATCGGCGGGAGCCCGAGGGTCTCCGGGGCGGGGCGGCTGCGGCCTGGTTCCGGTCCGCCACGTCGAAGGCGAGGACGCGGACGATCGCCGATGTCGAGCAGACCCCCAGTTCCGAGTGCTCACCCGCCACGACTGGCCCAGCTCGTGCCCCGAAGCGACGTGCCGGAGATGCCCAGGCGGCACGGGCGCTGCTTGCTCAACGTTCCGTGCCGCCTGGGCCAGGACCGCTCGAAGCGGTCCTACCGCCGCGCGATCGCTCGTTGCGGCACTACGCCACATACCCGGGTTGTGCGTACGTACACCGCGAGACTGCGGCTTGGCGGTGAACCCGGCGACCCTTCCCCGTCGGTCACCCGTCCGTGCGCAGGAATGCGGTCACGGTCGTGCCGCGGGCGGTGGCATGGGTGCGCACGAGGTCGGCGAGTTGGTTGACCAGCAGAAGACCTCGGCCTCCGTGCTGTCCTGGTTCGGGTGGGCGGCGCCCGGCCAGGAGGTCCGTCAGGCGCCCGTCGTCCTCGACCGAGCAGATCAGGTGTTCCTCGTCGCGCCAGATCCGCAGCCGGCATCCCGCGTCGGTGTGCCGGAGGCTGTTGGTCGCCAACTCGGTGGCGATGAGTTCGAGGTCGGCCGTCCGCTCCGCATCGAGGTGCGCTTGTCGCGCCCGGTCGCCGGCGAGCCGGCGGACGTCGCGGATGTCGGCGGTGGTCCTGATGTCGAGGCCGGTGGCGTCCGGGGCCGCTCGCAGTGGTCGGTTGTAGCGGTCGACCACGGCGTGAGGGTCGTAGTGCTCGCTGTCGCGCCGTCCGGTCGTCTCCCACACCGTCGGGTGTGTTGCCAGGGCGTCGGTCAGCGCGCGGTCGCCGAGGGTGCGGGTGTCGTAGGGGCAGACGATGGTGACGTCGCGTCCGACGAAGGCCAGGTTGATCAGGGCTTCGTGCTGTGCGCAGGCCGGGTACTCGAGATCGGTGCGGCCGGCCCAGATCGGCTCGCCGATGATGCGCACGTGGCCGGAGCGGTGGGCGTCGGCGAAGCGTCGCAGGACGGTCGGGATGATCCTGCCGGGGTTGCGGCCCGCCACCTCCATGTCCAGCATCAGCACGTCGTCCGCGGCCGCACCCAACGCCTCGCGCAGCAGGAGCAGCCTCGCCCCGGGCACCGCCACGGCGGCGGGGTGCCCCTCGGCCAGGCCGTCGGTGATGAACGGCACGAGTGCGCCCAGGTACTCCTCGTCGGAGCTGTAGAACAACGCCGGGTGCACGAACCCGGCGGGAGGCGGCGTCGTGGTGGTCATGCGGCGTGGTCCACGTGCACGTCGCGCAGGTCGAGCAGGTCTACCAGGCGGGCCAGGCCCGGCCAGGAAGCGCGCAGGACGAGGGGTGCGCCCAGGTGGGCCGCGTGGTCGGCGAGGCGCAGCAGGCCGTTGTGGTCGATGAAGGTCAGCTCCGTGGCGTCGAGCACCAGCTCCCCGCCCTGGGCGCGCAGGTCGACGCGGCCCAACGCCTGGGTGAACAGGTCGACTGCGGGGGAGTCCACCTCGCCGCCCAGCACGGTGCCGTGGTCGTCCGCGGCGTGCAGCCGGAAACCGGGCGATCGCGCGTTCGTGTTCGGGTGCAGGCAGGCGAGTTGCGCGAACGCCGAGTCCTCGATCTCAGCGGAGGAGTAGGCGCACATCGCGGAGAACGGGTGCTCGGCCATGTAGCGGTCCACCAGGTGTTCGTAGCGGGCGAAGGCGGCGAGCTGCTGCGGGGTGCGCACCAGCGGAGTGGCCTCGGCCGCCACCCGGAACCCGGCGAAACCGTCACGCACGGCGGCCTCGGTGGCGGCGGCGTAGGACTGGACCTGCGCCTCGGGCTCGACCACCGTGCCGCCCTGGTACGTCGCTCCCAGCGAAGTGACCTGGGCCGCACCCTCGCCCAGCGCACGGTCGAGGCCGTCGATCCCGCTCAGATCGTGCACCAGGGCGTCCACATCGCCGGAGGCCGCGTAGCAGACCCGGTAGCCCTGCTCCAAGCCGTCGAGCAGGAACTCCCGCGCACGGGCCTGGAAGTCGGGCGGGTCGTCGTACCGCCAGCACACGTGGTCGTGTGCACCCAGCCCGCGCGTCTGATTCACCAGCCCCGACCTGCGCATCCCCTGGATCGTACCGATCGCCGGTGCTCGCCGGCAGTACGGGTCCGCGCTGGTGCGCGGACCCTTCGCCGGGAGATCGGTTCACCTGCGGACGGGTCGTGACCGCCGTGGTCTCGGCGGCCGGACCGAGGCCGCGGACCACGCAGCTGGTGCATCACCGCAGGTAAGCGCACCTGCGGCACCTGGTTGAGGAAATCTATGGTCACAGGGGTAGACATTCGTAGGTCGGTGTGTGTAGTGTTCTCCTTGTTGGACAGAAGAGAACATTTGGTCAGCGCGGGAGAGGACGAACTACCCGCGAGTTGGGAGCAGTACGGCCCCTCCGGCCGGGACCGGTGGTAGAAGGTTCCGCAGGTGAGGCCAAGGACGGTCGGCACACGCAGTACCGGGAGCACAACCGCATTACGCTCGACAACAGTTCGCACGACCCGGAGTCCGACAGTCTGCAGTGGGAACAGCAGTATCGGTCAGGCGCGCTGGAGCCGATCAGTGGAAGGGGTTCCGGCACGGTGGCCCGAGCAGTACAGGCAAGGTAGGGAACGACAGAGAAGGGAAGGGTTGCACGCCATCGGATCGCCTGTCTCGGAGCAACAAGTCCGGGCGGGTACCGCACTCCAGATCGATTGGAAGGTGGTTTCCGGTCACGTATATGCGATCCCAGCGTCGTCCGGAGTTCGTGCGGATGACGTGGACATGACAAGCCGGTTCTAGGACCGGTTGGTGGAAGTGAACCCGCAACCCCAGGGGCCCGGCGCCGAAATGGTGCCGGGCCCCTCTTCACGTTCGCGGGTGCGATGACCGGGAGATCCGTCCTGCACCACACCGAGACCCGCCGCCAACCGCGATAAGAAGTTCCACGCCAACCGGACATGCGCCGGGATTCCTGACCAGCCTGGACGAGGCGGAGCTGTTCCAGCCCGGCGTTCCAGCGGCGGGCACTGCCCCTGCTCCCGCCAATCGCGCCCCCTGTGGTGGTCCGCCTCTACCGCTCAACGGAGCGGTGCTAGTCGATGTGCAGACGGTCGAGGTAGCGGGTGAGGAGGTCCGGGGTGAACTCCGGCTCGCGGATTCCGCTCGGGGCCAGGTGGTGCCGGAGGTCGTCGGTCTCCCATCGGTAGGTGTTCTGGTAGAGCTCGATCGTGGATTGCCCCTCGTGCATGTCGTCGGTGAACATGCCGCGCAGCGGGTAGAGCGGGGCCGTGGGGTCGTGCTCCCACAGCGAGACCCACTGCCGGTAGGGCAGCACGGCGAAGTCCTGACCGATCTGGCGGCCGACCAGGTGGAAGAACTCCTTGAGGGTCATCGCCTGCTCGGGTGAGGGGACCAGGTTGAACCGCCGGCCGAGCGCCTGCGGTCGTCGGGAGACCGCGGCGATGGCCTGGGCCATGTAGTCGACGGTGGTCAGTCCTTCGCGCAGCTCCCGGAGGTCGGGGATGGCGTTCAGGGCGGTGCAGGTCTGCACGAGTCGTCCCCACCACTGGTAGTCCGCGCTGAGCCCGGTCCGGCTGTGGCAGGTCGCGTAGCCCAGTCGGAAGGTCATCAGCGGGAGACCGCGCTCGGCGGCCAGGTCCGCGATCTTCTCCATGACCCACTTGCTGCGCACGTAGCCGAGGTCGGTGCTGACCGCGGGCAGGTTCTGGTCGATGTCGTCGTCCTCCCGCATCCGGGTCTTGCCGGTGAACAGGTGCCCCCAGCTGAACACGGAGATGGTGGAGAGCAGGATCAGCGCCTTGGTCCGGCCTTCGGCGGCGAAGGCGACGACCTGCCGCAACCCGTCCACGTTGTCGCGCTTCAGGTAGGAGTAGGGCTGGATGAAGTTCACGGCGCTGGCCGAGTGGTAGACCACGTCGACCTGCTCGGTCAACCGCCGGTAGTCCTCGTCGGCGACGCCCCACCGCGGTTCCGCCAGGTCCGCCGGATGGACGGAGATCCGGTCCAGGTCGAGGTCGACCTGGTAGCGGCGGGCGACTCGGCGGAGCCGGTCGGTCACGTGCGCGGCGTCGGAGCCGCGGACGGGCAGGTGCAGGTGGGCACGGGTGGTGGCCAGCAACTCCGCGAGCAGGTGGATGCCGACGAACCCGGTGGCCCCGGTGAGCAGGATGTGCCGCGGGCGTGTGAGCACGTCCGGGTCGAAGTTGCCGGTGACCGCGAAGCCGGGCGGTAGCTGGATGTCGCGTTGCAGTTCGTGCACGGGTTCGCCGTCACCGCCTGGCACGTCCTGGGTGGCGCGCTTTCGGAGTTCGGTGGCGAGGGCGCGCACGCTCGGGAACTCGTACAGGTCACGGATGCGGGTCTTCATCCCGGTCCGTGCACTGATCTGCTCGACGGTCGACGCCACCAGCATCGAGTTGCCGCCGACCTCTGCGAAGTCGTCGTCCGCGCTGAAGTGGCGGTGTCCGAGCACCTCGCACCAGACCGAGGCGATACCGCGTTCGACGTCGTTGTCGAAACGGTCCTCGTCCTCCTCGTCCTCCTCGGACGGCTCCTCGGTGGTCGTGAGTTGGCGCAGCGCGGGGTAGTCGGTCTTGCCGCTGGCCGCGGTGGGCAACTCCGTGAGCAGGCGGTAGACGGCCGGGCGCATGAAGTCCGGCAGTTCCCGCCGCAGGCCGGCGCGCACGTCGGCGACGAGCCGGTCCTCGGCCTCGGCCGGGTCGCCCGGTACCAGGAACGCGAAGAGCCGTTGCGCTGCCTCTTCATCGGCCTCGGCGACCACCGCCGCCGCGCGCACCCCGGGATGCTTCAGCAGCGCGGCCTCCACGTCGCCGGGCTCCACCCGGTAACCGCGGATCTTGATCTGCTCGTCGCGGCGGCCGACGAACTGGAGGGTGCCGTCGGGCAGCCGGCGCGCCAGGTCTCCGGTGCGGTAGAGACGTCGGCCGAGCCGCCGGCTGTGCACGAACCGCCGGGCCGTGAGCCTCGGGCTGCCCAGGTAGCCACGAGCCAGCCCGGCGCCCGCGAGGCACAATTCCCCGACGTCTCCCGGTGGCACGTCGTCGAGCACGTCGTCCAGGACGAACGCCTCGGTGTCGGCGACGGGAACGCCGATGGAGGACGGCTCGTGCTCGCTGTGCGGCGGCACCACGCGGTAGGTCGCGTAGATCGTCGCTTCCGTCGGCCCGTAGTAGTCCACCAGCTTGTACGGCAGGTGGGCTGTCGCCAACGGGTGCAACTTCTCACCGGCGCAGAACAAGTACCGCAGACGCAGCGACGACGGCTGCGGCGCGTCCGCCAGTCCGTGCACCAACGCCGTCGGCGCGTAGGCGTGGGTGAGACCGTGCTCGGCGTAGAAGTCGAGCAGGGCGGCCGGTTCCGCGCGGACCTCCTCGTCCACGACGTGGATCGTGGCCCCGGACGTCAGGGCCGACCAGATTTCCCATTGGGACACGTCGAAACCCACGCCGACCATCAGGGTGCTGCGGCAGTCGGGCCCCATCGCGAAGCGCCTGTTGTGCCACTCGATCAACCGGGCCAGCGCGCGATGCTCGACCACGACGCCCTTCGGCACACCTGTCGTGCCCGAGGTGAAGATCACGTAGACGGAGTCGCCGCCCCCGATCTCCACCGGTCCTGGTCGCGGGTCCCGGGCCTCGGCGAGGATCGTCCGGACGTCCACCGCCGCACCGATGTTGTCATCGACCCCACACGCAGCGGACAGCACCGCCTTGGGCCGGCACTGCGCGATCATGCTCTCGCGGCGCTCGGCCGGGTACGCGGCGTCGACCGGTACGTAGGCGGCACCGCACTGGGACACACCCACCGTCGCGGCGATCAAATCGACGGAACGCTCACCCACCAAGGGAATCAGGTCACCACGACCGACTCCCCGGCAGCTCAGCCAAGCGGCGATCCGGCCGGCCGATTCGGCGAGTTCGCGATAGCTCACCACCCTGTCGCGATCAACGACCGCTGCGTGGTCGGGATCTCGTCGGAGCGACTGCTCGAACTCGTCAAGAACCAGGTTGCGCGACACGACGATCTTCCTCCGATTTGTGCTGCTGGCCGGAAAAGTTCCACTACCAGCGTTCCCAGTGCCGCCCGGCGCGGAAACGCCACCCGGACCGACTCGCCCATGTGGCTCCGGTACGGATGCGCAGCCCACTCGGCGCTCTCGACCGACAGTGCGGCCACGGTGACCGGACGGTGTGTCTACATGGAACGGTGCTGCAAGACCCCTCCGACTCGGCCGCAAGTCCGACATCGCGGGTCGGGTCGGTTGATGTGCACGGATCCCGGCAGCGCGCGGGGTGTGAGGTCGCCGCGCCGCAGCGCCGGTCGTCGAACGGGTCGGCCGGGGTCTTGCGACGGTGGGCCTGACGGTTCGTCGGACGCCGTAAGGGGTAGATCGACAGGAGACGACTCGGGGGAGGACCGGTGGCGCGGCGGGTTTCGTACGGCAAAGTCGTTCTGATGGGGGTGTTCGCCGGTGGGATCTTCGGCGTCGCCCAGGGGCTGTTGCGCGACAACGTGTGGGTCGGTCTGGTGTCGGGAGCGGTGTTCGCTCTCGCCATGGCCGTCGTGATGCGGCGACTGTGGGGTTCCACGGCCTTACGCGGCTTGGACTCCCGCCAGCGCCGTGCCATCGTGCGTGCGATGCGCCAAGGCGTGGCGGTAGAAGATTCGCGGTTGGCCCGGCCGCTGATGGACCAGGCCGACGCGGTGTTGGCCATGCCGTTCCCGCTGACGGCGCTGCGGGTGGGCTTCGTGGTGCTCGGCCTGCTCGGCCTACTGGTGGAGGTGTCGGGGTTCCTCGCCGAGGGGGCGGCGGGGCTGGGCGGCGGGGTGCTACTCGTGATTTCCTCGCTGGTGCTGCTGTTCGTCGTGGTACCCCTTGGTCAACGACAGCGTGAACGGACCCGACGTTCCCGTGACGCGACACGAGAGCGGCATCAGGTGTCCTGAGTGGTTACTTGATTCGTGTAAAGGGCGGACAAGAAGTGGGCGGGAAAAAAGCTTCTTCCACCTTGAAACAGCTTGCCTCGAACTGCTTTTAATGGGCTTACTTTGAAATTGGGGGCGGACGTTTTCTATTTCGAGGCTTGCCTCCTGGTGATGGGTGTCAGCCGCCTGGTCCAACGCCAAGAGGCCGTGGGCGACCTGACCGACGCGCTGCCGGCGGCCTCATACGGGTCGTCGGAGTCCCAGTCCTGGTAGCCGGTCGGGTGGCGAAGGCGGAATGTCGGTTTAGTCCCGGATCGGGTGGGGGTACTTGCGGGTCATGATGGCCGAGCCTGACCTCCTTTCCGCGGCCGAGGTGTTCCCCGAGCTGTCCGGCGAGATCAAGGTCCGCTTCCCCGAGGGCGAAGAGCCGGTGCTGCTGCGCCCGGACGGGACGGAGGTCGACACGTGGCGGGAGAACTACCCGTTCGCGGAGCGGCTGGGCCGGACGGAGTACGCGCGGGCGAAGCGGTTGTTGCACATCGAGATGCTCAAGCTCCAGTACTGGGTCCAGGACACCGGTCGGCGGGTGGTCATCGTGTTCGAGGGCCGGGACGCGGCGGGCAAGGGCGGCACCATCCGGCGCTTCACCGAGAACCTCGATCCGCGCGGTGCCCGGGTGGTCGCGCTGGGCACTCCGACCGAGCGCGAACGAGGGCAGTGGTACTTCCAGCGCTACGTGGAGCACCTGCCCACCGCGGGGGAAATGGTGCTCTTCGACCGCTCCTGGTACAACCGCGCGGGGGTGGAGCGGGTCATGGGGTACTGCGACGACGAGCAGTACGAACGTTTCCTGCGCCAGGCGCCGGAGTTCGAGCGGATGCTGGTCGATGACGGCGTCGTCCTGGTGAAACTGTGGTTCTCGGTGTCGCGGGCCGAGCAGCGCACGCGTTTCATCATTCGCCAGGTCGACCCGGTCCGGCGCTGGAAGCTCAGCGCCAACGACCTGGCCTCGTTGGACCGCTGGGACGACTACACCGAGGCCAAGGTGGCGATGTTCCGGGCCACCGACACCGCCGAAGCCCCGTGGACGGTGGTCAAGAGCAACGACAAGCGCCGCGCGCGCCTGGAGGCGATGCGCAGCGTGTTGGCCCGCCTGGACTACGCCGACCGTGACCTCGACGTCGTGGGCGAACCGGACGGGCGGATCGTCGGCGCCGCGAACACGCTCCTCGAAGCGGGCGAGGACGACACCTCGCTCAGCCCGACGCCCATCGCCGCGGACATGCCCCACGAACCGGGTCTGCACCCCGACGAACCCACGTGAGCGGGATTCCGGCGACCACCGCCAACGACGCCACCACCAGCGGACGCGGCTGGAAGGCGGCGGGGCTGCTCAGGCGCTGTCGTCGGCGATGAGGATGTTCAGCGCGACGCGCTATGTGTTTTCCTGCGTTGGGAACGCGGGTTGGTGAGGTATGCCTCGTACCGGCATGCGAAGCGGTCGCCGGCGGGCTCGTCCCACCTGTCGACGTCCATCGGGCCGTTCATGTCGATCACGTGCAGGCGGAAGAAGGTATTGCCATCTGCGTTCGGGAACGGTGTCCCAGCCCAGGAACAGCCCCAGTGCGAGTGCTGCGCCGCCCGGAGCCAGCATCATGATCGATATCAGGATGTTGCCGCGGCCAGTGGCGATGTCCGAGGGTTCGTCCCCGTCGTCGCCGTGGTGTTTCGGGTGCATCGGCATCGGGCTGGTCTGCGTGGTAGCACTGGTGGTGCGGTGGAGGCGGCGTGGCCGCGCGAGGTGCCGGCGGTAGCGGTTCCATCGGCAGGTTGTCGAACGGCACACGCTGGCACCACCGCCGACCGGCTACACCTGCTCGGCTTCGACCGTCGTCGCGGGCTTGTTACCGGGCTGTTGGCGGTTCTCGAGCTTGATCCCGCACCTGCCGGCCAGCGCGACACCGGCACCGATCGTGGTGGCCACCGGAGCGGCCAGCACCGCTACCACCCCAAGGGCCACCGGCACCTCCAGCACCACGTCGTTCTTGCTGTCGCGCACGACCACCCGGCGGTTGATGCCCTCGTTGACCAACCCCCGAACGGCGTCGACCACGGCATCGACGGCGGCACGGGGGGACTCGGGCCTGGATTCGCTCATGACTCTCCTCGAACTGCGGATGTCCCTTGACACCTCCAGCATGTCGGCGACCGGTCACCGTGCCATCAGGGTTTCCCCTGATCTCCGCCTGATCCAACCCTCAGGGCACCGCTAGTACCGCGGGTGGGAGGGGCGTGGGAACCCGACCCCGGCTCGCCGGTCGCCTTTCGGAGATGCCAGACCACCGCAGTGGCGCATCGGCGGAACTCGCAAGGCGACTTGCGCTGAACCCACTCGCACGGTACCTGTTGGACGCCTGCGCTTAATCCCCTGTTTCCGCGACGCGACGCCCATCCGCCGCAATGCCGGGAAACGCCCGTCCGGCGGGACCGGCAGAACGGGCGGAAGTTCTTGTTCTGCCTGGACTTCTGCGTGGTTGACCGCCCGACCGGGCCCTTACGTTTCTCTCGTGGCCAAAAGGCGACACCGCGAGGACGACGGCCTCCGGATCCGCAACGGCCTTCCACCGAAGCACGTCTGACCAGGAGAAGAACAATGGCCAACGACCAGATCCTCCCCACCTCCGACGACGTCGAGATCACCGCTGTCGTCGAGCTCGACGACGCCGACCTGGACACCGTCGCCGGCGGTTACGGCGAGTTCGGCAGCGGTCGCCGCATCCCCCGCGCGTAGGCAGACCGCCAGTCGGACTGTTGTGCCGGTGTCGCCGCGACGGCCACACCGCGCGACGACGGGCGCGCCGGGATCCGCTCCCGGCGCGCCCGTTCGCGTTCTTCCACCGGGCCCGCGTTCCCGGTCGACCGAGGAGGAGCCGGTGAAGTTCCGCAAACGCGCCCTCGAATCGCTCGCGTCGCCGGAGCAGCTGGACGAGGTCGCGCACCTCGCCCCGGTGCCCGCCTGGCTCACCGCGCTCGCCCTGACCGCGGTGGTGGTCGCCGCGAGCGCCTGGTCGGTTTTCGGTACCGTGCCCAGGACGGTCTCCGCGCCGGGTGTTCTCACCCGCGCCGCCGGGGTGTCCACAGTGGACGCAACGCGCGCGGGCCTGGTGACCGCCGTCCTGGCTCGGTCCGGCGAACGGGTGGAGCGGGGTCAGGCGCTCTACGAACTGGCCGACGCCGACGGCGGCACGCTCACCGTCGGCTCGCCCTGGACCGCGTACGTGGTCGGCACGCTGGTCTCGCCCGGCCAGTGGGTGGCCACCGGGACCAGTGTCGCGAACCTCGAACGGCTCGACACGCCCGACGACCGGGTGCGCGCCGTGGTCTACGTCGCCGCTCCGGCGGCGCGGTCGGTGCGGGCCGGGATGACGGTCGAGCTGTCCGGCGCGCCCGGTCCCGCCGCCGGGGTGGTGCGCGAGGTCGGCTCGTTCCCGGAGACCGCCGAATCGCTGCGCGCCTTCCTCGGCCGGACCCGCGACGTGACGCCCTTCCTCTCCGCCGGCCCGGTCGTGGCGGTCACCGTCGACCCGACCGGTGACCTCGCCCGGGACCGGTGGTACGCGCCTGGCGTCGTCACGGCCCGCATCACGCTCGCCGACGAACGCCCGGTCGACTGGCTGCTCACGTGACCGCCGTCGCCGGAAGGACCGCGCGCCCCACCCGCCGCCGGGTCCGCACGCCCACGCTGGTCCAGATGGAAGCGACCGAGTGCGGCGCGGTGTCGCTCGGCATCGTGCTGTCCCACTACGGCAGGCACGTCCCGCTGGAGGAGCTGCGCCGGGACTGCGGGGTCGGCCGGGACGGTTCCACCGCGTCCGGCGTGGTGAAGGCCGCGCGGCGGCACGGGCTGACCGCCAGGGGCAGGCAGTGCGGGATCGCCGGCCTCGGCGAGCTGCGGCTGCCCGCGGTCCTCCACTGGCGGTTCGAGCACTTCCTGGTGCTGGAGGGGATGGACCGCCGCCGGGTCCGGGTGAACGACCCGGCGCTGGGCCCCCGGGCCGTCCCGTGGGACGAGTTCGAGCGCTCCTTCACCGGCATCGCGATCGACCTGGGACCCGGGCCCGCGTTCCGGCCCGAGGGCCGGCGGTTCAGCCTGCTCGCGGCGGTGGCCCGGCGGTGGCGCCACCTCGGCTCGGTGGTTCCGCTGACCGTGCTGCTCGGGCTGCTCGTGGCGGTGTTGGGCATCGGGTTCCCGTTGCTGTCGCGGGTGTTCGTGGACCGGGTGCTGCTCGGCGGGGACACCGGCGTGGCGACCGGTCTGGTGTCGGCGCTGGCGATCGCGACCGTGATCACGTCCGTCGCGGCGCTCGTGCAGCGGCTCCTGCTGGTCCGGGCGGAGACCGCCGTCGCGCTCGGCGGGGCCGCCCGGTTCTTCCGGCACGTGCTGCGGCTGCCGCAGGCGTTCTTCGACCAGCGGCCGGCCGCCGACATCGCGCACCGGGTCGAGACCAACGACGCGGTGGCGGAGGTGTTCACCAGGCGGCTCGCCGCGACCGCCGTCGACCTCGCCCTGGTGCTGGCCTACGGCGTCCTGCTCTGCTGGTACGACCCCGTGCTCGGGCTGTGCGCCACGGCGTGCTCCGGGCTCAACGTCGTGGTGCTGCGGTGGCTGTCCAGGATGCGCACGTCCGCCGTCGCCGGGGTCCAGGCGGAGCGGGGCCGCTGGTACTCCACCGTCGTCTCGACGATCGCGATGATCGAGACGACGAAGGCCAACGGGCAGGAGGACCTGGCGTTCGGGCAGGTCGCCGCCCGCCAGGCCGCGGTGAGCAGGGGCCGGCAACGGGCCGGGGTCCCGGCCGCCGTGCTCGGCGTGGTCCCGACGCTGGTGATGGCGGTGACCACCGCCGTGCTGCTGGCCGTCGGCAGCGGGCTGGTCGTGGCGGGCACCCTGACCGTGGGCCTGCTCGTCGCGGTGCAGGGCCTGGTCACGGCGATGAACCGGCCGGTGGACGCCCTGGGCGAGGTCAGCGCCCGGGTGGCGGAGGTCGGCGTCGACGTCCGGCGGCTGCTGGACGTCGAGCACTACCCGGTGCCCGCGCCCCCGCCGGACCCCGTCACGGACGTGCCGATGGAGGGCCGGGTGCTGGTCGAGTCGGTCACGTTCGGCTACAACCCCTCGGCCGCGCCGCTGCTGACCGACTTCTCCCTGGAGCTGCCGCCCGGTGCCCGGGTGGCGCTGGTCGGTGGTTCCGGTAGCGGCAAGTCGACGGTGGGCAGGCTGGTCGTCGGGCTCCACCGGCCGTGGCGCGGGCGCGTCACGATCGACGGGTACGACCTCGACGCCCTGGACCCGGACCTGCGGGCGGCGACCACGGCGGTGGTCGACCAGGACGAAACCCTGTTCCAGGGCACCGTGCGCGACAACGTGACGTTGTGGGACCCCACCATCGGCGACGACGAGGTCCTCGCCGCGCTGGCCGACTCGCACGTCCTGCACGAGGTGGCCCACCGGCCCGGCGGCCTGGACGCCCCGGTGCGCCAAGGCGGCCGGAACTTCTCCGGCGGGCAGCGCCAACGCCTGGTCATCGCCCGCGCCTTGGCCCGCCGGCCCCGGCTGCTGGTGCTCGACGAGGCCACCAGCGCCCTGGACACCGCGACGGAGGCGCTCATCGACGCCGACATCCGGCGACGCGGGGCGACCTGCCTGATCATCGCCCACCGGCTGGCGACCGTCCGCGACTGCGACCTGATCGTCGTGCTGGCGCACGGCCGTGAGGTCGAACGCGGCACGCATGACGAGCTGCTCGCCCGCGACGGCGCCTACGCCGACCTCATCCGGCACCACGAGACCCCGGAGGTGACGCCGTGAGCTGGGACCTCCTCGCCGCCTCGGCGTCGGAGGCGTCCGCGCGACCGCGCCGGCTCGACCGGCGGTTCACCTACCTGGTCGAAGGCGGCCCGGTCGACCTCTTCGCGGTGTGGGAGCTGCCCGACGGCAGCCGGTCCCGCCGGCAGTTCGTGGCGCGCTGTCCGGAGTTCAGCGCCGTGCCGCCGCCCGCGTCGACCGGCGAGGGGCAACTGTGGGCCGTGCCGCTGCCCGGGGCCCGGCTGCGGGAACTGCACGACCCGGCGTTCCCGGGGTGGGCCGGCGCGCTCGGCCCGGCGCTGGACCGCGCCTTGCAGGCGATGTCCGACCGGGCCCGACCGGCGCACCCGCCGCGCCACAGCGAGCCGTTGCGGCCGGGCGCGCTCGCCTCCGGCCGGTCCGCGCTGTGCGCCCGACGCCCGCTCTGGCTGCGGGCCGGCGGTAGGTTCCGCGTCAACGGCGGCGACGTGGTCACCGCCGGCCGGGACGCCGTCCTGCTCGCGGTGGGGGACTGGATCCGCGCCGAGGACGACTGCGTCCTAAATTTCCGCACCACGGAGGACGTCCTGCGCGCCGGCGGGCTCACCGACGTCATCGGCGGCCACCTGACCCGCCTGGCCGGGGCCGCCGTGGACGAGGCGGGAGCGGACGACGAACGTCTCCTCGCCGCGCTCGCCGAACGCCGGCGCGCCCACCGGTCCGCGATCGCCGCGACCGCCCGTCGCGCCTTGGGCGAACTGGGCCTGGGCCCCCGCACCGGCCCGGTGGACCAGTCCGGCGGCGAGCCCCGCGACGTGCTGCGCGCGGTGACCGGGTGGCGGCGGTGAGCGCGCCGCCGGCGGACCCGTTGGCGGCGCTGCGGGCGCACGCGCGGCAGTCCGGGATCCGCCTGCGCCGGACCCGGCTGGACCGGGGCTGGTGGCGGCGCGACATCGGACCGTTGATCGGCCGGGGCACCGACGGGACGGGCGACCCCGTCGCGGTGCCGCTGGTGTTCGCGCGTGGCCGCTACCACGTGGTCGACCCCGTGACCAGGGCACGCACGCCGGTGGACGCGGCCGGCGCGACCGCGTTCACCGACAGCGTCGCCGTCCCGCACCTGCCGCTGCCCGCGCGGGCCCGCCTGCGGGACCTGCTGCGCCGGGGGCTCACCGGCAACGGCCGCGACCTGCGCGGGATGCTGGTGGCCGGTGCGCTCGTCGCGATCCTCCACCTGGCGACGCCGTTGATCATCGGCCAGGTCCTCGGTGGGCTCGTCCGGGGCGACCTGCGCGGGATGGCCTGGGACGTCGTCCTCTACCTGGCGACCGCGGTGGCGGCGGCGCTGCTGGAGGTCGTGCTGAACCTGCGGGCGCTGCGGTTCGAGGACCGGTTCGAGGCGAACCTCCACCTCGCGCTGTGGGACCGGCTGCTCCGGCTGCCGACCGGGTTCTTCCGGGGGACGACCAGCGGCGCGCTGGCGAACCGGGTCCTCGGCGTCGCCCACGTGCGGCAGGCCCTGGACGGGGTGCCCGCCAGGGCGCTGCTCGCCTTGTGCACCGCCTGCGCCGGGGTCGGCCTGCTGCTCGTCGTGGAGTCCGGGCTCACCTGGGTCGGGTTCGGGCTGGTCGTCGGCACGGCGCTGGTGAGCGCCGCGCTCGGCGCGGTGGTCGTGCGCCGGCAGCGGGCCGCGCTGCCCGCCGAGCACCGCGCCGCCTCGGTCACCGACGAGGTGCTGGCCGGCGTCACGACGATCAAGACCGCCGCCGCCGAACCCCGGGCGTTCAACCGGTGGGCGGAGGCCGCGGTGGCGGCGCGGGCCGGGGTGCAGGGTGTGCGGCGGGTCCAGGCGGGGTTGGCGGCGCTGGTCACGGCGTTGCCGATCAGCGCTCAGCTGGTGCTGCTGGCGGTGCTGTCGGGCCCGCTGAGCGGGCAGGTGCCGGCCGACCGGTTCTTCACCGCCAACGCGGGGCTGGCGCTGCTGGTGCAGGCGACGATCACGCTGTGCGCGGCCGGGGTCGACGTCGCCGCCGCGCTGCCCCGCCTCGGCGAGGTGTCCGACGTGCTCGCCGCGTCGCCGGAGAGCGAGCCGGGGGCGCGGCCGGTGGAACTCGCCGGCGAGATCGAGGTCCGCGACGTGACGTTCCGCTACCCGGGCTCGGCCGCGCCCGTGCTCGACGGCGTCTCCCTGCACGTCCGGCCCGGCGAGTTCGTCGCCCTCGTCGGACCGAGCGGGTCGGGCAAGTCGACCCTGCTGCGGCTGCTGCTGGGGTTCGAACGACCCGGGACGGGGGCGGTGCGCTACGACGGGCAGGACCTGGCGGGGCTCGACGTGGGGGCCGTGCGCCGCCAGTGCGGCGTCGTCCTCCAGGACGGGCGGCTGTTCGGCGGCACCCTGCGCGAGAACATCTGCGGCGCCGACCCGCTGCCGATCGAGGCGGTGTGGGAGGCGGTCCGGCTGGCGGGGCTGGAGGAGGACGTCCGCCGGCTGCCGATGGGGCTCCACACCGTGGTGCCGTTCGGGGGCGGCACGTTGTCGGTCGGGCAGCGCCAGCGGGTGCTGATCGCCCGCGCGCTCGCGACGAAGCCCCGGGTGCTGTTCTTCGACGAGGCCACCAGCGCGCTGGACAACCGGACCCAGGAGGTCGTGACCGCCGGCACCCGCCGGTCGGCCGCCACCCGCGTGGTCGTCGCACACCGGCTGTCGACCGTGCGGGACGCGGACCGGATCGTCGTCCTGGACCGGGGCCGGGTCGTGCAGTCCGGCACGTTCGACGAGTTGTTCGCCGACACCGACGGCCTGTTCCACCGACTGGCGGCGCGGCAGGTGGTGGGCGCGCCGTTCGAGCACGCGGCCGCCAGGTCGGGGGAGCGTCCCGCGCCGGAGGTCGGCTGACGCGACCGCCGGACGGTCCAAAGAGGACCTGACACTTTCCCGTTGCGCTGGGCCGGCACCGCTATGACGAAGCACGCCCGGAAATGCACGGATGGAGTAGTTCAGTTCGCCTTGCCCGGAGCGGCCCGTGTCGCGATCGACGGTCGCTTCGCGAACTCACCCGGGTACTTCGACCTGCCGGACACCCGCGAACGTTCTTCCCCGCAGAACGTTCCGGGATCAGGCGTCAGGTTCAAGTGGACGACCTCACTTGCTCACAGACGACGGGTATGACCGGTTCACACCGCTGTGGCTGTAACCGGGTGTCATCTCCACGCAGTGGTCGATCGGTGGGTTAGCGGGATTTTCGAGGGGTAGCCCACCCCACATCGGGCGCGTCCCGGATCGCGGTGCAGCGGGACGTTCGACAGTTCTCGATCGGACATGGAGGCTGCCCATGACCCATTCGACCAGAGGGCAGGAAAAGCACGACGAGGTGCGGCGGCGGGGCCGGGGGCTGGGCTGGCTGAGCTTCGCCCTGGGCGTGGTACAGCTCGCAGCACCGGGCACGGTGCGCCGGATCAGCGGCGTGGACGACTCCGCGAGGTCACGAGCGGTGGTGCCGGTCGTCGGAGCGCGGGAGCTGGTCCACGCGGCCGGGCTCCTGACGAGCCGGCGGAAGGGCGCGTGGGCGTGGACCAGGGTCGCGGGCGACGCGATGGACCTGGCCGCGCTCGGGATGGCCCTCGCCCACCGTGGCGGGCACCGTCGACGACGCCTGGTCGGGGTCACCGGTGCCGTAGCCGGGATCACGGCGCTGGACCTGCTGACCGCCGTGCAAGCCACCCGAGCGGCACGCACCAGCTCCGTGCAGGAGGCACGGGGCGTACGCACAGGAGGACCTGTGAAGTTGACGGCAACGACAACCATCCGAAAACCCGCCACGGACGTCTACGCGTTCTGGCGTGACCTGGAAAACCTCCCGACGTTCATGGCGCACCTCGAACAGGTCCGCACCACCGGCGACCGGACGAGCCACTGGTCCGCCAGTGCCCCGTTCGGCAAGGAGGTCGAGTGGGACGCGGAGATCACCGACGAGACGCCCGGCGAGAAGATCTCGTGGCGATCGACGGGGAAAGCCGCCGTGCCGAACGCCGGTGCGGTCCACTTCGTGCCGGCCCCGGACGGCGTGAGCACCGAGGTGCACGTCACCCTGGTGTACGAGGTTCCTGGTGGGGCCATCGGCAAGGCGGTCGCCAAGTACTTCGGCGAGGAACCACACCAGCAGCTCGACGACGAGCTGCGCCGGCTCAAGCAGGTCCTGGAGACCGGCGAGGTGGTCCGTTCCGACGGTGCCCCGTGGGGCAAGCGTGCGCGCAGGGAGTTCCCGCAGCGCCCGGCGCAACCGCTGTCGGAATCCGAGCTCGCGAAGGGAGCTGACGCATGAGGGCGAACACCTGGGCGGGCCGCAACAAGGTCGAGGTCCGCGACGTGCCGGACCCGAAGATCCTGAACAACCGCGATGCCATCGTCCGCATCACCTCCACCGCGATCTGCGGCTCGGACCTGCACCTGGTCGACGGGTACGTGCCCACCATGCAGGACGGCGACGTCCTGGGGCACGAGTTCATGGGCGAGGTGGTCGAGGTGGGACCGGGCGTCGAGCCGGGTCGGCTGCGCGTCGGGGACCGGGTCGTCGTGCCCTTCCCGATCGCCTGCGGCGCGTGCGCCGCCTGCGCCGCCGAGCTGTACTCGTGCTGCGAGAACTCGAACCCCAACGCCGGGATCGCGGAGAAGATGTTCGGGCACCCGGTCGCGGGCATCTTCGGCTACTCCCACCTGACCGGGGGCTTCGCCGGCGGTCAGGCGCAGTACGCGCGGGTGCCGTTCGCCGACGTGAACCCGCTCAAGATCGAGTCGGACCTGACCGACGAGCAGGTGCTGTTCCTCTCCGACATCCTGCCCACCGGCTACATGGGCGCCGAGATGTGCGACATCGAACCCAGCGACGTGGTGGCGGTCTGGGGCGCCGGCCCGGTCGGCCAGTTCGCCATGGACAGCGCCCGGGTCCTCGGCGCCGCGCAGGTCATCGCCATCGACAAGGAGCCCTACCGGCTGGAGCTGGCGGAACGGGCGGGCCACACGCCGGTGAACTTCGAGGAGGTCGACGTGCGCTCCCGGCTGCTGGAACTGACCGGCGGGCGCGGACCGGACAAGTGCATCGACGCGGTCGGTCTGGAAGCCAGCCACGGCAGCGCGCACATCGCCGCGTACGACCGGGTCAAGCAGGCCGTTCGCTCGGAGACCGAACGCCCCCACGCGCTGCGCCAGGCGATCCTGTCGTGTCGCAGCGGCGGCGTGGTGTCGGTGATCGGCGTGTACGGCGGCCTGGTGGACAAGTTCCCGGCCGGCGCGTGGATGAACCGGTCGCTGACCCTGCGGACCGGGCAGTGCCACGTGCAGCGCTACATGAAGCCGCTGCTGCAACGCATCGAACGCGGGGAGATCGACCCGACCCGGATCATCACCCACACCCTGCCGCTCGACGAGGCGGAACGCGGTTTCGACATCTTCAAGAACAAGCAGGACAACTGCGAGAAGGTCGTCCTCAAACCCTGATGCCACCCGCGTCCGGCCTTCGCGGGAGCGCGGACCGCGCTGCGAGACCGCCGGGCCGGATGGGTTCGGCCGGTACCTCCCGTGGAAGCCGGCGAGCGCCGACAAGCGAGGTGGACCACATGGGTGCGCCCCACCAGGTGACCGTGGGAGTGCTGGCCGACGAAGGGCTGCCCGAGCGGGTGATCACGACGATCGCCGACGACCTGCCCGACACCTTCGCCGCCCGGGTGAGCGGACGGGCGCGGTGGCGGGTGGAGCACGAGGTGGACCGGCTGCCGCTGGACGACGACGGTGACATCCCGATGCGCGCGCTGTCGCAGGAACACCGGCAGGACCGGGGCTGGGACGTGCTGGTCCTGGTCACCGACCTGCCCCGGCGCGCGGGGACGCAACCCGTGGTCGCCGGGGTCGACGTCGAGCACGGTGTCGCGATGATCTCGCTGCCCGCGCTCGGTGCGGTGATGGTCGGGCGTCGGACACGGGCGTTGCTGGTCCACGTGGTGCGCCAACTGGTGTCGCGGCAGCTCGGGATCGCCGGGGACCGCGACGGCGGGGGAGTGGTGGCGCGCGTGCGTGAGGCGCTGGCTCCCACCCAGCGGATTTCCGGTGGTCCCGAGTCGCCCGTGACCCGTCTCGCCCTGGTCGGGCTGCGTGGCCGGCTGCGCCTGCTGGCGGGGATGGTGCGGGACAACCGTCCGTGGCGGCTCGTCCCGCACCTCGCGGGTGCCACCGCGGCCGCGGCCGGGACCGCCGCCTACGGCATCATCACCAGTTCGTTCTGGAAGCTCGCGGACGCGCTGCCCCCGTTGCGGCTGGCGGCGATCACGGTGGTCACCGTACTGGTCATGACGGTGTGGTTGACGGTGCGCAACCACCTCTGGGATCGGCCGTCCGAGACCGCCGAGCGACGCAAAATGTTGCTGTACAACGTTTCCACGGCAACCACGCTGGCGATCGGGGTGGCCTGCATGTACGCGATCCTGTTCGTGCTCGCGCTGCTCGCGGCGGCCGTTTTGATCGACAGCGGTTACTTCGAACAGACGTTGGGCCACCCGGTTGGTGCGGGTTCGTACCTGAAGCTGGTGTGGTTGTGCAGTTCTGTCGGCATCGTCGCCGGTGCGCTCGGGTCGAGCCTGGAAGACGAGGAGACCGTCCGCGACGCGACCTACGGTCGGCGCGAGCGGGAACGCCAGGAGCGAAGCCGGCATCGGCGGGAACGCCGGAGGTCCACGGACAGCGACAGTTCCACGCAGAACGCGCCTGGGCACGGGTACCGGTAGTCGGTCGGAACCGGTCAGGCACCGTTCCGCGCGCAAGCCGCCGAGTATCTGCACCCGGTGATGTGGTGTCCACCGCCGGCGGTGAGACCCAGGCGCGCGACCACGACCTCGAAAAGGCCGGCACCTTCACGGTGGACGAACTGGTCGGTGACGTGTCGGTCGACGACTACGAGGTGTTGCCGCTGCCAGGGGGACGGTGAACCCGGACAAGTTGCGGATGGAACCCGCCGCGGTGCGGTTCGTCCCGGTCCGATGCGCCGGGATCCGGCAGTGGCGGCATGTGACCCACGTCATACTCTGTGTCGATTGTCGGCAATCGACAGTCGGCATAGCGTCGGGGGATCCCAGTGCGAGGAGAGCGACGTGGACAAGTTGCGGGTTGCTGTGGTCGGGGCGGGGCGGTGGGCTCGGCGGGCGCACCTGCCGGGGTGGTCGCGTGATCCTCGGGTCGAGGTGGTCGCGCTGGTCGACAGCGATCCGGTGGCCCTGGGTGAGGCCGCGCGGCTGTTCGGGGTTGGGCGGACCTTCGAGGACTACCGGCAGGTGCTGGACGACCCGACGGTCGACGTGGTCGACGTCGCCACGGCCAACACCGCGCACTTCGAGGTCTCGGCGGCGGCGATCGCGGCGGGCAAGCACGTGTTGTGCGAGAAGCCGGTGCACCGGGACTACCGGGAGACCCAGCGGCTCGCCGAGGCTGCCGCGTCCCGGGGGCTCAAGACCAAGCTGGGGTTCACGTTCCGGTACGCGCCGGCGGTTCTCCACGCCAAGAGCCTCATCGACGCCGGGTTCGTCGGCACGCCGTACCTGTTCAACGGGTTCGAGCAGAACAGCCAGTGGATCGACCCCGCCACGCCGATGCGCCAGGTCGACCCCGACGCCGACCCCGCCGTGATCGCCACCTCGTCCATCGAGGGTTATGGCGCGCCGATCATCGACATCATGCACTGGTGGGCCGGGGCGCGGTTGACCTCCGTGGTGGGCACGATGCGCAACTTCGTGCCGGAGCGCGTGGTCCTCGCCACGGGGCGCAGCCAGCGGCTCAACATCGATGACGGCGACATGTGGATCTGCGAGTTCGACAACGACCTGGTCGCCTCGATCCAGTCCTCGTACGTGGCAGTGGGTGCCCTGCCGGGGATCGAGGCGCGGTTCTACGGTTCGGAGGGCGCGGTGATCGTGCGGTTGGCGCAGGAGTCCGGTGGCTGCCAGACGATCCGCACGGCGACCAAGGACGAGCCCGAGTTCGTGGAGCGGGAGATCCCGGCCCGGTTCTTCCCGCCGGGCGCGACGTCCGCGGAGGCATGGGACTCGTTGTTCTACGCCAACCTGTGCGCCGACTTCACCACCGAGATCCTGGACGGCGGCGCGACGAACCAGGGTGATTTCGCGCAGGGCGCGCTGGTGCAGGAGACGATCAACGCGTTCGAGGCGTCGTTCCGCCGACGCGCGTGGGTCGACCTGCCGTTGGGTGGCGTGGCGTGAGCCCGCACGGGTGGGGCGCGATGGCCGAGGACGCCGCGGCCCGCGCGGTCGTGGAGGTGGCGCTGGACGCGGTTGACGGGCGAGCCGAGTATGCCGACGTGCGGCTGGTGGAGGCCGAGGAACTGCGGGCGTACCGGCAGGCGGGCGCGGATCCGGACGTGCGGGTCGAGCACACGCTGGGCATCGGGGTCCGGGTGCTGGTCGACGGTGTGTGGGGGTTCGCCGCCCGCCCGCTGGCCGACAGCGCCGACGCCGCGACCGCCGCACGTCGGGCGCACGCGCTGGCCGTGGCGGCGAGGGGTGCGTCCGAGCCGGTCCGCCTGCCGGAACTCGACGCGCACAGCGGGAGCTACCGGACGGTGGTGGAACTCGACCCGTTCGCCACCGCCGAGAGCGTCCGGCAGGCGCTGCTCGGCGCGGCGCTGGACGCGGCGTCCGCGCCGCGCGAGGTGGTCTCGGCGCAGGCGGGCGTCAACGCCAAGCGGCAGCACCGGCACTTCGGCAACTCGGCGGGTTCCCGTCAGCACCAGCACTTCCTGGAGTCCGGCGTGCTGGTGGTGGCCACCGCCGCCGGGCACGGCGACGTGCAGCGGCGCAGCTACCCGAACTCGTTCCACGGCGACACGGGCGCGGCCGGGTGGGAGTTCGTGCTCGGCCGGGACCTGGTGGCGAACGCGGCACGGGTGGGGGAGGAGGCGGTGGCGCTGCTCACCGCGCCCGTCGCGCCCTCGGGCACCGCCGACGTCGTGGTGGGCAGCCAGCAGATGTCGTTGCAGATCCACGAGTCCGCCGGGCACGCGCTGGAACTGGACCGGATGATCGGCGACGAGGCCAACTTCGCGGGCACCTCGTTCATCGGCGTGGACGACATCGGTTCGCTGCGCTACGGGTCGCCCGCCGTGACCATCACCAGCGACCCGACCGTGCCCGGCACGCGCGGCAGCTTCGCGTTCGACGACGAGGGCACGCCGGCGCGTCGGCACACGCTGGTGGATCGCGGGATCGTGCGCAACACGCTGTCCACATTGGACTCCGCGGCGCGGACGGGCGCGACCCTGACGGGGGCGGCGCGGTCGGACGGCTGGGCCTGGACGCCGGTCTGCTTCGCCACCCACGTCTACCTCGAACCCGGCGAGGGCACGCTGGACGAGTTGTGCGACCGGCTCGGCGAGGGCTTCTACGCCGAGGACAACCGGTCGTGGTCCATCGACGAGCGGCGGCTCGACTTCCAGTTCGGCACCGAGGTGGCCTACGAGGTGCGCGGCGGGAAGCGGGGGCGGCTGCTGAAGAACTTCTCCTACGGCGGGATCACGCCCCGGTTCTGGGGTTCGGTCGAGGCGGTGGCCGACGACCTGCGGATCTTCGGCTACCCGTGCGGCAAGGGCGAACCCAAGCAGTGGAGCTTCCTCAGCCACGGCGCGCCGTCCACGCTCGTGCGCGGCGTCCGGATCGGGGTGGCGTGATGGGGTTCGCCGCGCCCGTCGACCCCGACCGCGCCACCGGGCTGCTGGCCGACGCCGTCCGCGCGGCCGGGGCCGACCACGTCGAGGCCGCGCTGCTGGCGCGGGCCGGGGAGTACACCCGGTTCGCGGGCGAGCGCGTCCACCAGCCGCAGGACGTCACCGAACAGCAGGTCGTGGTGCGGGCCGTGGTGGACGGGCACGCCGCGCGGGTCGCGACCGGCGCCCTGGACCGGGTGCCCGACGCGGTCCGCCGCGCCGCCGCGCTCGCCCGCGACCTCGCCCGCACGGCCGCCGCGCCCGGCTCGGCCCGGCCGGCGGCCCCGGTCTCCGACGACCACCTCCTGTGGCACGACGACACCGCCGCGTTCGACGCCCCGGCCCGGATCGCGATCGCCGCCGAGGCGATGACCCGGGCACGCCGGGCCGGCTGCACCGCGGCGGGCATGGTCGGCCGGGCGGTGACCCAACTCGCGGTCGCCTCCAGCACCGGCGCGCTGCGGCACGTCGTGGCGACCGAGGCGACCGGCAGTCTCACGGTGGGCGACGGGGACGGCTCGGCGCACTGGGCGAACCTGCACCGGTCGCGGGACGCGCTGGGCCTGGACGCCGGGACCGTGGCGGACACCGTCGCCCGCGCCGTGCGGAGCCGTGGCCGGGAACCGCTGCCCGACGGCATTTACACCGTGGTGCTCGGCCCCGAGGCCACCGGCGAGCTGCTCGGGTTCCTGGGCGTGCTCGGTTTCGACGGCGGCCTGGCGGAGGCGGGCGTCGGCGCGGCGACCGCACCGGGCCGGCGGGTGGCCTCGGACCTGGTCACGGTCGCCGACGACGCGTCCTACCCGTTCGGGCTGCCCGTGCCGTTCGACGTGCTCGGCACGACCAAGTCGGTGGTGCCGCTGATCACCGCCGGACTCGTCGGCGCGCCCGTCACCGACCGCACCGGCCACGCCCACGTGGCGCGCGAAGCCGTGCCGTCGCCGGTCGCGGCGAACGTCGTGATGGCGCCCGGCACGCACGGCGACCTGGTTGCCGGGGTGGAGAACGGCCTCTACGTCGAGCGGTTCTGGTACACGCGGCTGGTCGACCGGCAGGCGGGCACGATCACCGGGGTGAGCCGGGACGCCTGCTTCCGGATCGCGGACGGCGAGCTGGGCGACCCCGTGCGGGGAGCCAGGTTCACCCAGTCCGTGTTCGATCTACTGTCCACTGTGGACGGAGTGGGCGACGAGCTGCGCGCCCAGCCGGTCATGAACGTGTGGAACGGGGCGGTCACCGCGCCGGCGATCCGCGCGCACGGCTTCCGGTTCGGTCCCCGGTGACCCCGCGCACCAACGCCGACCGGCTGCCCGCCCAGATGCTGCTGGGCGAGGTCTGCCCGCCCACGGGCGACCGGTTCGGCTACCGGGTCGACGGCGACGGCACGGCGTTCCTGCTGCCCGGCATGGGCGGGGTGACCCTCGGCGTGCGCGTCGGCGACCCGGCCACCGGCCACGCCGCCGACCACCTCGAACCAGGCCTGTCCGTGTGGCACCCCGACCCGGCCGCCAACCACGCCCTCCAGTACCTGACCTGCGTGGGCAACGAGGTCACCGTCCTCGGCGCACGGCGGCCGACGGGCCGCGTGTACGGCCAGCACGCCTACGTGCTGGTCGACCTCGCCGAGTCCGACGCCGTCGACGTCGCACCGGGGGACCGGGTGGCGATCCGCGCCCGCGGTCAAGGGCTGCGGCTGCTCGACCACCCCGACGTCGTGGTGAAGAACCTCGACCCCGACCTGCTGCCCCGCCTGCCCGTCGCGACCGCCCCGGACGGCCGGTTGCGGGTGTCCGTGGCGGCCCGGATCGCGCCTGCGGCGGTCGGCGCGGGCACCGGCATGGCCTCGGAGTACGCCAACACCGACCTGATGGGCGTCCGGTCCGGCCGGATCGGCGACCTGGTCGCGCTGGAGGACCAGGACCACCGGTTCGGCCGCGGGTACCGCGCCGGCTACCTGGCGGTCGGCGCGCTCAGCACCGGCGACTGCCGGCTGTTCGGCCACGGACCGGGCCCCACCACCCTGTTCACCGGCCCGATCGAGGCGTTCGACCTGGTCGACGACCTGGGAGCGAACATCGGGGCCGGCTGGTGAGCGCCCTGGTGCGGACCATGCTGCTCGGCGTGGTGGAGACCCCTCGGCTCGGCCCCGCGCCGTACCTGGTCGACCGCGACGGCACGCCTTACGTGCCCACCGCGACCGGCGGCGTGGTGCTGGGCCTGCGGCTGGGCGACGGCGTGTTCGACGTCGACGGCGACCACGCCGCCCCCGGCGTCACCCTCGTGCACCCCGACCCGGCGGCCTGCCACGCGCTGACCGCGTTCGCCTGCCTGGGCAACGAGGCCGTCGTGCGCACGGGCGACGCGCGCGGCGCCACCGGCCGGGTGCTGGGCAAACGCGACGGTAGGGTGATCGCGGTGTTCCCACAGGACGTGTTGGCCCGCATGCTGCCCGACGACCGGGTGGCGATCCGCGCGCACGGCCAGGGCGCCCCCGCCCGGGGTGCCACCACCGTGCTGAACATCGACCCCGCCGTGCTCGCGGCACTGGACGTCGGATCGGTGCGCGCCCGCGTGCCCTCGCACCTGGTGGGCAACGGGTTCGGCCGCCCCGCGCACCAGTGGGACCTCGACGTGCAGGTCGACCGGGCGGACGCGGCACCCTGGCGGCTGGGTGATCTGCTGTGCCTCGACGACGTGGACGTCCGGCACAACGCGGGACGCAGGGAGGGGTGGCTGACCATGGCGGTGGTGGTCCACGCGGCCAGCCCGCTGCCCGGCCACGGCCCCGGCGCGATGCCGATCCTGTGCGGACCCGCGACGGACTTCGACGTGCACGTGGACCCGACCGGCCACGTGGGAGTGACACCGCGACTGCTGGGATGCCCCGATGCCTGACCTCGACGCCGGCTCACTGCCCGACCGGGTGCACCGCCTGCTGCGCACCCGCATCCTCAACAACGAACTGGCGGCCGGCACCCGACTGCTGGAAGTGCCGATCGCGGAGGAACTGGGCGTCAGCCGCACCACCCTGCGGCTCGCGCTCACCAGACTGGCCGACGAGGGCCTGATCGAGATCAGCCCGCGCCGCCACAGCATCGTGACCCGGCTGTCCCACGACGACATCCAGGACGCCTGCTACGCCCGTTACGTGCTGGAGGAAGGCGCGGTGCGGGCGGTGCTCGCGCACGGCACCGCCGACCTCGTGGACCCCCTCACCGACCTGGTCGACCGGATGGACCACGCCGCCCGCGCCGGCGACCTCGCCGCCGTGGTCGACCTCGACACGGCCTTCCACGGCCGACTGGTCGCCGCCGCGCGCAAACCCCGGCTCGCGAAGCTGTTCGCGGGCATGGACGCCCAGATGGGCGCGGTCATGCGCTCCTCGCTGGAAGAACAGCACCTCGCCCTGACCGACATGCCCGCCCTGCACCGCGACCTCGTGGACGCTCTCGCGGGCGGCGACCCGACGACCGTGGCGACCACCCTGTACCGGCACTACCTGCGCGACGACTACGTCCTCTAGCCGCTGTCCAAGCGGACGAACAGAAAGGGAAATATCGTCATCGGCCGGGAATCGCCCGGTCCGTTTCCGTACGGATCAACTCCGTAGCGAATCAGGTGGATCGTCCAATTTCGTGGCACCACGGGATATCGACGCCGCCCGGCGGGTGACAGCGGCTGCCGCCCGATCTTCTTGTCGCCCGACCACTGGGGCTGATCAGCAGAAGTACTGCGCCAGCACGTATCCGGAGTAGGGAGAATTGATCTGCCACCACACCCCGTCGCGGTGGTCGATCACGTTGACGCTCTGGTTCAGGTACACGAGCCGCCCTGTCGGGCTTCCGCCGACGGTGTATCGCACGTCAACGTCGTTCGCGTAGCACACTGTGCGGGCTTCCTGCGCGCGGACGGCCTCTGCGGAAGCCGTCCCGACCCCGGTCGTCCCGATGGTCAGTGCCGCCAGCGCCGAGGCCGCGGCAATGAGGGCCTTCACCCTTGTCATCGTTCATTCCTTCCGGTCTGGCCCAAGTCGTTTCGACTGCAGACCCGGTTGGGACCTGTCGCTGGTGAACGCTAAGACCATCCGACCGACAGTTCAGCCGCCGATCGAGTAGATTCCCGACGTCGGCCACGAAAAGTCGAAGGTGTACCGCAGAAGTGCGGGACACCTTCGCCCGCCGTATTCCGGAGAGGGCTTCTTCTCGTGCATGTTTCCAGGCGGGTGTCGACGTGAATGTCTCTCGATTGTTCACCGGTCGATCGACACACGCGTGCGTCACGTCTCCTCTCGTAGTGCGCACGGCGGTCTCCCACCCGGGCAGCGCTTCGCCGCGCCTGCGGCTCTAGTAACCCAGTTCGGGGCGGTAGAGGTTGTGCAGGGGTTTGCCGTCTAGCCAGCGCCGGAGGTTGTCGCAGAAGATGTCGGTGATCAGGGCGTTCTCGTTGGCCGCCGTCGACGCCGAGTGCGGTGAGATCAGGACGTTGGGCAGGTCCCACAGCGGTGAGTCGTCGGGCAGGGGTTCTACTGTGGCGACGTCGAGGACCGCGCCGCGCAGGGTGCCGGCGGCGAGTGCACGGGCCAGCGGGGTCTCGTCCACGACTTGGCCGCGGGCGATGTTCACCAGCACGGCGTGGGGTTTGAGCGCGGCCAGTTCGGCCGCGCCGAGCAGGCCCTCGGTCTGCGGTGTCAGCGGGCAGGCCAGCACGACGGCGTCCACGGTCGGCAGGACCGACCCGATCTCGTCGAACCGCACCACTTCGGAGACGCCGGGTGCGCCGGGGGTGCCGCCGGGTCGGATCGCGCCGACGACCTCGACGCCGAGGCCGGCCAGCACGGTCGCGGTGTGCCGGCCGACGGCGCCCAGTCCGACGACCAGGACGCGTTGTCCGGACAGCGTCCGGCTGGTGTAGCGGGTCCAGCGGTGTCCGGCCTGCCACTCCTTGAGCTGCGGCACGTCCTTGACGAAGTGCAGCAGCCCGGTGAGCACGAACTCGGCCAGCGGCACCGCGTGCACCCCGGCGGCGGTGGTGACCACCACCTTGGACAGGTCCAGCGGGAACCGGTCGGTGAGCCTGCCCAGGCCCGCGCTGGTGCCTTGCACCCACCGCAACCTCGGGAAGTTCTCGTTGATCTCGGCGGGCGCGCGCCGGTCGAAGTCGAACGCGACCTCGGCGGTCGAGGTGAGCGCGGCCCACCGCTGCCGCTGTTCGGCGGTCAGCTCCGGCAGCACGCCCACGTGGTCGCCCTCGTAGCGCGGCACCGGCAGCAGGTCGGGCTCGTAGAGCACCTCCACCCGGGGGCCGACGGCCGCGATGCGCGCCACCAGGTCGGGCTCCAGCGGCGAGCAGATCACCACCCGGGTCACCGGGCCACCTCCGTCGCGGCGTGGTTGAGCGCGTCCACGACGCGGTCCAGCGCGGCGGACCACCCGGTCTCCTCCCGGGCGTAGCAGACCCGGAACCGGCCGTGGCCCGACGGGCCGAACTGGTAGCCGGGGCTGACGATCACCCCGGCGCGCTGCTGCACCACTTTCGCGACCTCCACGTCGTTCATCCCCAATGCCGACACGTCGGGCCAAAGGTAGGCGGTGCCCGCGCCGGGCCGCACGACCAGCCCTTCGACCCGGCGCAGCCGCTCGGCCGTCAGCTCCCGCAGCGCGCGCAGCTCGGCGACGCGGGTGCGCACGAACTCCACGTCGTCGACCAGCCACCGGGTCAGCACGTGCTGGGAGTAGGCGGGCGCGCGCAGGCACGAGATCGCCATGACCTGCTCGATGGCGTCCATCACGTCGGCGGGGCCGACCGCGACGCCGACGCGGTAGCCGCTCAGCGATTCGGTCTTGGACCCGCCGAGCAGGGTCACGGTCCGCCGCGCCATCCCGGGCTGCGCCGCGAGGTGGGTGTACGGGTTGTCGTCGTAGACCAGGCGGCAGTACAGCTCGTCCACGACGACCAGCACATCGTGCCGCACGGCGAGAGCGGCCAGTCCGCGCACGGTCTCGGGCGTGTACACGGTCCCGGTGGGGTTGTTCGGGTTGGAGGTGAGGACGAGGGTGACGCCCTCGCCGATCACGGCCTCCTCCAGCGCCGCCAGGTCCAGCTGCGGACCGGTGGGGTGTTCGACCATGCCCACGCGGACCACGCGCGCGCCCAGGAACCGCAGCATCCGCTCCACGAACAGGTATTCGGGGTCGGCCAGCGCGACCACGTCACCGGGGTCGACCAGGGCGCTCAGGGTGGCGAACAGGCCGCCCTGGGTGCCGGTGGTGATCACGATCTCGCGGTCCGGGTCGACGTCGATCCCGAGCAGGCCCGACACCGATCGCGCGCACGCCGCCCGCACGGCGGCGTTGCCCCGGTAGCCGGTGTAGGCCAGTTCGCCGTCGTTCGCGGCGTCGGTGAACGCGGCCAGCGCCCACGGCGGCGGGGGGAAGCGGACCGTGTCGAAGTGCGTGGTGTCCAGCAGTCCGTGCCCGGCGCCGTCCAACCGCAGCTCCAGGTCCGCCTCCCGGACCGACGTGCCGAGCGTGTCCGCCCGCTCCGGCAGGTGCGTGCGCAGCACCCGCCGCGATGCGACGGGGTGACGGCGTGCCGCCATGTCGGTGTCTCCCTCTGCTGTCTGGTTCACGCCGGGTCGGCCGGGATGGCCGACCCGGGACAGTTCGTCGGCGCCGGCGAGATCCGCCGGCCGGCCACGCCGATGTCGAGCGGTACCAGGTCCGCGCCGGTCGCACCGCGCGGGCCCGGCCGACGCCCCGGGCCGCGTCGGTGGCCGGCGCGACCCGGCCCGCTCACCGCCCGCTCCAGTGGCAGGCCACGCCGTCGAGCAGCGCGGGCGTCTCGCCGGAGCAGCGGGAGCGTTGCGCGTCGGTGAGCCCGTCCAGGTAGAGCGGGCAGCGGGTGCGGAATCGGCATCCCGACGGGGGGTTCGCCGGGCTGGGCACGTCGCCGGTCAGCACGATCCGCTCGCGGGCGCGTTCCTTGCGCGGGTCGGGCAGCGGCACGGCCGAGACCAGTGCCCGGGTGTAGGGGTGGCGGGGGTGGTCGAACACGGTGTCGCGGTCGCCGGTCTCCACCACGCGGCCGAGGTAGAGCACGGCGACCCGGTCGGCGATGTGCCGCACCACCGACAGGTCGTGGGCGATGAACAGGTAGGCCAGGCCGAGCGCGTCCTGAAGATCCTCCAGCAGGTTGATCACGTCGGCCTGCACGGACACGTCCAGCGCGGACACCGGTTCGTCGAGCACCAGCACGCGGGGGCGCAGCGCCAGGGCGCGGGCGATGCCGATGCGCTGGCGCTGGCCGCCGGAGAACTCGTGCGGGTAGCGCTCGGAGCGCGCGCCGGACAGCCCGACCGAGGCCAGCAGCTCCAGCGCCCTGGTCCGGGCCGCGCGGCGGCTCGTGCCGTTGACCCGCAGCGGTTCCGCGACGAGGTCGGCGGCGGTCATCCGGGGGTCGAGCGAGTTCATCGGGTCCTGGAACACGATCTGGAGGTCCCGGGCGTGGCCGCGCGGCGACAGCGGCCGGCCGTCGAGCAGCACCTCGCCGCCGGTCGGCTCCTCCAGCGACATCAGCAGCTTCGCGATGGTCGACTTGCCGGAGCCGGACTCGCCGACCAGCCCGAGGGTCTCGCCGGCGGACAGGTCGAACGACACGTCGCACACCGCGTGCAGTTCACCCCGACCGCGCCGGAAGAATCCCGTGCCGCGCACCGCGTAGTGCTTCACCAGGCCCGACGCGGCGACGATCGGCGTCGACGGCCCGTCCGCGACGACGTCGGAGGCAGGGGACGCGGCAGTGGGCGGGGCAGTGGGCGGGGCAGTGGGCGGGGGAGTGGGCGCGGTGCGGGGGGTGAAGACGTCCTGGGGTCGTTTGCCGGCCAGTTCCGCGCTGAAGTGGCACGCGGCCAGGTGCTCGCCCTCGACCGGTGCCAGCGGCGGCTCGTCGGTGCGGCACAGGTCGCGGGCCAGCGGGCAGCGCGGCGCGAACGCGCACCCGGTGATCGGCCGGTCCAGCGGGGGCGGGGTGCCGGCGATGGGGGTCAGCCGGGTGTCCTCGCGGCCGTCGAGGCGGGGCAGGCTGCCCAGCAGCCCCAGCGTGTAGGGCATCCGGGGCGAGTAGAAGACCTCCTCGACCGTGCCGGACTCCACGACCTTGCCCGCGTACATCACCACCACCCGGTCGGCCTGCCCGGCGACCACGCCGAGGTCGTGGGTGATGAGCACGGTCGCGGCGCCGGTCTGCTCGCGGGCGGTGCGCAGCGCGTCGAGCACCTGGGCCTGGATGGTCACGTCGAGCGCGGTGGTCGGCTCGTCGGCGATGATCACGTCCGGGTCGTCGGCCATCGCGATGGCGATGACCACGCGCTGCCGCATCCCGCCGGAGAACTCGTGCGGGTAGTCCCCGGCCCGGTCCGCCGCGTTGGGGATGCCGACCAGGTCCAGCAGGGCGACCGCGCGTTCGACGGCCTGCTCGCGGTCCAGCCGCGGGTGGTGCGCCCGCACGGCCTCGGCGACCTGGAAGCCCACCGAGTACACCGGGTTGAGCGCCGAGAGCGGGTCCTGGAACACCATCGCGACCGACTTGCCGCGCACCGAGTTCATCTCCTCGTCGGTCAGCCCGACCAGTTCCCGGTCGCGGAACCGGACCGACCCGCCGACCCGCGCGCCGGGCGGCAGCAGGCCCATCACGGCGAGCGCGGTGGCGGACTTGCCGCACCCGGACTCGCCGACCACGCCCAGCACCTCGCCGGCCCGCAACGACCAGGACACCCCGCGCACGGCGGTGACCTGCCCGCGCTCGTCGGGGAACGCGACGGTGAGGTCGCGGATGCCGAGCACTTCGGTGGTGGTCGCCGTCGTCATCGCCTGCTCCGTGACCTGGTGTTGTCGAAGGCGTCGCGCAGCCCGTCGCCGATGAAGTTGACCGACAGGGCGATGACCACGATGAACAGGCCGGGGAAGTAGAACAGCCACGGCCGGGTGGACACCGCGGTCTGGTTCTGGCTGACCAGCAGCCCCAACGAGGTGTCCGGCGGGCGCACGCCGAACCCGATGAACGACAGCGCCGTCTCGGCCAGGATCGCGACCGCGACGATGATCGTCACGGCGACGATGATCGTGCCCATGGCGTTGGGCAGCACGTGCCGGAAGATGATCCGCCAGGAGCCCGCGCCGAACGTGCGCGCGGCGGCGATGAACTCCCGCTCGCGCAGCGACAGCACCAGCCCGCGCACCAGCCGTGCCACGTAGGGCCAGGTGAGGGCGGCCAGCACCAGCCCGATCAGCAACCAGCCCTGGCTGGTCGCGCCGACGTTGTTCGCCAGCACCGCGGCCACCGCGATCGCCGGGAAGATCAGCACCAGGTCGGCCAGGCGCATCATCAGCGTGTCGACCTTGCCGCCGTGCAGCCCGGCCACCGCGCCCCACACGCTGCCGAACACCCCGGAGACCGCCGCCACGAACAGCGCGATCTCGATCGAGCGCTGCGTGCCGCGCAGCACCTGCGCCAGCAGGTCGTAGCCGGTGGCGTCGGTGCCGAACGGGTGCTCGGCCGACGGCGGCTGCGAGTTGTCCGGGGTGAACACGTCGTACCGGTAGTGCCACAGTTCGCCGCCCACGAAGGCGAGCAGCACCAGCAGCACGAACACGACCAGGCTGGCCGTCGCGAGCCGGTGGCGCAGGAACCGGCGCACCACCAGCCGCCACCGGGGCGTCGCCACCGGGGCCCCGCCGTCGGCGGCGGGCGTCTGCGCGATCTCAACCAAGGCGGACCCTCCTGTCCAGCACGGCGTAGAGCAGGTCGGCGATGAGGTTGCACACCACGACGATCACCGACACCAGCAGCAGCCAGGCCATGACGGCGTAGATGTCCTTGTCCCGCACCGCGGACAGCAGGAACGAGCCCATGCCGCGCCACTGGAACACGGTCTCGGTGATCACCGCGCCGGAGAACAGCACGGCCAGGTCCAGCGCCACGACCGTGGTCAGCGGCACGAGCGCGGTGCGCAGCGCGTGCCGCACCAGCACCGTGCGCCGCTTGATCCCCTTGGCGCGGGCCAGGCGCACGTAGTCGCTTTGCTGCACCTCGATCATCGACGAGCGCACGAACCGGCTCCACGGCGCGAACGACGTCATGGCCAGCACGATCGTCGGCAGCACCAAGTGCCCGAGCACGTCGAGCACCGCGGGCCAGAACCCCGACGGCGGTGGGATCGACGCGTCCCCGACCGTGTAGACCAGGGTGGTCCCGGTGGCCTGGTTCACCTCGATCGCCTGCTGCTTCAACAGGACCGCGAACCAGAACGCGGGCATCGACAGCAGCAGGAACCCGAGCGCGGTGAACGCGTAGTCCACCGCGGAGTACCGCTTGACCGCGCTGACCACGCCGATCACCAACGCCAGCAGCAGCGCCACCAGCACGGCGAGCGTGACCAGCCGGGCCGACACCAGCAGCCTCGGCCAGATCTCCGCGCCGATGTCGATCCGCTTGACCGACGGGCCCCAGTCGCCGTGCAGGATCCCGGTCAGCCAGTGCCAGTAGCGTTCGAGCAGGGGCTGGTCGAGCCGCATCCGGTGCGCCTCGGCGTCCAGGACCGCCTGCGGCACCGGCGGTTGCTTGGCCTTCAGGTCGCCCAGCGGGTCACCCGACGCGCTGACCATCACGAACGTCACGAACGAGCCGACCAGCACGATCGGTATCGTGTGCAGCAACCGCCGCAGCACGTAAGCCAACATCGCTGCCTGCCTTCCCCTGGCGGCGCGGGCGTCGAGCCCGCGCCGCGGCCCGTCATCCGGCGATGCCCCACTGCCCGGCGTTGTAGGGCGGCCCGTTGTAGGTGCCGTTGGCCCGGACGTTGACCAGGTTCGCCTTGTAGGCCAGCAGGTCCGGCACCTGGTAGAGCGGCAGGATGTAGGCGTCCTCGGTCAGCTGCGCGTCGACCGCGTTGAGGTGCTCGGCCACCTCGGCCTCGTCGGTGGCACCGAGCGCCTTGGTGAGCAGCTCGTCCACGACGGGGCTGGAGTAGCCGCCGAAGTTGAGCCCCGCCTTGGTCTTGAACGCCTGGGAGTACTGGGAGGCCACGAAGGTCTGCCCGATCCAGCCCATCGCGAACAGGTCGAAGTCCTTGCCGGCCTGGTGGGTCACGGTCGCGCCGATCGAGTCGGTGGTCTGCACGTCGACCGTCACGCCGAGCTGCTTGGCCGAGTCGGCGAACAGTTGGCACACCGTCTGGAGGATCTGGTTGTTCTGGATGTAGCGCATGGTCAGCGTCGGCACCGGCGTGCCCTGCGGGTCGATCAGCTTGTCGCCGTCGACCTTGTAGCCGGCCTCGGTGAGGATGGACTTGGCCTTGGCGATGTCGCCGGTGCCCAACGTGCCGAGGTTGTCCTTGTACCCGGGCTGTTGCGGGACGTAGATCCGGTTGCGCAGCGGGGTGGCGTCGGAGGAGAACTGGCCGACGGTCTTGCCGATGGTCTGCCCGACGTCCATGGCGGTGAACAACGCCTTGCGCAGCGCCGGGTCGCGCATGGCCGGGTTGTTCAGGTTGGGCAGCACCATCTGCTTGCGCAGGCCCTGCACGAGCTGGTACTTCACGTCGCCCAGCGCCTGCACGTTGCGCAGCAGGTCGACCTGGGGGTCCGGGTTGATGATCTGGACCTCGCCGTTCTGCAACGCCGGCACCTCCTGCGAGGTGTCGGTGACGACCCGGAACACCAGGCGCTCCAACGTGACCGGCGCGCCCCACCACTTCGGGTTGGGCACCAGCGTCGCGGCCTGGTTGGTCTCCCAGGAGGCGAACATGAACGGGCCGCCGGACCAGTCGGGGAACGAGTCCTGGTAGCGGAACCCTTCGTTGAACGACTTGGCCAGACCTTCCGGGGTGCCGTCGTCGCCGAGCTTGCGGGCCACGTGCGCGGGCAGGATCGGCCCGAACAGCGACTTCCAGTCGCCGAAGGGCCGGCTGAACGTGACGGTGACCGTGCGCCCGTCGTCGGTGCCGGTCAGCGAGGTGATGTCCTCGTAACCCATGGTGTGGGCGGCCTCGCACGTCGGGCAGGTGGCGGGGGTCGACGCGCGGCGGACGTAGTCGAAGTCGGCCGCGGTGATCGGCGTGCCGTCGTTCCACACGGCCTTCGGGTTGATCCGGTAGACCAGGGTCTGCGGCGACTCGCTGGTCTGCTCGGCGCTGACCAGCAGGTCCTTGTTCAGCTCGACGGTCTTGAGGTCGGGCAGGGTGACGAACGCGGCGGGGTCGTAGACGTCGGCGACCAGCTGGGTGGCCACGCCGATGTCCGCGCCCAGCGGGTTCCAGTTGACGATGTTGCGCTCCAGGACGTAGGTGATCGTCCCGCCCTGCTTCGCGGTGCCGGTGTTGACCGTGTTGGCGTCCCCCCGCACCAGGTTGGTGGTGTCCCCGCCGGACGGCGAGCCGGCCGTGCAGGCGGACACCGCCAGGGCGACGGCGAGCACGCCGGACATCCTTCGACGATTCATGCGCTGCTCCAGAACTTTTCGTGCGGTGGCCCCCGACGCGGTTACCAGAGTGAACAGGCGGGCCCTCGGGAGTGGCAAGCAACAATCGTTTAACGGCCCCTTTAATCCTTGCTAAACTGCCGATGAGCTGGGCGGACGGGGTTAAGCAAAGGTAATTGACGGCGTCCCGTAACTCTGTCTTGTGCTTCCCGGGCCGGTCTGCGCAGAATTCGCGCACCGAATATCGCCAGCGCGCCGGACCAGAGGGAGCGGATATGCCGACACTCGCCGAAACGATCCAGTGGAGCGATCACCCGGTCGCGTCGTCACTGGCCTACGGCTCCGTCGACGTGCGGATCGGGACCGCGGGGGAGGGCGGTCCGGTGGGGTTGCTCGTGGCGAGCGTGCACGGCGACGAAGGGCCCTGGGGCACGCTCGCGGTCAACCGGCTGCTGTCCTCCGTGCGGCAGGAGGAACTGCTCGGCACGCTGCGGGTGGTGCCCGTCGCGCACCCGCTGGCCACCGAGGCCGACGCCCGGCAGACCCACCTGGACCTGCTCGACCTCAACAGCAGCTTCCCCGGCGACCCGGCGGGCTCGCACACCCAGCGGCTGGCCGCCGTGCTGGCCGAGCACGCCGTCGACGGCGCCGACGTCGTCCTGGACGTGCACGGCGGCGGGAGCTGGAACATCAACTGCTTCACCTACCGGTTCCCCGGCAGCGAGCACCTGGCCGAGTGGATGGGCACCCCGCTCATCCTCGACGGCCCCGACCGCGCCTCCAGCCTCACCGGGCACGCCCGCGCCCAGGGCGCCGTCGCGGTGTGGATCGAGGCCGGCGGGCGCGGCGAGTTCGAGGAGGACCGCGCCGCCGCCGTCACCCGCGGCCTGCGCCGGGCGCTGGGCAAGGCGGGCGTGCTGACCGAGGCCGACCTGCCCGACGAGCCGGGCACCGCGGCCACCGGCAAGGTGGCGCTGTCGACCTCCCGGCCGGGCGTCTACCAACCGGTGCTGCGGGAAGCCGCCCTCGGCACCGTGGTGGGCCGCGACACCGTCCTGGGCCACCTGCTCGACCCGGTGACCAGCGAGGTCGTGGAGACCTTCCGCGCCCCGTTCCCGCGCACCGCGCTCGCCCTGCTGCGCCCCACCCTGGCCCGGATCGAGTCACCCGGCCAGGTCGTCGCCCTGGTCGCCGAGATCGTCGAGGAGTCCGCACGATGACCCACCCCACCGGCCGCTTCGCCCTCGTCGCCGGCAACGCCGAAGACCTCGGCCACGCCGTCGCCCGCGAACTGGCCGCCGCCGGCATGACCGTCGCGGTGCTGTGCGACCAGGCCGACGCGGTGCGCGCGCTGGCCGACGAACTGCCGTCCGTGCACGCGTTCACCACCGACTTCACCGACCCGCACGTCCTGCGCGCCCGCGCCGAGGAGGTCCTGGAGCGGTTCGGGACGCCCCGGCTGCTCGTGCACAACTCGGCGGTGTTCCGCGAAACCCCCGTGCTGGAACTCGACGGGGCGGCGTTCGCCGCCGAGGTCGACAGCATCCTGCAAAGCGCGTTCGTGCTGTCGAAGGCCGTGTGGCCCGGCATGGTCGCGGCACGCGACGGCAGCATCGTGTTCGTCTCGTCGGGCTCGGCGCTGTCCGGGTTCGCGAACGAGGCCGCCTACGTGGCCGGCAAGCACGGCCAGGAAGGACTGATGAAAGTGCTCGCCCTGGAAGGAAAAGACCACAACGTCGCCGTCAACACCATCACCCTCGGCGCGCCCGTGGACGGCCCGCTGGCCTACACCTACACCGACGCCCAGCGCGCCGTGATGGTGCCGCCGTCCCGGCTCGCGCCCGCGTTCGCCTTCCTGGCCGGCATCGACGCGGACTTCGCCTCCGGGCACCGGTTCAACGCCTTCCAGCTCTCCGAGGCGATCCGGGTCACCGCGGCCGGGGCGTCCTCGTGATCGCCGTCGACGGCAAGGTGGCGTTCCTGACCGGTGCCGCCGAAGGACTCGGCCGGGAGATCGCCCGCGAGCTCGTCACCGCCGGGATGCGCGTGGCGCTGATGGACGTGCAGGGCGGGAAACTGGCCGCTCTCACCGAAGAACTGCGCGCGGCGGGCGCGGACGTGCTGCCGCTCGTGGTCGACCTCGCCGACCCGGCCGCCACGCGGGACGCGACGGAGACGGCGTTGGCCCACTACGGCCCGCCCCGGGCGTTGATCCACAACGCCGCCGTGCTCAAGGAGGTGTCCATGCTGGACGTCACCTTCGAGGACTGGCGGCGCGAGGTCGACATCATCCTCGGCGCGGCCTACGTGCTCACCAAGACCGTGTGGCCGCACCTGGTCGCGGCGCGCGACGGCAGCATCGTGTTCCTGTCCTCGGGGTCGGCGCTGTCCGGGTTCGTCAAGGAAACCGCCTACACCCCGGGGAAGCACGCCCAGGAAGGGCTGATGAAGGTGCTCGCCCTGGAAGGCCGCGAGCACAACGTCGCGGTCAACACGATGTCCACCGGGCGGCCCATCGACACCCCCATGTCCGACTCCCACTACACCGACGAGATGCGGATCGGGATCGTGCCGCCCGCACGGCTCGCGCCCGCGTTCGCGTTCCTCGCGGGCATCGACGCCGACTTCGCCACCGGGCAGCGGTTCAACGCCTTCCAGGTGTCCTCGGCGATCCTGGCGGCCCGCCGGTGATCCCGCCCGCCGGGCACTACCGGCCGTTCGTGCGCGCGGGCGACACCGTCTACGTGTCCGGCCAGGTGCCACGCCTGCCCGACGGCTCCTACCGGCCCGCCGACGTGGCCACCGAGACCGCGCTCGCCCTGCGCAACCTCGCCGCGGTCGTCGCGGCGGCGGGCGGCGACCGCACCTGCGTGGTGAAGGTGACCGCCTACCTGGCCGACGTCGCCGACTTCGCCGAGTTCGACCACGCGTACGCCGCGCACTTCGGCGACTGGAAACCGGCGCGCACGACGGTCGTGGCCGGGCTGCGCTCGGTCAAGGTGGAGGTGGACGCCGTGCTGCACCTCCCCGCCACCGGCGGTGACGGCGAGTGACAGTGGTGGTGTCGCGGCGGTGTCGTGCCAGGATGGCGGCACTGGACGGACACCGGGAGTGAGGTGACGCCGACGTGCTGACGGTGAGCCTGGCGGGGCTGCGCGCGATCGAGGCCCTCGCCGTGCACGGATCGATGACCGCCGCCGCCAGCGCGCTCGGCTACACCCCGTCCGCCATCTCCCAGCAGATCGCCAGGCTCAGCCGCGACGTCCACCAGCAGCTCGTCGAGCACCAGGCGGGCCGGACCACCCTGACCCCGGCCGGCCGCGTCCTGGCCGAGTCGGCCAGCCGGATCGTGGTCGAACTGGAGAGCATGAGCGCCGAGCTCCAGGCGCAGAGCGACACCGTCACCGGCACCCTCACCGTCGCCGCCTTCCCCACCGCCACGCGCGGCGTGCTGCCCGGCGCGACCGAGGAGCTGACGCGCGCCTGGCCGGACCTGTCGCTGCGGCTGATCGAGGCCGACTCGCACCGGGCGGTCGAACTGGTCGCCCGGGGCACGGCGGACCTGGCCGTGGCGCACGACTGGATGGCCATCCCGCTGACCCTGCCCGAGGGACTCCAGGCCAGGCACCTGGGCGACGACCTGTCCGACGTGCTCGCCCACCACACCCACCCGCTGGTCGGGCGGGCGTCGGTGGACCTGGACGAGCTGCGCGGCGACCGGTGGCTCTACGAACCCGGCTCGGTGGCGCACGACTTCCTGCTCAACGCCTTCCAGCACACCCCGAACCCGACCCGGTTCACCCACATCGTCACCGAGTACGCGAGCCAGATCGGACTCGTCGGCGTCGGCCTCGGCCTGGCCCTGGTCCCGCGCATGGGCCGAGGCCCGCTCCCGCCGTCGGTCCGGGTGCTCCCGGTGACGGCCCCGCCCCTGCGCCGCATCTACGGCGTCTGGCGCACCCCGACCGGCCGCCGTCCCGCCCTGACCGCCGCTCTGGCGGTCCTCGAAACCGTGTGCGCACGCCTGGAACAGGACACCTGACCGACGCCCGCACGACGATCGCCGGAAGCCGGCGCGGACGAGGTGACGACGCCCTGTCCGGGAGCTTGGTCGGGTGCTCACCACGGGATGACGTCGTCCAGGGAGTTCGGCCCGCGGAAGACGCCGGTGGGGCCGTCGGCGGAGATCGTCGAGAGGAGTACCGGGACGACCGCGCCATCGGCTGTGGAGCGGTCGCCGCGCGGGAACGTCGCAGCGGCGTTCTGGTCGGTCGGCACCAGACCGGGACTGGCGGCGTTGACCTTGATCCCGTCCGCGCGCAGGGCGTTGGCGTAGATCAGGGTCACGGCGTTGAGCGCGGCCTTGGACGAGCTGTACGCGAGGAAGCCCTGAGCCGGGAGAGGGCTCTCCGGGTCGCTCAGCAGGGTGAGCGACCCGAGCCCGCTGGACATGTTGACGACGCGCGGGTTGGGGGAGCGACGCAGCAGCGGCAAACAGGCCGATGTCACCGTGACGACGCCGAAGACGTTGACCTCGAACACCTCGCGAAGGTGCGCGGCCGTGATGTCGGTGGTCCGGACGTCCCACTCGACCATGATCCCGGCGTTGTTGACCAGCACGTCCAGCCGTCCGGTCGCGGCCTCGATCGTCGTGACGGCCGCCCGGACGGATGCCACGTCGCCGACGTCGAGCCGCACGAACCGGATGTCCAACCCGTTGCCGCGCCCGCCGGACTTGGCGGTCCGCGCCGCACCGTCCGGCGCGCTCGTCAGCTCCTCGACGGCGCAGTGGCCACGCTCCGGATCGCGCGCTCCGAGGTAGACGGTGAAGCCCTGTCCGGCGAGTCGGCGGACCACCTCCCGGCCGATGCCCTTGTTGCCGCCGGTGACGAGGGCTACTTCGTTCGCGTTCATGTCGCCACTCCAGCCGACGCCGCGCCGGAAGAGAACGACCGGTTCGGTGCCGCCCCATACCCTGGCGGTATGCCGGAGCCGGAGATCCGCGAACTGCGCTACTTCCGCGCCGTTGCCGAGCACCTGAACATCACCCGCGCGGCCGAGCGGCTCGGCATCGCGCAGCCGCCGCTGTCCCGGGCCATGCGTCAGCTCGAACGTCGGCTCGGGGTCGACCTCTTCGACCGCACCGGACACCGGCTGGCGCTGACCCGGGCCGGCGAGATCCTGTTCGAGGAGGCCGCCGCCGTGCTCGGTGCCCTCGACGCCGCGGTCCGCCGGACGCGGCAGGCCGGCCTTCCCTTCCGCGGACTCGTGGTCACCGCCAAACCCGGGGTGGCCACGCGGCTGCTGCTCCGGGTCCGCGAACGGTTCCGGGCTGATCCGGACGCACCGGAGATCCGGGTGGTGGTGAGCGGATTCGGCGAGCAGGCCGACATGGTCCGGGACGGGCGCGCGGACCTGGCCATCGCCGCCTGCGTCGACGGCCACGGCCTCGACACCGAGCTGGTGGCGACCGAACCACGCGTCGCCGCGCTCGCGGTAGGACACGAGCTGGCCGGGCGCGAGGTCCTCAGCACCGCCGACCTGCTCGCCGAGCCCGCGCCCCGGTGGAGCGCCCCGGGGGTGGTCGACCGCGACTACTGGCTGGGAAACCCGGATCGCCCGGCGGACGGCCCGGTCGTGCGGGACAGTGCCCAACTGCTGGACGTGGTCGCACTTGGCCAGGCCGTGGCGTTGGTGCCGAGTTCGCTGGCCGCGCTGAACGTCCGGCCCGACGTGACGTACCGCCCGGTACCCGACGCGACGCCGTACCGGACCCTGGTCCTTTGGCCGGCGGGCAGCCGGTCGCCGTGGATCGCCCGGTTCGTCCAGGCAGCGCTGGAGGGGGTGAGCTGACGGTGTGCCGCACTTGGGTGCGGCACCCTGCGGCGGCCGGAGCTGCGGCTCCGACCAAGGCATCGCCACCCGGGAGGCGCTCTGGCTCACCACCAAGCCCCGACAGTGGTCGCGTCGTACTTCACGCCAGTGGTGTTGGTTTTGTCGTCGTGCTTCGCGCCGGTGAGGACCACTCCGGGCCGACGAGCGACATCCTGGTCAGGTCGGCGTTGAACGCGATCAGCTCGGCCAGGCAGGTGTCGCGGAGGTCGATCGGCTTCGTCGTCGGTGGCGAGGCGTTCCAGCGCGTAGGTGCCGCCCAGCCGCACCTGGAAGCGCTCAGCGCCGGGGGCCGAGCAGTTGGACGGCCTTGGCGTACCGGTCGGTGATCTGCCCCTGTTCGGCGACCTCGATCTGCTCCTGGGCGGCGCGCAGGGACAGTGCGGTGAAGACCAGCGCGCCCAACGCGGTCGCGGCGGTGATCACCTGGGTCCAGTCGCGGCGGACCGCGGGCTCGGCCGCCCTCGGCACCCGGCCCTTGCGCCACACCGCGAACGCCACGCCGAACAGCAGCAAGCTCGCCACCGCGGGCCACCACCGGGACAACCACCCCGGCGAAGGCAGCAGGTCGGCCCGCAGGAGCGTCCACCCGACCATGGCGAGTCCCGCGACCACCAATCCGTTGATCACCCGACGTCCGGCTGTCGGCCGACGCGGCGGTTCCTCGGCGGGACGGTCGTCGTCCACGATGGGACAGAGTGCCACGATCCGGTCCGGAAGCACGGTTGAGCAGCGGGATCACGTCGGGATCGGGCAAGCCGTGCGAAGCCCCGACTTCCGCGCTGCGGCGGCGTTGTCGCCCGCCTCGCCGTCAGTCGAACACGGTGGGCAGGGTCCGGTCGTGCCAGTGGGTGTGCGCCAGGTGCAGTTGCGGTTCCAGCACCCGCGAGGTGGACAGCTCGGGCAGTGCGTCCAGGGCGAACCAGTCGACGGCCGAGATCTCCGTCGGGTCGGGTTCGCCGCGGGACTCCTCGTCGCACAGGAAGAACAACTTGTGGACGTGGTACGGGAAGCGCGGTCGGTGGCCCTGCCGCTCGCGGTCGAGGACGGCGACGAGCTTGGCGACCCGCACGGTCAGCCCGGACTCCTCCCGCACCTCGCGGGCGACCGCCTCGGCCGGCGACTCCAGGACGTCGCACCAGCCACCCGGCAGGGTCCAGCGGCCGTCCGAGCGCTCCCGCACGAGCAGCACCCGCCCGCCCGGGTCGAAGACCGCGCCGCGCACGTCGACCTTGGGCGTGGCGTGTCCGGTGTCCAGGGCCACGATCCGCCGCACCTCGCGCAGGTCGCCGGTGGCGACCAGGGCGAGCAGCCCCTCCGCCGCCCGCCGGACCTCCTGGTAGCGCTCGCGGTCGTACGGGTCGTCGGCGTAGGTCAGGCCGTTCTGGGCGGTCGCCAGCAGCCGCAGGGCGTGGCGGTGGACGACCTCGGCCGGGTCCGGTGCGGTCATGGTGCCGGCACTCCTCCTCCGGGGCGGTCGGTGCGGAACAGGGGGGTGCGCGGGTCGCGCAGCAGCGGCAGGAACACCGATTCGGCCGCGCCGACCAGCACCGGGTCCTCGACCGCGCCGGGCGTGGTGTGCGGGTTGTCGAGGGTGGCGACGACCGACCGGCGGGACGGGTGCAGCACGTCGTCGCGGGCCAGGGCGAGCAGGGCCGCGAACGTGCCGGTGCACACCACCCGGTCCGGGTTGATGATGTTGACCAGGCTCGTCAGGCCGATGCCCAGCCGCCTGGCCACCTCCTCCGCCGCGGCCAGCGCGGCCGGCTCGCCCGCGCGCGCGGAGTCCAGCAGGCGCTCGGACGCCGCCGAGTCGGCGGACTCGGGCAGCCCGGCCGCGCGCAGCAGGGCGTTGCCGTCGGTGTAGGTCTCCAGGCAGCCCCGCTGGCCGCAGGCGCAGCGCCGGCCGCGCGGGTCCAGCACCAGGTGGCCGACTTCGAGGTGCGTGCCGTGCGGGGAGACGCCGCCGCCGAGCAGCGCGCCGCCGACGCCCCAGTGGTGCCCGGTGACCACGAGCAGCGTGCCCGCGTCGCGGCCGGCCCCGTGCCGGTGCTCGGCCATGGCCACCAGGGCCGCGTCCCGGCGGACCACGACCGGCAGCCCGGCGGGCACCGCCGCCGCGAGCAGGTCCCCGGCGGGCACGTCGCGCCACCCCAGGTGGATCGCGGAGCGGACCAGGCCGTCCTCGTCGCGCACCATCCCCGCGACGCCGACGCCGACGCCGACGCACGCCCGGCCGGACTCCTCGGCCAGGCGGGTCACGGCGCGGGCGAGCGCGCCGATCACCCGCGCCGGGTCGTCGATGTGGTCGGGCAGGGCGAGCCGGTGCCTGGCGACGATCTCCGCGTGCAGGCCGACCACGGCAAGGTCTAGTCCAATGGGGGTAACTTGCGCCGCGATGGCGACCGGCCCGCCGGGCTCGGCCGCGAGGGTGGGCGAGGGGCGGCCGCGGGTGCCCGCCCGGACCGGTTCGCAGACCCGCACCAGACCGAGTCCGACCAGCTCAGCGATGGCGTCGCCGGTCGCGCCGCGGGCCGCTCCGAGCGTGCTCGTGACCTCCGCGCGGGCGACCCGTCCGCGCTCGTGGACGAGGTTCAGCACGCGCGCTGTCAGCGGAAGACCCGCGACCTCGAATTGCGGCCATCGGCACATGTCCCTTATTTTGCACTAGGGGAGTACAAAACCTGCGACGACCCGCCGCCGACAGGCGGACAACGCCTCACGGAGGTCTGGGCATGGGGGCGAGCACGGCGGGCACGACCCGCCGGACCGGGAAGCCTTCGACGAGGAACGGCACGAGCCCGGTCAGCTGACACAAGCACGTGCGCGACGGCGGTGCGGCCGTCGCCCCTCCCGCCCGACCGCTTTCGACACACCGCCACGACCTGATCCCACGCTCCACTGTGGAGGATACTGTGCGCCAGTCGACAAGTACGTTGCGCTGCAGAACTTTTCACGACGGGGAGGCGATGGCCACCGCCGTCGCCGACCTGATCACCCGTCGGGTCTCCGACGTCCTGCGCGAACGCGGAACCTGCCTGCTGGCCCTGTCCGGCGGCAGCACGCCCGCGCGGGCCTACCGCCTGCTCGCCGGGGCCGGCGTGGACTGGGACGCCGTGCACGTCGTCCAGACCGACGAACGCGTCACCGACGACCGACCGGCGACCTCGGCGGCCGTCATCGAGGACAACCTGATCACACCCGCGGGCGTGTCACCGTCCCGGTGGCACCCCATGCCCACCGCCGCGCACGACCTGCTCGGCGCGGTCGACCGCTACGCCGCGCTGCTCGCCGGCCTGACCCCTGGCGGCGTGCCCGACATCGCCCTGCTCGGGTTGGGCGAGGACGGCCACACCGCGTCGCTGTTCGCGGGGGACCCGGCGGTCGACGATCCCGCACCGGTCGTCGTCACGCAGCCCTACCAGGGCACCGTCCGAGTCAGCATGGCCGTGCACCTGCTCGCTTCGGTGCCCACCAGGGTGGTGCTCGCCGCGGGCGCGGCCAAGGCGCGCGCGGTGGCGCGGCTGCGCGGGGGAGAGGTCCCCGACACCGATCCCGCCGCACGCGTGCTGGGCGTCGACGGTGAGCTGTTCGCGGACCAGGCGGCGGCCGGCGAGGAGCGGGCGGGGTGAGCACTGTCGCTTTAGGACCGCGACACCCCGTCCTGGCCTTCGACCTCGGAGGGAGCTGGTGGCGGGTCGGGCTGCTCACCGACGCGTGCGCGGTGCGCCTGCTGTGCCGGGTCCCGGCCGTCAACCACCGCAACACCGCCAAACCCGTCCCCGGGTTGCAGGCCGACCTGGTGGACTTCGTCGTCGAGCGGACCCGCGAGCAGCGGCGCCGGCACGGGTTCGACGCGGTCGGCGTGTCGCTCGGTGCCGCGCTGAACGGCCACACCGGCGAGGTGCTGGGCAGCGCACCGCTCTGGGGTGGCGGGACGGCACCGTTCAACCTCGCCGCCGCGCTCCGCGAGGCGCTGCCCGACGTGCGGTGGACCGTGCTCAACGACGTGTCCGCCCTCGCCGTCGAGCTGCTGGCGCACTCGCTGCCGGGGCGCAGGGCGACCGCCGTCACGGTCAGCAGCGGGATCGCCTGCCGCACCATCGACCTGCGCACCGGCCACATCCCGCTCGACCCGGTCCACGGCGTGCAGGGCGAGATCGGCCACCTGCCCGCGCGGTTCACGGCGCTCGGCCGGGAAGTGCGGGCGCACTGCGAGTGCGGGGCACCCGACCACCTGGCCGCGTTCTCCTCCGGCCGCGGCATCGAAGCGCTGCTGCGAGAACTGCCCGAGGCGCGCCCGTTGCGGGACCGGAGCCCCGACGACGTCGTGGGGGCGTTCACCGCCGCCGTGCGCGGAGGTGATCCCCGGGCCCGGTCGCTGCTGGACGACTTCACCCGGCCGTTGGCGGAAGTGCTGCTGCACCAAGCGGTCCTCGACCCGGGGGTGGAGCGCACCGTGCTCAGCGGCGGCGTGGTCGACGGGCTCGGCGACCACTACCGGGACAGCCTCCTGCGCAACCTCGCCGCGCTCGGCCTGTACGGGATCGACGATCCGGCCTACTTCGCCCGGCGGATCACCCGCGCGAGCGACGACGGGCTCGCCGCACTGCGGGGAGCGGGCATCAGGGCCCGATCCCCGCTCGACCTCATCGACGTGCACCTGACCAAGGGGGAACGACGTGAAGTCCTGGACCGTTAACGCGACCCAGGAGGTCAGCTACGACGTCCGGCAGACCGATCGGGTGCTGGACCCCGGCAACCGGGACCTGGCCCGAGCCGCCGCGCTGCACCCGGGCGCGCGCCGCCTGGTGGTGGTGGACCGGCAGGTCTGGCAGCTCTACGGCCCGGACGTCCGCGCCTACTTCCGCCACCAGCGGGTCGACGCGCGCTACGTCGCCCTGCCCACCGACGAACCCAACAAGACGGTCGAGTCGGTGTACGCCGTGGTCGACGCGGCGGACGCGGCCGGCCTGAACCGGCGCAGCGACCCGATCATCGCCATCGGCGGCGGCGTGCTGACCGACGTGGTCGGGCTCGCCGCGAGCCTCTACCGGCGCGGCATCCCGTTCATCCGGGTGCCCACCACGCTGATCGGCCTGGTCGACGCCGCGGTCGGCGTGAAGACCGCGATCAACCACCACTCGCACAAGAACCGGCTCGGCACCTACTTCCCGGCCGCCACCACGCTGCTCGACCAGAGCTTCCTGCGCACGCTGCCGACGCGGCACGTCGCCAACGGCCTCGCCGAGATCGTCAAGATCGCCCTGGTCCGCGACCGGGTCCTGTTCGACCTGCTGGCCGACCGCGCCGCGGACGTGGTGGAGCTGGTCAAGCACGGCGGCGTGGGCGGGGAGATCATCGAACGCGCGGTCGGCGGCATGCTGGCGGAGCTGGCGCCCAACCTGTGGGAGCAGGAGCTCAGGCGGCTGGTCGACTTCGGCCACACGTTCAGCCCCGGCTTCGAGCTGAACGCCGACCACCCGCTGCTGCACGGCGAGGCGGTCGCCGTCGACATGGTGCTGTGCTGCCTGATCGCCCAGGGGCGCGGTCTGCTGTCCGAGGACGAGGTCCGGCGCGTGGTCCGGCTGCTCCGCCTCATCGGCCTGCCGGTGACCACGTCGGGCGTCACCCCGGACCAGTTGGTCCGGTGCCTGGAGGACGCCACCCGGCACCGCGACGGGCACCAGCACCTCCCGCTGCCGCAGGGGCTCGGCCACGGGGTGTTCGTGGAGGACGTGACCCCCGAGGAGATCCACCGCGCCCACCGCTCCTGGGTGGCGCTGGACCGGCTGCGGGAGGTCGCGTGACCGGCACGGCCGAGACGACCGGCGCGACCGTGGCGACCGGGGTGAACCTCGCGCTGGTGCGCCGCGGTACGGGCAGCGTCGTGGAGAGCAGGCCGGCTCCCGCGGTCCGCGCCGGTCAACGCGCGGCACGGGTGCTGCGCGCCGGGGTGTGCGGCACCGACCTGCAGATCCAGCGCCGGGTGCGGCCCGACGCGGCCACCGTCCTGGGGCACGAGGCCCTGGTGGAGCTGGCGGACCCGGTCACCGGCGTGCCGTGGCACGCCGTGCTGAACCCGGTGGACGCCACCGACCAGGACCGGGTGCTCGGCCACAGCTACGACGGCGTGTTCCAGCAGCGGCTGGTGGTCGACGAGCACGGCCCGGAGCTGGTGGCCGCCGGGCCCGGCCTGGTCGCGGACCTGGCACCGCTGGTGGAACCGCTGGCCACCGTGCTCTACGGCTGGGAGCTGTTCGAGCGCGAACCCGCGAGGGTGGCCGTCTGGGGCGGCGGCAGCACCGCCGTGCTCGCCGCCGTCGTCGGGGAGCTGCGCGGCGTCCGGACCTTCCTGCTGCACCCGCGCGAAGAACGGCTGCGGTTCCTCGCCGGGCGCGGGATGTTCGGCACGACCTCCCTGCACACCGGGCCGCCCGGGGTGCCGGTGGACGCCGCTTTCCTGTGCCTGCCCCGCGAAGCCGCGCCCGCCGCGCTGACCGAGGCGGTGGCCGCGCTCGGGCCCGACGGGGTGGTGGACCTCGTCGGCGGCTTCGGTCCGGGCGACCGCCACCCGGCGGCGCCGGGGGTGGACCTCGGCGAGGTCCGCCGCGCGAACGCGTGCGGCCTGCCGCGGCCCGGCGTCGTGGTGCGCCGGGGCGCGGCCGGGTTCACCGGCCACCGCGGCACCGCACGGCGGCACCTGGAGCGGGCGCAGCGGCTGCTGCTCGACCACCCCGAGTCGTTCGGACCGGTGGTCACGCACGTGGTGTCCCTGGAGGCCGCCGCCGACGAGCTGCCCGCGCTGGCCGCGCGGCGAGCTCCGTCCGCCGGTCCCGCCGAGCGGATCAAGGTGCTGGTCGACCCCACGATGACGGGCCGCGCCCACCGCGCGCCCGACCTGTTCACGACCGTCGGCGAGTTGGGAGGCACCGCGTGATCCCCACCGGGACGCCCTACCGGAGGCTGGACCACGACGACGGGCGCGTGGTGCTCGGCGAGGCGCGCGTCGCCGAGCCGTCCGGGACGTCGGCCAAGGCCGTCATCGCGCCGCGCCGGGTCGGCGTGTGCCGGTCGGACCTGCGCGAGCTGCGGTCCGACCGGCACCTGCGGCGCGACTTCGGCCACGAGATCGTGGCCGAGGTGGTCGGCGGCACCGACGGTCTGGGGCTGGTGGCGGGACAGCGGGTCGTGTTCGACCCGCACCCGCCGCTGCACGCCCGCACGTCCGGCTACGGCGAACTAGTGGAGCTGGAGGGTGCCCCGGAGGCCGTGCGCGGCGCCCTCGTGCCGGTGCCCGACACCGTGCCCGAGGACCGCGCCGTGTTCGCCGAACCGCTCGCGTGCGCCTGCCACTGCGTGCGGCGACTGGAGGACGCCGGAGGGGACCGGCGTTCGGCCGTGGCGGTCGTCGGCGCGGGCATGGCGGGCACGCTGATCGCGGCGGTGCTGCACGCGGACGGCGTGCCGGTCAGCCTGGTCAACCGCGGTGCCGCGCGGCTGGACTTCCTGCGGGCGCACCACGTCCTGCCCGAGGACGTGCTGGCACCGGCGGCGGGCCGCCGGTTCGACCGGGTGGTGCTGGCCACTGCGTCCGCCTCGCCCGAAGCCCTCGACGCGGCGCTCGCCATGGTGCGCCCCGGCGGCGTGCTGCTGCTGTTCGCGGGCACCCGCCCCGGAGTGGAACTGGCCGGCGTCGACCTCGACGACCTGCGCCGCCGGGAACGCGTCGAGCGGTCCTCGGTGGCGGGCGTCCCGCTCGTGCTGGCCGGCACGCACGGCGCGCTGCGCGCGGACTTCGACCGGGCGCTGGGCCTGCTCGCCGCCACCGGACCCGGCTGGACGGCCGGCGCCGCCGTCGAGCGGCTCACCACCCGTCGCATGTCGCTCGCCGAAGCCGCGTCCGCCCTGCCGGACCACGCCGAGAACGGGTTCGTCGGCAAGCCCGTCGTCGTCCTCCCACACCGTGGAGCCACGCCATGAAGGTCACCAAGTACCACCACCGCGCCCAGTTCGCCGACCTCGACGCGCTGACCGCGCGCATCCGCGACGCCCTGGCCGCCGGCGACTACATCCTCGGTCCCGCCGTCGAGCGCTTCGAGGAGCGCTTCGCGGCGCACACCGGCGTGGCCCACGCCGTCGGCCTCAACTCCGGCACCGACGCCCTCGTGCTCGCGCTGCGGGCGCTGGACGTCGGACCGGGCGACGAGGTGATCACCGTCGCCAACACCTTCCACGCCTCGGTGCTCGCCATCACCGCGGTCGGCGCCCGGCCCGTGCTGGTCGACTGCACGCCCGGCGACCACCTGATGGACCTGGACCAGGTCGACGCCGCCGTCACCCCGCGCACCCGCGCGGTGCTGGCCGTCCACCTGTTCGGCCAAGCGCTGGACATGGACCGCCTCGGCGCCATCGCGGACCGCCACGGCCTGGCGGTGGTCGAGGACTGCGCCCAGGCCGTCGGCGCGAGGTGGGCGGGCCGGCGGGTGGGCGGCTTCGGCCGGGTGGGCTGCTTCAGCTTCCACCCGAGCAAGAACCTCGCCGCGGCCGGTGACGGCGGAGCGATCACCACCGACGACCCGGAGATCGCACGCCGGGTCAAGGTGTTGCGCGGCCTGGGCCAGCGCGCCCAGAACGACCACGTCGTCCGGGGGTGCAACAGCAAGCTGGACGTCATCCAGGCCCTGGTGCTCGACGACAAGCTCGACCGGCTCGACGGGTGGAACGCGCGGCGCGCCGAGGTCGCCGGCCACTACGCGCGGGCCCTCGCCGGCACCGGGGTGGCCGCCACGCCGCCCGCCGGGCAGCGGCACGTCTTCCACCTCTACCAGGTCGCGGTCGACCGGCGGGACGAGGTGTTCGAGGAGATGACCGCGCGCGGCGTCGAGGTGGTCGTGCGGTACCCGGTCCCGGTGCACCGCCAACCGGCCTTCGCCGACCTGGGGCTGACCGGGTCGTTCCCGAACGCCGAGGCGCAGGCGCGGGGCACGCTCTGCCTGCCGGTCCGCCCCGACCTGACCGGCCCCGAGATCGACTACGTGCTGGACGTGCTGCTCGCCGCCACCGGACACCGCCCGCGCCGGCTCGTCGCCGGCTGACCACCCCGTGGAACGAGAGGACCCGATGGTGATGATCGCCCCGGCGCTGCTCGGCGCCGACCCGCTCGCCCTGGCCGACGCGATCGCCGACGTGGAACGCGCCGAAGCCGACCTGCTGCACGTGGACGTGATGGACGGGCACTTCGTGCGCGACATCAACTTCGGGCTGCGCACGGTCCGCGCGATCCGCGAGCGCACGACCCTGCCGGTGGACGTCCACCTCCAGGTGCAGCAGCCGGAAAGGCTGCTCGACGAGTTGGTCGACATCGCTCCGGACACGGTGTCCGTGCACGTCGAGAGCACCCAGCACCTGTCCGCGGTCCTGCGGGGACTGGAAGGCGGTGGCATCCGCAAGGGCGTGGTGCTCAACCCCGCGACCCCGCTGGGCGTGCTGGACGAGGTGCTGGAGCAGGTCGACCAGGTCGTCCTGATGACCAGCAACCCCGGCACCAGCGACTTCCTGCCGCACGTGCTGGACAAGATCGGCCGGCTGCGCGCGCTGCTGGTCAAGCGCGGGATCGAGCACGTGCGACTGGTCGCCGACGGCGGCGTCACCGCCGAACGCGCGGGCCGGCTCGTGGACGCGGGCGCGGACGTCCTGGTGGCGGCCTCCGCGGTGTTCGCCCCGCGCCACGGCGGCCCGCCGGCGGCCGTGGGCACGCTGCGAGCGGCCCGATGACCCTCCTCGTCGCGGACGTGATCCTGTTCGACCTCGACGGCGTCCTGGTCGACAGCTCCGGGTGCGTGGCCAAGGCCTGGTTCGAGTGGGCGGCCCGGCACGGCCTGGACGCCGAGCGCACCTTCGCGCTGGGCCACGGGCGCACCACGGCGGACCACCTCCGGGCCGCCGCGCCCGACCTGGCCACCCCGGAGGAGGCCGCGGCCGTCGACGCCCTGGAGGAGCGGTACGTCACCGAGGTCGTGGCCCAGCCCGGGGCGCGCGAGGCGACGGCCGAGCTGACCCGCCTGGGCCGGAGGTGGGGGATCGTCACCTCCTGCGACCACCCCGCGGCGACCGCCCGGCTCGCGGTGGCGGGCATCCCGGCCCCGGACGTGCTCGTGACCGCCGCCGACGTCGAGCAGCACAAGCCCGCGCCGGACGGCTACCTGCTCGGCTGCCGCCGAACCGGTGTCGAACCGGCCGGAGCGCTGGTGTTCGAGGACGCCCCGGCCGGCCTCGCCGCGGCCCGCGCGGCGGGCATCCGCGCGGTCGCGCTGAGCACCACCCACGACCCGGCGGAGCTGACCGGCTCCGACGCGATCGTGCCGGACCTGGCCCACGTCCGGTTCGGCCCGCGAGGTGAAGTCGCGCTGCGCACGGGGTGACGTCGCGTCGCGCACGCGGTCCGCACGACCTGTCGACACCCGTCCCCGTCAGAGAGGTGACGCCCGTGCATTCCGGATACGTCCACGACGACATCGCGTCCGTGTCGCCAGGCTCGGGCCGCCGACACCCGGGCGGGCCGCGCGACGGGGGCCCGGTCTATGTCGGGTTTCCGCGGGATCCTGCTTGGTGCGGCGCTGGACCCGCTGCAACGGGTGGTGCCGACGGCACGGGCCGGCGGCGTCCCGGTGATACCGACGCCCGGCGGTCGCCGGCCTGCCACCGTCCGATGTGGAGCCGGCCTCCGGCGAGGGGAACCGCACGGGTCCGAGGCGGTGCCGGTGGGGCGGGGGAGCGCCCGTGACGTCTGAACCGATCGTCACCGCGCCTCGGCACCAACGCGACTGGGACCAGTACTCCCGCCTGGCCGCCGAGTCGTTCGGCGGCGACCACCGGGATCTCACCTGCCACCGGTCACGCGGCCCCGCCGCCGTCGCGGTCGTGGACGACGAGGTGATCGGCGGCGCGGTGGCGTTGCGGGCGCACCAGTTCTTCGGTGGCAGCGCCGTGCCCACCGGCTGCGTGGCCGACGTGTGCGTGCGCCCCGAGTGGCGAGGCCGCGGTGTCGCCCGCCGGGTGATCGACACGCTCATGGACCGGACCCGAGCCGACGGCGGTGTCCTCAGCACCCTGTGGACGCCCGCCACCGGCGTCTACCGGCGGTGGGGCTGGGAAGTCGCGGGCCTGGGCAGGCGGTGGTCCGTGCCCGCGCGCGGCCTGCGGTCACTGCCCGCCGCACCCGGCGACGTGGTGCCCGGGTTCACCGAGCCCGCGCGAGAGCTCCAACGCGACCTCGCCCGCGCCTGGGACGGCCCACTGCGCCGCCCGTCCTGGTGGTGGGACTGGAAGTACTCCGACAGCGAGCACCGCTGCTACACCCTCGTGGTCGGCGGCGAACCACAGGGCCTGCTGGGTGTGCGCGTGCGCCCCGTCGAACCCTGGGGGCAGGACCTGGTCGTGTCCGACTTCTGGGCCCGCGACACGGCGTCCGGCCGCGCCCTGCTCCGCTTCCTCGGCGGTTTCGGCAGCATGGCGCACACCGTCCACTTCGACACCGGCACGCTGGCGAACCTGCCCGCGCTGGTGTGGGAACTGCCCCAACACGAACTGCGCGAACAGGGCTGGTACCCGTGGATGCTGCGGCTGCTCGACATCCCCGCCGCCTTGGAGAGCCGCGGCTGGCCTCGAACCGTTACCGGCCGACTCGACTTGGCCATCACCGGCCCCGCCGCGCAACGCCTGGTCCTGGAAGTAGCCGACGGCAGGGCTGTCACCAGCCCCGGCGGCACCGGGGCCGTCGCCCTGTCGCCGGGGCAACTGGCCGCCTGGTACGCCGGCACCCTGGACCCGCCCGCCCTGACCCGATCCCTGGGGCCGCTCGACGACGGGATCGTCGAGCTGATGGGGATGCTCACGCGCCGGACGGAGGTGTGGCTGCCCGATGTCTTCTGAACCCACCCGCACCGCCACCGCCGCGGCGTTCGCCTTCTTCGTCCTCTTGGGTGGTGTCACCGCCGCACTGGGTGCCGCCCTGCCCGTCCTGCGGGCCGAATACGGCTTGGCGGCAGGCGAAGGCGGCTCCCTCATCGCGTGCTACAGCTTCGGTGGCTTCACCGCCATCGCGCTGTGCGGCCTGTTCGCCCACCGGTTACCGGGTCCTCTGGTGCTGCGCTTGTCCGTCGTCCTGTTCGCGGCGGGCTGCGTCGGCATGGGTCTCGCCGACACCTGGCCCGTGCTCGTGACAGCCGGCGCCGTCACCGGCCTGGGCTACGGCGGTGCCGTCCTGCACCTCAACGTCGCGTTCGCGCAGCGCTTCGACGGCGTCCTCATGCTCAACTTCCTCAACGCCGCCTTCGGAGCGGGCACCATCACCGGCCCGCTGGCCGTCGGCTGGATGCCCACGATCACCCCGGCATTCCCCGTGATCGGCGTGCTGGCCCTGCTGTGCCTGCCCGCCGGCCAGGCCGCACCTCGCCACGCCCCACCGCCACCCTCCCGCCACCACCTGCCCGCCGGCCTCCTGGCCCCCTTCACCCTGATGGTCCTGCTCTACGCCGGACTGGAGACCGGCGTAGGTGCCTGGCAGGCGACCCACCTGATCTCCCAGGGCCTGCCGCCGGACACCGCCGTGCACTGGGTCTCCGCGTTCTGGGCAGCCCTCGCCCTGGGCCGGATCGTCATCCCCCTGGTGACCAGGACCCAGCCCCTGCACCGCGTGGTCGTCTACTGCCTGGCCGCGGCCACTGCCGCCCTGGCCGTCGCGACCATCCCGCCCCTGACCCCTTACGCCTACACCGCGGCAGGTCTGTGCCTGGCTCCCGTGATCCCCGTGGCGGTAGCGTGGCTGACCGGCCGGACCCCGGCGGCCCCTCAAGCGACAGCGTTCCTGTTCGCCGCCTCGATGGCCGGCAGCACGACCCTCCCCCTGCTGGTGGGAATCCTCGCGACCCCACCAACCCCCGCCCTCCCCATCCCCTTGGCACTGACCACAATTGGAGCCGCCGCCCTGGCCGCCGCACTGGCCACCGCCCACCGCCACGCATCCCCCACTCCCGGCTTCCGCCGGTGACACCCATCGATCGGCGACGGCCCACAGCAGACGGCCGCGCTCCGGCCCGGTGCCGCTGAGAGATCTACTTCCGCCTGGCCGTGGCCAGGAGTGGTCAGGTGCAGGTGGGCTCCGTGCCCGGAGTCGGGTTGGTCACGGGCTCGCAGTAGACGTGGGTGCGGGAGGGGCTCATCGTCCACGTGGCGGTCGCCGGCCAGTAGCCCATCCCGCCACCGTCCTCGGTGGCGAACAGCGGTCCGCTCGCGGCCCTCCCCCGGAATTCGTTCTGCTCCACGACGTCGATCTCGACGCGATAGGCGAACGGCCCCGTCGAACCGGTCAGGTCGACTACGACCTCCAGTTCCGCTGGAGACCGGGGCCGGACCTCGTGCGGGCGGTACAGGGTCGTCTGCTTCTGGACCGGGTCGAGGAGTGAGGGCTCTCCGTTGACCTTGACCCGCGCCGCGTCGGGCTCGGGGAACGGCAGGACGGCATCCGGGCGCGGTAGGCACGCCAGTCGCACGGTCGGCGGTTTCCCGGAGTACGGCGTGGGATCCGGCAGCACGCGAACGTGCACGGTCTGGACGGTGGTCCGGTAGTTCGCCGTGACCTCGATCGAGTGCGGAGCGTTCCCGGCGGGCACCGCACCTTCGCGCAACGCCCAGTCCCGCAGCCCACCGCAGTCGACGACGTCGTCGGGCGGCTCGGCGCGGGCGAGATCCTCCGCCGCCATCAGCACCCACCCCGCGCCGTCATCGAGCGCGCCGGGCGCGACGCGGGCGTCGATCCGGGGCTCCTGGGCGGGCACCGTGCTCCACGGCGTGGGCGGTGTCGTCGCGGGTTCCGTCTCCCACCGCACCGCGCGGCTCACGAGGAAACCCGCGGCGAAGCAGACAACCACGATGAGCGTCCGCCGCACCCCGGTCCTCACCGGAACATCCCGCCCTCGCCGCGCTCGATCCACGTGCCGCCGTTGACCTGGTAGCTGAAGCGCTGCCGGTAGTGGTCGGCGAACGCCGTGGTCGTGAAGGGCCCGGCCGCCTCCCTCGCCTCGAAGACCTGCTTCTCCCCACCGATCTCCGCGTGGATCTCCAGGTACCACTCGCAGCACGACGCCGTGGCCCGCCCGTCGACGTTGAACGGTTGGGTCTGACCGGGTTCCAGCTCCACGTTCTCGCTGTAGGTCCAGGGATCGCCGAGCGTGCCGTCCGCGTCGACGGTCCGTGCTCGCGGCTCGTCCTCCTCCAGGTCGAAAGTCAGGTCGATCACCGGGACACCGCCCTGCGCGCCCGCCCACACCAGCGCGCCGGACAGCGGTGCCGTCCGCTTCACCTTGGCCCTGACATCGGTGATCAGCACCGGCTTCGGCCAGTGGTTGACGACCGTCACCCTCGCCCTGGTGAAGTTGTAGAGCTTCCCGAAGGAGTTGAGCGGGATGTAGACCGGCCGTGCGACACCGACCAACGGCCCCGGCACAGGCCGGCCCTTGGTCGCCGGCAGGTCGCGCACCTGGGCGTCCGACAACGGGTCGGCGAACACCCAGCCCAATGCGTCGTCCACCCGGACCTGGCGTTCCACCTTCGCCGCGAGCACACCCTTGGACCGGGCCTTCTCCTCTTCCGCCTGCTTGACGTGGTCCTGCGCCCGGGGTTCACCGAACGGCGCGGAGACCGCGCCGGTGACACCCCCGGCTACCGCGAGCCCGATCCCGAGCAGCACGTCTCGTCTCGGAACCAGCCGACGACGCCACATCGCGCGGTTCACCAGGCCCTCGACCCGCGCGGCGAACCGCTCGTCCTGACGCAGCTTTCCCGCCAGGGCAGCCGTCAGTTCCGGGGACACCTGCCCACCGGCGGCATAGCCCGCCCAGAACGCGGCGGTGTCCGGGTCGTTCACGAGCCGCGATTCCACGATGTCGTGCAGGTGGTCACGGCTCGACTTGAGCGCGTTCTTCGCGGCGAGCACGGTGAACGTGAGTTCCGCCAACGCGTCTGACCCCATGATCCTCCCCGACACCGCTGGACCGGCGCCGTGCACGCTAGCAACCCGCACAAGCGCGGAAAGGGCTGAACGATGACCGATCCTGGCCATCCGGATCGACCGCCCGACAAGGAACCGACCGCTGCAAACAGTCGGTGCCGGTCTGCGCTAGCGCGCTTTCCCACATCGCCGTTCCACCTCCACGTGCCGGACACCACTGCCCGACTGGCGGACTCCACCACCGCCCGTCCACCGGGTTGTGCCCGGATCATGCTCGGGAAGATCACGCGGGTCGGCAATGGAGGCGAACAGGTGGAGCAGGCCGCCTGATCCGCACATCCGAAGTTGTCGGGCGTCGTGGGGCAGACCATGGGGCCGCCTCCGGACAAGCTGTCGCCTACGAGCGCTGACGCCGAGCACCGTGCCCGCGTTGCCCGTTCTGACACCAACAGTGCCCCGACGGGGGACCGGCCGACGGTTCGCCGTACCGCACCCGGTGTGCAGGATGGGAGGGGTCCACCGAAGTCGGGACCGAGGGGGCAGGTGCGCGTGCGCGAACAGGAGAAGCGGCCGGACGACCAGCCCAGCGCCAGGCGCCGGCCGTTTCCCGGGTCCGACGAGCGAGGGGGCCCCGTCCGCCCCGGTCCGCTGACCCCGGCAGCGGTTGCGGCGTTGCAGCGCTCGGTCGGAAACCGGGTCGTCGCCCAGCTGATCGCCGGCGAGCGGCACGTCCACGACGACGCGTGCGGTCACGCGCCCACCGTCCAGCGCGCCCTGGTGGACGCGGCGGTGCGCTCGCCGGGCCGGCCGATCGAGCCGTCCCGGCGCGAGCAGCTGGAGTCCTTCCACCAGGAGGACTTCTCGGCCGTCAGGGTGCACACCGGCCCGGTCGCCCAGCGCTCCGCCGAGGCGATCGGTGCGAGTGCCTTCACCGTGGGCGAGGACATCGTCCTGGGCGAGGACTCCGACGACGAGACGCTGGGGCACGAGACCAGCCACGTGAAGCAGCAGCGGGCGGGCCGGGTGTCGGCTACCGACAACGGCGCCGGCATGGGCATCAGCAGCCCGCGTGACCCCGAGGAGCGGTCCGCCGCGGCCGACGGCGCCGCCTTCCGGGCAGGCGCGCGGCACGCGCGATCCGTCGCCGCGGAGTCGAGTGGGTCGCCTGCGGGCGGAGCTGGTGGCGAGCAGCGCGTGCAGCGCGTGGTCGGCAAGCAGGAGACATCGTCCGAGGAGTCCTCCTCCGAGTCCTTCGAGCCCTCCAACCGGGTGGAGGACTTGGCGGAAGAGAAGGAGGACGGGGGCAAGACCGACGTGGTGAAGCAGATCGGGCAGGAGGTCAAGAAGCACGCGAAGGTGTACGGAGGAGGTAAGCACGGCCGGGCCCCCGACGAGGCCCGGTTGCGCTTCCCCCGTCGCAAGGCGCACGAACGCACCACCCAGACCCTGTCCCACCTCAGCTTCCTGCTCCACGACGCCCTGCAAGCCGTCCAGCGGGATCTCGTGAGGATGGAAGAGGACATCCAGGTCGTCAACGAGCGCGAGCTCCAGGGCATGTTGATCAACGACCGGCTGTTGTTCGCGTCGAACTACAACGACACGATGGTCAACCTGGAGGTCGAGTTCGGGGAGGACATGGCCACCCTGCGCGATCTGGTGGAGATCCACCAGGACGACGAGGACCGCACGGACGGTCTGCTCAGCGCGGACGCGCAGGAGTACCTCGGGCGGCTCAACCGCGCCGAGACGAAGGTGCTGGCGGCGTTCCAGGAGCTGCGGGGCATGGGCGACGACGCCACGGCCAAAGCCATGCGCAAGAGCACGGGCAGACCGGTCATGGTCGTCGACGCCGAGGACCCGGGCCTGCACAACCTGCTCACCTCGGGTGATCACGCGGGATCGGTGATCATGCTCCGCTTCGGTGCCTCGGACGGCACGTACCGCGAGGGCGCCGACGCGGGCCGGCGCAAGCCCAAGCGGATGCACGCCGAGCAGAAGTTCCTCGTGGCCATCCACCGGGCCGGTCTCAAGCCCGAGGAGGCCAAGGGTGCGCTCGCCATCTCGGGCCGGTACCGGCCGTGCATGGGCTGCGCGGCGGCGTTGCGCTACTACCGGGACGTCCTGGGATTCGGCAACCTCCAGTTCAACCCCAACTACGGGTTCTACTACGCGAGTTCCGTGAAGGGCCTGCAGGACCACCTGCGCCACGTCGTGCAGGACCCGCACTACCTGGAGTACATCAGGGAGATGGCCGACCCGGAGCGCGGTGGCGCGGTCAGCGCCTCGGCGCTGTCGTGGCAGGGTCCCCCGGCCGACGCGCAGGAGGTCAACGGCCCCGAGATCCGCATCCCCGTCCGAGACGCCGGGGGTCGGGGCTACGGGAGCAACTCCGACAGCGAGGGTGAACTCGCCGAGTCCGACGACGAAGAGGTCTACAACTCCTGGAAACGCAACCTCTTCGAGTACCTGCCTGACGAGGGCGGCCGGAAGGTCGGCGAGGGGAGCGAGGAGGTGAACCCCGGGCGTCGCGCCCGGAACATGCTCGACGACGACGACCGGATGCTGCTCCGGCAGGTGGGGCTGTTCGGCGACCGGGACACGCAGGCGGTGGTCTTCCGCTACTACGCCGAGAGGCCGACCCAGTACGGCGGCGCCGCCTCACAGCGGGAGATCCACCAGGCCTCCGGGGTGGGCCCCGACACGGTCAGCCGCCTCATCCGGGGTACCACCGGGCACGAGAAGCGGGACAACCGCACGGCCGACCCGAACATGAAGCGCATGCCGCAGCGGGGGAAGAAGAAGTCCGACGCCGAGCCGAAGCGGCAGCGCGGCAAGGGTGCGTTCACGAAGGGCAAGAAGCTCGACGCCGACGGCCTGAAGAAGATCGAGGCCAAGATCCGCGAGACCGGGTTCTACGACACGTGGGAGGCGGCACCCGCCAAGGACGGCCTCAAGCCGGCCCAGCTGCCGCGCGACCTCAGCCGGATGATCGCCGACCGCCGCGGCAAGTACACCGTGCCGAGCATGGCCGAGGCGCTCAAGACCTCCCCCGACGCACTCAAGGGCTACCTGAACCGGGAGTTCAAGGTGCTGAACCCCAAGGCGGCGAAGGCCAAGGCACCGGAACCGGCGGTCGAGGGGGACGTCACGATGGGCGGGACCGCGGACGACCGCGAGTACCCGGAGGTCGCCGGCCTGAACCACCACGTCGACGAGAACGGGCAGCACTTCTACGCCCACCTCAGCGGCGTCCAGTTCTACTGGGACTTCGCCCACGAGGGCGTGCGCCCGTTCCCGCCCGGGGTGCGGTTCACGATCGGGCAATCCTCCCGGCCCCGGCAGCCCGAGCCGGAGGCCATGGACATCGACGAGCCGCTCGTCGAGCTCGAGGAGGCGGACGACGAGATGGAGTACACCGACGTGGGCAAGGGCAAGGGGCCGGCCCGACGCGGGGGATGACCGGGCGCTGTGCGCCTGTCGCGGCCTCGACCCCGCGGCCATCGCCCCGGAAACCCGAACGACTGCCCGGATCACCACCGGGCAGATCGCTTGAGCACTACCACCCGCCGGCAGGACCCGGTGTCGCTTGCCCACCCCGTCCCAGGCCCGAACCCGCTCTCCGGCACCAGCCGCCCCACTTGCGGTCGACGCGGTCCACCGCGGTGATGACGTCGGTCCTGGCAACGGCCGCTGCGCGACACCGTGCCGAGGCCCGGCGGACCGGGGCGGTGCTCGATCCGTCAGCGGTCGGTGGCGTGCACCGGGGCCGGCGCACAGCGGGACGTGTCGGCCGCGCGGTCGCCGGTGCCAAATCCGGCGACGTCGGCGGTGATCCCCGCGATACTGGCCGACGTGGAGGAAGTCGCGGTCGTCGTCGCCCATCACGACTGCGCGACCCTGCGCGTCGGCGACGTGTTCCTGAAGGTCGATGCTGATCAGACGCGCACCGACGTCGAGGTCGAGGCGATGGCCAGGGCGCCGATCCCGACTCCGCGAGTCCTGTGGCGAAAGCCGCCCGTGCTCGCGCTCGCCGCCCTCCCGGGCACGGCACTCGGTCGCCTCGGCGAGCCGTCGACCGCGTCGTCTGCGGCGTGGGTCGCGGCGGGTGCCGCCGTGCGGAAGCTCCATGACGCGCCGCTGCCGCCGTGGCCCGGCCGGAGCCGTGACGAAATCACGTCGCACCTCGACCACGAGTGCGAGTGGCTCATCACGACCGGCGTCCTTCCCTCCGAGCTGGTCACGCGCAACCGCCAGGTCGCCGAGGCCGCGCTCCGGCCGTGGACACCGGTGTTCACGCATGGCGATTTGCAGACAAGCCACGTGTTCGTAGACGGTGACGAGGCCACCGGCGTGATCGACTGGTCCGAGGCGGCCCAGGGCGATGCCCTGTTCGACCTCGCCACCTTGACGCTCGGGCACCAGGAGCACCTGGGCGACGTCGTGGCCGGCTACGGCGCCGACGTCGACCTCGACGTGATCCGCGCGTGGTGGTCGTTGCGCAGCCTGCGGGCGGTCCGCTGGCTGATCGAGCACGGCTTCGACCCGTCCGCGCCAGGCTGCGAGATCGACGTGCTGAGATCCCAGCTGTGAGGCCGCACGAGCCAGTGCGGCACCGCCGACCTCAGCACCGCCGACCTCAGCACCGCGACCTGCGAACCGTGGCCGCCGGCCGAGCCGACGTGCTCGGCGCTCCGGTCAGCCGGTCCAGTCGCGCAGGTACTCGGGGAAGTCGGTGTCGTCGAGCGCGTCACCGCCGATGGTGCGGTACTCGGCGACCGCCGTGAACTCGGGCTGGTAGCTGGTCACGACCCGGACCGGGCCGTCGCCGTAGTCGGCGAGGAACTTCCACAGCGCGCGGGTCAGGTCGGAGTTCCGGGAGTTCTGCGAACCGTCGTGGAAGTGGTCCACCGAACCGTCCGGCGACCGCACGGGCTTGCCCAGGCCCAGTTTCACCCGGTGCCGGTCGCTGAGCAGCCAGGCCGATTCACTCACGCGCACTCCTCGTTCGCTCACCGGGGCGGAAGGCGATCGCCGAGATTGTAGCGACCCACTTCGACCCCGTTGGAATCCCGGACGACCAGCGTGACGTCGGTGTACTTGTCGAGCCCGGCACCGGGGCGCTGGCCCTGCCACCGCCGGACCCACGTCTGCGCGTCGGTGCCCGGCGGCACCTGGAACCACACCTCGCCGTTGCGCTGCACCTGCTTGGTGGCGTGGGTGAGTTCGCTGTTGAACGAGGCGTAGGTGCCGTCGGACGCCTTGGCCTCGCGCCGGCCGACGACCTCGCCGTTGGCGTCGCGGAACACCACGTCCGCGCCCTCGCCGCCCGGCCCGGCGACCTCCGGGGTGGTGCCGGGAGGGCCGCCGCGCAGGATCGCCTCGGCGTTCTCGCGGCTCAGCGGGAAGTTCGGGTTGCTGTCCCGGACGAGTTCGTCGATGAGCTTCTCCCGTTCGACCTCGGGGAGGTCGTCGAAGGGATCACCGGACGATCCGGGCGGTGTGTCCGGGTCCTTGGGCGGCTTCTTCCCGCCACCTCCGCCGAGTTCGTCGAGCTTGCGGCCGATCTTGGCGAAGAGGTCCTTCAGCCTGCGCAGCAGCGGCACGAGTTTCTGGAGGGTGCGCACCAGGTTCTTCACCAGCTGTGCGATCCGGGCGCCCCACTTGGCCGCCGCCGTGGCGGCCTGCACCGCGACCACCGGCAGGCCGACGACGGTCAACGCCTCCACCGCCCACACCACGAGCCGGCCGACCAGGTCGGCGATCAGGTCGCGGACGGTCTCCCGGACCACCGCGACCACCAGTCCGGCCAGTTCGGTGGCGCTGCCGAGCCCGTCCGCGCCCTGGGCGGCCGCGCCGAGCAGGGCCGCGGTGTCGGCGGCGCGGGCCCGGTAGGCGTCGGCGGCCCGGCCGGTCCACCCGGCGGTGTCGGCCGCCGACTCCCGCTCGAACGCCGTCCGCGCCTCGCCGACCGCGCCGGAGATCCGCTGCCACGTGGCCGCCTGCGCGGCGACGGCGTCCGCGTTGCCCGCCAGGTCGTCCAGCATGGCCTTGAGCGGTGCGACGTGCTCTATGACGAACGACAGCACGTTGGAGGCGACGGAGCCCAGCGGGTCCGCCACGATGCTCAGCGCCTCCAGCCCGGTGGTGAGCCCGCCGAGCCCGATGTCGAGCCAGTCGCCGTTCTTGATCCCCGAGACCAGGTCCGCGACGGACTCGGCGATCCCGATGCCGGTGTACCACTCGGTCGACGACCGGACCGGCGCGATGAGCGGGTTGTCGTTCACCGGGGGGCGATCCCGGAGAACCCGCGGCCCACGGCCTCGTCCTCGGTCTCGTAGGTCGCGGCGGTGTCCCGCAGTTTCGCCGCGATCGCGAACAGGCCGGTGCGCGCGGACGCCAGCGCGTCGCGGGCGACGTCCTCCAGGTCGTTGAAGACCGGGGGCAGGAACCGGCAGATCCGGCCGTAGGTGTCGTCGGACATCGCGCTGCCCGCCGCTTCGACGGCCTGGCCGAGCAGGGCGCTGTGCCCCTCGACCTTGTCGGCGTGCGCGCGCAGGTCGCCCGCCGTGACCTCGAACCCCACGGTCCCCCCTCAGAAGCCCTCTTGGTGGTAGACCGAGCCGTCGACGTCCTCGGCCCGGTCGCGGCGTCCGGGCCGTTCGTCGGGGACGCCGAACTTCTCCCGGTAGTAGCCGGTGATCCGCTGCGCCCCGTCGCCGCCGACCGTCTCGGCGGCCGCCCGGCCGACCTCGTCGGTGATCCGCGCTCGGGCCTGGCCGACGGCGGCCATCAGCTGGCGGCCCAACTCCTCCGGCGCGGTGTTGAGGACCTTCGGCGTGAACGTGGCGTCGACCAGCGCGCCGGACGCGTCCACGGTGACGGTGACGGCCCCGTTCGGGCTGGTCGCGGTGAGCCGCACGTCGTCCACCCGGCGTTGCAGCTCCTGGTAGTGCTCGGCGTTGCGCTCCAGCTCGGCGACCCAGTCGTCCAGCCCGGCCTCGATCGCCGCCGGATCACCGGAGAAGAGGTCCCTGGCCGTTCCCTCGCTCACGGGACGGGACGCTACCCACCGCCCCGCCCGGTCCGGCCGGAAATCTCCGAGGTCACCCGTCCGGGGTATGCGGGTGATCGGCCGACCGGGTGGTCACGGCTCGGCGCGGCCGGACGATGGCGTGCCGGTGGTCCACCGGCACGCAACAGATCCTCCCGGCGACGGGCGCGCCGTCGTGAGCGTCGGGAGTCGGGCACAATCGCTGTCAGGGGGTGGTGCTCATGGTCTTCGAGTTCCTGGAATCGGTGTTCGACGCGCTGACGAAGTGGTCGGACGCGCCCAACCCGCCCGTGCCCGAGGGACCGTTCGCGTCGGTCGACGAGCGGAAGGGCGGGGAAGAGGGAGCCGGGGACCAGGACTGACCGGCCGGGTCCGGCCGGCCGGACCCGGCGGACGTCCGCGGTCACCGCGCTAGCGCACCCTCCACCGCTGGTACTCCAGGCCGTTGCAGCCGACCGTGCGGATGCCTTCCCAGCTGTTGTCGAGGCAGTGGTTGTTCCACGTGCTCACGATCTCGACGGTGCCGTCGCCCCACGAGTTGACCTTCCACCGCTGCCACGACCCGTCGTTGCAGCCGAACCCGCGCACGCCGTGCTCGCTGTTGTCCAGGCACCTCAGCGACCCGGTGTTCATGAACCGGAACGTGCCGTCGCCGTACCGCTTCACCGCCCAGATCTGCCAGGGCCCGCCGTTCCACGACCGCGTGTGCACGCCGTTGGTGGGGTTGTGGTCGAGCGACCCGGTGTCCCACTCGCTGTCGAACCGCCAGGTCTCGTCCCCCGCCGTCGCCGACGGGACGAGACCCACCAGCCCGAGCACCACCGCGGCGAACACCACCGCGGACCGCGCGAACTTCATCCCGATTCCCCCTCTTGAGCCGCCGTACTCCCGTGCGCCGGGGATGGTGCCGGCCGGACCTGGCACCGACCTGGCACCGACCTGACACGGGACGGTCCTGTTCACCGGGAGGGCGCTGTGCGCTCGGGCCGTTAACGAACGACGCCCTCCGCGCGAAGTGTCACCGGGAGGTTCGACGAGCGTCCCCGACCGCCGGTCGCACCGAACCGGTCCGACCGCTGTCCGGTGGAGGGAGTGACGCACGATGTCCGAGGTCACGTCGAGCCCGGCGCAGCACGCCGACCGGTTGGCCGCCGACCTCAAGACCGAGGCGGAACTCTTCCTCGCCGAGTTCACCCCGCCGCTCGACGTCGTGATCGAGCGGGCCGCGCGGTCGTTACTGGTGGTGGGGGAGCCCGGTGCCGGGAAGACGGCCCTGGCACGGGCTTACGAGGACGAGGTTCTGCGCCGGCGGGAACCCGGCGGACCGGTGGCCGTCGGGTTCGACCTGGCGACGTGGAGGGCCGGCACGTCACTGCGCGCCTGGCTGGTCGACCGGTTGTGGCGGGACGGACCGGTCGACCGCGAGGCGGCGGCCGCCGTGGTCGACGCGGGCCTGGTGCACCCCGTGCTCGACGGTGTGGACGAGTTGGCCCCGGGGCTGCGGGTATCGCTCCTGGACGGGGTTGCGGCGCTGCCGTTCCCCGTCCTGCTCACCAGCAGGCCGATCCCGCCGGACGAGCGGTTCCCGGTGCTGGAGTTGACCCCGCCCGCGCCGGACGCCGGCCTCCTCCGGTGGGCTTCGGTGGCCGAGGCGGTCCGCGAGGACCCCTCGGGCCCGGTCGCCGCGGCGCTGGCCGACCCGGTCAACAGGTTCCTGTTCGAGCGGGCGCACCTCGGCGGGACCAGCGACCCGTCCGCGCTGGTCGACCGGGAGGTGTTCCCCGACGCCGACTCGATCGGCCGGCACCTGCTGGAGGACTCCGACCCGGTGGTGCGCCGCGACCTGCACCGGCTGGCCGCGCTGTTCCGGCACTCCGGCGACGACGGGGTGGCGTGGTGGCGGTTGGGCGACCGGGTGCCGCGGCGGCTCGTCCAGGCCCTGGTGCTGGTGGTCGCCGCTGGGCTCGGCTTCCGGGTCGAGGACGGTGTGGCGACCTGGTTGCGGCAGACGCCCGGCCTGCCCTCGGGCTCGTCGTGGGTGCTCAGCGGGTGTATCGCCCTGATGGCCGGCATGGTGCTGATGCGGGCCTCCCGGCCGAGGCCGCCGCGTGCGGTCGACATGGCCCTGCTCGGTTCGCGGTTGACCGGGTTAGCCGTCATCGGCGTGTTCCTCGCGGCGGCGGGCGCTCTCGTGGGCCCGGACCAGGTGTGGGCCGGCTGGGCGAAGTGGGCGGGCGTCGGCCTGGTGTGGCTCTGGGCGTGGGCCGTCACCGCGGAGGCCGACGAGAGCCTGATGGACGCCCCGGACGAAGTGCTGGAACGCGACACCGTGGTCACCGCGCTGTGGGCTTTGCTGTGGATGTTGGGGTTGACCGTCGTCTTGGAGGCCGAGACGATGGACGAGCCGCTGGCCACTTTCCTCATGATGGCCGGCGTGCTGCTCGCAGCGTCCGGATCAGCCTCCTTCCGCTACCTGGTGGCCTGGTTGCCGTGGGACAACCGGCACGTTCACGAAGCGGTCAGCACGCTGGCGAGGACGCCGGGGCTGGTGCGTCACGAAGGCGGCGTCTACCACCCCCGCACCGAGGCGATCCGCCGTGCCCTGGCGGACAAGCGGTTCGAGCAACCCGGTCCGCACACCGACGACTCGCCGGCGCTCCGGGTGGTCGAGCTGAGCACCGGGCTGGCGGAGGAGGCGTGCCGCCGCGTCGACGTCCGCGGCCTGGTCGACGCGTCGACCTACCGCGGTTTCGTGGACCGGATCGCCGAGGATGTCCGCGCCGGCACCGGGGTGATCCTGGCGTCCACGTCGACGGCGCGCAGCCGTTACGTGCAGGCCAAGGACGAGTACGCCCGCGTCCTGCTGCCGCTTCCGCTGCACCAGGCGGTGGTCTTGGACATGGTGGTGTGGATCGCGGCTCCGGTCGGCTGGCTGGCGGCGATCGGAATGAGCACCCTCGGGCTGTTCCAGGGCTTCGGCCTCGCCGTGCTGCCCGGTGCGGGCGTTGTGCTGGGAGTGGCGGCCGTGGGGCTGATGGTCCTGCTGACCCAGGTGGTGCGCGGCGCTGTCCGGGCAGTCGCGCTGCTGACCCTCGCGGGCGTCTTCGGCGGGGCGTTCACGTGGCTCGTCACCGAGATCGTGGGCGAGCCGTTGGAGCTGCCGCGGGAGGGCGTCGCCACCGCCCTCACGCTGGGCGTCGCGCTCGCCGTCCTGCACCGGGTGACCAGGACGTTCCGCGAGCGGACGACCGGGCTGTCGTCGGACGACCCGAAGCGGTGGCCTCCCGACGTCGTCGCCCGTGCCCGTGCCGCGCGGCTCGCGGCGGTCAACGCGCACCGCGAGTGGATCGAGGCGCTGGTGGAGCGCGGGGTGCGCCCGCTGGTGGGGTTGCGACTGGCGGCCGTGGCGAAGCGGTCCTACGCCGTGGAGCTGCCGGAGGGGGACGTGCGCCGGCTGGGGCAGGTGACCGACGCGACGCAGTTCGTGGCGACCGGGACCAGCCGCCACCTGGCCGACCTGATGAAGGCGATGTCCGGCGGGTCCATCGGGATCAGCGGTCCGCGCGGGGTCGGCAAGAGCACGGTGCTGGCCATGTTCGGCAAGTTCGGCGCGGAGGGCGGCCCGAACGCCCTCAGGATCCTGGAACCCGCACCCACCAACTACGCGCCGCGCGAGTTCCTGGTGCACCTCTACCGGGCGCTGTGCGAGGAGGTGCTGCGCGGTGCCGGACCGCCGCCGCCGGTCCGGAGCCGGAACTGGCCGTGGCTGCTCGTGTCCTTCGCGGGTGCTCTGGTCGCGTTGGGCGCCTGGCAGGTGGAGCGCGTCGCGGACGCCGCCGCGTGGGTGCCGGCCAACTGGCGCGCACTGGTGATCGGCGCGGGTGCCGTGGTGGCGCTGGTGCCGATCGCCGTGCTGAGGAGCAGGTCGGTGCGGTCCGGCCGCTCCGAGGACGAGTTGGCGCGCGAGGCCCGGCGCAGGCTCGACGGCCTCCAGTACCTCGAGACGACCACGCTCACCCGCACGATCACCGCGAAACCGCCCGCCGTGGCCGAGTTCGGCGGGTCGCACGCGCGGGCCCGAGCCGGCCAGGTCAAGACCTTCCCCGAGCTGGTGGGGGAGTTCCGGGACTTCCTCACCCGGCTGGCCCGGCAGCCCGGCGCGTCGATCGTGGTGTGCGTCGACGAACTGGACAAGATCGGCTCCACCGAGGAGGCGGAGCGCTTCCTCAACGACATCAAAGCGGTGTTCGGGGTCGAGAACTGCTTCTTCCTGGTCACGGTGTCCGACGACGCCCTGGCCTCGTACTCGCGCCGCTCGTCCACGGTCCGCACCGCGTTCGACTCGGCCTTCGACGTCGTGGTGGGCGTGCGCCGGTTCGCCGTCGAGGACACCCGCCGGCTGCTGGTGCGCCGCGTGGCCAGGCTCCCGGAGCCGTTCGTGTGGCTGTGCCACGTCCTGTCCGGTGGCCTGCCCCGCGACCTGAACCGCGTCGTCCGGGAGTTGTACGTGCACTACGCGTCGACCGGCCGCCGCGACCTCGCCGGGCTGACCCGGGCGTTGGTGCGCTCGGACCTGGAAACGGTGGTGGACGGGCTGTCGAGCCGGCTGGCCGACCGCTTCGACGGTTTCGCGGTGCGCCTGCGCCGCCACCTCGTGGAGGCCCGCCGGCTGGACATGACGACCACGGCGCTGCGGAACTACCGGGCGTTGGAAACCCCGGAGGGCACGGCCGACGAACTCCTCATGGTCTACGAGCAGTTGCGCGCCTACCTGGTCTACGCGGCGACCGTGCTGCACGTCTTCTGCGACCGCATCGACAAGGTGGTCGCCGTGCTGGAGGACACCGAGGCGACCGAGGTCGAGTCACTCGCCCTGGCCCGCGCCCAACTCGCCGGGGACCCCGTCTCGGCGGTCGCGTACGTGGAGGACTGGAAGCGCTTCGAACTACGGGCGGTCGCGCGCGCGAACGGCCTGCGCCCGGCCGGTCCACCGGTGGCGGGGAACGTCGCCGGGCGACCCGGCTGACCGCGCGGCGGCTTTCGCGGGAGCCGCGCCGGGTGCGTCGATCATGTTTCCGGCGGGGCCTGCGGACTATTTCGGCGGTATCCATGGTGTTGCCGCTTCGAACAGCAGGGCGAATGTATTCGGCGGTTGTCCGCTGTACTGCGGAATGCACATGCAGGTCTCTGCCGGGATCGCCGCGCGATCAATGGACTCGGCCGGGGGTGCGAAGAAACCGGCGGTCGCCGTCATCCGGATCGACCCGCTGTCGGTGGCCGCGCTCGGGGTGCGCCCGCCGGCCGCCAGGTACCCGCTGCTGCACGCGCTGGAGCGATCGGTGATCGCACCTGCCATCGTCGTGCCCAACCTGCGGTGCGCGGTGACGAAATCGGCCTGCGACCGCTTCCGCCCGCCGGAAGTTCCGGAAACCGCCGGACCCGACGAGGAGGTGGACGTCCCGGCCCCGGCATTGACCCCTTGCCGGGTGCACGTGCGTATCCGCACATCGGCGGCGGCAGGCCGTGCGTGATCTATTCCAACCGATCGGGAAATACTCTGCTCCGGGCCCCTCGGCGATACCTTCGGTGACCGGTGGACTCCGCCCGTCCGGTGGCAGGGCGCGCCGTTCGGGTGTTATCGGGTAACTCTGTTCTGCTGACTGGCGATTCTATTGTCGGTAACGTTCGGACGTCCGACACACCAGGGGGACCGGATGCGAGGACGGCGGGCGGCCGCGGCCGGGTCCTCGTCGCGCGCGCCCGGCGGTGCGCCGACCCGGCCCCGGCGGGGGTGCCGATGACGCTCGACCCGATCAACCCCTTCGCGGTGCACCCGTTCGTGTCGGCGGTGCAGCCGCTGGAGCCCTTCAGCCACCCCCATGATGGGCTCTACGTTGCGGTCGGCGACAGCGAGGGGCAGTACCTGAACTTCCAGAAGCAACTGGGCGACCTGTCGTCCGTGGTCGACTACGGCCGCACGGTCCTCGTCAACGGCGACACCGGCTGTGGCAAGTCGGCCTTGGTGAACCGCTGCGCCGCCTGGGCGCGAACCAGGTTCGGTGAGCGGAAGATCGTCGCGACGGTGGTCGACGCCACCAAGCCGCTCAAGCGGTTCGAGCAGTTGTCGCTCGACATGCGGATGGTCGGCATGTGCGACCGGCTGTTCGACCTCATGCGCAAGGACCGGTTGATCCGCGACGAGTTCGTGGACGAGTTCGAGCGCAACCGCAAGGAACCCGAACGGGTCTACGTGAACCTCGGCGACTACATGCACCGGGACCACGCGCTCATCCTGCTCCTGCCGACGCCCGTCGAACTGTTGCAGGAAGTCGTCCGCTACGCCGACTTCGCCCCGCCGCGAGTCCTGTTCATGCTGGAGTCGGACGTGCTGCGCGACGAGCACGTCGAGCAGATCGAGCGGGCGGTGGAGCGGTGGACCAAACCGGTCGTCCTCACCGTCGGTCGCCTCGTGGAGGGGGACGTGAAGCGGTTCGTCGACCAGCGGACCGGGGAGAACCGGGATCGTGGCCGGTTCCCGCGGATGAGCGACGAGACCGTCGCCGCGGTCGGCGAGAAGGTGCAGACCGTGGCGCAATTGCAGCGGACGCTGCACAGCACGTTCGAGTACCTGATGGAACACGCGGAGGACTACGACAACGACGCCAGGGTGACCATCGAGCACATCATCGAGGAAGCCGAGCGCGTTCCGAAGGACGGATGGGGTACCTCATGAGCGGTGGACGCGACGAAGCGACGCCTCTGCGCAACCCGTTCTCGGCCATGGCGGTCGCGCGGATAGCGACCTTCGACCACGACCTGGGTGCCGCCGAGGTCACCGTGCAGACCGACGGGAGCCGCCGCGCGGTCGCCGAGCTGACCTCGTACCTCGACGCCCCACCGCCCGGGGCGGGCGGCGTGGCCGACGGTGCCGTGCTGCTCATCCTCGGCGAGCACGGGGCCGGGAAGTCGCACCTGGCCCGCCACCTCGTCCGGCTCGCGGCGTCCCGGCTGGAGGACCGCACCAGGTCGCTCTACCTGGAAGCCACCGCGGAGACCGTGACGCGCATCTACGGGCGGGTCCTGGGCCACCTCGGGGTGGCGGCGGTGCGGGCCCGGGTCAGCGACTTCTACGCCGACATCGTCGCCGAACAGCTCCAGGACAACGGTCTCGCCGGCCACGCCGTGGAACTGCTTCGCCGCCGCGAGATCGCGCCGCACGAGGTGGTCCGGCAGCTGCGGCTGATGGAGAGCGAGCTCCTGCGGCGGGTGCACCGCGAGCTCAGCGGCGTCACCGAGAACGAGGACTTCGGCCTGGCGCTGGCGCTGCTGCTGCGGCCGGGCTTCGAGGCGGCGGTGTGGAGCTGGCTCAACGGCGAGGACCCGGCACCCGTCCTGGTGGACCGGGGGATCCGCGAGCCGATCTCCGACGAGCTGGACGTGCTGGAGGCGCTGGGCGTCGTCGCGCTGCTGTTCGGTGACCGGCAGCGGCGCTTCGTCCTCGTCATCGACGAGTTCGACAAGATCTTCCCGTCCGCGCAGGACCACGCGCTGGGGCTGGCGTTCCAGAAGTTGCTGGAGGTCTTCTCCAGCGCGGGAGCCTGCCTGGTGCTGTGCGGGCAGCCCGACTTCCTCTTCTCGGTCGACCCGGCGGTGGCCGACCGGATCACCACCCCGGTGCGCTTGGCGGGGTTGAGCGCCCCGCAGGTGCGCGACCTGGTCGAGTCGGCGCAGGCGGCCGAGTTCGGCAGTCGCCGGCTGGAACCGTTCTCGGTGGAGACCGTCGAGTTCGTGACGATGGTGACCGGCGGGAACGCGCGCAAGGTGATCCGCATGTGCCGCGCCCTGTTCCAGTCGGCGCACGAGAGCCCCGGTCGACGCGTGACCGACGAGATGGTCCGGGAGGTCACCAGGGAACAGCTCGGCCCGTTGAGCACCACCGAGATCGTCATGGTGATCCACCGGCTCCTGGAGCGCCACGGCTGGACCTACCAGCCCGACCACTACCTGTCCCCGGGCGACGACGCCCGGGTGGACTTCTGGCTCACCTTCCAGGACCGCGCCGGCGGGTGCGCGGTGATCGTCACCGACTCGGTCCTGTCCGAGGCCGACGCGAACGCGGCCGTGCGCCGGATCACCGCGGTGACCGGGGCCGCCCCCGGCGCCGAGGTCGTCCTCGTCGTCAACGGCGTCGTGGCCGCCGGTCCGGCGCACGACCTGCGGGCCCTGCTGGGCCGCGAACCACTGGTGCACCACAGCCGCGGCTTCGCCGAGGACCTGCCGACCGCCGTGCGGGCCGCCGCGGGCAAGCTGCCCCGGACACCCGGCGGCGACGAAGCGGGCGTCCTGCGCCAGCGGATGGACCAGATCAACCGGCAGCAGTCGAGCCTCTACGGGTTCGTGGAGCAGTTGGCCGAGCACATCGACGGGCTGCGGACCTCGTCGGACCGCCGGCTCGTCGAGATCCAGCACCAGCTGGTCGGCCTGGCCGGCGGGTCGGCACCGGCCGAGCACGCCCCGACGGCCCCGTTGCCGGTCGCGGTCGCGCGGCTGTTCGAGGACGGGCTGGCCGCGCTGGACGAGATCACGCAGACCGAACTGATGATGCGCCAGGCGTTCGCGGTGGACGACGACTCGGCCGCCGTGCTCCAGGCCGTGCAGCGCCGGCAGACCTCGTCCGGCTACCTGGAGGCGATGGGCATCGTCGCCGTGCTCGGGCAGGCTCTGGTCGCGTTCCAGCGAGCCGTGCTGAAGTGGCACGAGTCGGACGACGTCCGGCGCTCGACGGGCGAACTGCCGCAGCGCGCGCTGGACACCCTGCACGAGATCTGCCGGACCTACGACGCGGTGGTGGAGTACCTGCCGCTGCACAAGCTCGAACCGCTCGTGCACCTCACGCCGTGGACGGCACCGGGTGGCGCGGTGGCCGACCTGTCCCGGCCCGCCCGCAGGGCCAGGGTGCGCGAGCACCTGGAGGGCATCAGCGCGCAGGTCCGCCACACCGCGGTGCGGGTGGCCTCGTCGGGTCGGAGCTGACGGGTCAGCCGGACCCGGCGCGGTGCGCCAGCCGGGCCACGCGCTCGTCGGCGTCGCGCACCCGGCTCTGGTCGAGCGTGACGCCGACCAGGTACACCCCGATGTCGAGCTGGTAGTAGTAGATGGCGCCGCGTTCGACGTCGAGCACGAGCCGGGTCACCAGGCCGCCCGACAGCGCGCCGGTGAGCATCCGGTTGAACTTGCGGACGACGGAGTCCAGCTGCCAGCCGAACTCGCGGTAGAAGATCCGTCGCTCATCGACGTCGACCTTGGTGTAGAAGCGTTCCAACGACGCGTGCCCGAGGACGTCGGACTCCAGCGCCGGCTCGCCGTCGACGTGGTACGCGAGGTAGTGGAGGTCTTGCGGTCGCACGGCCGCGGTCAGCCCGGCGCGCAGCCGCTCCGGCACCTCGGCCCAGCTCTCGGTCCGGGGCCGGTCGACGCCGCCCACGGACGACAGGGGACGCGTGGTGTGCGCGGTCTGCCACCCGCCGTGGTTGAGCGACGGCAGGCTGACCAGCTCGCGCAGCCTGGTGGTGAGCCCCGACAACGTGATGTCCGCGTCGTTCACGGCCTCGACGTCGGTCAGCGGGCCGTCCACCGGCTGCGGACCGCCGGTGGCGACCGCGACCACGTACTCCTGCGGTATCACGTGGTTGCAGAGGACCGCCCCGCTGTCGGTGTGGACGACCGTGCGGATCAGCGGGCCGGTGTCGGGTTCCTGGAGCGCGTGGTCGATCTCCTCGGCGGACTGCGCGACCCGGCGCCCGATCCGGTGCAGGCCGGCGCGGTCGCCGAACCCCGCGCCGAGCCGGTCCGCGGAGAACCGGTACACCCCTTTGCTGATGTAGCCGACGTACGGCAGCGACGGGCATCGCGCGACCTCGTCCCGGCACGCCGCCCGCGCCGAGCGGAACCCGTTGCCGAGCAGGGGCGCCAGCTCCTCGTGCGGCTGCTCCGGGTGCGGCTGTTCCGGGTGCGGCTGGCCGGGGCCGGCACCGGGCTCACGTCTGGGCGATGTCGACATCGCTGTCCCTCCAACCGTTGTCGCGTTCGGCACCGGGCTCCCGGGTTCGCGCCAGGTTGTGCTCGGCGACCCGCGTGGTCCGGTGCCCGGCACCCAGGAAGGTCCGGCACCGCCTGAAGGTCCGGGTCAACTGCTTCACCGCCGTCGACGTGTCGCCGCCGGCGGCGGTCAGCCGCGCCACGGCCACGGCGGCTGCCAGCGTCCACGGGTGCGACTCGGTGAGCCGGTCGACGAGGATCCCGTGCGCGGCCGCGACTTCGCGGGCACCGTCCTCGACGTCGCCGGCGGCGCGCAGGCTCAGCCCGAGGCACAGCCGCGCCAACCCGACGAACGGGTGGGCGGCGGAGAGCCCGACCTCGTCGCACAACCCCGCCACGACGTGCCGCGACCTCTCGACGGCCCCCGCCGCCTCGCCCGCGGCCCGTTCCGCCACGGCGAGGCTGAGCGCGCAGGCCAGCGTCTCGGGGTGGAAGGGGCCCAGGACTTCCTGGAACCTGGCCAACGTCTCGGCGTTGCGCGTCCGGGCGCCCTTGACGTCGCCCATGAGCCGTTCGGTGATGGCCAGGTGCCACCGCGCGGCGAGTTCCGCGGCACTGGTGCCGCCGCCGAACTTCAGCCGCTGCGCGGCGCGCCGCAGTGCGTGGCCGGCCTTCTCGTACTCGCCGACCTCCCGCTGGTAGACGCCCACGCGCATGAGCGACCACCACGTGTTCGGGTCCTTGTCGCCGAACAGGCGCATCCGCCGCGCGAAGTTGTCCTGCTCCAGCGCGAGCGCCCGACCGGGTTCGCCGCACAGCAGCAGCGCCTCGGCGAGGTTGTTCGCCGCGCTGCGGGTGTGCGGGTGGTCGTCGCCGAAGTTCTGCCGGAAACCCGACCACGTGGTCTGGTCCTCGTCCAGCGACTCGCTGAAGTACCCCTCGCCGCGCAGGTCGCCACCGAATCCGCGGGCGCTGATGAGCGTCTGGGTGCTCGTCAGGCCCAACGTCTCCCGCTGGTGGTTCAGCGCGCTCTCGTCCAGCTTCAGCGCCGTTTCGGCCTTGCCGGTCTTCCGCTCGACGTTCGCCAGTTGCGTCGCCAGGCGCGCCCGCAGCGCGTCGTCCGGCCCGAACCGCGCCGTCCACCGGGCCAGCAGCGCGTGCGCCGGCTCCATCGACAGCAGGCCCACCTCGGCCCCGCCGTCGGTGTAGAGGAAGCGCAGCTGGCTCACCAGCCACCGCCGGACCACGTCGTCGTCGCTGTCCATGGCGCGGGACGGGAACACGTGCTTCTGCAGTTCGCGGAAGTGCCAGGCGCGGTTGCGCCGGCCGTCGTCGGACTCCTCCGCCTCCTCGGCCTCGGTGGGCGCGAACGCGGCCAGCGCGCGCAGTGCCCGCGCGTGCCGGCGCTCCCGCTCGTCGGCGGGCATCCGGTCGATCAGCGCCTGCTGCACGGCCCGGTGCACGCGCACCGAGTTGTGCTCGCCCCAGTCGACCTGGAACAGGCCGAACCGCACGCACAGCCACAGCGCGCGGTCCACCTCCCAGGAGTCCAGCCGCAGCGGCTCGGCGTCCTCGCCGCAGATCTCCACGAGCGCCGACACCACCGCCGCGGACCGCACCAGCCGCAGGCCGATCCCCTGGCAGGACAGGAAGGAGCACAGCTCCGCGAGGGCCACCGCGGTGCGCCCGGCCGCCTCCCGGGACAGGGCGTCCACCACCAGCGAGACCAGGCGTCCCACCAGGTCCGGCCGCCCGCCGCCGGCGAGCGCGTCGAGGAGGGTGCGCGCGGACCAGGCGACGGCGTCGGTGGTGCGGGTGGCGGCGAGGCGTTCGCGCGCCACGGTCTCGGCCAGCCACGACCCGCCGAGCCGCAGGGCCAGCGGCAGCCGGCCCAACGCCGCCGACACCCGCTCGGCGGCGTCGGCACCGAGCCCCGGCACGCGGTCGAGCAGGAAGCACCGGGCGTCCTCGGGCGGTAACTCGGCCGGCTCGACGTCCGCGGCACCGGCCGACGTGGTGATCAGCACGTGACCGGGGCCCTCGAGCGGCACCAGCCCCTCCAGCGCGCCGGGGGAGTCCGCGTTGTCGTAGACCAGCAGCCACCGGGGCGAACCGCCGGGCGAGCCCAGCGCGGTCAACGGCCACGCGGGCCGGCCCGCCGCGGCGACCTCGACGGCCCGGCCCGGGGACCTCGTCGCCGCCGCCAACCGGGACAGGGAGATCATCGCGGCCTGCCGGTCGTGCGCGGGAACCCACCACACCGCGTGGTAGAGGCCCTTGAACCGGTGGGCGTACTCCAGCGCCAACTCGCTCTTGCCGACCCCGGGCGCCCCGCCGACCGTCACCGGCCCGCCGCCGTCGAGCAGCCGGTCGCGCACCGCTTCGAGCTCCTCGTCGCGCCCCACGAACCCGGCGAGCCGGTTCGGCAGCAGGGAGGTCAGCGGGTTCCCGCCGGGGAAACCCCCGGGCTCGTCCGCGTCCGCCCCGCCGACCAGGTCCAGGCCGGTCAGCAGCCGGGCCCGCGCGTCCGGGCCGTCGAGGTCGGCCACGACCACCTCCGGCCCGTCGGCGGCCGCGCGGTCCGGGTCGACGGCGACCGCGCGGTCGGGGTCGCCGTCGACCCGGACCCACCGCACGTCGACGTCGCGCCCGGCGAGCAGGCGGGCGAGCCTGGCCTGCCGCGGCGAGCCCTCCCAGCGCGCGGAGCGGATCACCAGCACCTCCACCGGTGCCCCGTCGTCCAGCCACTCCTCGTGCCCGCGCAGGAGAACGGCGCGGGTGCCCGCGCTCCGGTGCAGTTCGCACACCCAGTCCGCCCACGCGCGGTCCGCCGGGTGGCAGGCCACCAGCACCCGGTCGGGTTCGGCCACCGCCTCCAGGCCGAACGCCCGCCGGTAGCGGGACCTGGTCGACCGGCGCACGGGCCCCATGCGGGTGACCCGGCCGTCGGTGACCGCCGCGGCCAGCTTCTCGTACTGCTCCCGCAGCCCGGTCGTGTCGTCCGGGTCCTCCACGAGCACGGCGAGCAGCGGGTCGAACGCCTCGAACGGCCGGTGCGGGAGCTGGATCGTCGCGCGCGTCCGGCCCGGCTCGTCGCCGGCGAGGCCGGAGAACTCCGCCCGGATGAGGTCCAGGCTCTGCCGCGCGCGGGGGTCGTAGCCGTGGTCGAACATCGTGACGAGCGGGACGACGTCGACCGGGCGCACCGCGAGGCCCCGGAACGCGCCCGCGAGCGCGGCGGCGTCCCTGATGGCCCGCGGCCTGGGCACGAAGCAGACGACGCCGACGTGCGCCACGTCCGCGATCGCCGCGAGCGAGCCGTCGTCGCGGCCGGTCGGGGCGTCGAGCAGCACGTAGTCGTACCGCTCGGCGGCCGAGCGCACGACCGGCGCGACCGGACCGGCGGACGCCCGCGCGTCCGCGCCGCCGTCCGGGGTGTGGACGTCGACGTGGCCCGTCCAGCCGGGCATGGCGTACCGCCTGGCGGTCGTGGCCGGGTCCGGCGGCTCGACGTCGTGCACGTGGAAGCGCGACAGGTACTCCTCGACCCGAGGCGGTTCGGACCCCCGGTCCAGGACCAGGACGCGGTGGCCGACGCTCGACAAGACCCACGCCAGGTTGGCGACCGCGCTCGTCCGACCGGTGCTACCGGATGTCGACAGGAAGGCGACGGCGGTAGCTCTCCTTGAGCTGCTCATCACTACTCCAGATCGCGGTGCGTGGACGCGGGATTACCGGAATTCCGCTTTATTGCGGACAGTCGCCACAAATTCACTCGGATGGCCGCAGTGATCGGGTTACAGCGAACTCTGGAAGGCGGCGTACTGATCAGCGGCGCACCTCTCGGTCAGTATCCGTCGCAGGGACTCGCGGAGCGCCGGAGCGGCTATCCCGCCCAGGTCCTGCGGCGCTACCTCGGTGAGGTCGAGGAGTTCGGACTCCAGCGCGCCATCATCGGTCATCTCCCGCCTCCTGCGTGTCCGCTCCCGACCGCGGCCGTCGAAACCCCGCGACCGGAATGCGCCGTTCAGGCGAAGCATCGAACTGTCGCGGCACTCGGGGTTGCGAGGTTAGCCGATCATTCCGCAATCATCCCGGTAATCCCACGGTCTTGTGGGATCCTTCTCGGAGTTCGGCGGGCGGCATCTCCGGATCCCGGCCGCGAACCGGCGGCGGAGGTGCGATGCCCCCAAAACTGCGGATGCCGCGATCGTTGTTCGCCGCCGTGGCCGGCGGCGGTGGCGGCGTCGCCGCGGTGGAGTTCCTGACCCGCGCCCGGCGCAGCCGGACCCTCCAGCTGATCTGCCACGTCGCGGACCGGTGGCCCGAGGCCCGCGAGGCGATGGACGTGGTGGCGGGCCTGCCCGTTGCGGCCGTCCACCACGTGGTCGACCACCCGGCGGTGGGGGCGTGGGCCACGAGGACCGCGATCGGCCGGGGAGCACCGGCGTGGCTGGCCTACGTGGCCGCCGCGGCGGCGGTGCGGGCCGGGGCGGCGGTCTCGCTGGACCTGCCCCGGACCGGCCGGCCGTGGCTGCCCACCCTCGGCGTCCTGACGGGCGACCCGCGCGGGAAGGTCGACGTGGGCGGGTTGACCTGGCGGCCGACGCCCCGGGTCGAGGTCCCCGGCGGCCCGACCTTCCTGCTGGAGCGGTCGCGGGAGATCGGTTCGAGCGCCGCCCGGCTGCCGCTCGCGGAGGACCCGGACGTGCCTCGGTGGCAGGAGGGGCTGACCGGCGCGTGGGCGGTGCTCACCCGGGACCACGGCGCGGTGGCGGCCGAGATCGCCGCCGCGATCACCGTCCTGACGCCGCTGCGCCGGCCCGCCGAGGGCGTCAACAGCGCCACGCACGCCGACGCGTACGGGTGCGTCTTCCTGTCCCTGCCCCATGATCCGGTGGTCACCGCGATGACCCTGGCCCACGAACTCCAGCACACCAAGCTGGTGGCGCTGATGGACCTGTTCCGGTTGGTGGTGCCCGACTCGGGGAAGCGGTACTACGCGCCGTGGCGCGACGACCCGCGACCCGCCCACGGCCTGCTGCACGGCGCGTACGCCCACCTCGGCGTGGCGGCGTTCTGCCGGCGGGCCGGCCGAGAGGTGGAGTTCGCCCGCTGGCGCACCGCGTCGCTGGACGTGGCGGAGACGTTGCTGGCCGGCGCCGAGCTGACCACCGTCGGCCGGGACTTCGTGCAGGGCATGGCGAACACCCTGTCGTCCTGGCGCACCACCCCGATCACACCCGCAGCCCAAGCGGAAGCCGACCGCCTCGCCGCTGACCACCGGGCCCGCGTGCTGCGCCGCGAGGACGGTCCGGAACGACCGCCGCCTGGTCGATGAACCGACTTCGAGGGCTCAGACCAGGACGCCCTGCGCGGCCGGTCACCCGGCGTCCACCCGAAGTGGGAACACACCACGGGCCCGAAACGGCCCGTGCTCCCTCGAAGTCCTCTCCAGTGTGGACGGAGGCGATTCACGCACTCGCACGCCACCTCTCGCGCCGCCTGCCCGACGCCGTCCACGCCGCCGGGAGGCGACGACGTAGGGTTCCGCCCAGCTCGACCTAGCTGAGGAGGACTCATGATCCGGCGTTGGAATCCCGAGACCGTGGCCGCGCCCGCCGGGCCGTACAGCCACCTGGCGCACGTGTCCGCCGACCACGACGTGGTGGTGCTCGCCGGCCAGGTCGGCACGCTGCCCGACGGCAGCCTGGCGGGCGAGGACTCGCTGTCCCAGGCACGGGCGGTGTTCGCCAACATCGAGCGCCTGCTGGAGGCGGCCGGCGCGGGGCCGGCGCAGCTGGTGAGGCTGTTCAGCATGGTGTCGGGCACCGAGCACCTGCCCGGCTTCCGCACCGCGATGACGGAGACGTTCGCCCGCTGGTTCCCCGGCGGCGACTACCCGCCGCAGACCCTGATCGTCGTCGCCGCCCTGGCCGCCCCGGCGTTGACCGTCGAGGTCGAGGCACTGGCCGCGCTGCCCCGCTGACCCCACTCGGGTCCGCCGTCGTGCCGGCGTCGTCGTGCCCCGGGGTCGTGCGGCACCGACACCGGTCAGGCCGTGCCGGCCACCGCCGCGAGCAGCCCGGCGAGCTCGGCCGGCTTCGTGTGCGTGGGCCAGTGGCCGGAGTCTATGTCGACGAAGTCGAGGTGCTCGACCCGCGCGAGTTCGGGCACGTCGCCGGCGTCGATCCACGCCTTCGCCTGGGCCGGGGTGAACTCGGGGCACACGAGCGCGACCGGGACGTCGAAGCGTCGCTCGTCGGTCAGCCGCACGATGCCGGTGGCCACGCCCTGGGGAACGGGGATCGCGGCGGCGGCGAAGGCGCGCCTGGCACCCTCGTCCAGGTCGACCGCGTCCGGCCCTTCGAACGGGTCCCAGCCGGGGAAGGGCATGACGCCGTCCCGCAGCTCGAAGAAGTCGGCGTAAAGCTTCCCGTCGGCAGCCGGGAAGCCGCCGATGAGAACCACCTTGGAGATCTTGTCCGGACGCGCGTCCGCGGCCGGCCAGGCCAGGGTGCAGGCGGCCGAGTGCCCGACCACCATGGGCTTGCCGGCGGCCGCGTCCACGGCGGTGAGCACGGTCGCCACCTGGTCGTCGAGCGTGGCGGAGGCGGGTCCGTCCCCCTGACCGGGCAGGGTGAGCGGCACGGGGTTGTGGCCGAGCGACCGGAGTGTGGACGCGACGTCGGCCCAGGCCGATCCGTCGAGCCACAGACCGGCGATGAGCAGGATGTCCATGATCGTTTCTCCATCTCCCCGCGCGGTCAGGTCACCGCAGTACGTCGACACGGCAGGCTAGAGACAGTTCCGGACGTTCTGCTTCCGCTTGCGCAGCCGCCCCGGGCGCTGTCCTCCGGACCGGCGGACGGCGACCTCGCCGACCATCTGCACCGGCTGCTCGACCGCCTCGAACCGAAGTCGGCCGAGTTGTGGGGTCTGGTCGACGAGGGCTGCTCCGCCGACTGGTTCTGCCTGGCGGCCTCACCCGCGACCGAACACGCCGTCGTCCTCGACCTGGCGGTGATCGCCGGCCACACGACACCACCGCACCACACCGCTCGATCAGCGCCAGGCGCGGCGGATGAGTGGTGATGCCGGGTCAGAAATTTCTGATCAGCGTGGTGCGGTTTCGACGGCGAAGCCATGCAGGAGGGCTCCGGTGGCGTCGGGGTCCTCGTACATGGGGGTGTGGCCGACACCGTCGAGGATCTCGATGCGGGAGTGGAGGTTCAAGCGATAGTCCTGGGCGGAGGACGGCCGCCACCGCCGGTCCTGCGAGCCGAAGATCACCAGGGTCGGCAGGCCGAGGTCGGCAAGCCGGTCAGGGATGGGCTGTTCCTTCAGAAAAGCGTCGACCGCCTCGTCGGTCGCGGTGAGGCTGCGGTAGGTCATGCCGCGGACGTCGGCGATGATCTGGTCGGGGATCTGCACCTCGCGGGTGAACGCGGTGCTCAGTGCGCCGTGGATCGTGCCGTCGGTGCGCAGCCGCCAGATCAGCTCCCCCGCCACCGGCGTGGTCATCAGGTGCCCGACGAAGCTGTCGCCGAGGAACGCGTCCGCCCGCGGGCCGGTGTCGATCAGGGCGATCGCCGCCACCAGGTCGCGGCGCTGCTCGGCCAGCGACGTGGCGACGGCACCGCCGGTGGAGTGCCCGACGACGCTCGCGCGGCGCACCCCGAGCTGATCGAGCACGGCCCCGACCCGGCGCGCTTGCTCCTCGATGCCGTAGCCGACGGCCGGTTTGGCCGATCTGCCATGCCCGAGCAGGTCCACACGCACCACGTGCAAGTCCCGCAACGCCGGCAGCACCGGGTCCCACCATGCCGTCGAACCGGCCAGGCCGTGCAAGAGCACCACCGTGGGCGCATCGGGCGGCCCATCCTGCACGATGTGGACGTCCCCGCCGGGAAGGCGCACGATCTGCTCGCCGGACGCACCGGTTGTCTCCGTGTCCACTGCCACGGTGTTCCACGCGAGGAGGACGGCCAGCCCGCCGACGGCCGGCAGCGTGATCCGCCGCCGTCGACGCCATGCCCGCCACCCGCGCGGTGCTTCCGGCGTCGCGTCTGCGCGGCTGTGGGTGCGTTGGTCGCGCGAGGTCGTCGTTTCGTCCATGGCTCCTCCGTCGATCGGGCCGAGGCGCCATCACCTTCGCTGTGGCCAACGCGACGAGTCTTGGAGAAATGTCCGGGCCTCGCGTTGGTTGCTCCCTCCGCCGAACCACCCCTAGGGTCGAGGCGTGCGACCAGTTCGCCGGAAGGCAGACTCCACCGCCGGCTGGGAGATCGCGCGACCGTCGCGGGCCACCGCGCTGCCCGGTGTCGACATGGCCGGGTTCCGCATTCGCGGTGACAGCCCGATCGAACTACGAGCCATCCCCCACCCGGCTGTCACCGTGGCCGTCGAGTTCGGTGACCGCCCGTTCGACATCCACGGCAGGGCCGGTCGACTGCGGTCCGAGAGCCTGGTCGCCGGGCTCGCCTTCAGCGCGTTCCAGGTGCGCGCCGAGGGCGTCGAATGTGTGCAGATACGCCTGTCTCCGCTTTCCGCGTACCCCGTGCTCGGGCTGCCGCTCGCGCAGTTGCGCGGGAGCGTCATCGCGCTCGACGACCTGTGGGGCCGGGACACGCCGCGCCTGCGGGAGCGGCTGCACCGCGCGCGAACCTGGCCGGAGCGCTTCGCGCTGATCGACACAGAACTGTCGACCCGCCTCCATGCAGGCAGCCTGGTCGATCCCGAGGTGGCCTGGGCCTGGCGCCAGATCGTCGCCGGCCACGGCCGAGCGCGCGTGAGCGACCTCGCGGCACAGAGCGGGTGGAGCCGCCAGCGCCTGTGGTCCCGCTTCGGCTCGCAAATCGGCCTGACACCCAAACGTGCCGCCATGCTGGTCCGCTTCGACCACGCCATCCACCGCCTCGTCCGCGGGCACGCCCCCGCGCGGGTGGCAGCCGACGGTGGCTACGCCGACCAGTCCCACCTCCACCACGACGTCCGCGTGTTCACCGGAACGACCCCCACCGCCGCCGCGAACGAACCATGGCTGGCCGTCGACGACACAGCCTGGCCGGCACACAACGGCACGTCCTGATTGGCACCGTGAGCGATCGGCCTATCGGCAGAAGCGGACGTTCCAGCGCCCGTTTCGCGGCATGCGCGGATGTTCGTCGCCGGCCGGACGAGAGGCGTCGGCGGGTCGAGGGCTGTGTCCGTCGCGGGTGTGACTCAGGTGGTCCTGAGGTTGCCCACCACGGTGGTCGCGATTCGCTTCGCGGCCGAGCAGGGATCGGTGGCGTCCGGGCCTTCGGAAAGGTCGGTGCCCCACTGCATGACCAGGTTTTCCGACGCGCCGACCCAGAGCACGCATATGCCCTTGGGACGCCCGTCGAAGTCCGCCGCGAACACCGCCGTCGAGTGCTTCCACGCTCATGACGACCGGGTTCGACTCGTGCTCCGACGCCCTCCACACGCAGGTCGTGCTGGGCCGCCGTTTCCGGTCGCCTTGACCTGCGACAGGCCGAGCCGGGCGTTCTGGTCTGCGTTCAGCCCGGTGCACGGCGCTTTCCGCAAACGCGTCCACTGACAGCGGAGTGGTGGCCATGATGGTGGTAACGGTGTCGGCGGGGGTGCCCGTCGAGCATGCCGTCAGCGCGGCGGCGACCAGGACGAGCAGGGGAGAGGCGGAGCGGAGCAAGGTGTTCCCCTCGTCCCGGAGCCGTGGGGAGACAGTCGACCGGTCCGGTCGGCGACGGCACCGGCCGGGGCACGGCGGGACGCCGGCCTTGCCGGGTCCGCATAGCTGTCGTTCACCGCGGGAGGTTCTTACTTCCAGATGGGTATGAACGCTCGCCCAGCAGCATGAGAGTGCATTGCTACCGATCTTCGGCGATCTGATCAACCAGTACGTGCCCTCCGCCCAACAGACAGGTCAGAGCCAGCGGCCGACTTCTGACACCCCACAGGGATGAAACCGTGCCTCGAAAGCACCCTTCCCGATTCCGCCGGACCGCCTCTACAGTTGCCTGGCCAGCCAGGGGAAGCGCGGTTCACCTTCGCAGTCCACGGGGTGACGACTGTGCACAGGGACGAAGAGGTGTTCATCTTGAGAAAAATCCTCGGGATGCTGCTCGTGATGTGGATGGCCACAACGATGGCCATAGTCGGCACCGGGACCGCGGGCGCCACCGAGACCTCCGCACCGCGAGCGACGGCCGATGCGGGGGTCATGGCATCGCCGAAGTGCGGTGGCACCCAAAGCTTCGGACCGATCCGCTATCAGCCGTGCGTGCGCTACAACTGTGACAGTACTTCCTGTTTCCACCGCGGCTACCTCGGCCTGATCAACACCGCCACGAGTGCCCGAACGGTCACCTGGACACTCGACTACTCCATCGATGACGGAGAGTGGTACTGGGAGGACGGCGGCACCGTGACGCTCGCCGCCGGACAGCAGATGACGATCCATACCAGCGGTGACCGACTGTTCAAGTCGCCCTGCGGGGTCACTGTCTGGAGAATGCTGCACGTTTCCTACAGTTCCGGGACCAGCGGACCTGCCTATGTCTGGGACCACATGGCCTGCGGGTAGTCGATCGGACATCTCTGTTCGAGCACGTCGGGTTTGCCGGCCGGAGGCGTTGACCACCGGCCGGCACACCCGTCCGCTCACCACGGGGCCGGATCGCCGCGATCAGCGCTGCGAACCGGATCTTGATGACCGGCGGGCGGCGCTCGACCGGATGGGTCGTGCCAGTCGCCGAACGACTCCGTCACCGCGGCGGCCAACGCGCTCACCGACGACCCGACCGCGGAACTCTGCGACCCCGAGGCAGGACAAGGCCCCGCCCACCTTCGCCCCAGGACTCGCGCTGGTGGGGCCGACCCCGACGGAGAAGGCCTGCCGGCCGACGGCGCAGGGGTCGGCCGGTGATGTGGCACGGGTGATCCTGGCCGTTGTCTGGGTGGCTACTTCGGTTGTCCGGTAGCGATGTCGATGGCACGCCGCATTGCCGTTCCGAGGGGTTGGCCGGTTCGCAGAGCTGCTTGTCCGGCGGCGAGAACGGCTCCGGTGACGCCGCCGACGAGCGCGGCGGCGTCGATGTCGTCGAGTTCGTCGGTGTGGGTCTGTCGGAGTGCGGCGGTCAGTTGTTGTTGGGCGTCGAATGCCCGTTGCAGCATGGTCGCCCGCAGCGCCGGCACCGAGGTGATCAGGTCCAGCCGGATCGTTTCCAGTTCGCCGGCCGGGTCGCGGAGTCCTGCCTCGGCCTCGGCCAGCATCCGGAGCATCGCCCGACGCAGGACGTCGAGCGCCGTGTCGCCGGAGTGGCGCTCCGCGATGACCTCCAGGCCGGTGCGCAGGATGTGCTCGCCGTCCTCGGTGAGGACCAGGTCCTCCTTGGTCGCGAAGTGGTTGAAGAACGTCGCGTTGGACACCTCGGCGGCGGCGGCGATCTCGGCGGTGGTCGTCCGGTCGTAGCCCTTCTGCGCGAAGAGCCGGTACGCCGTTTCGATCAGCGCCCTCCGGGTGCGCTGCTTCTTCCGTTCTCGCAACCCCGTCGGTTCGGTCATGCGGCCATGGTACTGGAGTGACCATGATGTTAGAGTCACTCTAAAGTTAGAGCCAATGTAGCGAGAGGTGGTCATGGTGATCGAGGCGTTTCTGGAGCGACTGGAGTACCGCGAGCCCGTTCGGGCCGACGTGGTCACGCTGCGCGGGTTGCACCGGGCGTGGCGGCTGCGGGTTCCGTACGAGAACATCGACATCCAGCTCGCCAGGCCGGTCCTGCTCACCCCGGACGCGCTGGTGGACAAGTTCGCACGCCGTGAGCGCGGAGGTCTCTGCTACGAGATGAACGGCGCGCTCGCCCTGCTGCTACGGGCGGTCGGGTTCACTGTGACGATCGTGGAGGCGGCGGTGCTCCGCGCCACCCGCGGGGAGGGGCAGTGGGGCAACCACATCGCCCTGCTGGTGGACGTCGAGGGACAGCGGTGGCTGGCCGACACGGGGATCGGAGACGCGTTCCTCGAACCGCTGCCACTGCGGGAGGGCACGCACCGCCAGGGACGACTGGCCTACCGGATGGAACGCCTCGACACTGGAACGTGGCGTGTGCACCACCACCCGGAGGGCACGGTCTCCTCCTACGACTTCCGCACCGCGCCACGCGAACTCGCCGAGTACGCCACCAGAGCGACGGACAAGCCTGCCGACTCCCCGTTCGTCAGGGTGCTCGTGGCTCAACACCACCGCGACGACCACGAACTGGCCTTGCGTGCACGCACGATCACCCGCACCGGCCCTCGCGGCACCGACCAGCGCGCACTGTCCACTCTAGACGAATTCGCCGCGGCGCTGACGGAGTTCCGAATCCCGCTGGACGACATCGATCCCGAACACCTGGCCATGCTCTGGGAGAAGACCGGCCACCAACACGAAGCATGGCTGCCATCCGACAGCAGGCCGCGCGCACCTGAGCAAGGGAATCGGTGTAGCACGCCACCGACGACCGGTCCGAGCCGATGAACCGCCTGCCATCACGAACGTCCGCTCGATCAGCGGCATGTGCGTGGGTTCTGTTATTCGGTGGTGAGGGTGCCGAGTGTGGGCCATGGTGGGCCTTTGCGGAGCAGGGTCGGGATGTTTTGGCCGTGCCTACGCCCGTTCGGGAAGTTGTCGCGGATGTTCCAGCGCCAGGCGGCGACCAGTCCGAGGACGAGCCGCCGGCATTCCGCGAGCAGGGCGTGGTCGATGTCGGGGTAGCTCGTGCCGATCTCTTCCGGCACGTGGGCCACGTCGAATTCGACGGGTCCGCGGCAGCATGTCTCGAGGTCGATGAACAGCGGGCCGTTACGGGTGTTGAGCAGGTTGCCGGGATGCGGTTCGCCGTGCAGCAGTTGCTCGGCGGCACCGTGGCCGCGGATGCGTTCGCGGGCGCTTCGCAGGGTGTCGAGGAGGAGATGCCGGTCGGTGTCGGTGAGCGCGGGGGTGTCGTCGGGGTGGGTGACCGGTCGTTCGGCCTCTGCGACCCGGTCGAGGATGTGCGGGGCTTCGGTCTCGACGTGTCGCATGCCGGCGTGCAGGTGGTGGAGCGCGTCGGCGTATGCGCCGGGGAAGTCCGGGTCGGGGGTCACGGTGTCGTGGTAGGTCCAGAAGGTCACGGCGAAGCCGTGGCGTTCGTAGACCCGCGGCTCGACCCGGGGGTCCAGTGCCGCGACGGGGCTCGCGGTGGCGGCGAGTCGCCCGGCGAGTTCGACCTCGAACGCGGCCACCTCCTGCCCCGCCTGCGCTACTCGGGCGAAGACGCCGCACGGCAGCAGACGCAGGGCGAGCATGTTCGAATCCTGGATCACGACCGCGTCGCCGACCCGCAGGCGCAGCTCTCCGGCCAGTGCCGTCGCCGCGGCCGTCGCACGCCAAACGACCTCCGCCTCCACACCGTGAATCCTCGCACGTGCTCAATCAGCGGCATGGGCGGATGTTCGTGATGACAAGATGATGTACTTCCGCACTACCTGCCAGATGGTGGCGGGATCTCCTCTGCGGCGATCCCGCCACGGCTCACCGCTGGTGGGGGACGTTCACGACGATGCGGGCCGGGCAGGATGAACACCCGGAACGGCGGGGGTGCGCGCACACCCGACTACATGGTGCCCGTCCCGGTGGTCACGCTGGACGCGTTGCCGCTGACCTCGAACGAATCGGAGTCCGGTCGGCCCGACCGCGTACAACGCTCCGGCTTCAGCGACGGCAGGTCGACGACGTGTGACCAAGCCTCGTTCGTCCGGCAGTTCACCAGGCGCTGACCAGCGACGTTCGTCATGGGGTGAGGCAACCTGAACGCTTTGGGCGCGCGTTGGCAAAGACGGGGTGTAAGGGCTGAGCGAACCCAAGGAGCTTCATGTCGTCAGACGCGGAACTGATCGGCAGATCGCTGCGTGGAGACACCGCTGCCTTCGTGGAAGTGATCAGCCGTCACGAGGCCGCGATCGGGAACTACCTGGCGCGCAGAGTGGGGCGTCAGGCCGCCGAGGACGTGCTCGGCGATGTGTGGGTGGCGGCCTACGAGTCCCGTGCGACCTATGACAGTTCGTACCCCGAAGCCAGGCCTTGGCTGTACGGCGTCGCACTGAACAGGCTGCGGCGGCACTGGCGGTCCGAACCGGCCGAGGAGCCGGCGTCGGACCTGACCAGCGTGGCGAACGACTGGGATCCCTGGCCGGCGGTGGATGCCCGCGTGGACACGCAGGCACAGCTGCGAAGTGCACTGGCTCGGCTCAAACCGGAAGAGCGGGAAGTGCTGGGCCTGGTCGCCTGGGAGGACCTGACCGTCGCCGAGGCCGGGCGGGTGCTCGACATTCCCGCCGGCACGGCCCGGCGCCTGTTGCACCAGGCGCGCAAGGCGCTGCGTGAGGCCCCCGAGGTGGCCGCGCTGTTGCGAGTCCCGACAACGTGAGAAGGCACCCCATGGATGAAATGGATCTGATGAAGGACCTGCGTGAAGTGCCGTCCCCGAGGCCCGAGGCCTATGACCGTGCTCGCACGGCGCTGCACACGGCGATGGCGGAACCCGTGAACACAGTCGTACGACCGAAGCGGTGGATGTCCTGGACCAAGGCCGGCGTCGCGGCCGTGAGCGCGGCGGCCGTCGCGGCGGCCGTGGTGATGGGGACGACGGACGGCAACGTCCCGGCCGGCCCCTCCGACGCGGCCCAGCAGGTGGTGGTCGAGTCACCGCTGGTGAAGCTGGCCTCCGCGGTCCAGGCGGCCGGCACGTTGCCAGGAGAAGCGTCGCTGATCATCAACACGAAGTTGCTGCCGGACGGGCCGCAGCTCTACTACACCGTCTACACCGACCAAGGCCAGGTCTTCACCGGCGACTCGCCGCAGAACCTGGCGGCCACGGTCGCCAAGGGCGCCGCCGAGCCCGCTTCGCCGTTCAACGCGAAGGTGACGGCGGCGGCCCGCCTCGCCGCGAACGGCGACGTGGAGAAGGCCAAGGTCGACATGATCACCGCCGCGGGCAACCCCTTGGGAATCGGCCTGAGCCCCGCCGAGGCGGACGAGGCGTGGGCGCGGGCCATGGCGGAGGTCGAGGAGAAGTTCCGCGAGTCCGGCCAGGAGGTTCCCGACCGGCCGACGGGCGAGGAACTGGAGAACCGCATCGACAACCACCTGTTCAGCAACACCACGCACGCGCTGTACATCGCCGCCTCCGACGCGGAGGTCCGCGCGGGTGTGCTGAAGCTGCTCGCGACCATGGAGGACGTGACCATCGGCAAGACCGACGTCGACGGCCAGGCCGCGCTGACCCTCACCGCGGCTCCCGCCATTCAGGGGGGCAACACCACGTACGTCCTCACCGTCAACGCCGACAACGGCCTGCCGATCCGTTCCGAGGGCATCCCGGTCAAGGACGCGGCGGAACCGTCCAAGCCCTGGGTGGTGAACTACAAGACAGGCCGCGTGACCCTCGCCGACGTGGCTGCGGGCAAGTTCTGATCCTCGTACCGCACTGTCCTGGGAGGGCCGACATCATGCCGGCCCTCCCAGGACAGGTCACCGTGCCGACGACGGGATGGTGCGGGTAGTAGGGCGAGACATCGCAGGATGCCACGCGGTGATCGCCCCGGAGCGCGACGAACTCCGGGCTCTTCATGGTCAGTTCGCCGATCAGCTCCGCGAGCAGCGGGTCCTGCGGGTGCCTCAAGCCGGTCGAGGTGCTCGCGCTCGTGGTCATCGGTCCAGCCCGCCGACGGTCTCGCAGATGGCCCCGCCTCCGACGTCGACCTGCTGATCGGCATCAACACCGAAGAGGGGAACCTCCACGTTGTGCCGCAGGGCAACCTGGAGTCGACCACGGAGGCAGGCGTGCTCGCCATCGTCGCCGGGGTGCACGCGGACCTGGAGGCCGAGGTCGCGGCGCACCGCGCGGCACTGCCGAACGCGACACCGGGCGAGCTGCGCTCCGCGGTGCTCGGGAAGGCACTGTTCGGTGCCGGTAGGGCCCGCATGGCGCACGCCCAAACCTTGAGCGGCCGCACACACGTCTACTCGTCCGGCTATCGCTCAACGGCCCTGAACGGACGACTCGGCGCCGCCCAGACCGTCGAGCTGCCCTTCGTCTTCGACATCGCCGACAAGCCACGGCTGCACGGCGACACCGGCATGCCCGGCCCCGACCCTCCACGAGAACCGGGTGCGGTAGCGGCTGCGCTGAAGGCACGGTGCCGTGTTGCCCAGTGCCCGCCGGTGGGGACGGTGAGGAGGCGCGCTCCCGCAGTTCTGGCGCGGATCTCATCAAGATGCCGACGCCTATGGACGGATACCGTCACGATGCGTACGGTGCTCGCATGAGTTCACCAGACGGTCCGGCGCCCGGCGGGTGGTGGGAGCGTGCGTCCCTCGACGCGCGGTTGGCCGCCGCCCTCCAGGCCAACCCCCGCGTGAGTTGGCGCGACCTGGCCAAGGCCGTGGACAGTTCCGAGTCCACGGTGGCCCGTCGGGTGCGGGCGCTGACCACGTCCGGGGCGTTGCGCACGACCGTCGTGGTGGACTCCATCCGCACCGGCCAGGGCTTCCCGGTGACGGTGTACTTCGCGGTCACCAACAAGTCGCTGCGCACGTTGGCCGACCACCTGGTGGCCAGGGCGGACGTGCGCATGGTCGCCGTGCTGACCGGCCGCTACGGGCTGCTCGCCGAGTTCATCACCCCGTCCACCCAGGACCTGGCGACGATCCTGCTGGACACCCTGACCGGGGTGGACGCCACGTTCGAGACGATGTCGGAACCGGTGCTGCGGGAGTTCAAGTCCACTGTGGACTGGAGTCACTCGCTGGTCGCCGACCTCCCCGGCGTGCGCCTGCCCCTGCTGGACCTGGCACCGGCCGAGGAACCGGCCCCGCTGGACGCGGTCGAGGAGGTCATCGCCGAACGGCTGCGGGTCGACGGCCGGATGAGCTTCGCCGACCTGGCGCAGGCCACCGGGTTGAGCGAGTCCGCCGTGCGCCGCCGCACCGACGCGCTGATCGCGACCGGCCGGGTGCACCCGGTGACGCTGGTCGACGCCCAACTGCTCGGCTTCGGCATCCAGGCGTTCGCCTGGGTCGACCTGGAGCCCGCCGCCCTGGCGGACGCCGTGCGCGCGCTGGCCGCGCGCCAGGAAGTGCGGTACGTGGCGGCCACCGCTGGGGACAGCGACCTGCTGGTGGAGCTGACCGTGCCCGCCCAGGCCGACCTGTTCCGGTTCCGGACCGAGGTGCTGGGCACGCTCCCCGGCGTGCGCGGCACCCGGGTGTCGATCAACATCCGGACCCTCAAACGGGCCTTCCTGCCCCTCGAAGCGCCCGGCCCGGCCGGTGAGTAACGCCGCAGAAGGAGAAACAATGACGATTCTCAACAGGCGCAGACGCAAGACGGTCGCCGCGACCGCGATCGCCGGCCTGCTCGTGACCGCGTGCGCCGGCGGTGGCAACGGTTCCGGCACCACCACCGCGGCCGGGGTGGAGACCGAGTTCGACAGCTTCACCTGGGCCCTGCAACAGCTCCCGGTGTCGCTCGACCTGGCCAAGGACGCGACGGTCAACACCCAGCAGGTGATCAGCCTGGTGACCGAACCGCTGGAACGGGTGGCCAACGACGGCACGTTCCGCCCGGCGCTGGCCGCGAGCGTCACGCAGCCCGACCCGACCTCCATCGTCTACGAACTCGCGCCCGGCGCGCAGTTCTCCGACGGCACCCCGCTGACGGCCGAGGACGCCGTGTGGAGCCTCCAGCACGTGACCGACGCGAAGGCCGGCGCGCAGACCGCCGGACGGGTCAAGAGCATCGACAGCATCACCGCCACCACCCCGACGACCGTCACCGTGAAGCTGAAGTTCGCCGACCCCACCGCGCGCGACAACCTCTCGGTCATCTCCTACGTGCAGTCGAAGAAGGCCGCCGAAGCCGCCGGGGCGGCACTGGGCACGCCGTCCGGGCTGCCCGTAGGCACCGGGCCGTACGTGTTCAAGTCCAGCGGACCGGACAAGATCCTGTTGGAGCGCAACGCGAAGCACGCCAAGACCCAGCCCAAGGCCAAGGCGGTCTCGTTCGTCCCGATCAAGGACGACAACACCGGTCAACTGGCGATGCGCTCGAACTCGATCAACGGCGCGCAGGTGACCAACGTCAAGCAGATCGGGCAGTGGAACAACATCTCCGGCGCCCAGACCGTGCAACTGCCCGCCAACGTGACCAGCTACCTGACGCTGGACACCTCGCAGCCGCCGTTCGACGACATCCACGCGCGGCGCGCGGTCGCCCACTCGATCGACCGCCAGGGCGTGTCCCGCGCGGTCTACGGCGCGAACGGCGTGGTGCTGCGGGGCCTGGTGCCGCAGACCCTGCTGGAAGGTGTCGCCGGGTCCGCCGACACGGCCAAGGGCTTCCTGGAAACCCTGCCCCAGTACGACTTGGACAAGGGCAAGGCGAAGTCGGAACTGGCGCAGTCCAAGACGCCCGGCGGGTTCGAGGTCACCATCCCCTACACGACCAGCTCGCCGTGGGCGGAGCCGACGATCCTGAACCTCCAGGAGAACATGAAGGAACTGGGCGTCACGATCACGCCGAAGCCGGAATCGCCGGAGGTGTGGGCGAAGCGGGTGTTCGCGCACGACACCCCGGGCATCCAGTCGATGCAGCTGATCGCCACCATCCCCGACCCGAACGCGGTGCTGCCGCGCGTGGTGGGGCAGGCCGGCATCGCCGCGCCGGGCCTGAACCTGGCCAACTGGACCACCCCGAAGATCGAGGACGACGTCAAGGCGCTGACCGGTTCCGTGGACCGCGAGGCGCGCTGGGCGGCGACGCAGTCGGTGCTCAAGCAGGTTTCCGAGCAGCTTCCCTACATCCCCCTGTACGCGCCGAACTTCGTGGTCGCGCTCGGCAAGGGGTTCACCTTCTCCGAGCCGGTCACCCAGTCCGACGTCCTGGACGGCACCTGGATCCAGCGCGTCCGGGCGACGGCGTGATGCCATGACCAGGTTCCTGGCCCGCCGCCTGGCCGCGATGGTCGCGATGCTGCTGCTGGTGTCGTTCCTGGTGTTCAGCCTGCTCGCGCTGGCACCGGGATCGCTGCTGGCGACGTTGATGGGCACCGCGCCGACCACGCCGGAGCTGATCGAGGCGACCACGCTCAAGTACCACCTCGACGACCCGTTCCTGGTGCAGTACGGCCGGTGGCTGGCCGACGCGGTCCGGTTCGACCTGGGCACGTCGGTGCGCTCGGGCGAGAACGTGCTCGACGCGTTGGGCCAGGCCCTGCCGATGTCCTTCCAGTTGGCGCTGTTCGCGTTGCTGCTGGTCGTGCTGGTCGGCATTCCGCTCGGCACGGCGGCCGGACTGCGGCGCGGTGCCGCGGCGGACCGCGTGGTGTCCACCGCGGCGGCCTTCGGGATGAGCGCGCCGCCGTTCGCGGTCGGGTTGTTGCTGGTGTACGTGTTCGGCGTGCTGCTGGACTGGTTCCCGGTGTTCGGTTCGGGCGACGGTTTCGCGGACGGCCTCTGGCACCTGGTGCTGCCGGCGGTCTCGCTGGCCGCCGGGTTGATGGCGATCGTGCTGCGACAGACGAGGGCGGCGATGCTCGACGTGATGGACCAGGACTACATCACCTTCGCGCGGGCGAGGGGAGTGGCGCCGGGGCGGGTGCTGGTCAAGTACGCGCTGCGCAACGCGGCGGTGCCGATCGTGACCTCCTCCGGGGTGGTGCTGATCGCCGCGCTGTCCGGCGCGGTGCTGGTGGAGACGGTGTTCTCGCTGCCCGGTGTCGGGTCGCTGCTGGTGGTCTCGGTCAACACCAAGGACATCCCGATGGTGCAGGGCATCGCCATGGTCGCGGCGGCGTTCGTGATCCTGGTCAACCTGGCCGTGGACGTGCTCACCGGCCTGCTCGACCCGCGCATCCGGGCCCGGCAGGTGGCGTCGTGAAGCGCCTGGGAGCGCCCGCGATCGTCGCGGCGGTGCCGCTGGCGGTGATCCTGGTCTGCGTCGTCACCGGCGACCTGCTGGCGCCGTTCCCGCCCAACGCCCAGGACCTGATGCTCAGCTCCAGCGGGCCGGGCGCGCAGCACTGGCTGGGCACCGACGACCTGGGCCGGGACGTGCTGTCCCGGGTGATCTCCGGTGCCCGGGTCGCGGTGGTCGGCCCGCTGCTGGTGGCGCTGGTGGCCGTGGCGGTCGGTGTGTGCCTGGGCCTGGCGGCCGCGTACTACCGGGGCCGGGTCGACGCGGTGATCAGCCGCCTGGTGGACGTGATGTACGCGTTGCCCGCACTGCTGGTGGCCATCGTGGTCGTGGGCATCTCGTCGGGCGGCTACGCGGTGACGGTCCTGGTGCTGTCGCTGCTGTCCGTGCCGACCGCGATCCGCATGATCCGCAGCGCGGCGAGCGTCCAATGCGGACTCCCTTACGTGGAGGCCGCCCAGAGCCTGCGGCTGCCCGCGCGCACGGTGATGTTCCGGCACGTCCTGCCCAACATCGTGCCGACGGTGGTGGCAACGTTCCTGCTGGACTTCGTCGTCGCCCTGATCGCCTTCTCCGCCTTGGCGTTCCTGGGCATCGGCGGCCAGCCGGGCAGCGCGGAGTGGGGTGTGATGATCGCCGACGGCCGCGAGCAGATCCTGTCCGAGCCGTGGCTCTCGCTCGCGCCGGCCGTGCTGATCATCCTCACGGCGGTCTGCGCGACCGTGCTCGGCGACAGCGTCTACGACCGGCTCACGACACGGCGGGAGGCACGATGAGCCTGCTCACCGTGGACAGCGTGGACATCAGCCACCGGGGCCGTCGGCTGGTGCGGGACGTGGGCTTCTCCGTCGACGCGGGGACGTCGGTCGGCATCGTCGGCGAGTCCGGCAGCGGCAAGTCGCTCACCGTCCGCTCGCTGGTCGGCCTGCTGCCCGCCGGCGTGAGCGCGACCGGTTCGGTGACCTTCGACGGTTGGGAGCTGCTCGGCCTGCCCGAGCGCGGACTGCGGACCGTGCGCGGCGGCCGGATCAGCCTGCTGATGCAGGACCCGTTCTCCATGCTCAACCCCGTGCAGACGGTGTTCGCGCACGTGGCGGAGGGCCTCGCGGCCGAGATCCGGCGCAACCGCGCCAAGGTGCGCGCGGAGGTCCACGGCCGGCTGGAGGAGGTCGGCCTGGACCCCGCGCGGGTGGCGCGCCGCTACCCGTTCCAGCTCTCCGGCGGGATGCGGCAGCGGGTCGCCCTCGCGGCGGCGCTGGCCGGCGACCCGGACCTGCTCATCGCCGACGAGCCCACCACCGCGCTGGACGCCACCACGCAGGCGCAGGTCCTCGCCATGCTCGACAGCCTGCGCCGCCGGCGCGGGATGGCCCTGGTGCTGGTCACCCACGACCTCGGCGTGGCGTTCTCGGTGTGCGACCGGATCATGGTCATGTACGCCGGGAGCCTGGTCGAGCAGGCCCCCGCCGACGAGCTGCGGCGCGACCCGAGGCACCCCTACACGGCCGGGCTGCTGGGGTCGCACCTGCCGGTCGACCGCCGGGTCGAGACGATGAGGTCCATCCCCGGGCGGGTGCCCCCGGCGGACTCCGTCGGCGGCCAGTGCGGCTTCGCGTCCCGCTGCGCGTGGGCGGTGGACGCCTGCCGTGCCGAGCGGCCGCTGCTCACGCTCACCACCCCCGGCCACACGACCGCCTGCCTGCGCGTCGACGAGATCGCCCCGGATCTCCTCGGCCCGGCAGAACAGGAGGGACAGGACACCGGGGACGCCAACGTCGCCGCCCCCGGTGTCCTGCTCACCGTGCGCGACCTGCGCAAGTCGTACCGGGACCTGTCCGCCGCCAAGCAGCGCACCGACGCGGTCAAAGGGGTGTCCTTCGACGTCGGCGTGCACGAGTCGGTCGGCCTGGTCGGCGAGTCCGGTTCGGGCAAGACCACCATCGCCCGGACGCTGCTCGGCCTGGCCCGCCCCGATTCCGGCACCATCGGGCTGGGCGGGCTCGACCTGACCGACTACCGGCGGCTCAGCCGCGAGCAGTCGCGCGGTGTCGCCCACCTGGTGCAGGTCGTGTTCCAGGACCCGTACTCGTCGCTGAACCCGGCCCGCACCATCGGCGCGACCCTGCGGGAGGCGATCACCGCCCGCGACCGTGCCGCCGACCACCGGGCCGAGACCGCCGAACTGCTCGCCCAGGTCGGGCTGACCGAGCAGCACGCGCGACGGCGCCCCGCGCAGCTCTCCGGCGGCGAGCGGCAGCGGATCGCCATCGCGCGGGCCGTCGCGCTGCGGCCCCGGCTGCTGATCTGCGACGAACCGGTGGCCGCGCTGGACGTGTCGGTCCGCGCGGAGATCCTGACCCTGCTGCGGGAACTGCAACGGCGGTACCGGATGAGCATGCTGTTCATCACCCACGAACTGTCCGTCGTCCGGCAGATGACCGATCGCGTCCTGGTGCTCTACCGGGGCGAGATCGTCGAACAGGGCCGCACGGCCCTCGTGCTGGACAACCCCGGGCACGAGTACACCGCCCGCCTCGTGGGCTCGGTGCTCGGGCTCGACCAGGAAGGAGTCACCAGGTGACCGACGGCCGCGTTGGACCCAAGACCCCGGTGTCCGGCGAACGAGCGGTGTGCTCCAGCCAGCACCCCATCGTCACCGACACCATGCGCGACGTGCTGCACGGCGGCGGGACGGCGGTGGACGCCGTCATCGCCGGCTCGCTGGTCCAGGCCGTCGTGCAGCAGGACCTGACCAACCACGCCGGCATGTTCACGATGCTGTTCTGGGAGGCGGAAACCGGGACGGTGCACGAGCTCAACAGCCACGGCACGATCGCGCCGGACCTGCCGCCGTTCCACCGGGTCCCGCCGCCGCGCAGCCAGTACTCGGCGAGCGGGGCCGGGCCGTACGCGGTGATCCCCGGTTTCATGCCCGGCATGAAGGCGCTCTACGAGCGGTTCGCCACCCGCCCCTGGGCGGAGTTGTGCGCGCCCGCCGTGCACTGGGCCGAGGTCGGCCACGTGGTGGACTCCTTCGAGCACCTGGTGATGGCCCAGTCCTACGACTTCTTCCTCTACACCCCCTCCGGCCGCGCCCACTTCGCGCCCGGCGGGCACCTGCCGCAGGTCGGCGACCGGTGGCCCAAGCCGGAACTGCACCGCACCATGCTGCGGCTGGCCGAGGAGGGCCCGGACTACTTCATCACCGGCGGCTGGGCGCGGGACTTCCTGCGCCGCGCCAACGAACTGGGCTGGCCGATCACCGCCGAGCACCTGGCGGTCTCGAAGGCCGAGTGGGGCAGCGGTCTGCGCTACAAGCACCGCGGGCACGAGATCGTGCAGCTCTCACCGCCGGAGCGGCAGGCCGTGTTCTGCTCGATGGTGCTGGGCATCCTGGACGAGCTCGACATCACCTCCCTGGGCCACTACACCGAGTCGGCCGACGCGCTGTACTACGTGGCGCACGCGCTGCGGCGGGCGGACAAGGAGGCGAACCTCCTCAACGACCCGAAGATCTTCGACAACCCGACCGAAGTGCTGATGTCACGCGAGTTCCACGCGATGGTGGCCGAGCTGATCCGGCGCAGCAGGCCCACCGCCGACCTCGCCAAGCACGTCGAGGTGACCGGGGGAGCGGCGCGGCTGGCCGCGATCGGGCAGTTGCCCCCGGCCACGCCGGCCCAGTCCGCCGGCAGTTGCGAGCTGTCCATCGTGGACCAGTACGGCAACTGGGTGCAGTCGATGAACACCCTCCAGGGATCCGGCATCCCGGGCGAGGTGATCGGCGGGGTGCCGATGATCGGCAGCAACGGCGTGAACAGCATGGACATGTGGCTCGGCGGCTGGTTCACCGGCGGCGGCCGGATGCGCTGCGCGATCGGCAACACCCTGGTCCTCAAGGACGGCCGCCCGGTGCTGGGCCTGGGATCCCCGGGCAGCGTCTACTGCACGGTGCCCCAGGTGCTGTCGAACATCCTCGACTACGGCATGGACCCCTACGCCGCCGAGGACGCGCCCCGGCTCTACCCGCTGCGCGACGACTACCAGTTCTCCATGGAGAGCCGGATCCCCGACGAGGTCACCCGGGGCGTGACCTCGCTCGGACTGCTCATGTCGCCGCTGCCCGCCTACGACTGGCACCTGGGCTCGTTCCAGATGAGCTGGCGCGGTGACGACGACCGGCTGTTCGGCTGCGCCGGACCCCGCCGCGCGGGCAGCGCCGCCGCCCTGTGAACCCGAGAGGACCGTCCACAGTGAACACCACCGAAACCGCCGACGGCGGCCCGGTCGCGCTCGCGGCCGACGACCGGCCCGGGACGCTCGCCGACGTGCTCCGGGTGACCGGCGAGGTCTCCGCCGAGCGCCTGATGGCCGTGCTGGCGCCGATGGCCCGCTGGACCAAGCACGCCGGCACCCCCGAGGAGCTCGACAGCCTCGCCTACCTGCGCGGCCTGCTCGACGAGCTGGGCTTCACCACCGAGGTGATCAGCCACGACGCCTACATCAGCCTCCCGGTGTCGGCCCGGGTCGAGGTCGCGGGCGAATCGCTGACCGCGCTGGCCGTGTCGTTCTCCCAGTCCACGCACCGCGCCGGGCTGACCGGCCGGCTGGTGGCCGTCGGACGGGGCGCGGCGGCCGACTACGACGGCCTGGACGTCGCCGGGTGCGTGGTGCTGGTCGACGGCGTCCCGGGGCCGGACCAGACCATCGAGGCCGGCCGGCGCGGCGCGATCGCGCAGGTGCACGTCAGCCCGCACGACAAGCTGCACGAGATGTGCGTGTCGCCGGTCTGGGGCAGTCCCGGCGACGACACCGTGCACCAGCTGCCCGCCACCGCCGTCTGCTCGGTGAGCGCGGCGGACGGCGTCCGGCTGCGGCAGGTGGCCGCGGCGGGCGGCGAGGTCACCGTGCACACCGAGATCGACACCGGGTGGCGGCCCACCCCGATCCTGATCGCCGACCTGGCCGGCGACGACGAGCCGTTCGTCTTCTTCACCGGCCACCACGACACGTGGCACCACGGCCTGATGGACAACGGCACCGCGAACGCGACCATGGTGGAGGTCGCCCGGATCGCCGCCGCGCACCGCGACCGCTGGCGGCGGGGCCTGCGGCTGGCGTTCTGGTCCGGGCACTCCCAGGGCCGCTACTCCGGTTCGGCCTGGTACGCCGACCACCACTGGGAGGAGCTGGAGGACCGCGCGGTCGTCCACGTCAACATCGACTCCACCGGCGGCAACGGCAACACCGTGGTCGCCGACGCCACCTCCGCCGCCGAACTCGGCGAGCTGGCCCGGGAAGCCCTCGGCGCGCAGGCGGACCAGGAGTGGGCGGGCCGCCGGATGCACCGCGCCGGCGACCAGTCGTTCTGGGGCATCGGGGTGCCCGCCATCTTCGCCAACCTGAGCGAGCAGCCGATCGACCCGGCACTGCTCAACGCCCAGGCGGCCGTGTTCGGCGGCGGCCCGCGCAAGGGCAACGGCACCGGCTGGTGGTGGCACACCCCCGAGGACACCCTGGACAAGATCGACCCCGAGCTGCTGGCCCGCGACACCCGCATCTACCTGCACGCCGTGTGGCGGCTGCTGACCGACCCCGCGCTGCCGCTGGACTTCACGCCGACCTGCGACGCACTGGCCGCACGGCTGCGCGAGCTCCAGGCCGCCTCCGGCGGGCGGCTGGACCTGTCGGTCGCCGTCGACCGCGCGCTGCGGGCACGTGACCTGGCCGCGACCCTGTGGGCCGAACGCGGGTCGGAGGACGTGGACTGGTTCAACTCGGTCGTGCACCGGCTCTCGCGCCTGCTGGTCCCGCTGGACTACACGCGCGGCGACCGGTTCCGGCACGACCCGGCGGTGTTCGTCGGCGGCCTGCCCGGTCTGGCCGACGCGCCCCGGCTGGCCGCGCTGGACCCCTCCGGCGCGGAGTTCCGGTTCCTGCACTCCCGGCTGCTGCGGGAGCGCAACCGCGTCGCGGTGAGCCTGCGCCAGGTCGTGGCGTTCCTGGAAGAGGTGCTGGGATGACCGGGCCGGCACGCTACCTCGTCACCGGCGCGGCCGGCCGGATCGGGCGGGCCACCGCGCGGCTGCTCGCCGAGCGGGGCGCGCAGGTCGTCACCCAGGACCGCACCCCCGACGTGGACGTCCGGGCCGACCTTGCCGAGGCGGACCTGTCGTCCATTGTGGACCAAGCGGAGGAAGGCGGGCCGTTGGACGGTGTCGTGTTCGCGCACGGCATCTACCCGAACCTGCCGATCGCGGAGCTGACGGCGGCGGAGTGGGACCTGGTGTTCGCGGTGAACGTCCGGTCGGTCATGCTGATCACCGGCGAACTGTTCCGACGGTGGACCGCTCGCGGCACGCCGGGTGCGATCGTCATCGTCTCCTCCGGCGCGGCCCGGTCCGCCCGCGCCGGCGGCGGGCACTACTGCTCGTCCAAGGCCGCCGTCGAGATGTTCACCCAGGTGAGCGCGATCGAAGGCGGCCCGCACGGGATCCGGGTGAACGCCGTGGCGCCCGGCCTGGTGCTCGACGAGGTCATCGGCCCGGACACCCCGGACGTGCCCGACTACTTCGCGCAGACCCTCGCGGCCACCCCGCTGCGCCGCACCGGAGACCCGGCCGACATCGCCGAGGCGTGCGCCTTCCTGCTGTCCGACCGCTCGTCGTGGACCACGGGGGCCGTCGTGGACGTCAGCGGCGGCTCGCACACCGGCCGCCCGCACCTGCCGCTGACCAGGGACCTGACATGACCATCCACATCGTGGGCGCGGGCGCCATCGGCGGCCTCGTCGGAGCCCACCTGCACCGGGCCGGGCACGACGTGGTCCTGGTCGACGCCAACGCCGAGCACGTGGCCGCGATCGCCGCCGACGGGCTGCGGATCTCCGGTGAGGCGGACTTCGTCGCGCGGCCCCGCGCGGTGGGCCCGGACGGGCTGGCCGAGCCGTTGCGGACCGTGCTGCTGGCCGTGAAGTCCCGGCACACGGTGGACGCCCTGCGGGTGATCACCCCGCTGCTCGCCGACGACGGGTGCGTGGTGTCGTTGCAGAACGGACTGGAGGAGTACCCGATCGCGGCCGCCATCGGTCTACATCGGACGGTCGGTGCGCTGGTCACGTTCGGCGGCTTCTACGACGGGCCGGGCCGCATCACCTACGGCGGTCCCGGCACCTTCCGCATCGGCGAGATCGACGGGACCGTCGGCGACCGGGTGCGCGGTCTGGCCCGGCTGCTGGGCGAGTTCCACCCCACCGACGTCACCGACAACATCTTCGGCTACCTGTGGTCGAAAGCGGCCATCGCGGCGGTGTACTTCGCGACCGCCGTGGCCGACGAAGACGTGCCGGTGCTGCTGGCCCGCCCTGAGCACCGGCCGTTGTTCGGCCTCCTGGTCGCCGAGGTCGTGCGGGTCGCCGAAGCGGCCGGCGTGCGCTGCGAACCCGTGGACGGCTTCGACCCCATGGTGTTCACGACTCCCGCCCGTGACGCGGTGGAAGCAGCCTGGCAGGCGCAGATCACCTACTGGGTGTCCCACCAGCAGACCCGCACGGGCGTCTGGCGAGATCTGGCGATCCACCACCGCCAAACCGAGGTGGACCACATCCTCGGCCCAGTGCTGGAGATGGCCGCGCGTCACGGCATCGCGGTCCCGCACGTGCGCGCGGTGGTCGACGCGGTGCACCGCGCCGAACGCGATCCGAACACGATGAACCCGCCGGTGTTGGACGAACTGGCCCGCGTGCGCTGATACCGCGCGACTTCACGAGTCGGGGCCGGCCCTCGATCCACACCGGCCGCCCGGTGCGATTGCAGTCGGGCCTCGACGTGCAGGTCGACCGGGCGCTGGGTGATACGCCCGGTCGACCTGAAGCCCTGCGGCGGAGACGGTTCGAGCGGGTCGCCCGACGCGGACGGAACGCCCTCGCAGCAGTCCTCGACCGGCACGACCAACGTGGCCGAGGGCGTGGCCAGTGCCCAGGCAGTGGAGCGACAGCCGTACGCCGCCTGAGGACAAGCCCGCGTTGCAGCAGGAGCTGTCCGAGACCAGCCGCCTGCTTGACCACTCCGAGAGGTACGTGCCCCGTCGGTAGGATCCACACATCATCCCGGATCGCGACCGGTCGCAATCTTCGCACACTGACTCGGCCTGCTCCCGCCTTGCGCTGCCCAAAGGCTGCCCGGCCTGGGAAACCGCGTTCCTGACGACGGTGCCCATGTCACCCTCGCCACCAGGTTCCGTGGACGCTGCCGGCTCGCCACCAGGCCCGATCGGCGCATCGATTGGCCGACGGCAGCGGTCCCCAGGCTCCGCTGAAGCCCCAGGATCCCGGCGGGTGCCGATGCCTCTGCCCGGCCGGCACCCGGCAGGGGCTGGTCGGCGGAATCATCCCCGGCTTCTCATCCGCTTCTCCCGTCGCGTCATTCCGCCCACGGTAGGTGGCGGGCGTCTGGGCGCGGGATGGCGAGGAGTGCAGACCTCGGGTGTGACAGGGGCAATGGTCTTGCGCAAGTCAGGTGTGCGGCGGCTTGTTCGCTTGGACGTGCTCGGCGATGCCCGCGCGTGAACCGGTGCGCAGCTTGTCCGCCAGGCGCGACACGTGCGACTGCACCGTCCCCCTCGGGAGGGCGAGTTGTTCGGCGATGTCCGGGTTCGACAGGCCCGCCGCGACCAGCCGGGCGATGTGGACCTCCAGCGGGGACAGCGACTGCCAGCCGGTGCCGGCCGGGGCGCGGGTGTCCGGTCCGGTGCGTTGGACTCCCGCTGCCCGACGGCGGTTCTCCGCGCGCACGACGTCCCAGCGGGCGGACAGGGCGCCGAACAGCTGCACCGCCTCGGCGAACGCGGCCGACGCCTCGTCCGCGCGGCCGGTGGCGGCCAGCAGCACGCCCGCGTCCTCCAGGGCCGCCGCGCACTCCAGCACCCGCCCCCTCTCGCGGTAGTGGGCCGCGGCGCCCAGCACCGGGTCCGGGTCGCCGGAGATCAGGCTGCGGCAGTGGGCCAGGGCGGCGGACGCGCGGGCGGGCAGCACCTCCTTCGCCGCCTCGTCCTCGCTGACGGCGAGCGCCCGCCGTGCCGTCGCGTGGTCACCCGCCGTCAGCGCCAGCCGGATCAGGTAGGGCAGCCACTGGTGGCGCAGCATCATCTGGGCGTAGTCCGGGCGCAGCACCGGTTCGAGGCGGGCGACCGCCTCGTCCACGCAGTCGCGCTGCTCGGCCGCCAGCGCCGAGGCGGCCAGGTAGAAGTCGCAGTTCTCCCGCTCCGCCAACGTCGTGGGCGCGTCGGCACCGCCCAGTCGCGCCGCCGCCGCTGCCCGGTCGTCGCGGTGCCCGGCGATCAGCGCCGCCACGCCGCGCAGGAGCAGGGTGGCGGGGCCCGGCTCGCGCAGGCCGAAGAACGTGATGCCGGGCCCGTCCTCGGTGACCGTGTCCAGCTCGGCCAGCGCCTCGTCCCACCGACCGGTCCAGTAGTGGTGCACGGCCGCCGTCACCTGGAGCGCGGTCGGCAGGTGGTGGCGTGCGGCGACCACGCGGGCCGTGCACATCGCCTGCTCGGCCGCGTGCAGGCGGTCGAGGTTCTGCAGGCTGAACACCCGGTTGTCCAGCAGGTCCAGCCGCAGCTCGGACAGGTCGGGGCGGTCGCCGACGTGGGACAGCGCGTCGTCCACGTGGCCCAGCGCCCGTTCGTGGTCACGTCGGATGGAGTGCACCAGCCACAGCGTCTGGGACGCCTGCGCGACCGCGTACGGCTCGCCCGCCGCCACCGAGTCCGCGTGCGCCCGCCGCGCCGAGCGTTCCGCCTGGTCGAGGTCGGACAGGTCGCCGCGCCGGAAGTCGGCCAGCAGCGCCACGTGCCGGAACCGCCAGACCTCCGGCACGTCCGGCACGTTCAGCGCCTCGCCCAGCACGGCGACCGCCGTCGCGGTGTCGCCGCGCCGGTGCCGGATCGCCGCCCGCAGCTGGCGCATCTCGGCGGCCTGTGCGGGGTCGGTGGTCAGCGCCTGCGCCCGTTCCGCGTCCGCCTCGGGGAACCGGCCCAGCCGGAACTGCACCCTGGCCAGGGCGGCGAGCAGGCTCGCCCGCTGCCGCGGGGTCGGCAGGTCGGTGTCCACGGCCGCGCGCAGCAGGTCGGCGGCGACCGCCGGCGCGCGGGCGACCACCGCGCGGTGGTTCTCGGCCAGCCAGCGCACCACCCAGCCGTCCGGCGGGATCTCCTCGGCCACCAGGTGCCCGGCGACCCGGTCGGCCGGCATCCCCATCCCGGCCAGCACCTCGGCGGTGTGCCGGTGCAGCGCCGCCCGCACCGAACCCGGCACGCCCTCGTGCAACGCCTGCCGCAGGTACGGGTGCCGGAACGCCAGGTCGTCGCCCACCGCCACGACCACGGTCGCGGTCAACGCCTCCTCCAGCGCGCCCACCAGCTCCAGCGGCGGGCGGCCGGTCACCGCCGTCAGCTCCGCCACCCGGAACTCCGCGCCCAGCAGCGCCGCGAGCCGGAGCACCTCGCGCGTCTCGTCGGACAGCACGTCGAGCGCACGCTCCACGACGGCCAGCAGCGAACGCGGCACCTCCTCGACGGCGGACGGGTCGACCTCGGCGACACCGCCCACCACCCGCACGCAGGACCCGCGCACCAGCGCGTGGGCCACCTCGGTCAGGTAGAGCGGGTTGCCGGCCGTGCGGCGGGCCAGTTCGCGCAGCGCGGCACCGGGCGGCGCGCCCACGACGCTCGCGAGCAGCGCCTCCGCGCCGGCCCGCGGGAGGGGTCCGAGCGCCACCACGTGCCCGTTGCGCGCCTCGACGCCCCGGCGCACCGGGGCCAGCTCCGGCCGGCCGGGGTCCGCGCGGGTCGAGGCCACCAGCAGCAGGGGGAGCTGCCGGGTCGCGGTGGCCAGCCGGTGCCACAGCAGGACGCTGGCGTCGTCGGCCCAGTGCAGGTCGTCGACGACCAGCAGCAGGGGCCCGGTCGCGCACGCCTCGTCCACCAGCGCCGCCAGCAGGTTCAGCGCGACCGGGAGCGGGTCGTCGGCGCCGGAGTCGCCGCGCAGCAGCGCCGCCAGCCGCGCCCGCCGGGGGTCCGGCGAGTCGGAGCGCACGCCCAGGCACCGCGCGGCCACGTGCAGCGGGTCGCGCCGGCCGAGCTCGTCGGCGGCGGTCCAGGCCACCTGGCAGCCCCGTTCGCCCGCGTCCGCCAGCGCCACCGCCAGCAGCGCGGACTTCCCGATGCCCGCCTCGCCCTCGATCCACACGGCCGTCCCGCGCCCGGCCAGCACGTCGGACACCAGTTCGCGCAGCAGCGCCGTCTCCTCGTCCCGGCCGACGAGCACGCCGCCCGGCGCGCGGACCTGGGCCAGGCGCGGCGGCGCGGAGAACAGCACCCGCTCCTCCGGCACGGCGGCCAGGATGCGCCGGTGCAGCTCGCGCAGCGCCGGACCCGGCCCGACCCCCTGCTCCGCCACCAGCGCGCGGTGCACCTCCTGGTACGCCTCCAGCGCCTCGGCCCGCCGCCCGGAGCGGTGCAGCGCCAGCATCACCAGGCCGCGCAACGACTCGTGCCACGGGTGCTCGGCGACCAGCCCCGTCAGGTCCGCTACCACCTCGGCGTGCTCGCCCAGCTCCAGCCGCGCGCGGGCGTGCTGCTCGGCGACGGCCAGCCGCAGCTCGGCCAGCCGCTGCCGCTCCAGCTCGGCGAACGGGCCGGACACCCCGGCGTAGGCGGTGCCCTGCCACAGCCGCAGCGCGCCGCCGAGCGCCTCCCGCGCCTCGGCCCACCGCCCCACCGCCAACAACCGGCCGCCCTCGTCGCGCGCCCGGACGAACAGGTCGGTGTCCACCGCGCCGTCCGCCAACCGCAGCGAGTACCCGGTGGACCGCGATTCGAGCGACGCCCGGTGCGCCCCCAGCACGCGCCGCAAGCCCGACACGTAGGTGTGCAGGCTGCCGACGACGCTCGCGGGCGGCTCGGTGCCCCACACGGCGTCTACCAGCTCGTGCCGCGACACCACCTGGTTCGCCCTGGTCGCCAGCACCGCGAACACCGCGCGCTGTCGGGCGTGCCCGAGCGGCAGCTCGGCGACGCCCGACCAGGCGCGCACCGGCCCCAGCACGCTCACCCGCAGTCCCTCGGCAGACGTGGTCGACACCCGCACCCCCGCACTCAGCCCCGTGCACCATCCAACACCCCGGGCGCACGGGAGGTTCCCGGCGCTCACCCGTCCGGCGCACGGGAACTTCCGGTGGTGCAGGCAGCGGAGAGGGTACGGACGGGCAGAACCCGGCCGCGGTCCTTGGCGTCGCGGCGGCCACGTGATGGGCTCGTGGCACGTCGTCGGTCCCGTGCGGAGGTGCGGTGGAGATGCGATCCGAGCGGAACGCGCACGGCGCGCCCGAGGGGTTCGTCGGCGACCTGCTGCTCGAACTGGCCAGGGAGGGGCGGTTGGTGTTGTCGCCGGAGCAAGCCGACCGGGTCGTCGCCGAACTGGAGCGCACCCTGGAGGTGATCCGGGTCAGGGTGCGCCGGGCGGAGCTGTCCCGGCGGCTGCGCCAGGCCGGCGGGATCGGACCGGAGGTGGACCGCCTCGCGGTGGACGCGGTGTTCGCCGGGCAGATCGCCGCCGACACGTGGGAGCGCGCGCTGGTGGAGCTGCCCAAGTACGTCGAGGCGTTCCGGATCGCGTCGGGGCGCGCGTGACCGGGCCGGAACTGCGGGCGCTGGACCTGGTCGGCGAGCTGACCAGCGCCGGGGCCGAGCGGCGGCACGCCCTCACGTGCGGGGACGCGGCGACCGCCGGGCTGCTGGCGGCCTGGATCGACGCGTTGCTCGACGAGTGGAACCGGCGGGTCCGCGCGGGGTGAGCCGGCCCTTTCGGGCAACCATCGGGTGAGGAAGGGCAGACACCGCGCACGACCCGGTCCCGCCGGCGGTGCCGGTACGACGATGGGCGCACCTGGAGGGCGCGGGAGGAGTCGTGATGCAGCGGGCGGGTCGAGCACTGTGGCTGGTCGTGGCGTTGGTCTTGGCGGTCGCCGGGTGCGGCGCGGACGCGGACGCGGACGGTCGGCTCCGGCTCACCGTGGCCACGTTCGGCGAGTTCGGCTACGGGCCGCTGTTCGAGGAGTACGAGCGGGCGCACCCGGAGGTGGAGGTCGTCGGCCGGGTCACCGACTACGAGAACCACCACAAGGGCCTGATCACCGCCCTGTCCGCCGGGCGGGGCGCGGCCGACGTGGTCGCGGTCGAGGAGCAGTACATGCCCCGGCTGCGCAGGTCGACCGACCGGCTGGCCGACCTGTCCCGGTTCGGCGCGGACCGGCTGCGCGAGCGGTGGGTGCCGTGGAAGTGGGCGCAGGGCGTCTCCGACGACGGGAAGTCCGTGCTGGGCCTCGGGACCGACATGGGCGGCCTGGCCATGTGCTACCGGCGCGACCTGTTCGAACGCGCCGGCCTGCCCACCGACCGGGACCGGGTCGCCGCCCTGTGGCCGACGTGGGAGGACTACGCGGGCGTCGCGGACCTGTTCGCCGGGCGCGTCGCCGACAGCCGGTTCGCCGACTCGGTGAACACCGTCTACACGGCGGTGATCAACCAGGCGGAGGAGAACTACTTCGCCAAGGCCGACGACTCCTTCATCGCCGACGTGAACCCCAACGTGAAGCGGGCGTTCGTCCTCGCGGGCGCGCTCGGGGCCAAGGGGCGCACGGCGAAGGTGGCCACGTTCACGCAGCCCTGGAACGCCGCGCTCAACCAGGGCGGCTTCGCCACCGTCACCTGCCCGGCGTGGATGCTCGCCCAGATCAAGGAGGCGGCCGGCCCCGGCGGTGCGGGCAAGTGGGACGTCACCGCTGTCCCGGGCGGCGGCGGCAACTGGGGCGGCTCCTACCTGACGGTGCCCGCGCAGGGCGCGCACCAGCAGGAGGCCTACCGGTTGGCGGAGTGGCTCACCGCCCCGGAGCAGCAGCGGAAGCTGTTCGTGCGCGACGGCATACTGCCCAGCCAGCCCGAGGTGTACCGCGATCCCGCGGTGCTGGAGCACAAGGACCCGTACTTCGGCGAGGCACCGCTGGGCAAGCTGTTCGCCGCCTCGTCCGACACCGTGCGGCCCAACCACCGGGGCGTGCGCGACGCCGACGTGCGACCGGTGTTCGGGCGGGCGCTCGGACGCGTCGAGGACGGCGCGCAGACCGTCGAGCAGGCGTGGGAGCAGGCAGTCCGCGAAGCCCGTGACGCCCTCCGGTAGCCGCCGTGCCCCCCGCCCCGGCGAGCGGATCGCGCCCTACCTCTTCGTGGCCCCGTTCTTCCTGCTGTTCGCGGTGTTCGGCCTGTACCCGCTGCTGCGCACGGCGTGGATGTCGTTGCACCGCTGGGACCTGCTCCTCGGAGCGGTCCGGTTCACCGGCCTGGCCAACTACGCCGAGCTGCTCGCCGATCCGCACTTCTACAACGCGCTGGCCAACACCGCGAGCATCTTCGTCGTGTCCACCGTGCCGCAGATCGTCGCGGCGCTGGGGATCGCGGTGTTGCTCAACCGGCCGCAACGCGCGCGCACGGCGTGGCACGCGGTCGTGCTGCTGCCCAACGTGGTGCCGGTGGTGGCGGTCGCGCTGGTGTTCACCCAGTTGCTGGGACGTGACCAGGGGTTCGCGGCCTGGGTGCTGTCGTGGCTCGGCGCGGACCCGCTGGACTGGCAGGCGCACGCGTGGTCGGCGCACCTGGGCGTCGCGATCATGGTGATCTGGCGGTGGACCGGCTACAACGCGCTGATCTACCTCGCGGCCATGCGGACCGTGCCGCGGGAGTTGTACGAGGCCGCCGCGCTCGACGGCGCGTCGCGGTTGCGGACGTTCCGGTCGGTGACCCTGCCCGGCATCCGGCCCACCCTGCTGTTCACGGTGGTGGTGTCGGCGATCGGCGGGCTCCAGCTGTTCGCCGAGCCGCGCCTGTTCGGCGGTGGCCTGGTCGACCGCGGCGTGACGGGCGGCAACGACCGGCAGTTCCAGACCCTGGTCATGTACTTGTACGAGAACGGGTTCGAGCGCTTCGACGCCGGGTACGCCGCCACCATCTCGTGGGTGCTCTTCCTGCTGTGCGCGGTGTTCGCGGCGGTCAACGCCGTGCTGGTGCGCCGGCTCGTCGGGCGGGGGTGAGGGTGCGCCGCGTCCTCGGTGTGGCCGCCCGCGCGGGTCTCCTGGTCGGCTCGCTGTTCCCGCTGTACTGGGCGGTCGTCGTGGCGTCGCACGACAACGCCGCCATGTCCGGGCGGGTGCCCCCGTTGCTGCCCGGCGGTGAGCTGGGGCGCAACGTCCGCCGGGTGTTCGAGGCGGCCGACTTCGACGTGGCCCTGGCGAACTCGGCGATCGTGGCCGGCACGGTCACCGCGGCCAACGTCCTGTTCTCGACGCTGGCGGGTTTCGCGTTCGCGCACCTGCGCTTCCGGGGCCGGCGGGCGCTGTTCGGGCTCGTCCTGGGGTCGGCGATGGTGCCCGCGCAGCTCGGCGTGGTGCCGCTGTTCGAGCTGGTCGGGGAACTGGGCTGGTACGGGCGGTTGGAGGCGGTGGTGGTGCCGGCGCTGGTGAGCGCGTTCGGGGTGTTCTGGATGCGCCAGGCGTGCCGGGAGGCGGTGTCGCGGGAACAGGTCGACGCGGCCCGGGTGGATGGCTGCTCACCCATCGGGACCTATTGGCACATAGTGCTCCCGGCGTTGCGCCCGCACGCCCTGGTGCTGGCCATGCTGACGTTCCTGGCCGCCTGGAACGACTACTTCTGGCCGCTCGTGGTGCTCGACCCGGTCGAGTGGCCCACGGTGCAGGTAGCGCTGTCCCGCCTGGCGGGTGGCTACTACACCGACTACCCCCTCGTGCTGACCGGCGCCGTGCTCGGCACGCTGCCGGTCGTCGTGGTTTTCGCGCTCCTGTCGAGGAAACTGGTCGCCGGCCTCCTGGGGGGCCGGGTCAACCCGTGAGGTGGTAAGTGGAACAAGTCTTCCCGTCGGACTTCCTGTGGGGCGCCGCGACGGCGGCCTACCAGATCGAGGGCTCGGTGCGCGCGGACGGCCGTGGACCGTCCATCTGGGACACCTTCGCCGAGGTGCCCGGCGCGGTGCTGGGCGGCGTGGGCGGTGATCCCGCCTGCGACCACTACCGACGCCACCTGGAGGACGTGGCGCTGCTGGGCGAGTTGGGGATGCCCGCGTACCGGTTCTCCACGGCGTGGCCGCGCGTGATGCCGGACGGGCGGACCGTGGAGCCGCGCGGGCTGGCGTTCTACGACCGGCTGGTGGACGCCCTGCTCGACCGGGGCATCCGTCCGCTGGTCACGCTCTACCACTGGGACCTGCCCCAGGCGTTGCAGGACGTGGGCGGCTGGGGCGCGCGGGACATCGTGGAGCGCTTCACCGATTACGCGTGCGTGGTGCACGAGCGCCTGGGCGACCGGGTGGTGGACTGGACGACGCTCAACGAGCCGCTCTGCTCCGCGTTCCAGGGCTACGGGACCGGTGTGCACGCCCCGGGTCTGCGCGACGCGGCCGGTGCTCTCGTCGCGGCGCACCACCACTTGCTGGCGCACGGGACGGCGACGCGCGCGCTGCGGGAGCTCGGCGGCACGCGGCAGAAGCTGTCGTTCGTGCTGAACCTCTCGCCCGCGCTGGTCGACTCGGACGACGAGGCGCACCGCGAAGCCGCCCGCCGGTTCGACGGCCTGCACAACAGGTTCTTCGTGGACCCGGTGCTGGGCAGGGGTTACCCGGCCGACGTGCTCGACGACGTCGCCCACCTGCGCGCGCTGGAGCCGGCGATCCGGGACGGCGACCTGGAGGTCGTCGCCGCGCCGGTGGACTGGCTCGGGGTCAACTACTACGCGCCCAGCCGCGTCGTGCCGCTGTCCGACCCCGGCATCCCGAGCAACTGCGCGCTCCCCGGCCTGCGCGGGGTGGACGTGCTGCCGCCGCGCGGGCCGTTGACGTCGATGGGGTGGGAGCAGCACCCGGAATCGCTGACGGAACTGCTGGTGTGGCTGGCCGGTTACAGCGGCGTGCCGCTCGTGGTGTCGGAGAACGGGTCGGCGTTCACCGACGTGGTGGACCCGGACGGCCGGGTGCGCGACACCCGGCGGACGCGTTACCTGGCCGAGCACCTGCGCGCGGTGCACGCGGCGATCGCGCGCGGCGCGGACGTGCGCGGCTACCTCGCCTGGTCGCTGCTGGACAACTTCGAGTGGTCCCTGGGGTACACGCAGCGGTTCGGGCTGGTCCACGTCGACTTCGACACGCAACGGCGGACGGTCAAGGACAGCGGCCGGTTCTTCGCGGAAGTGGTGGCGCGCAACGCGGTCCCGTCGGCCTGAACCGCGAGCGCCGGCCGGATCCCACCCGGCCGGCGCTCGCGCGCGGCTGCCCGGAGCCGGTGGTCAGTTGCCGTCCGGCAGGTCGGCGAGCACGCCGCTGACGTTGACCACCTGGAAGCAGTCCGGCGCCTGCTGCCCGTTGGCGGGGGTGCCGGGCTTGGTGCAGCTCACCGTCGCGGTGACGGCCGCGCCCTGCGGGATCTCGATGGGCGTCACCCAGTGGTAGTCCTGGTTGCGGAACGTCTCCAGGGCGATCGGCGGGAGCGTCCGGTCGCCGAACGCGATGGTGAGCACGCCCTCGTCGCCCTGGTGGTTGCCCAGCACGAGGTCCGAGATCCGGAAGACCTTGCCGTCGGCCACGGTGTCCGTGCCGACGCCCTGCCCGCCACCGGCCGTGTGCACCTCGATGGTGCGGGAGAACTGGGTTCCGCCGCCGACCACGGTGCCCTGACCTTGGCCCTGTCCCTGCCCTTGTCCCTGGCCCTGTCCGGGTTTCTGGCCCTGCCCCTGGTCGCCCTGGCCCTGGCCCTGTCCCTGACCCGGGTCCTGCCCGGTGCTCGGCTGCTCCCGCTCGGCCTGGGCGATCTCCTGCGCGCGACCGTCAGCAGCTTCCCGTGCGGCGCTGCGCACGGCGGGGCGCACCAGCAGCAGCCACATCAGCAGCAGCGCCAGCAACGCGGCGAGCAGCGCCAGCAGCCACCGGGGGAACACCGGCAGCTGGATCAGCTCGCCCTCCGGCTCGTGCCGGGCGGTGTTGTCGCCCGCGACGGCCGCGACGTCCAGGCGCAGCGGCCAGTGCTCGGGTTTGCCGAACCACAGCAGCTTGCCGACCCGCACCCGCAGTTCCAGCTCCGCGCGGTCACCGGGCTCCACCGTCGTGGGCTGCTTCGGCACCGTGTGCGTCAGGCGGTCGTCGGCCTCCGGCGCGGTCAGCGTCACGGCGACCGGGGTGTTGCCGCCGTTGTGCAGCTCCACGTGGTAGCGGGCGCTGCGCCAGGCGCGGCGGCGTTCCGGGACCAGCTCGGCGCGCTGCTCGGCGAACGGCTCGATGACGACCGTCGTCTCGGTCACCACCACCGACTCGGGTCGTTCGGCGGGCAGCACCCGCACCCCCAGCGGCACCTCGCCGGCGCGCACCGCCGGTGAGCGCGGCGGTCGCAGGAGGACGGTCACCTGACCCGATGTGCCGGGGTACAGCGACAGCCGCCGGGGTTCGACACCGGTCCACGGCGCGCACTCGCCGACCACCTCGAACTCGTACGCCTCGACGATGTCGCTGTCGTTGCGCACCGTCATCGTCGTGCTGGTCTCCTGGCCGGGCGTCACGACCACCGTGGGGAGACCGAATTCCGTCGTTGCGGTCACGCCACGCAACGGTAGGGACGTCGGACCGCCGCCCGGCAGGGAGAAAAGGGCAGTGTGCGGGCACACCAGTGCACCGCTTGACCTCCGCGCCTGCCCCGGGCCGCGGTGGCGGACCACGATGGTGCCACCTGGGCCGGTTCGGCCCGCCGTCGTGGAAGGGGCTCCGCATGACGACGAGAATCCCGGTCGCCGTCTACGCCGAGGACCCGGTGCTGCGCACCGGGGTCGTCTACCAGTTGCGCCCACGACCCGAGGTCGAGGTGCTCCCCGCCGGCGAGCAGCGGCACGCGGCCGTGGCGCTGGTCGTGGTGGACGAGGTGGACGACGCGGCGGCCCGCGTGCTGCGCAGCCTGCGGCGGTCGTCCGCCACCCGCACCGGTGTGGTGGTGGGCCGGTTCGACCAGGACGCGCTGCAGCTCACCGTCGACTGCGGGGTGTCGGCGGTGGTGCGGCGCGCGGAGGCCGACCAGGACCGCCTGGTCGCGACCGTGCTGACGCTGGCGAAGGGGGAGGCGGTGCTGCCCGGTGACCTGGTGGGCAGGCTGCTGGACCACGTCGGCCGGTTGCAGCGCACCGTCCTGGACCCCAACGCGCCCACCCTGTCGACGCTCACCTCGCGCGAGGCGGACATGCTGCGGCTGGTCGCGGAAGGCTTCGACACCACCGAGATCGCCGTGAAGACCTCGTTCTCGGAGCGGACGGTCAAGAACGTCCTGCACGAGGTGACCACCCGGCTGAACCTGCGCAACCGCGCCCACGCCGTGGGCTACGTGATGCGGCACGGCCTGATCTGAGGCCGGGTTGCCCGAACCCACCCGCCGGCCGCCCCGGCCCTGCCCGCACGGACCTCGCGCCGCGGCGCCGGGCGTGGCCAGGATTCCCGCGAGGCCCGCAACCGGAGGTGTTGTCGTTGTCCAGCAGGGCGAGGAACCGAGCTGTCGCCGCGATCACGGCCGTGGTCGCGCTGTGCGGGGTCGTGGTCGTGCTGCGCGCCGCGACGGCCCCGGCGCAGGCGCAGCAGGCCGAACCGGGCGGCGGGCGCATCGCGTTCGCCGGCACCGCGCACCGCTCGATCGGCGTGGTGGACGACCCGCTGCCCGACCAGCCGGCGACGAGCGTCCCGGTGGCGGACGGCCCGGCGCACTTCGAGGACCACGTGTCGGCGCGCGGCGACCTGGTGGTGTTCACCAGCCTGCGCGACGAACGCCGGCCCCAGGTGTACCTGCGCGGGCCGGACGGCTCGGTCCGCCGGCTCACGTCCGGCCGCGACGCCGGGCACCCGCAGCTCTCGCCGGACCTGCGGTCGGTCGTGTTCGACTCGGCCGAGGACGGGCAGCGCGACCTGTGGGTGGTGGGTGTGGACGGCACCGGCGTCCGGCGGCTCACCGACAGCCCCGGGAACGAGTCGTGGCCCTCGTTCTCGCCCGACGGCGCGCAGGTCGCGTTCGCCACCGACCGCGACGGCGAGCCGGAGGTCTACCGGCAGCCGGTGGCGGGCGGCGCGGTCGTGCGGGTCACCGACGAACCCGTCGGCGCGGCCGGGGAACCCGCGTGGAACCCGGTGGACGGCCGGATCGCCTACACCCTGACCGCGGCGGGGGAGCCCCGGCTCCGGGTGCTCGACGGCGCGGGCGTCGGCGTCCCGGTGCTCGGCGGCGACCAGGCCGGGTGGCGCGGCCACTGGCCGGTGTGGAAACCGGACGGCGACGGGCTGCTGTTCCTCAGCTACGACCAGACCTGCTCCTGCCCGGCCGACCCGAACGTGGAGAAGGTCTACCAGGTCGGCACCCGGACCGGGCTGCCGGTGCCGGTCGCGCCCGGCCTGCTGCTGGCCGAGGACCGCCGGGTGTCGTCACCGGCGTGGTCGGTGGTCGGCCGGCCAACGCTGCTGGTGTCGCGGACGACCGCCGCCGTGCGCAACGCCGCCACCCTCCAGGACGTCCGGCCGGACGGCGCGGACCCGCGTGACCTCGGGGTGGAGGTGCTGCGCGAGGACCCCGGCGTGGACGAGGACCCGAACAGGCTGTTCCGCCCGCGTGCGGGGTACGACCCGTGGACCCAGCGGCAGTCCTACTCGCCGGACGGGCGGCGCATCGTGGTGACCCGGTTCGAGGACGTCGACGGCGTGCGCGCGCAGCGGCTGTGGCTGGTGGACGCGGACGGCGGCGACCCGCGCCGGCTGCCGGTGGCCGACCGGCGGCCGGCGGACTGGGAGTTCGACCCGGCGTGGTCGCCGGACGGCCGTTTCCTCGCCTTCGCCCGGCGCTCACCCGGCGGCCTGCGCCCCGGACCGGGCGGGCCCGGCCGGGTGGTGGTCGTGGACGCGGCGACCGGTGCGGTGGTCGGGCGGTTGACCCCGCCGCCGGAGGTCGCCGAACGGGAGGACACCCAGCCCGCGTGGTCGCCGGACGGCACGACCCTCGCGTTCACCAGGGGCGTGGTCTTCAACCGCCCCAACGGCGAGGAGGTCCGCGACAACCACGTGTGGACGGCGCGGGCGGGCTCGTTGGACGCGCAGCGCGACCTGTCGGCGGCGGTGTGCGGGTTCGACTGCGAGGTGACCGACGACAGCGCGGCGTTCCGCCCGGACAGCGGTGCGCTGGTGTTCAACCGGGAGTTCGACGGGCTGGTCGAGGTGTCGCGGCCGGGCGACGGGTGCCGGGTCGTCCTCCCGCCGGGCGGACGCCCGTGCTCGACGCCGGTGACCGCGCCGCCCTCCGGGCCGTTCCAGCCCCGTGACGCGGCCTACGCGCCGGGCGGTGACCGGCTGGTGCTCACCACCCGGCGGGAAGGCCCTGCGGCGGCACCGGAGGAGTTGGCGGTGCTCGACGGTTCCGGCGGGCTCGACCGGATCACCCGCGACCTGCCCGGCCGGCAGAAGGAGCCGTCCTGGCAGCCGTCGGTGGACCTCGCGGTGCAGGCGCCGCCCGCCGTGCCGGACGTGGAGACCGGGGCGACGACGACCGTGGCGGTGACCGTGACCAACCGGGGGCCGGGGACGTCGCCGGGCACCGTGCTGACCGCCGCGGTGCCCGAGGGGGTGCGGGTGGACGTGGTGCGCCCGGACCGGGGTTCCTGCGACGCCTCCGGGCCGCGCTGCGAGCTGGGCGCGTTGGAGAACGGGGCGGTCGTCCGGGTCTCGGTGGAACTGGTGGGTGTCGTGGCGGGCCGGCGGCGCGTGACGTGGTCGGTGGCGGGCGACGTGCTGGACGTCCGGCCGGGGGACAACGCGACGGGGACCGACATCCCGGTGCGCGACCGGACGACCGCGCCGCCGACATCCTCCACGCCTCCGCCGCAACCTCCTCCTGCTCCACCACCACCGCCACCGGCACCGCCCGCCGCAGGACCCGGCGTGGCCGTCGTGGTGCAGCCTGATCCGTCCTATGTGGGCGGACGCGCCACCGCGAGCTACACGGTCCGCAACGGCGGCGGCGCGCTGGCGACCGGTCTCCGACTGGACTTCGCGCTGCCCCAAGGGGTCCCGGTGTCGGCACTGCCGCCGGGGTGCTCGGCGGCCGGCTGCGCGCTGCCCGACCTGGCACCCGGCGGATCGCTGGTCGTGCAGGTCGTCTTCGCGCCCGACGCGCCGCTGGTCACCTCGGTCGGCGGGGTGCTCAGGACCAGCGGCACGGACGCGGACCCGGGCGACAACTCCGCCACCGCGCCGATGCGGGTGCTGCTGCCCCGCATCGTGGCCGTGCCGCCGATCGGCGAACCCGGGTTCGTGACCTCGGTGCGGGGTTTGGACTTCCCGCCAGGTGTGCCGGTGCGGCTCACCTGGTCGCCCGGCATCACCGCCGCCGCGGCCCCGACGTTTCCCCGGCCCGACGGCGGGTTCGCCGCGCAGCTGCTGATCCTGCCCAAGGACGCGACCGGTCCGCGCACCATCACCGCGACCGGACCCGGCTTCCGACCCGCCACCACGCCGTTCCTCGTCGTGGCGGGCACCATCGGGCCGCCCGACATGGTGGGGCGCAGATGACCGTGACGCGCAGATGACCGTGACGCGCAGATGACCGTGACGACGAGGAGGCACCGGTGATCCACGAGGTCGACGAAGGCATCCGCCGGCTGCTCGACGCCGGCGGGGTACCCGGCAGCCGGGGCGACCTGGCGTTCGAGGCACCCACCACGGAGTGGACGGCACGGCGCAACGCGCCCGCCGTCAACGTGTTCCTGTACGACATCCGGGAGGACCTGACCCGCCGCAGCAGCGGCGAGACCGAGGTGCACGACGAGGACGGCGAGCTGCGGGGGTGGCGCGGCCCGGCACGCTGGTTCGAGCTGTCCTACCTGGTGACCGCGTGGACCAACCGGCCGCAGGACGAGCACCGGCTGCTGTCGGAGGCGTTGGCGTGCCTGGTGCGCGCCGAACGGCTCGCGCCGCAGTGGCTGACCGGGTCGCTGGCGGAACTGGGCCTGGCGGTCGGGATGCAGGTCGCCGGGCCGGCGCCGGAGGGTCGCGCGGCACCCGACGTGTGGTCCGCGCTCGGCGGCGAGCTCAAACCCGCCATCACCCTCAAGATCACCGCGCCGCTGGCGGGCGAGTGGACGCCGACCGGCCCGCTGGTGACCGAAGGCGTGCTGCTGCGCACCGAGGACCAGTCGCAACCCACCCCGTCCGGTGCGCGCAGGCTCCGCTACGACGGCCCCTCCACGGCGGCCGGCGAGGGCTTCTCGGTGTCGAGGGACCGCCCGCAGCCCTCGGTCCGACGCCGGCGCGGCGAGCCGATCCGATGACCGCCGACGTGGTCGGCGAACGGGCCGCCGCGCCGGCCGGGGACGCCGACCTGGTCTACCTGTGGGGCCGGCTGGCGGCGGTCGAGCAGCGCGTCCGGCTGGCGGTGGAGACGCGGCTGGCGGGCGACCCGACGCCGGACGACCCGTTCCGGGGCCTGTACCTGACGCCGGAGGCGGTCCGGCGGACGTTGGACGAGCAGCGCACGCCGCAGGTCCCGCCGTACGACGACCCCGACCTGGACGCGATCGCCGCCGCCGTGCCCGCGCCCGGACCCCGGCTGCTCGTCCTTGCCCGGGACTTCCACCTCGATCGGCTGGACGTCGAGTTCCTGCTGATCGCCCTGGCACCGGACGTCGACAGCCGGGTGGAGCGCCTCTACGGCTACCTCAACGACGACGTCACCCGCCGCCGCGCGACCGTCGGCCTGGCGCTGGACCTGTGCGGGCTGCACCCGGCGGGCGGGGGCCGGTTCCGGCTCGCGGCGGGTTCCCCGCTCGTCGCGGGCGGCCTGGTCGAGGTGCGGGAACCGGAGTCGCCCGCGCTGTCCCGGGTCCTGCGCGTGCCCGACCGCGTCGTCGGCCACCTGCTGGGCGACGACGCCCTCGACCGCGAGGTGGCCGACCTGGTGCGCGTCGTGGCGGGGGAACCGGAGGACGGGTTCCCCCGGCGGGTCGGCGCGGCGCTGCGCCGCGGCGTCGGCCTGCTCCACCTGCACGACGCCGATGGCGGCGGCGGCCGTGCCGCGACAAGTGCGCTGGCCGCCGCCGGCCGGGCCGCCGTGGTGCTGGACGTGACCGAACTCGCCGACCGGGACGGGCCCGCGCTCGGCGCGGTGGTGCGCGAAGCGCGGCTGCGCGGCGCGGGCCTCGTGGTGGGCCCGGTCGAACGGCTGGTGCCCGAACGCGTCCGGCTGCTGCGCGAGGTGGTGGCGCTGGCGGGTGACGTGCCGCTGGTCCTGCACGGCAGGCAGCACTGGGACCCGCAGTGGGCCGGCCGGCCCGCCGTGTCGGTCCCGGTGCCACCGCTGGACGCCGACCGCCGCACCACCCTGTGGACGCGCGCGCTCACCGAGGCGACCGGCGCACCGCCCGCCCCGGCGCTGCCGGCGTCGCTCGGCGGCTTCCGGCTCGGCGCGGACGAGGTGGAGCGGGCGGTGTCCGTCGCGACCCGCCTGGCGGTGCTGGACGGCCACCCGGTGGCGGCGGAGCACCTGCGGGCCGGTGTGCGGGCGCAGAACGGGGCCGGCCTGGACCGGCTGGCCCGCCGCGTCACGCCCTCGGTCGGCTGGGACGACCTGGTGCTGCCCGAGCCGACCCGGCGGCAGCTGGCCGAACTCGCCCTGCGGGCCCGGCACCGGGAACGGGTGCTCGGGCAGTGGCGGATGCGGCCCGGCGGCGGCCGGGGGCGCGGGGTGGTGGCGTTGTTCGCCGGCGAGTCCGGCACCGGCAAGACGATGTCCGCCGAGGTCATCGCCTCCGAGCTCGGCATGGACCTGTACGTGGTCGACCTGTCGACGGTGGTGGACAAGTACGTCGGCGAGACGGAGAAGAACCTGGAGCGGATCTTCACCGAGGCGGCCGGCGTGCACGGCGTGCTGCTGTTCGACGAGGCGGACGCGGTGTTCGGCAAGCGTTCGGAGGTCAAGGACGCACGGGACCGCTATGCCAACGTCGAGTCGGCCTACCTGTTGCAGCGCGTGGAGTCCTTCGACGGGATCGCCGTGCTGACCACCAACCTCCGGTCCAACGTGGATGAGGCGTTCACCCGGCGGATCGACGTCATCGCGGAGTTCCCGCTGCCCGACGCGCACCAGCGGGAGGCGTTGTGGGACCGGTGCCTGGGCCCCGCCGTGCCCCGGGGCGATGACCTCGACCTCGCGTTCTGCGCCGAGCACTTCGAACTGGCCGGTGGGTCGATCCGGTCCTGCGTGGTGACCGCCGCGTACCTGGCCGCCGCCGCCGACCGCCCGCTGACGATGGCCGACGTCGTCGCGGCGGTGCACCAGGAGTACCGCAAGCAAGGCAGGCTGATGCAGGGCGACGAATTCGGCCCGTGGTCCACCGCACCCCGATGACACCTCGGGCGTCCGGTGTGGACCGCGTTTCCCCAAAGGGCACGGGGCTGCCCCCCGGTCGGGGCCGCCGGACCTCCCGGACCGCCACCCGCGCGCGGGAAGCTGTTGGCACACAAGCGGACTAGCTCACCAGACAGGAGTGACCATGCCGCAGTACCTCTCACCGGGCGTGTACGTGGAGGAGGTCCAGTCCGGCGCACGGCCGATCGAGGGCGTCGGCACCGCCGTGGCGGCCTTCATCGGCTTCAGCGAGGTGGGCCCCTTCCACCAGGCGACCCTGGTGGCGAACTGGAACCAGTACGTGCAGAACTTCGGCGGCTTCACCGAGGGCGCGTTCCTGCCGCACGCCGTCTACGGCTACTTCGCCAACGGCGGCGGCGCGGCGTACGTGGTGCGCGTCGGCGGACCGCAGTCCGGCTCGGAACCCGAGCCGCCCCGACCGAACCCCGTGCAGGTGGGCGGGCTGGGCATCGCCGCGCTGCCCGGCGTCGACGGCGAGATCACCGTCGAGGTGACCGACGCCGACGGCGAGAACCCGGCCGACGACCGGTTCAAGCTGCTGGTCCGCCAGGGCGGCCGGGTGGTGGAGACCTACGACGCGTCCACCCGCAAGAACGCCAAGAACTACGTGGCGACCCAGGTTTCCGAGCGCTCCAAGCTGATCACGATCACCGAGCAGCCCAGCGGCGCGCTGGCCCGCCCGGACAAGCAGACCGTGGCACTGCCCCCGGCGGGCGCGGACGGCGCGGCGGCGCTGCCCACCGTGGTCGACGCGCAGGAGTACCTAGGCGACCCCGAGGCGCGCACCGGGTTCGGCGGTCTGGAGAGCATCGACGAGATCACCATGGTCGCCGCCCCGGACCTGATGGCCGCCTACCAGCGCGGCCTGCTCGACCTCGAAGGCGTCAAGACCGTGCAGCTGGCCCTGATCTCGCACTGCGAGCAGATGGGCGACCGGGTCGCCGTGCTGGACGCCCCGCCCGGCCTGTCCGCGCAGCGGGTGCGCGGGTGGCGGCAGGACGAAGCGGGCTACGACTCCCGCTACGCCACCCTGTACTACCCGTGGATCAAGGTGTTCGACCCGGCGGGCGGGCGCAACATCATGGTGCCGCCGTCCGGTCACGTCGCGGGGGTGTGGGCGCGCAACGACGTCGAGCGCGGCGTGCACAAGGCACCCGCCAACGAGGTGATCCGGGGCGCGGTCGACCTGGAGACGTCGCTGAGCAAGAGCGAGCAGGACCTGCTCAACCCGATCGGCGTCAACTGCGTGCGCGCGTTCCCCGGCCGCGGCATCCGCATCTGGGGAGCCCGCACGCTGTCCTCGGACCCGGCCTGGCGCTACCTCAACGTGCGCCGGCTGTTCAACTTCCTGGAGGAGTCCATCCTCATCGGGACCCAGTGGGTCGTGTTCGAGCCCAACGACGACCGGCTGTGGTCCAGCATCCGGCGCAACATCACCGCGTTCCTCACCGAGCAGTGGCGCCAGGGCGCGCTGTTCGGGCGCACCCCCGCCGAGGCGTTCTACGTCAAGTGCGACCGGGAGAACAACCCCCAGGAGTCGATCGACCTCGGGCAGGTGGTGTGCGAGATCGGCGTCGCGCCGGTGAAGCCCGCCGAGTTCGTGGTCTTCCGCCTCGCGCAGTTCTCCGACAGCACCAGCCTGGTCGACGAGTGAGCCACGCCCCTCGGGGCACCTGAACCGGAAAGGCGAACGAACCCATGGCAGAAGGCGATGCTCTCTCCACCCACATCTTCGGCGTGCAGCTCGGCGGCTTCATGGTCGAGTCGCTACAGGAGATCAGCGGTCTGAGCGTGGAGGAGGACGTGGTCGACGTCTTCCAGGTGACCTCCACCGGCAAGCCGCTCATCCGCAAGCAGCCCGGCGCGCAGAAGGGCGGCGAGGTCACCCTCACCCGCGGCCTCGACCAGAGCTCCGAGTTCACCAAGTGGCTCAAGGAGACCCTGGAGAAGGGCGCGGTCAGCGCGGCCCGGCAGAACGTCACCATCGAGGTCAAGGACTCCGAGGGCAACACGGTCCGGCGCATGCAGCTCACCAACGCGTGGGCCAGCAAGTGGGAGGGCCCCTCGCTCAAGGCCGGCGAGTCCACCGCCGCGACCGAGAAGGTGACGCTCGTGTTCGAGGAGATCACGGTCGAATGAGGCGGCGGACGATCGCGCTCGACCAGCTCGACGAACTGGTCGACCAGAACCCGAAGCGGGACCGCGGGGCGGTGGCGACGTCCGCGCCGCTGCACACCGTGTTCGACTTCGAACTGCCGCGCGGGTACGTCGACGCGGACGGCGTGGTGCACCGCCACGGCAAGATGCGCCTGGCGACCGCGCGCGACGAACTGCGCCCGCAGATCGACCTGCGGGTCAAGGAGAACCCCGGCTACCTCAGCGTCGTCCTGCTCAGCCAGGTGATCACCGAGCTGGGCGCGGTCACCGAGATCCACCCCGGCGTGGTGGAGCAGATGTACGCGACGGACATCGCGTTCCTCCAGGACTTCTACCGGCGGGTCAACAGCGAGGGCCACACCCGGGCCGGCGTGTCCTGCCCGTCGTGCGGCACGGCGTTCGAGGTGGACCTCGCCGGTGGTCGCCTGGGGGAATCGTGACGTACGCGGCCGATCGGCTGCTGGAGGAGGTCGCGTACGTGGCCTACCACTTCCACTGGCCGCGCGAGGAGATCCTCGACCTGGAGCACCAGGAGCGCAGGCGCTGGGTCGACCAGATCGCGCGGATCAACACGAGGGTGAACGAGGGGAGGTGAACCGTGTCCTGGTGGGACAGGTTTCGCGGCCGGTCCGACCGGCCCAGGGGGTCCGGTCGGACCGGCGGGTCCGGTGCTTCCGGGGCCGCCGCGCCGGGGTCCGAGCGCCCGGCGTGGGACGGCGGCTGGCGCGCGGTCCCGCCGGCGGACGGGGTGATCGGCCGGGGCGGGCCGGCGGTCGGTGACGGTGTGCGCTTCCGCGACGGGCTCGCCTCGTGGCAGGACCACACCTTCGGAACGGGGATGGGCCACTCGATCAGCTCCGACGCCCCGGCGGGTGTGCTGCACGGCGTGGCCGTGCAGCGCACCGCCACCCCCGGCTACCCGTGGACCGGCGGGACGTTGCCGGTGGTGTGGTGGTCGGGCGCTCACGGAGCGGAAGGACCGCCGGAGCCCTCCGGCGCGGCGCGAGTCGCGCGAACGCCTTCCGGTGGTCGCGGTCCTGCACCAACGGTGTCGCGCTCCGCGGCCGCTCGGAAGCCCGCTCGTCCGGAGGGGAAGTTGCAGAGGGCGGTGCGGAAATCCGCCGGAGCGGTGGAAGAGCCCGCCCGCCCGATGGGAGATCTTGCCGGTCCGACGGGGATGGGGTCGAGCTCGCCGGTTTCCCCCGCTGGTTCGGGCGCGGTCAGCCCAGGAGGGAACGCGACGGCGTCGGCGAGTCCCGCGCTCACGGTGTCGCGGTCGGTCCTACCCGAGACAGCGAACGGGAACACGCGAGCGTCGGGCGGGCGGGCGTCGAGCGGGCAGGCGTCGGGCGGCGAGCGGCCGAGTTCCGGCAGTTCCGCGCTGCCGGTGCTGCGGTCTGTGGTCGCGGAGGGCTCGGCACGTGCTGAAGGTCCGGCGCGGCCCGGGATCGTTGCCGCGAAGACCGGCTCGGGGGGTGAGCCGGCCGGCTCGACGCGGGCAGTTCGAACCGCAGCCGGGACAACAGCGCGAACCGCACCCAGGCAAGTGACGCCGATCGACTCCGGTCACGGTGCGCCGACCGGCTCCGGCCGAGGTGGGCGGGTGGATACCGGCCACGGTGGACGGGCGGACTCCGGTCCGGCCTCGGGGTCGGGTGTCGCGCGGGTACCGGGCGGGGTGCGGGAGGTCGTGGGCGGTTCGTCGGTGATGGTGTCGCGGTCTGTCGCGGAGCGCTCCGCAGGGGCCGGGAGTGCGTCGGCGGCAGTGCGGCTCGATCCGATCGGACCGCCGTTGACGACGGCCGTCCGGCCGGACCTCCCCGTCCGCCGGCTTCCGGTCGTGCGGACCGACACGCCGCCCGTGGCCGGCGGTGTGATCAGGAGCAAGAGGCCGAGTTCGGCTGTCGACGCGAAAGCTCCTGCTGTGCAGCGTCTTCCGGCCACCAGAGCCGCCATCGTGCCGCCTGCGGTTCGGGACGTTGACGCGTCCCCGATCCTCCAGCGGACGCCGGTGGCCGGCAGCACGGTGAACGGCCGCACACCCGTTGTGCGCCCGTCAGGCACCCCGCTGCTGGGTGAGCCGCTGGCACGGATGCCCGCGACTGCAATGCCCGCGACTGCGTTGCCCACGACGGCAATGCCCGCGACGGCAATGTCGCTGAACACCGGCACCCCGAGCACTCCGCCCCAAAACGCTGTGTCGCCGAGGCTCGCATCCCCGGGCGAGTGGTCGACCCCCAAGACCACTCCCGTTGTGTCGCGCGTTGGATCGGACGATCCTGCGGTACAGCGCAAGGTCCCCGACGGCACTTCACCCGCGCGACCGAACCGGATCCGGACCGTCCTGGGCCAGGAGATCACGGCGATCCCCGCCACCGCGACCCCCGAAGTCGTTGCGACCAAGGGAGAGCCCGCCAAGTCCACCGGGGCCGTCAAGACCGCTGAGGTCGCTGAGCCCCGGCGCGGCGGCGGCGAGGGCTCCCGACCCGTGCAACGAGCGGTGCCCGTGGTCCGCCTGCCGCCGACGCGGCACAGTGCGGAGACGCCCGTGGTGCACAGCAGCGCTGGAGCCGTTCGGGCCACGCGTTCCACGGTCCTTCCAACGGTCCAACGAACCGCCGCGCTGCTGGGGAACCGCCCGTTGACACCGAAACTGCGCGTGGACGAGGACGTTCCCGCAGTTCCTCCACGACGTGCCGTGGTCCGGCCGCAATGGTCGTCCGACCGCAGCCAACCAACCGCCGCCACCGCGCCGGGGCAGGCAACGCCCACCCGCACAAGTGTCGCGCGACGCTCAGAAAGTCCCGCAGTGCAACGCGCGCAACCAAAAAACGCTCCCGCCCCATCGCGTGTGCGCCCGACGACCCCACCGACCACTTCGCCGATCACTTCACCGACGACCTCACCGACGACCTCACCGACCACCGCACCGACCACCGCACTGACCACCGCACCGACAGCCTCACCGACGGCATCGCAGACGACCTCACCGATGACATTGCAGGCGGTTCGGGCGACGGCTCCGCAGAGGCTCCTTCCAACGCCGCTGCCGCCTCACAACCACGCCACCCCAAGGGCCGCGATGCCGGTGACTCCGCCGGTCGTCCGGTCGCCGGGAGCACCTTCAGCGGGCACCACGGTGGTGCCGGTGAACCGCGCCTCCGTACCGACCCGAACCACCGGGGGCAGCCGTCCGAGCGGGTTCCACCTCGTCAACCCGACCGTGCAGCGGATCAGGTCCGCCGGGGCCCCGGCCGCGGCAAGTTCGTCCAGGGCCCCCGCGACGCCCACGCCGACCACGTCCCCGCACAGCCGGGGCACCACGCAGCCGAACACCGCCCCGCACACCGAACCCACCGAACCCGTCCCGGGCGCGAACATCCCCGAGGACCCCACCCCGAACACCCCCGGGCGTGGAACAGACCGGCGGACCCCCGAACAGCGGTTCGTCGACGACCTCGACCCCGCCGAGGCGGACGGCCTCGCCCGCAAGCTGGTCGAGCCGATCGCCAGGCTGCTGCGCGCCGAACTGCGCACCGGCCGCGAGCGCGCCGGCCGCCTGCACGACCGGCGCCGCTGACCCACCGACCTCGAAACCCCGTACCACCCCGGACACCTTCGACCTTGGGGACCACCGATGACCGACGACGTCTTCGCCAGCAGCGTCTTCTTCCAACTGTCCGTGGCGGGCAACAACCTGGGCGCTTTCCACACCTGCGACGGGCTGGGCGCGCAGTTCGAGGTCGAGGAGTACGCCGAGGGCGGCAACAACGGGTTCACCTGGCACCTCCCGTCGCGGATCACCTGGACGAACGTCACCATGACGCGGCCGGTCACGGCGGACTCGGCGAAGGTGCTCAAGTGGTTCGGCGAGGTGCTCCAGCGGGCCGAGCGCAAGGACGGCGAGATCGTCGCGCTCGCACCCGACCTGACGCCGATCGTGCGGTGGCAGGTGCTCGGCGTCCTCCCGATCCGGTGGCAGGGGCCGTCGTTCGACCCGAGCCAGTCGCAGGCCGCGGTGGAGACCCTGGAGTTCTCCCACGAGGGTCTTGAGGCTTCCTGACCCAGAAGGAGGTCACGTCGTGGCACGCAAACCCGGGGCGAGCCTGGTCAAGGCCCGCCTGGTGATCATGGAACCGCCGGCCGACGTCGGCGCGAAGCCCGGGGCGAAGCTGGCCACCGTCGCGTTCCAGTTCAACCCCCGCACGCTGGCGCTGAGCAAGTCGGTCGAGTGGCGTCGCCAACCCTCGCGGATGGCGGGCCAGGCGTCGCTGCCCGAGTTCGTCGGCAGCGGGCCCCGCACGCTGGGCGTGGAGGTCTTCCTCGACGCCACCGCGACCCACGACAACTCGGTGGAGACGGGCGTGGAGAAGCTGATGGTCGCCTGCGTGCCGACGAAGAAGAGCATCGGCAGCAAGAAGCCCGCGAGCCCGTGGGTCCGCTTCGAGTGGGGCACCGCCAAGTCGGTGTCGTTCGACGGCGTGCTGTCGAGCCTGTCGGTCGACTACTCGCTGTTCGACGTGGACGGTCGTCCACTGCGCGCGACGTGCTCGCTGTCGATCGAGGAGGCGGGGGTCGACACCCCCCGCCAGAACCCGACTTCCGGGTCGCACGAAGCCCGCCGCGCGCACCGCGTGGTCGCCGGCGACAGCCTGCCGCAGCTCGCCTGGCGGGAGTACGGCGACCCCGGCGCCTGGCGGGCCATCGCCGAGGCGAACGGGATCGACGACCCGCTGGCGCTGGTGCCGGGCGGGGAACTGCTGCTGCCGGGCATCGACGATGCCGACCCGGAGACCGGAGGAGCCCCGATGACGACGTCCTACCGCCGCGAGGTCGACCGATGAGCGCCGTCCGGTCCTTCGCCGCCGGTCTGACCATCGTCGCGAACGCCCCGGTGACCCGGGAGGTGGAGAGCTGCGTCGTGGACGAGAGCGTCGGCCTGCCCGACACGGCCGTGCTGACCTACCGCGACGACAAGCGGACGTTGTTGGCCAAGACCGGGATCACCATCGGCACGCCGCTGAAGGTCTCGGTGTCGGCGACCGGCGGCCCCGCGCGCGAACTGCTGTTCTCCGGCGAGGTCACGGCCGTGGAGATGGAGGTCGACGGCACCGGCAGCTTCACCGTGATCCGGGCGATGAGCAGGGCGCACCGGCTGTTCCGGGGGCGTCGGGTGGAGGCGTTCCAGAACATGACGGCGTCCGCCGTGGTCGCGAAGGTCGCGAAGAACGCGGGTCTGGCGGTCGGCCGGGTGGAGACGTCGCGGATCACCTACAAGCACCTCAGCCAGCCGGGGGTGTCGGACTGGGACTTCTTGCAGGGGCTGGCCCGCGAGCACGGCGCGGTCGTGCGGGTCGACGAGCGGGGGCGGCTGGAGTTCACGAAGCTCAAGCCCGCCGCGCGGGCGCCCAAGCCCACGGCCGACGGCAAGAGCCCGTTCCTGCTCCGGTTCGGCGGCAACCTGCTGGTGCTGCGGGCCGCGCTGAGCAGCGCCGAGCTCGCGAACGGTGTGCAGGTGCGCGGCTGGGACGTGGCCCGCAAGAAGCCGTTGGTGGCGGTGCGGAACAACACCCCCAGCAAGACGGCCGTTCCCGGGCTGTCGTCGATGAAGGTGAACAAGGCGTTCCGCACGAAGGCGCGGAACCTGGTCACCGACGTCCCCTACGCCACGCAGGCGGAGGCGACGATGGCCGCGCGCTCGTTGGAGGCGTCGATCAGCTCGGGCTACGCCGAGCTGGAAGCCGTGGCGGAGGGCAACCCGAAGCTCCGCGCGGGCGTGCCCATCGCGCTCGGTGGCGCGGGCGAGGCGTTCAGCGGCCGGTACACCGCGACCGCCGTGACCCACGTCGTGGAACCGGCCCAGGGCTACCGGACCACCGTCGTGGTCAGCGCGTCGCACGACCGCTCGCTGGCCGGCCTGGTCGCGGGCGGGACCGCGCCGACCCGGATGCCGGGCCTGGCGACCGCGATCGTCACCGACATCAAGGAGGTGGGCGGCCAGCGGGGCTGGGTGCGGCTGAAGTTCCCGTGGCTGGACGACAAGTACGTCACCGACTGGGTGCGCACCGTCCAGTTCGGCGGCGTCGGCGGCGGCGGGGTGCTCAGCCCGGACGTCAACGACGAGGTGCTGGTCGGGTTCGAGCAGGGCAGCCTGGACCGGCCTTACGTGCTCGGCGGCCTCTACAACGGGGTGGACAAGCCCTCGCAGCACGACGGGGCGCTGGTGGACCGCCGCAGCGGCAAGGTCAACCGCCGGTCGTTGTCGTCCCGCAAGGGCAACCGGCTGGAGCTGATGGACGGGCCGCGCGCCTCCGGCGTCCGGCTGGCCAGCGGCGACCGCCGGCTGGAGGTGAAGGTCGACGAGAGCCGGGGCCGGCTGGAACTCGCCGTGCGCGGGCCGGGCGGGCGAGGGGTGCTCAGCTCGCTGGTGGTCGACAGCACCGGCATCACCATCGACGCCCGCAACGGGGTGGTCCAGGTCAAGGGCCGGATCGTCCGGCTCAACTGACCCGGACCGGCACCCCCACCCACTACCAGAGGAGAGCCGACATGCCTTTCGCAGCCCGGACCGGTGACAAGACCTCCCACGGCGGCACGCTCGGGCCGCCGGTATCGCCCGCGTTGGCGGCCAAGGTGCTCACCGTGCTCATCGAGGGCGTGCCCGCCGCCGTGGTCGGCAGCGTGCACGCCTGCCCCAAGATTCCCGACCCGCTGCTGGGACCGTCGAACGTGCTGCTGCCCAGGCCCGCGCCGCCGCCGAGCGTGTTCATCGGCGGTGCCCCGGCGGCCGTCGTCGGCGACCGCGCGGTCTGCCAGGCCACCGTCGTGCTCGGCGCGAAGACCGTGCTGATCGGGGGTCCGCTGTGAGCGTCGACTTCATCGGCCGGGGGTGGGGCTTCCCGCTGCGGGTCGGCACCACGGGCGGCATCGGGATGGTCGAGCGGGACGTGGAGATCCAGCAGGCGATCCGGCTGATCCTGGGCACCGCGCCCGGCGAGCGCCCGATGCGCCCGGAGTTCGGCTGCGGCATCCACGAGCACGTGTTCGCGTCGGCGGACCACGCGACGGCCGGCGACATCGCCCGCGAGGTGCGCGTCGCGCTGGACCGGTGGGAGCCGCGCATCGAGACGACCGACGTCGTGGTGGCGTTCGACTCCGTCGAGGTCGGCACGCTCTACATCGACGTGCACTACACGGTCCGCGCCACCAACGACCGGCGCAACCTGGTGTTCCCGTTCTACACGATCCCGTCCGAGGAAGGCGGTGGGCGCTGATGGCGCTGCCCTCGCCCGACCTGGACGACCGCCGCTTCCAGCAACTGGTGGACGAGGCCAAGCGGTACGTCCAGGACAGCTGTCCGGAGTGGACGGACCACAACGTGTCCGACCCCGGCGTGACGCTCATCGAGACCTTCGCGCACATGGTGGACCAGCTGGTCTACCGGCTCAACCGGGTGCCGGAGAAGAACTACCTGGCGTTCCTGGACCTGCTGGGCGTGCGGCTGTTCCCGCCGACCGCCGCGCGGGCCGAGGTGACGTTCTGGCTGTCCGCGCCCCAACCGGACACCGTGCTGCTGCCCGCCGGGACCGAGGTCGCGACCGCCGGCGGCGACGCGGACGAGCCGGTCGTGTTCGCCACCGTCGCCGACCTGCCCGTGGTGCCGTCGTCGCTGACGCGCCTGGTCACCACGTCGGCGCGCGGCGACTACGCCGACCGCACCCGCGACCTGGACGAGGGCAAGGACGTCCCGTGCTTCCAGGCCGCGCCGGCGGTCGGCGACGCCACCCTGTTCGGGCTGTCCGCCGCCGTGCCGAGGTGCGCCGTGGTGCTGCGGCTGGACAGCCAGGTCGAGGGCGTCGGCGTCGACCCGCGCCAGCCGCCGCTGGTGTGGGAGGCGTGGGACGGCCGGGGCTGGGTCGCCTGCGCCACCGACGAGGACAGCACCGGCGGCCTCAACCGGCCGGGCGAGGTGGTGCTGCACGTCCCCGCCGGGCACACCGCGTCCGTCGTGTCGGGCCACCGCGCGGGCTGGCTGCGCTGCCGGGTGGTCGAACCGCTGCCCGGCCAGCCGTTCTACCGCGAGTCGCCGACCGTGCGGGAGGCCGAGGCGTTCACCATCGGCGGCACGACGACCGTCGAGCACGCCGAGGTCGAGCTCGACGCCGTGCTGGGCGAGTCGGCGGGGGTGCCCGGCCAGTGGTTCCGGCTGCCCGCCGCCCCGGTGCTGACCGACGGGCGGCCGGTGGTGGTGCGGGTGTCGGACGGCGCGGGCTGGGACGACTGGTCGCTCGTGGAGGACTTCGGCTCGTCCGGACCCGACGACCGGCACGTGGTGCTGGACGCGACCGCCGGGGAGGTCCGGTTCGCGCCCGCCGTGCGGGAGCCGGACGGGTCGCTGCGCCGCTACGGCGCCGTGCCGGCCAAGGGCGCGGTGGTGCTGGTGCCGCGCTACCGGACCGGCGGGGGACGGGCGGGCAACGTGGCGCGCGGCGCGATCTCCGTGCTGCGCAGTTCCGAGCCCTACGTGTCGGAGGTGGAGAACCGGGAGGCCGCGAGCGGCGGCGCGGACGCCGAGACGGTGGACGAGGCGAAGGTGCGGGTTCCCCACCAGCTGCGGGTGTGGGACCGCGCGGTGACCGCCCAGGACCACGAGTTGATCGCGCGGCAGGCCGTGCCGTCGCTGGCCAGGGTGCGCTGCCTGCCGGTGACCGGCGAGGTGGGCGGTGCGCGGGTGCTGCTCGTGCCCGACGCGGTCGCCGACGAGGGCGATCGGCTGCGCTTCGAGCAGCTCATGCCCTCAGAGGAGGTGGTGGCGGCGGTGGCGCGGCGGTTGGACGAACGCCGGCTGCTGGGCGCACGCCTGGTCGTGGAACCACCGCGTTACCAGGGGATCACGGTGGTGGCCCGGCTGACCGCCGCGGTGGAGGACGGCCGGGTGCACCGGGCGGCGCTGGACGCGCTCTACCGGTACCTCAACCCGTTGCGCGGCGGCCCGGACGGCACCGGCTGGGAGTTCGGGCGTTCGGTGCGGTACGGCGAGGTTTTCGCGGTGCTGCAACGGGTCGCGGACGTGACGTCGGTGGAGGAGCTGCGGCTGTTCCCGGCCAACCCGCTCACCGGGGCGCGTGGTGCGCCGGTGGAGGACATGGAACTCGCACCGAACGCGCTGGTGTTCTCGCACCAGCACCAGGTCGCGGTAGGCGCGAGATGAGCCGGGCCGCGCTCCCCGAGCTGCCGAGCACGCACCCCATCGGCGAGATGCTGCCCGGTCTCTACGCCGTGGACGACTTCACCCAGCGGTTCACCTCGGGGCTGGACTCCGTGCTCTCCTCGATACTGTCCACAATGGACAACCTGACGGCCTACCTGGACCCGGCGCTCGCGCCGGAGGACTTCGTGTCCTGGCTGGCGTCCTGGGTGTCGGCGGACCTGGACCCGGCGTGGCCGCTCGCGCGCCGCCGGGAGGTCGTGCACCGCGCCGTGGACCTGCACCGCCGCCGGGGCACGGCGGTCGGTCTGCGGGAGCTGCTGGAGGTGTCGCTGGGCGTGCGGGCCGAGGTGCTCGACGGTCCGGGGGTCCGGTGGTCGACCACGCCGGACACCGAGCTGCCCGGCGAGCCGGTGGAGGTCGTCGTGGTGCGGGTGCGCGGGGCCGGGGCGGTGGACCGCGAGCTGGTGGAGGCGCTGGTGGCCGCCGTGTGCCCGGTGCACGTGCGGTGCGCCGTGGAGGTGCCGGCGGGGGAGGAGCCGTGACGGCCCGGTCGTGCCCGCAGTGCGGTGCGCCGGTCGGGGACTCCGACGACTTCTGCGGCAACTGCGGCAACTACCTGGGATGGGGTGCGCGTGACCGGCAGGACGCCGGCCCGTCGGCCGCCGTGCCGCCGGGTGGCACGCAGAGCGCGCCCGCCGGCCCGCCGGTCGACGGCCCAGCCGGTGGTGGCCCGGTTGATGCTGGCGCAAGTGGTGGTGGCCCAACTGGTGGTGGCACAGCCGGTGGTACGTCGGCCGGTAGCGCTGCCGCTGGTAGCGCCGCAGTCGGTGGCACGGCCGGCAGTGTGGCAGCCGGTGGGGTGGCTGCCAGTGGGGTGGCTGCCGGCGGTGTGGCTGCCAGTGGAGCGGCTGCGGGCGCGCTGGACGGGGGTGTGGCGCGCGATCGGGCCTCGGGGTACCTGGGGCCGGTCGCGCCGGGCAGGCCCGACGCCAAGCGCCCGCTGCCGACGACGGCCGTCGACGCGGCGGTGGACGGGCCGCCGTGCCCGGCTTGCGGCACCACGAACCCGCCGGGGCGGCGGTTCTGCCGCCGCTGCGCCACCCCGCTGCACCCCGAGGCGTCCGCGCGGTCCGCCGCCCGCCGCCGCCGGTGGCAGTGGCGCGGGGACCGCTCGCGGTGGCTGCGCCGCCTGGCCGCCCTGCTGGTGGTGGTCGCGCTGGTCGTCGCGGCGTGGCTGTTCCACCCGCAGGCCCTCGCGCTGTGGGAGGACCTGCGCGACCGGCTCGCCACCCCGCAACCCGTCGCGCCCACGAGCGTCACCGCTAGCGCCTCGGTCGCCGACCACCCGGCCGCCGCTGCGGCGGATGGTCTCTCGAACCGCTACTGGGGCGCGCCGGCGGTCGGCGACGAGGTGGAGTTCGCCTTCGCCACCCCGTTGCGGTTGTTGTCCGTGGTGGTGCACGCGGGCGCGTCGGCGGAGGAGGACGGGTTCGTCGCGCAGGCGCGGCCGTCGGCGTTGAAGGTGGTCGTCACCACGCGGGACGGCGGCACGCACGCGCTCTCGGCGAACCTGGCCGACCAGCCGGGCCCGCAGCGCACCGACACCGGGATCAGCGACGTGGTGCGGGTCCGCCTCACCGTGGCCGCCGCCACCGGCCTCACCGAGGGCAGGCACATCGCGCTGGGCGAGGTCGAGTTCTTCCGTCGTCCCTGATCCCGCCGCCCCTGACTCCGCCGCCCCTGATCCCGCCGCCCCTGACCCGCCACCTTTGCCCCCGCCGCCCTGATCAGCCGCCTCGGCCGAGGTGCCGCGAGGGCGTCTGAAGAACCGGTGCAGACGCGTTTGAGAAAGCGTGAAGCCGCGCCCCGGACACTCGGAGGTGCAATCCGGAACTGTGGGAGGCAGTGGTGGAGAAGCGAGTGCGGGTCGTCGTCCAGTCCTCGGATCACCTCAGCCAGGCCGGTCTGACCAGCTTCCTCGGGGCTCGCCCCGAGGTCGCGCTGGTCGACGCGGACCGGTGGGCCGACGCCGAGGTGGCCGTCGTCGCGGTGGGCAGGCTGACCGACGAGGTGGTGGCCGGGCTGCGCCGCTCGGCCAAGGGAGCACGGGTGCCCGTGGTGCTGGTGCTGGACGAGATCGGGGAGGCGGACGTGCTGACCGCCGTGGAGTGCCGGGTGGTGGCGTTCCTGCCGCGCGCCGGCGCGACCGGCGACCGGGTGCTGCGCAGCGTGCTGGCCGCCGCGGCCGGCGGCGGGGCCATGCCGCCGGCCATGGTGGCCGAACTGCTGGACCACGTGCGGCGGCTGCAGCGCCAACTGGTGGCGCCCTCGTCGGAACGGGGCCGGCTGACCGGCCGCGAGGTCGAGGTGCTGCGGCTGATGGCGGACGGGCTGGACACCGCCGAGATCGCCACGACGCTGTCCTACTCGGAGCGGACGATCAAGAACGTCTTCTACGGGATCACCAGCAGGCTGAACCTGCGCAACCGGCCGCACGCGGTCGCCTACGCCCTGCGGAAGGGGATGATCTAGATGGCCGCGTTCCCGGACAAGGCGCGATTGCGGCGGATGGTGGAACGCTCGGTGCGCGGCCGCCGGCCCGACGTCCGGCCCAGGCGCCGGGAACCGGCGTGGGTGATGTCGGACGACGGGGTGATCGGCGCCCCGCCCGACGAGCCGGACCCGGGCCCGGCCGGGTGCGCCGGGACGGACCCGGCCCGGTGCGATCAGGCGGGCTGCCCGCTGATCCGGCGGACGTCCCAGGCGGCCCCGATCCCCCGGTAGAGCGCCACCGCCTCGCGGCGGGTGCCGGCGCCCTCATCGGCGCGGCCCCGCCGGTCGAGCAGGACGGCCGCGTCCTCCAAGGTCTGCGCGAGCTCGTAGGTCCGGCCGACCGACCGGTAGTGCGCGGCCACCTCCAGCAGCCCGTCCGGGTCGCCGTCGAACAGGCACCGGCACCGGCGCGCCGCCGCCGCCGCGCGCGCCACCGAGGTCTCCCGGCCCGCTTCGTCCTCGCACGCCTCGACCGCGCCGCGCGCCGTGGCGCGGTCGCCCAGGTGCAGCGCGATCCGCACCAGCTCCGGCAGCCACTGGTGCCGCAACGTCGTCTGGACCGCGTGCCCGGTGTCCAGCAGGTGCCCGAGCAGTTCCCCGGCCGCCGCGTGGTCCCCGTCGCGGACGGCCGCCGTCGCCGTCGCCGCCACCAGGAAGTCGCAGTTCTCCCGGTAGGCGACGGTCACCAGGGGGATCTCGCTGCCGGCCGCGAGGTGCGCCCGCAACCGGGTTTCGTCGTCGCGGTGCGCGGCGATCAGCGCGAGCACCCCGTGCAGCAGCACCGGGCCGCCTTCGCGCAGCCCGAAACCGGTCAGTTCCGGGTCCTCGACCAGGACGCCCTCCAGCCGTGCCACGGCGTCGTCCCAGTCGCCCAGCCAGAACCGGTGCACGGCGGTGCCCACGTGCAGGCTCGTCACGGGGGTGCCCGGTCCGGTCGCGGCGAACGCCAGCCGCAGCGTCTCGGTCGCCTCCTCCAGCCGGTCCAGGCACTGGAGGGTGAACACCCGGTTGTCCAGCAGCACCAGCCGCAGGTCGGTGAGGCCCGGGTCGCTGCCGACGACCTCCAGCGCCTGGTCCAGGTACCCGACCGCGCGCACGTAGTCCCGGCGGACCACGTCGACCTGCCAGAGCACCTCCAGGGCCTGCCCGACGGCGAACGGGTCACCACCGCGCCTGCCCGCCTCGATGGCCCGCCGCGCGCTGACCTCCGCCGCGTCCAGGTCGCCCACCCCGGCCCGCTGCACCAGCGCCAGCAGCGACAGCAGCCGGGCCCGCCACGCGTCGGTCAGCACCGGGTCGGCCAGCGCCTCGTCCAGCGCCGCCAACGCGTCCTGCGGGCGTGAGGCGCGGAACGGCACGTAGGCCAGCGTCCACCGCGCTTCGGCGATCCGGTCCGGGTCGCGCAGGCGGGGCAGCGCGCGCCGGGTCTGCTCCTCGGCCTCGGCGTCGTGGCCGAGCCGGAACAGCGCGTTGCCCAGGTACGCGGTGAGCACCGGGTCGTCCGTGCCGCGCAGGCCCCGGTTCAGCAGTTCGACGGCCACCAGCGGCGCCCGGTGCACCAGCGCGGGCGCCCGCGTCACCAGCCAGGGGACCGCCCACGACCCGAGCCCGTCCGACGTGGCGAGCAGCTGCCCGGCCACGTGCTCGACCGGCGCGCCGGCGGCGGCCAGCGCCTGGGCGGCCTGCTGGTGCAGGGCCGTGCGCACGGCCGCCGACGTGCCGTCGTAGAGCGCCTGGCGGATCAGCGGGTGCCGGAACGCCACGCGCGGCCCCGCGCCGCGCAGCACGCCCGCCGCGATGGCCTCGGTGAACGCGGGCAGCAGCACCGGCACCGGTCTGCCCAGCACCACCGCCAGGTCGCCCACCGCGAACTCGCCGCCCAGCAGCGCCGCGAACCGCAGCACCTCCCGGGTCGGCGTGGACAGGAAGTCCAGCCGGTCGGTCACCGCGGACACCAGCGACGGGGGAGCGCGGTCCAGCACGTCCGGCGACACGTCCGCCAGCCCGGTGTCGAACCGGACGGCGTGCTCGCGCACCAGCGTGTCGGCCACCTCCCGCGCGTAGAGCGGGTTGCCGCCCGCCCACCCGGCGATCCGGCGCAGCCCCGGGCCGGGTTCGCCGCCGACCAGCCCGGCCACGATCCCCGCCACGGCGGTGTCGGTCAGCGGCGCCAGGTCGAGCACCGCGCCGCCGCCGGACGTCACGTCCCGCCGCAGCCGCACCACCCCCGGCCGCCGGGGCACCGGGCGCGCGGCGACGATCAGCAGCAGGGGCAGCCGCCGGGTGCCGGCGGCGAGCTTGCGCCACAGCTCCACGCTGTCGTCGTCGGCCCACTGCAGGTCGTCCAGCGCCAGCACGAGCGGCCCGTCCGCGCAGAGCTGCTCCACCAGGGCCGCCAGCCGGCCGGCGGCCTGCGCGGTCGGGTCGGCGGCGGCGAAGACCGACCCGGCGGCGGGCCTGCGGTCCCGCAACGCCTGCGCGGCCGCGGACCGCCGGGGGTCGGGCGAGTCCACGTCCACGCCCAGGCAGTCCACGGCGGACTGGAGCGGCAGCCGGGCGCTGAGCTGGTCGGCGACGGCGTGCGCCACCTGGTGCCCGGCGGCGGACGCCCGCGCCAGCGCCACGTCGAGCAGGGCCGACTTGCCGATGCCCAGCTCGCCCTCGATCCACAGTGCCCGGCCCCGCCCGGCGGCGAGGTCGCCGACCACGTCGAGCACCGCCGCCACCTCGTCGGCCCGCCCGAGCAGCACCGGCTCCGCACGCCTGGCCGGCGCGGGTTCCGGCCGGGGTGCGGGCGACGCCGGCACCACGCCCAGCGCCCGCTCGTGCGCGGCGCGCAGCCCGGGACCCGGTTCGACGTCGAGTTCGGCCCGCAGCACCTGCCGGGCCTCGCGGAACACCTCCAGCGCCTCCGCGCCGCGCCCGGCCCGGACCAGCGCCGACATCAGCAGCTCCCGCGCGCGCTCCCGCAGGGGTTCCTCGGTGACCAGCGCACCGAGCTCGGCGATCACCTCCGGGTGCGCCCCGGCGGCCAGCGCCGCCTCCGCCCACAGCTCCCGCGCCGACGTCCGGGCCTCGGCGAGCCGCAGCCGTCGCGCGTGCACGAACGGGCCCTCCAGCCCCGTCATCGGGATGCCCCGCCACAGCGCCAGCGCCTCGTCCAGCGACCGCAACGCCACCTCCGGCGTGCCGCCGTCGAGCTCGTCGCGCGCCCGCCGCCGCAGCGACTCGAACTCGGCCACGTCCGACGCCGCCGGGTCGAGCACCAGCCGGTAGCCCGCGCCGACCGACTCCAGCAGCCGGGACGGCGTGCCGCGCGGCCGTTCCGGCTCCAACGCCTTGCGCAGCACGGAGACGTAGGTGTAGACGCTGCCCTCGGCGGTGGCCGGCGCGTCGTCGCCCCACACGGCCCTGATCAGCTCGTCCCGCCGCACGGTCGTGCCCGGCCGCAGCGCCAGCACGGCGAACACGCCGCGCTGGCGGGCAGAGCCGAGCGCGACCTCGCGCGCACCGGTCCAGGCGCGCACCGGCCCCAGCAACGCGACCCGAAGCGCTTGTCCCGCGGTCATCCCGTCCGATCCTCCTCCTGTGGCCGGGCGGGGCCACGTCTCCCAGCGCCCCGGCCCGACCGAACCGCGTGGTCGTCCGCTCACCCGCGCAAGGGGCCGTCCGGCCACGTGCGGGAGCGATTCCGGTCCGGTCACCCCGGCTCGCCGGACGGGCGACAGGGCATGAACCACGTCGTCACCGCCGTGTGACGCTCTTCGCCGAGCCGTCCGCACAAACCGTCACTCATTCACATTGACCCATTGTGTCGCATTCCACAGCTATACCTGTCTAATGGGCGGTATCCACGCGTTCGTGGTGGCTTCGTCCGACGTGGGGTTAAGTCGGCGGTCGAACCGTCCAAAGAACGGTTGACCTGCGAATACCGGTACCGCGTCCACGGTCGGGGAGCGCCCGGTGGTCGAACGCGTGACATGACATGACGACGACGCTAACGACGTCCGAGACTCTTGTCATCGTCCCGGAAACAATTCCCCTTGACAGGCTGCATCACGTTGATCCGTCCATTGAGGACGAAGCTGTTCGGCTGTTCGGCTGTGATTTCGCACGATCCCTCACGTCCGGCCCCCGATTGGGCGTACCGCCACTACCTCGTGGAGGCCGAACCTGAAGCGCCCGCTACCTGCACCGGGCACTCCTTCCGCCTCGCGGCAGGGTGTGGCCGGGACTGCTCCACTGCGCACGGCGGAGAACTGGCACCCGAGCGTGAACGCCTTCCGGACCTCTACAGGGAAACAGCGCCATGGTGGGAAGCGCCGCTGCCCGTCTCGGCTGAGAGCTGGTGAAGGGGATCCCATGAACGGCGCAGCCATCGTGATTTTGAGCGGCGGTCGAAGAGACTCGGATCCGCCGAGGAACGTCCGCCGACGCCGCGAGCGGCCGGCTCACCGAGGTCTTCGCGTGCGGCACCGCCAACGCCCGGAGACGGACGCCCGGTGGCTGTGCGAACGCCACCACACGTCCGAACGTCCGATCGGCGCTTTCCACAGTTGTGCGTTGTGGCGCTGCGCGCGAGGCTGGATTGGGCGGAAGCACCGTCGCCCGGTTCGCGAAGTCGAGGGAGGGGCGGTTCGCGCCGCCGACCCGAGGGGGAAGTGTCGATGCTGTTACGTGTGCTGGGCAGCCTGGAGTTCGAGGGTGCCGACGGGAGTCCGGTGGTGCCGGCGGCGCGGAAGCAGCGGGTTCTGCTGTCCCGGCTCCTGCTGCACGCCAACGAGTCCGTGCGCGTCGAGCAGCTCGTGGACGCCCTCTGGGAGGACGGCCCGCCGTCGTCGGCAGCCGGGAACATCAAGACCTACGTGTGGAACCTGCGTCGCCTGATGGGGCCGGGCGGTGATACGTCCCGGCGGATCGCCCGTGACCCGGACGGCTACCGCTTGCAGGTGGCGCGCGACGAGGTGGACGTCTACCTGTTCGAGGACTCGGCCGCCCGTGGCTACCGCGAGTTGACGGCCGGCAGGCACTGTCAGGCGGTCGAGGTGTTGGCGGAGGCGCTGTCGCTGTGGCGGGGCGAGCCGTTCGAGGAGTTGTCGGGCACCGACGTGGACGCGGTCCGCGCGCGGCTCGCCGAGCAGCGGCTCACCGCCCAGGAACGCCTGGCGCAAGCCCTCGTCGCGGTCGGGCGGCACGACGACGCGATCGCCGCGCTGCGCGGGCTCGTCGCCGAACACCCGTTGCGGGAGCGGCTGCGGTGCATCCTGATGACCGCGTTGCACCAGCAAGGCCGTTCGACGGAAGCCCTGGTCGTCTACGAGGACGCCAGGGCGGCGCTGGACCGCGAGCTGGGCGTGCTGCCGGGCACCGAGCTGCGCCGACTGCACTCCGACGTGCTGAACCACGACGTCGACGCCTCGGCCCCGCGACCACCCGCCGCCATCGCGCAGTTGCCCGCCGCGCCGCGCGACTTCGTCGGGCGTGTCGAGGTGCTGCGCGCCATCGACGCACCGACCGGTGGCGTGGTGCACGTCCTCACCGGTGCTCCGGGCGTGGGCAAGACCGCGTCGGCGCTGCACTGGGCGCACCGCAACCGTTCCGGCTTTCCCGACGGGCAGCTGTTCGTGAACCTCCGGGGGCACGGCGCGGACGTGCCGCTGACCGCGCGGCAGGCGCTGGAGCAGCTGCTGCAAGCGCTCGACGTCGACCCCACCAGAAGACCCGCCAGCCTGGACGCCGCGGCGTCGGTCTACCGCTCTGCCTTGGCCGGGCGGCGCTTGTTGATCGTGCTCGACGACGCCGTGGACGTGGGCCAGGTCCGCCCGCTGCTGCCCGGCACACCGGCCTGCACGGTCCTGATCACCAGCCGGAACCGGCTCGACGGCCTGGTGGCCCACGAAGGCGCGCGCCAACTGCGCTTGGACGTGCTCGGTCCCGAGGACGCCCGGGAGGTGCTCTCCCGGATCGCCGGTGCGGCGCGCGTGGCCGGGGCACCCGAGGCAGTGGGCGACCTGGTGGCGTTGTGCGGAGGTCTGCCGCTCGCGCTCCGCATCGCCGCCGCGCACCTGGCCGCCCAGCCCGCGCGTTCCATCAGCGACTACGTCACCGCGCTGGCAGCCGGTGACCGGCTCGCCGCCTTGGAGGTGCAGGGCGATCCGACCGCAGCGGTCGCCGCTGCCGTCGACCTGTCCTACGCGTTGCAGGAACCGCTGGCGCAGCGGCTGTTCCGCCTGATCGGGATGGTGCCCGGACCGGACGTGACCGCGCCCGCCGTCGCCGCACTCGCCGACATCGGCCACACCGAGGCCGAGCAGGGGCTGCGGGCACTGGTGGCGGCGAACCTGGTGGAACAGCCCGCTCACGGCCGCTACGCGCTGCACGACCTGCACCGCCTCTACGCCGCCGACCGGGCGGTCGCCGACGCGGACGACGCGCTGCGACGCCTGTTCACGTGGTACGCGATCGCGGTCGACAGCGCTGCGGACAGTCTCGACGCCGGGAGGCCGCGCCTGCCGGGCAGCGCCGACTGGGTCGGTCACGAGCCCGTGCACTTCGAGAGTGCCACGGCCGCGCTGGACTGGCTCACGGCGGAAGCGCTCGACATCACGGCGATCGCGCGGCTGGCGGCGGTCCGCGGTCACCGCGGCCTCGCCTGGCACCTGGCCGACGCGCTGAAGGGGTACTTCCTGCGCGGGAACACCGCGCAGTGGTCCACCGTGATCGACTGCGCCCTGCCCGCCGCAGAAGCCGACGGCCACCCGCACGCGATGTCCGCGATGCACAACAGCGCCGGACTGCTCGCCCTGGTCCAGGGCGAGCACAGGGCAGCGGTCGAGCACTTCGAGTCGGCCCTGGCCGGGGCGACCGCGGCCCGGTGGTCGCGGGGCGAGATCACCGCGCTGTCCAACCTCGGCCTGCTGCACTACTACGCCGGCCCGCTGCCCAGGGCGTTCGACCTGCTGAGCCGGGCCGACGAGATCGCCGCCGCCGACACCACCGGCGACCTGAACGCCGACACCGTCCTGGTCAACCTGGGAGCCACCGCGCTCAAGCTCGGCCACCCGGCCGACGCCATCGGCCACCTCACCAGGGCGCTCGCCGTGCAGAACGCGCCAGGTCGCGAGCGCGGCCGTGCCGAGGCGCTGCTGTGCCTGGCCGAGACCTACCTGCACCTGGGCGACCTGGCGAAGGTGGACGACCTGGTCGGACTCGTCGCCGCGAACCTCCGGCGGAACCCGGCACACCACGAAGCGGCCTGGTGCCTGGAACTGCGCGCCCGGCTGGCCGCCTTGCGCGGCGACCACCAAGGCGCGCTCGACCTGCTCGACGAGGCCGCCGACGCGGGCAAGGGGCACCACGTCGTCGCGACCGACATCGAGAACACCCTCGCGGCGGTGCACTGCCTCCGGTCCCGGTACGACGACGCGGCGGCGTGGCACAGCCAGGCCCTCACCTCCGCCGACAACTCCCGATACCTGCAGGGACGACTCGACGCGCTGCTCGGGCTCGCGACGGTGCACCACCACCGGGACGACCTCGTGCCCGCCGTCCGCGACGCCACCGACGCGCTCAGCCTCGCCCGCGAGACCGGCCACCGGCACCACGAGGCACAGGCGCACGCCGTGCTCGGCGCGACCCACCTGCGCCTGGGTGACCACCGGGTCGGCGCCGACCACGCGGCACGAGCGCACTCCATCCACGTCCGGACGGGCCACCGCCTGGGCGAGGCGCGAGCCCTGCTGCTCATGGCGGAGGCCGCCCGTCACGAGGATGACCCGACCACGGCGGATCGGCACACCGAGGCAGCCCGACACCTGTTGTCGCCGCTGACCGGCATCCCGCACGACACCCGGCTGTCGGCACGGATCTGAGCGTCCGTTTCGGAGCTGTGGGGGTCGGGCGAGTCGGCGGCCGGCGATCCAGGCCAGAGTCCGCTCCACCAGCCACCTTCGGGGCAGCACGGTGGAGTACGGCAGGTCGGGACGTCGAACGATCTCCATCACCAGGCGAAGGTCGTTCGTGCCCAGTCGAGCAGAGGGCCGGTGTAGCCGCCGTCGGCCCACACCAACGACACCCGTTCGCCGCCGGTCTCACGCATGCGGCGCAGCAGACTGCGGGCGGCGACCCGGTCCTGCGTCGACGCCGGCGTCGCCAACACGGCCACCAGCAGGCCCACGGTGTCCACGACGATGTGCGGCTTGCGGCCCGGGACCTTCTCCCCGGCGGCGAAGCGCTTGTAAGCCGTAACATGGGGCAACCGGGGTGGAACCGCCCGCAGAACACGGAGTGCGCGCTCAGGTGGGCCGGTGCGGTGTGTGCGTTCGGATGCGCGCGGTCATCGGAAGGGCTGTCGGTCGAAGACGACGAGTCCGGACGGGGTCCGGTGGCCCTTGCCGGCCACTATCCAGTCCACTATGGAGTGTGGCGTGGCGACCGGTGGGTGCGTCGCCGTGAGCGATTCGACGGTGCGGTAGCACGTTCCTGTTGCGTCGCGGACGTCGACGTGGGCGTAGGTGGCACCGTCGGTGGCGATCTCGGTGTACACGAAGGCGCGCGGGCCGTAGGTGGTGAGCGCGACGGCCCAGCCGCCCAGGTCGCCGAGCAGTTCGGCGTGCACCGCGAGCGGCGGCGACGGGTGAGCGGCAGGGTCGCCGACCGGGTCGGACGGTGGGGCCAAGGGGCCGAGGACGGCGGCGAGCACGGCGGTCAGCGCCGTGCGGTCGGTGGTGACCGGCAGGTGCGCGGTGTGCGGTGGAGTGCCTGGCAACGCCGCGGTGACGGCGACCACCGGGTGGTCGCCGTCACCGAAACGGAGGCGAGCCGGCACGAGACCGCGGGTGGCGTTGGCGCGGGCCACGGCGGCGACCTCGGTCAAGAAGAGGCCGCGCGCGTCTCCGCGGTGCACCAGCCGGCTCGTCATCTCAGATGTTCAGCGCCCCCTTGACCCAGTACGGGCACCATACGACGCCCTTGCAGTACGCGGTCACCACGCCGAACGAGCTGCGGTCGGGGAGCAGGCGGAAGTCGTGACTCACCAGCACCACCTTCTTGTCCACGATCTTGCACTTGCGCCACGGCCCCCACCCCGTGCACCTCACGTGGTAGACGTCGGTCTCATACTGGTACTTCTGCCCGCTCACGTGGTACCGCGTGCGCGGGTACTTCGTGGTCGTCCTGACGGCCGCGCGGGTCAAGTTGTGCTTCCAGTAGAACTTGTCGTTGCCGAAGCCCTTGTCGGTCGCACTGTCGTAGTAGCCGCGACGGATGATGTTGGTCGCGCCGTACTTGTCGCTCCAGCGGTCGAGGATCTCGTAGATCGGGTAGGCGGCGACCGTCGGCCCGTCCGCCGCCGCACCGGGCACCGGCACCGGCTCGTCCAAGAAGTCCGGGTCCGGGTAGGGGCCCGGGTCGGGCGCGGTCTCGGTCGGCGGCTGGTTCTCCGCCGGCACCTGGCCCATCATGTACGTGTCGATCTTCGACGCGTCGACGGACAGCGCGTCCAGCGCCGACGCGGTCAGCGAGATGCCGACCTGCAGTTCCGCAGGGCTGTAGATCGCGCCTTCGATCTCGGTGTCGGCGTACGCCGGCGCGCTCGTGGAACCGAGCACGAAGACGACGGCCAAACCCATCGACACCAGTGCGGAACGGGTTCTCGTTGCGGCAGATCGACTTCCCATCGTTGTCCCCCTCACGTGGCGAGCCCGGCCGGGCTCTGCGGTGTTGTGCCGCGCCGGAGCATCCCGCCCACCGGTCCAGCGAGGGTCCATTCGCAGGCCGGAGCCCCCCTCGACCAAGCTCGGCCCCATCACGCTGCCCGGTGGCGGCACCGGGTCGTGCACCCGGCCCGGAGCGGTTGTCTGTGTGCGACGGGAAGTCGTCACAGGCTCACCCCGATGAGGCTGTGATCCCCGACCTGCCGGAAGCTGTTCGGCCATCGCCGCCGGCTGGACGCGTCGGACGTCCAACGCCAGAATTAGCAGCGTTCCCGACCGCCCCCACACCCAGGGATGACGGCGGCACACCAACCCGTGGAGCCGAACTTGGACATGCCGGACCGCCCTGCCCGCGCGAGCGCCCTGCGGACCGCGCTCCGGTGCCTCGTGCTCGGCGCATTCGCCTGCACCACCGCGGTGATCGTGCTGCTCGTCGGCAATGCGGTGCTCAGCGCCGTCGGAGTGTCCTCCGATCCGCACGGCTATCAGATGTTCGCCGGCATTCTCTTCGGGGTGGTCCTGACACCGGTCGCGCTGGCACTGTGGTTGCTGTACCGATCAATGCGACGACGCGACACTTGACCACCGGCTCGGCAATGGCGTCCGGGGAAGCTCGACCGACGACCGTGGCATAGGTCGGCCACCGAGCCAAGGCCGCGAGTGCCGGCCCCTGGGCTCATTGCGCGGTGAAACCGCCATCGACAGCTGAACCCGAGACGTCCTACCCGTGGTGGGGCTACCGACTCACGGGCAGCCGGTGTCGGTTGGGATCATCAGCACCTCGTAACCGGCGCTCACGAGTCCTTCGGTGGTGAAGGCGAGGCGTAGCGGGTTGGGGAGTGGGTCGGGCCGGTGGCCTTGGACGGTGGCCATTTCTCGCCGGTCGTCACGTCCCACAGGTGCACCTCCGTGCTGCCCGAGGCGGCGGTCGCCATGGTCTTGCCGGCCCTCCTGCCGGGTGAACGATCCGGTGTCCCACGCCTGGGCGCGTCTCGATGCGGGTGCGTTCGGTGAGGGTGGCCAGCTCCCACGCCCGGATCTCGGTGTAGTCCTTCGCTCCCGGCGGCCGCAGGACCGCCGCCATCAGGCCAGCCGCCACCGCGACGGCTCTGACCTGGGTGTCCGCCGCCAGTGGCACCGCCCGCTCGGTGCCGTCCGGGTCGGTCACCGCGATCTTGTTCCCGGTGGCCAGCCGGTGGGCCACCGCCCGGTGCCCGCGCGGGCCGAGCCTGACGTCCACGCCCGTCACGGGTGCGCCCTTCCGGACGGGCACCACGCGTTGCGCATCGGCGACCCACGGCGCACCGGTGGGGCACCTTCGCCGTCGTCGTGTCCGCGGCCTTGTCCATCTCCGTGGCCGCGATGGTGCCTCCTGAGGAAGCCAGTGCGGAGACCGCCGCCGGCGACGTCCTCCTCGGCGTCGTTGCCGCTGTCCGCGACGGAGAGCAGCGCCCGCCGTTCGGGACGGCGTTCCCGCCGGCGCGGTCCGGACCCCGGCAGCTCAAGCGGGGACGGGTTCGGCACCGTCACAGGGCGGGTGGCTCGCGCTGCCCGTCCGCTCGGCCGCATCGATGTAGTCGGCGAGAGCGTCGCGGGATCGGGCGAGCCTGTCCATCTGCTCGTCCAGGCGCTTCAGCCGTGACCGCATCGCGGTCAGCAGGTCGGGACAGCCGAGCAGTTCCGGCAGCTCTCCGACCGCACAGGGCAACAGGTACGCGATGTCCTCGGAGGACAGACCGGCACCGAGCAGGCGCCGGATCTGCTTCACCCGCAGCATGGCGTTCTCGCCGTACTCCCGGTAGCCGTTCGCGCCGCGGTCCGCCTCCAGCAGGCCCTGGGCCTCGTAGTAGCGCAACTGGTGGGCGTTGACGCCCGTCCGACGACTCAGTTCCCCGATCCGCATCGAAACCTCGCTTGACCTTCACACCGGTATCAACGTCGACGATGCTGCCATGAACGACGAAACAACCACACCCGTGGCGGTCATCGGACTCGGGCTGATGGGTCAGGCACTCGCCGGCGCGTTGTTGGAAGCCGGGCATCCCACCACCGTGTGGAACCGCACGGCCACCAAGGCCGACCAGCTGGTGGCCGCGGGCGCGCGGCTGGCGCCCACGGTCGGCGACGCGCTCCAGGCGGCTTCCCTCACGATCATCTGCGTCACCGACTACCAGGCCGTGCACGAGCTGTTCGACGCGAGCGACGTCAAGCCGGCCGGCACGACGTTGGTCAACCTGACCTCGGGCGACTCGGCCCAGGCCCGCGCAGCCGCCCAGTGGGCCGAGCAGCGCGGTGCCCGTTACCTGGACGGCGCCATCATGGCCATCCCGTCGGCGATCGGGACCGCCGAGGCGGTGATCCTGCACAGCGGGCCGCAGTCGGACTTCGAGGCGCACAAGTCGACGCTCGACGCGCTCGGCACCGTCACCTACCTCGGTGCGGACCACGGGCTGGCGTCCCTGTACGACGTGGCCGGCCTGGCCATGATGTGGAGCGTCCTGAACGGCTGGCTCCAGGGGACCGCTCTGCTCAGGACAGCCGGTGTCGACGCCGCGACGTACACGCCGTTCGCCCGACAGATCGCTGCCGTGGTGACCGAATGGCTGCCCGGGTACGCGGAGCAGATCGACAGTGGTTCCTTCCCGGCCGAGGTGTCGGCCCTGGAGACCGACGTCCGGGCGATGGCACACCTCATCGAGGAGAGCGAGGCGGTGGGTGTCAACGCCGACCTGCCGAAGCTGATCAAGGCGATGGCCGACCGCGCGATCGCCGCCGGACACGGCGCAGAGCAGTATCCCGTGCTGATCGAGGAGTTCGGCACACCCCGCGACGACTGACCGATTCCGACACCGGAACCGGGCGTCTGGCATCAGGCCCGGCGGGAGGGCCGCCTGATCGCGCGGGGCTCGGTCGCCACGGTGTTCGGCCGCCGTGGCCGGGCGTGGCGGTGAAAACACGTTGGTGGACGCGGGAAGTCGGCGGTAACGTCCGTCGCGTCCGACCGTCGGCGCTCAGGGGTGTCGTGCCCTGGAAAGCAGTTGATCTATGCCCCAGCATGGGCCGAGTGTGCCTCGCCACCGCACCTCGGCCGGGTCCTTTCGCTGACCGCTCTCGCGCGTCGGCCCTCCCGGCGTTCTCCGGTGCGGCTTCGGGCTGCCCGTCATTCCGACCTGCCCGCGTGAGGTCTGCTCGGCCCCTCCAGCCTTCGCCCGTACCCGAGTACGAGATCTGGCCAGGAGAGTTCCGGGTGTCCAACACCGACAAGAAGACCACACCATCCCGTTCCGGTTCGAGCATGGAGACCTTCGCCTGCGTGTGGTGCGGGCTGACCGTCCTCGCGTCGGCGCCTGACGGCGTGCGGCGCAACCACTGCCCGAGCTGCCTCAACTCCCGGCACGTCCACGACCACGTCGAGGGCGGGCCGTCCGAGTGCCAGGCGCGGATGTCACCCATCTCGATCGCGGTGCTGCGCAACGGTGACTGGAAGGTCATCCACCGCTGCACGCGCTGCGACGAGCTGACCGCGAACCGGGTCCACGGCGACGACAACCAGCTCATCCTGATGCGGCTGGCCGTCCGACCCCTGGCCCAACCACCGTTCCCGCTGGAGATCTTCAGCGACCTGTGAGGGTCGTCGGGAACGGGGGAGAACCCATGGCACGGAACAACTCGCGGCGGACGGACCGTCGCACCCAGCGGCGCAAGGACGCCGTACCCGGTGGTGGCCGACAGCCCGGCGGCGTGTTCCGCTGCGCGGGCTGCCGGCTGGACGTGCCGCTCGCCGCACCCGGCACGGCGCACCGCAACCACTGCCCGCAGTGCCTGAGCAGCCTGCACGTGGACGGCCGGGTACCCGGCGACCGCGCGGCAGGCTGCGGTGGGCGGATGGAGGCGTTGAGCCTGTCGACCCGGTCGGACGGTGAGTGGCTGCTCGTCCACCACTGCCTGCGATGCGGGGAACTCAGCGCCAACCGCGTCGCCGGCGACGACAACCCGCTGGCACTGCTGAGGATGGCGGTCCGGCCGCTGTGCGGCAGCGGCGTCCCGGTCCGGGCGCTGCTCGCGCTGTGATCCCGGGGCTCCGACGACGACCGGCCCTGGTCGTCGTCGGAGCCCCGGCAGCCGACGCGCGGCGGGAGCGCCGAGGCGGACGTCCGGTGGGTCAGCAGCGCAGGGTGACGATGGAGATGGTGGACGAGCCCGAGTTGGCGACCAGGATGTAGCGGTTGCCGGGGCCGGGTGCGGCCCAGTGCGGGTCGGTGCCGACGGGCACTTCGCCGAGGACTTCGTTGGTGCGGGTGTCGAAGGTGCTCACCGAGTTGGAACCGGAGTTGACGACGTAGGCGATCCGGCCGCCGGCGGCGAGGGTGATGCCCCGTGGGGTGCGGCCGACGGTGATGGTCGCGGTGACGGTGCGGGTGCGTACGTCGATGACGGAGATCGTGCCGCCGAGTGCGTTGCTCACGTAGGCGGTGCGGCCGTCGGGGGTGATCAGGACGCCACGTGGTTCGTCGCCGACCGGGATGGTGGCGATCGCGGCGTGGGTGGCGGTGTCCACGACGGAGATGGTGTCGGCGTCGGAGTTGGCCACGTAGGCCTGTCGGCCGCCACGGGCGAAGGCGATGCCGCGTGGTGCTTTGCCGACCGGGATGGTGTGGGTGACGGTCTGGGTGCGGGTGTCGATCACGCTCACGGCGTTGGAGGCGGTGCTGCTGAACCAGACCTCGCTGCCGTCCGGTTTGAGGGCTCCCAGGCGAGGTGCGGTGCCGACGGGAATGGTCTTGACGACGGCGCGCGTGGTCGTGTCGATCACGCTGACTTCGTTCGAGTCGCGGTTGGAGACGTAGACGAACCGGCCGGGGCGGTCGAACACGACGCCGTAGGGGAACTTGCCGGCGGGGATCCTGGTGACCTCGGTGCGGCGGCGGGGGTCGACGACCGAGACGTTGTCGGAGCCGCCGTTGGCGACGTAGGCGAGTTCGTGGTCCGGGGTGAAGGCGACCATGCGGGTGTTGGGCCCGGTGGGGATGGTGCCGATCACGACCGGTTGCCCCTTCGCGACACCGGTGTCGGCGGTGGCCGGTGTCGCGAGGAGTAGCAGGGAGGTGGTGAGGAGGAGCAGGCGACGCAACGGAGGATCCCCTCTACGTGGTGGGCCGGGACTGGCGCAGGCGGTCGCGGGCCAGGGCGTAGACGCCCGCGCCGAGGACGAGCGCGATCGGCAGGACGTAGTCCCCGTCGCGTTCGACGAATTGGAATATCTCCTGCCCGGTGAGCGGTCGGAGCAGTTCGGTGAGCAGTTTCCAGGCGAGCACGAACCACAGCAGCGGTGCGGTCGCGCGGATCAGCACGGCGACCCCGAGCAGGATTTCGAACCAGCCCAGAATGGTCATCAGGTTGGCCGCGTCGACGGTGCCCCGGTCAAGGCCGAAGAAGGCGAAGTACTTGTAGAAGTAGGCCTTGTTCTCAAAGGCCGCGAATCCGCCGTGGCCGATCAGCAGCAGGGCGAGCCCGCCCCGGGCGGCCCAGTGGGACGCGACGTGGGCGCGGTCGGAGACGGCGGTCGGGGCGTCGGCGCGGGTGAACCAGCGGCGCAGCGACCACCCGCCACCGCCCACCAGGACCAGCAGCGCCAGGGGCATCCCGTAGTTGCCGCCGCGCTCCAGGAACTCCCACCAGCCCTCGCCGACGGCGGGGCGCAGCAGGGCGGTGAACACGCCCCAGACGGTGGCGTGCAGCAGCACGATCCGCAGCGGGAAGAACAGCACGAGCAACCCGACGGTGATGTCGACCGCGCCGGTGAGGTACATCAGGTAGTCGACCGCGGCCTCGGGGGAGATGCCGAACAGGTCGTAGTAGGGCAGCCACGCCCGCGACCGGCTCAGGCCGGCCCAGCCGTGGCCGAGGTACTCGATCGCGACGCCGATCCGCAGCAGCCAGTACAACTTCGTGGTGACCGGTGCCTGGGACCATTTCTGCCGGAGCGTTCCGCCGTCGTCCGGCCGGGTGATCTGGTTTGTCACGGTTCCCCCATTCCGAGGGGTGGAATGTTCGATGTGATCGAACGTACACAGCGACCCCGGTGGCAGAATGGGCATAACGCAGTAACTTCGCGGGTCATTCGGAGCGGATGCGCTGCCATGCTAAGGAAAAAATGGCCGCAGTGATATCGGGTCGGTGTTCTGGAATTGCGCTCGCGTGCTGCGGGCGTATTCGCACGCCGTCCGGCGGGGGTGTCCCGGCGGTCCGCGCGGGGGCTGCGGGTGTGGTGGGGTTCCGGAGGTGCGTGTGGCTCGGGGCCTCCCGGGTGTCGCTGGGTCGTTGACTCATGTAAGCACCTCAGCGAGGATTGCCTCAATGGAAAACGACATCACTCTTCGTGGTCGAGCGGCCGTGCACCACGCGTTGTCCGACCCGGTCCGGCTGGGCATCGTCGACCTGCTGGTGGTCGGCGACCGGTCGCCCGGCGAGCTGGCGCGGCGGTTCGACCTCACGTCCAACCTGCTGGCCCACCACCTGAAGGTGCTCCTGGAGGTGGGTCTGGTGGCGCGTTCGCAGTCCTACGCGGACGGCCGCCGCGCCTACGTGCGGCTGCTCCCCGCCGCCCTCGACGGCCTGCGGCCCACCCCGTCGGTCACCGCGCCCAGGGTGGTGTTCGTCTGCACCCGCAACGCCGCGCGCTCCCCGTTGGCCGCCGCCGCGTGGAGCGCGCGCAGCCGCATCCCGGCCACCTCCGCGGGCACCCACCCCGGCCCGCGCCTCAACCCGCGCGCGGTCACCGCCGCCCACCGGCACGGCCTGACCCTCGAACGGGCCGGCACCGCCCACGTCGGCGACGTGATCGAACCGGCGGACCTCGTGGTCGCGGTGTGCGACAAGGCCTACGAGGAGGCGGGGGAGTCGGGCCGCTGGGTGCACTGGTCGGTGCCCGACCCGGGGCCGGTGGACACCGACGAGATCTTCGAGGACGTGCTGTCCGTGCTCACCGACCGCGTGGACCGGTTGGCCGCCATCACGGAGGCGTCGTGAACCGGGTCGGCCTGGCCACGATCGCCCGCGAGTGGGGCCGCCTGGGGTGCATCGGGTTCGGCGGCCCGCCCGCGCACATCGCCTTGTTGCGCGACCTGTGCGTGCACCGGCGGAAGTGGTTGAGCGAGAAGGAGTTCGAGGACGGCATCGCGGTCACCAACCTGCTGCCCGGCCCGGCGTCCACCCAATTGGCGATCCTGTGCGCGTGGCGGCTGCGGGGCGCCGGCGGCGCGCTCGTGGGCGGCTTCTGCTTCATCGTCCCCGGACTGGTGCTGATCCTGGCCCTGGCCGCGCTCTTCCTGTCCGCGCACCCGCCGCTGTGGGTGCTCGGCGCGGCGGCCGGCGCGGGCGCGGCCGTCCCCGCCGTGGCGGCGCACGCGGCGTGGGGCCTGATCCCCGGCAGTTGGAAACGGGTGGGGGCCGGGAGATCCGCGCGGATCCGTTGGTGCGGCTACGTCCTGGTCGGTGCCGTGGCCGCGGCGGTCACCGGGCCGTGGCTGGTGGTCGTGCTGGTCGTGGCCGGTCTGGTCGAGGTCGCGGTGCGGGTGCCGTCGGGTCGTGCGCAGGCGGTGTTGCCGGTGCTCGCGCTGCCGGCGGCGGTCGGCGGCCTGCCGGCCGTGGCGTGGGTCGCGGCCAAGGTCGGCGCGCTGTCCTACGGCGGTGGTTTCGTGATCATCCCGATGATGCAGCACGACGCCGTGACCACGTACGGCTGGATGACCGACGCCCAGTTCCTCGACGCCGTGGCACTGGGCCAGATCACGCCGGGCCCGGTCGTGCAGACCGTCGCCGTGGTCGGCTACGCCGCTGCCGGGCTGGGGGGCGGCCTGCTGGCCGCGTTCGTCGCCTTCGCGCCGTCGTTCGCGATGATCATCCTGGGTGGACCGCGCCTGGAACGCCTGCGGGACAACGCGAAAGCTCAAGCCTTCCTCACCGGGGCCGGGGCCGCCGCCATCGGCGCGATCGCCGGCACCACCCTCCCGCTCACCGCCGCCCTGCACACCCCCTGGCAGTACGGCCTGCTGGCCGCCGCCGCGCTGTGGCTGCTCGCCCTGCGCCGCGGCGTGGTCACCGCCCTCGTCGGCGCCGGCGTGATCGGAGCACTGATCACCCTCGCCGGCTGACCACGACACCGCGGGCCACGAGGCCGAGGCGGGCACCTTCGGCGTTGCGCCCCACCGGCTGGAACACCGGTGCGGCGGTCGCGATGCCGCATCCCATGATCGTGCCCTTCGACTTCTTGGAGCCCGATCGCCGCAGATCAGCGACCCTGCGCGGAGTTCGGGCACCCACGCAGGACCGCACAACCTGTTTAGGCGACTGCTTCGTGCGGAACGTTGCACCTATGACCGATGACCTCGACGCGCCGACGTCCCTGCCGAGGCGTTCTTGGTGGGGCGTGCTCAAGCGCACCGTGAAGGAGTTCGGTGACGACAACCTCACCGACTGGGCCGCCGCGCTGACCTACTACGCGGTGCTGTCGCTGTTCCCCGGGATCCTGTTGCTGACCTCGCTGCTCGGGTTGCTCGGCCCGGACGCCACCAAGGCGCTGATCGACAGCCTCGGCGTGCTCGGCCCGGGAGAGGCCCGGGACCTGGTCGTCGGCGCGATCGAGGACCTCCAGTCCTCCAAGGCCATCGCCGGTCCGCTCGCGATCGTCGGGCTGGTCACGGCGTTGTGGTCGGCGTCGGGCTACCTGGGGGCGTTCATGCGTGCCGCCAACTCGATCTACGACGTCGAGGAGGGCCGGCCGTTCTGGAAGGTCGTCCCGCTGCGCCTCGGGCTCACCGTGGGCGTCGTCGTGCTGCTCGCCCTCACCGCCCTCGGCGTGACCGCCACCGGCGGCGTGGCGGACTGGCTGGGCGGCATCCTGGGCCTGCGGGACACGGTGGTGGCGGTGTGGGACGTCGCCAAGTGGCCGGTCCTGCTGTTGTTGGCCAGCCTGGCCATCGGCCTGCTGTACTGGGCTTCCCCCAACGTCCGCCAACCCCGGTGGTGGTGGATCACGCCCGGCGGCCTGCTCGCGGTGCTGGTGTGGATCGCGGCCTCGTTCGGGTTCGCCTTCTACGTGGGACATGCGGGCTCGTACAACAAGACCTACGGCTCGTTGGCCGGCGTCATCGTGTTCCTGGTGTGGCTGTGGATCTCCAACCTCGCACTTTTGCTCGGCGCGGAACTGGACGCCGAACTGGAACGCGGCCGGCGCATGCGCAAGGGCGAGTCGGGAGAGGACCCCGTGGCCCCGCCGCGCGACACCCGGGCCATGGACTGACCGGACCATGGACTGATCGGACCTCATCCGGTGCTACTGAGCAATTTTCGCCGTGGCGCACGTGATCACGTGACGCTCGACGCACTGCGCCGTCCCGCAGGAACGCCCGATGTTCGCGGCTGACGCCCTTGCCGGTGGAGGCATCCTGTCACCGGGTGTCCACAATGGACGCAATGCTGTGCGCGCCTGACGTCAAGCTTCTACCGTGGCCGGTCACTTGCGGTGGTGGGTACGGATAGAAGGGGTTGAGGGGACACCACACGGGCCCCGACGACTTCATCATCGCGGGCATCCTTCCCGCGATCTCGGCCGATCTGGAGGTGAGCGAGGCGGCGGCGGGCCAGTTGGTCATCGCCTTCTCGATCACCTACGCGGTCGCCGCCCCGATCATGGCCGTGCTCACCGCCAGGCTGCCGAGGAAGGTCCCCATCGTCGGTGGGCTCGTGGTGTTCGCCGCGATCGACTTCGCCACCGCCTTCGTCACCACCTACCCGCTGCTGATGGCGTTGCGGGTGCTGGCGGCGCTGGTCGCCGCGTCGGCCAGTCCGGCCGCGTTCAGCGTGGCGGGCACGCTCGCCGAGCCCGCGAAGATCGGCCGCGCCATCGGCACTGTCACCGCGGTCTGACAGACTCCCTGATTCTCCGCCGGAACTGATTGCACCCCCGGAGGATTGTTCGGTTCAGTGGTGGTCGATGTCGAGCGCTTCCAGGTGTGCTTCGACGCGTTCCACGTCCGCCACGCGGTGTTGGGCGCGGAACAGGCTGTGGGCTCGTTCCCATGTGGCGCGTGCTGCGGCGTGGTCGCCGATCTCCACCAGAAGTTCGGCGAACATCTCGACGGCCTTCGCCTCCCGGCGCACGTTGCCCACTTCACGGAGCAGGTCGCACGCCTCCTGGTAGAGGGCTCGTGCGTCGTCCAGGCGACCGGTCGCGCGGGCGACGTACCCGAGGGCGCTGGTGGCGATGGCCTGGCTGTCCCGGTCTCCTTGTGCGCGGAACACCTCCACGGCGGTGCGGCACGCGTCGAGCGCGGTCTCGTGGTCGCCCAGGCGCGCGGCCAACCAGCCGACCTGGCCGAGCGATTGAGCCTCGAACACGTCGTTGCCCTGGCGGCGCAGCAGTTCGTGCGAGCGTTGCGCGTGCCGCATCGCGCCGGCGAGGTCGCCCGTCCACTCGACCAGGATCGACAAGGAGTTCTCGGCGATGGCCTCCACCATCTGGTCGCCGGTCTGCCGTGCCAGCGCCAGCGCCCGGTTCACGTGCTCCAGCCCGTCGTCCAGTTGGCCGAGCTGGCCGTTGGCGTAGCCCAGTGCCAGCAGCGCGTCGGCCAGCAGGTCGTCCCGGCCCAGCGCCCGGGAGGCCGGGACCGCCAACTGCCACGCGTCGGCCACGTCCTGGAGGAAGCCGGCCCGGTCGTAGAGGGGCGTCAGGTGCCGGGCGAGCTGCCACACCTGGTGGTGCAGCCCGAGTTCCGATGCCGCCCGGACGGTCGCGGCCAGCACGGCCCGCTCGTCGGTGAACCAGGCCAGCGCGGCGTCGAGGTCCTCGGGCACGTGGGTGTGGCGGCCCGGCGGCACGGGGCCGAGCGGGCTCGCCCGGCGGAACGGCCACACCACCGCGGTGGCCGACGCGGCGGTGTGCGTGTGCAGGTCCACCACCCTGCGCACGGCGGCGTCCCGGTCCTGCTGCGGGATGTCCTGTTCGGCGGCGTGCAGGCGGACCAGGTCGTACATGCGGTAGCGGCCGGCTCGGTGCTCCTGCACCAGCGACATCCGCTCCAGCGCGCGCAGCACGGCGGTGGCCCGCGCCGGCGGCAGGTCGGCCAGGCAGGCCGCGGACACCGCGGTGCAGTCGGGTCCCGGCGTGGTGCCGAGCAGGGCGAACATCCGTGCGTGCTCGTCATCGAGCGCCTCGGTGGACCACGACAGCACGGTCCGCACGCCGGCCGCCGGGTCGTCGTCCAGCTCGCTGAGCCTGGTGGTCACGTCGCCCAGCTGGGCGGCGAACGCGGCCAACGGGAACGTGGGGTGCGCCTGGGCTCGGCCGGCCACGACGCTCAGCGCGAGCGGCAGGCCCGCGCAGTGCCCGACCAGGTCGTCGACAGCGGCGGGTTCGGCGGCGACACGCGCGGCCCCGATCCGCTCGGCGAGCAGCGCGCGGGCGTCGGCGGCGGGCAGCACGTCGAGGCGCACCGGGAGCGCCCCGTGCGCGGTGACCAGCGCGGGCAGCCGGTGCCGGCTGGTGACCAGCGTGACGCACCCGCTGCCGGGCAGCAGCGGCGTCACCTGCGCGGTGTCGGCGGCGTTGTCGAGCACGACGAGGACCCGGCGGTCGGCGGTGAGGCTGCGGAACAGCGCGGTCCGGGCGTCGAGGTCGGCCGGCGCGGCGTCCCTGCCGACACCGAGCGCGTCGAGGAAGCCGAGCAGCGCGGACGAGGCCGGCACCGGGCTGCCCGAGGGGTCGAAGCCGCGCAGGTTGGCGAACAGCAGCCCGCCGGGGAAGCGGTCGGCGTGCCGGTGGGCCCAGCGCAGCGCGAGCGTGCTCTTGCCGATGCCGCCGCTGCCCGAGACCACGGCCGGGCCCGGGTGGCTGAGCAGGTCGTCCAACGCGGCCAGCTCGTCCGGGCGGCCGGTGAACCAGCGCGGTGCGGCGGGCAGCTGCCGGGGCACCGGGTGCGGCGCGGCGGGTTCACGGTCGTCGGTAGGCACGCGGCCGTGGGTGAGCACGCGCCGGTGGACCTCCCGCAACTCGGGGCTCGGGTCGACGCCCAACTCGTCGGCGAGCCGCCGCCGCAGCGCCTCGTAGTGCGCCAACGCCTCGGCGTGCAGCCCGCTCCCCGTCAGCGCGAGCAGCACCAGCCGGGCGACCCGCTCGTCCAACGGGTGATGGGCGGCCAGCGCGGTCAGGGGCGTCACCGCCTGCACGTGCCGGCCCAGCCGCAATGCGACCTCGTGCGCGTCCAGGCGCGCCGCGAACACCTCCCGCTCGACCTCCTCGCGCACCGACGTGGCCCACGGCGAGTCGACCCCGGTCAACGGGGTGCCGACCACGAGGTCCAACGCCGACCCGAGCGATGCCGCGCGGTCCCGGTCGTCACCGCCGCACGCCACCAGCTCCCGGAACCGGTGCAGGTCCACCGCCTGCGGGTCGACGTCGAGCACGTACCCGCCGGACCGCTTGCCCAGAACGGCCCCCGGCACGTCCGCGAGCGCCCGCCGCAGCCGTGACACGTAGCTGTAGACCCCTTCCCGGGGCCGTTGCGGCAGCCGCTCGCCCCACACGCGATCGGCCAGCACGTCGACGTCGACCACCCGGTTCGCGTCCACCAGCAGCGCCGCGAGCACGCACCGCACCCGAGCGTGCCGGATCGGGGCGAACCCGTCCTCCGTCGAAGTCCGGACCTCGCCGAGCAACTGGAACCGCACCGCCCCCATCGGGCGAGTATCCACCACGCCGTGCCAGGTTCGTGCCAGGTCCAGCCGGCAAGCTCGCCCCGGTAGCGACATCGCACCACCTCACGGGGAGACGGACGCGGTTCGGACGAGTCGCGGCGGTGCCCGCCGCGGCCGTGCCGGCCGCACAATTGTCCACTGTGGACTCTCGTCGTCCGGCGGTTCTCGGACCGCCCGGCGGCAGGCGTCTCCGTCGGCGCGGTGTGGTTGCAGACCGAATTGATCAGTGACACAAAGTAGTCAGCAGGGGGAACGTGTGGTAGATGACCGACGATGGGGTTTCGAGGAGGCCGAGGACTGGGAGTACGCGGCCGAACGACGTGCCACACCATCGCGGCCCGTCGAGCAGGACGACTCGGACTCGGCGATCGGGGTGGACGTGAGCGGTGCCGTGACCGTCGCGGTCGGACCGGACGGTCAGACGCGCGCGGTCACGCTCATCGCGGACTGGCGGCGCGCGCTCGACCCGCGCCGCCTCGGCGGGGCTGTGCTCAGCGCGGCGAACAACGCGACCATGCAGGCGTTGGCGAGCGGACTGGAGTCAACGCGAGCGTCCACTTCGGGCAGCTCGGAGCCGCGAACCCCGGTGTCCTTCGACTCCCGGCTCACCAGGCAGGACGCGCTCCGGCTGTTCGACGCCGTCACCGCGGAACTGGACGCGTTCGCCAGTGAGCTCGACCACGCGGCCGACAACCCGGTGACGGCGGAGAGCGCGGGCGGCCACGTGCGCGGAACCGTCCGAACAGGACAGTTGATCGGTTTCGAGACCGACGGCACGTGGGCGCACGGCGCACCCAACCGGGAGATCGAGGGCGAACTCCTCGAAGTCCTGCGCAAGCTGCACGCCGCCGGGTCGCCGAGCCGCCTGGCGGACGGGCCGCAGGGTCCCGCCATCGCCGAACTCCGCGCCCTGGCCAGTGATCCGACCACCCTCCTGCGACGGGTGGGGCTGCTGCCATGAGCGACATCACGACCGAACTGCGCGCCATGCACGACGACGCGAGCCTCTGGTCGCAGGCCGCGGAGAAGGTCGAAGCGCCCCGGCGGGCCATCGGCGACCTGCACCTGACCGGTGCCGACCTGTCGATGTGGGCGGTGGACCGCAACCTCGACCAGACCTACGAGAACGCGCGCGTCGTGCTGGAGGACCTGCTGGGCCGGGCGGTCGAGGCGTTCACCGGCCTCGGCGACAGCCTGCGCGCCGCCGCCGAGACCTACCAGCGCGAAGAGGAAGCCAACATGCACGAGCTGAACCGGATCGCGGGGAACCGATGAGCGGCAACCCGCTGGTCGTGGAGGCGCGCGGCAAGGCCGACGAGGTCGACCGCATCCTGCGCCGGTTCTTCGAGACCGTCAACCGGACGCTGAGCTGGGTGCCCGCCCCGCTCAGGTGGGTCGTGGAGCAGGTCGAGGAGCTGTTCCGGCAGGTCAACGCGAAGATCTCCGAGTTCTGGGCCCGGGTGGACCAGCTGTTCCGGCAGCCCGGCGACTCCGACCGGCTCAACCAGGTCGCCGAGGAGTGGTCGGACAAGGTCGGCAACGTGCTCGGCGACATCGCGGGCACGATCGGGCTGGACAAGATGCAGACCAACGTGGCGTGGACGGGCAAGGCGGCGCGCGCCTACGCCGCCACCGTCCCGCCCCAGGCGGCCGGGCTGAACGCGGTCAAGGACGTCTCGAACCAGATGCGGTCGTCGCTGGTCAGCCTGGCCAACTCGATCGACGCGTTCTGGATCGCCATCGGCGTGGCGCTGGCGACGTTGGTGGTGTCGGCGATCGCCGCGGTGGCCGCCGCGTGCACGGTCGTCGGCGCGCCGGCGGCGATCGGTGCCATCGCGGGCGGGCTCGCCGTCGCGATCGGGATCATCGGCGCGACGGTCATGGCGCTGGAGTCGCACACCAACACCATCGAGGCCGAACAGCAGAACATCGCCCAGAAGATCCGCGACATCGGCACGGAGTGGACCATGCCGAACACCGCGGACATGTCCGACGCGAGCGTCACCGACGGCGACGGCTCCGACTGGTCGCTGGAGAGGTGATCATCCCGGTCGGAGGCGACCCGCCGCCGCTGTACGTGCGGATCTCCCCGCAGCGGGCCGCGCACGTGCGGGCCCGCTGCGGGGTTGTCGGACTGCTCTTGGTCGGCGCGGCCCTGGTGATCGGGGTGGTGCTGGTCGTCGTCGGCCTGGGTCTGCCCACTTCGTACCACCCGCTGAGCACGATCGGCGTGGTCGTGGGCGCGCTGACGGCGTTCTGGCTGCTGCTGTCCGGCGCGACCCTCACAAGCGCGCGCTCGTCGGTCCAAGGCGAGAGCCTGGACGTGAACCGGGCGGGCGCCACGCTGCGCGTGCTCGGTGTGCTGTGGGGCGGGACGGTCTTCTGCGCCGCGTTGACCTGCTTCCTCCAGTTGACGACCTTGAACAGCGGGCCGCGGCAGGTCCCGTTCACGGCGGGCCTGGCCGTCTACCTCGTGCTGCTCGCCGTGTCCGCGGTGCTTGCCGGGGTCGTGTTCTTCGTGGCGCGCGGGCTGCTCGACCCGCGCGCCACCACGTAGGACCGACCTCGGTCGGCACTGTTCGACCTCATCGCCGCTGGTGAGAGGTCCTTTGTCACCCGGACGAGCAAATCTGTGCCAGTCGAAGTAGACATTCGGCGGTGGGTGTGTGTAGTGTTCTCCTTGTTGGCAGAGAGAAAGTCAGTAGCACGGGAGAAGACGAACTGCCCGTGAGTTCGAGGCAAGACGGTCGGACATGCTGGGGCCAGGCAGTGAAGGGGCTCCGCGGCAGTGGACCAGGGGTTGATCGGCGGATGTGACCGGAGGAACGATCCCGGTGCCGACGACCGTTTGTAGTGATACGTCGTAATCGCAGTTGTTGTAGCAGTCGCTAGCAGTGGTAGTTGATAGCAGCGGTTGATAGAGCAGTTGATGCGGTACGGCCAGGTCTGTCGGAGCCGAGCAGTGGACGGGGCTCTTGGCAGGTGGCCAGGGATGGTCGGTGAGGTGATTCCGGCATGTGCATCAGGACCGGTGCCGACCGTCGCGTGAGGTTGCAGGAGTTGTTGATCAGAGGAGAAGGGAAGGGTCGCACACCATCGGATCGCCCGGTTTCGGCAGAACTCGGCCGGACGGGTACCGCAGTTCCATCTGATTGGAAGGTGGTCTTCGGTTACGCACAAGCGATCCCCGCAGCACCCGCGTTCCTTGCGGGTCGAGCGGACAGAGGAAGCCGGTCTCACGGTCGGCTAGGTGGAAGTGAAACCCAACACCCCTGGGGCCCCGGCGCGTACTGCGCCGGGGCCCCTCGTGATGCGGAGGCGCGATGAACCCAGAGGAAAAAGACGAACCACAGGCCCCGGCGCAGACCACGGCCGAGAGGTTCGACGACGACCACTACCCGGCCTACACCATGGGCCGGGCCGCGGAGATGCTCGGCACGTCGGCCGGGTTCATGCGCAGCCTGGACGAGGCCGGGCTGATCGAGCCGCAGCGCTCAGCCGGTGGACACCGCCGGTACTCCCGCTACCAACTGCGTCTGGCCGCCCGCGTCCGGGAACTGATGGACCAGGGCACCGCGTTGGACGCCGCTTGCCGCATCGTCACCCTGGAAGACCAGCTCCAAGAGGCCAGGGACGCCAACAGGCCACAACACCCGCCGGGCGAGCCCTACCCGCCACTGCGCGGCGTGTGACCCCGTAGCGGACCAGGGGACCACAGACCCCCGGTTGACCAGGCAACCACGTCCACGACCTCGATCGCACCGATGGCGTCCGGCCATCTCCGGTGTCGGCCGTCGGGGTCCTGGACAGGGCCACCCCGACCCGGCGCGACCGTGCGTGGCAGGCCCGCACGTGGATTTCGTGCCCGACGCCGGGTTTCCGAAGCTGTCGCCCGACGGCCCGCAGTCGCGGTCCGGACGGGTGCTTCGGCGTCACGAGAAGCCGGAAGCGGTAGCGCGTGGGAGATGGGCGGACCCCTCGGCCCACGGCCCGGACCGGAACGTCGTCGCGTTCCTGCTCAAGTTTCGTTCTCAGTGGCAAAGCCCCAGGACAGGGCACCCGTGGATACGCGGTGCGCACCTCACGCGACTGCGATCCTGACGACCCGACTCGGTCCTTCGGTGCTGTCCGACGCCGCCCAGCTGGAGGTGGTGGTGGCATCCACCTCTGACGGCCTCGCCATCGGCGTGCCGGGGGTGGTGGCGGACGCCCGATGATCGACCCGCGTGCGGTGACGACGGCTCGGCACTACAATCATTGTCGTCCAACAACCAAGTTCTGTGAGGTGGAGGGCCCCGACACGGGCGTCCGTGCATTGTGGTGGAGACCGATCAACCAGTCCTGCGGGACGTTCTGCGGGACACGGGCTGGACCGGTGCCCCCTGTCCCGGGGTAGTCGTCGCCGGCGACACGGTGAGCGCGGTCAACACCGCCGCCGAGCGGCTGTTCCCCGGGTTGCTCCCGGGCACGCCGCTGCGCGAGGGGTCCGCCTGGCTGGCGGACGCGCACGACGGGTACGCCGCCGGGGTGCGCGAACCGGTGTCCGGCACGATCGGGCAGCGCAGCTTCGAAGCGCACGCCGCCCCGCACGCGGACGGTTCGGTGACCTGGTGGCTGGTCGACAGCACCGACCTCGACCTGGCACGGGAACAGCTGCGCGTCGAACGGGAGCGCACCGCCCTGCTGAGCAAGGTCTCGTCCGCCTTGCTGACCTCGCTCAACCCGGACCGGTGCCGGCAGCTCACGGCTCAGCTGGCCGCCGACCACCTGGCGGACGCCGCCCTGGTCATCGCGCCCGGCAGCGGCCGGGAGTTCCCGGTTACGCGGTGCACGCGGGGCGGGACCCCGGTGCACGACCGGCTCGTGATCGATGCGGACGAGGTGGCGGGCCTGGCCGAGGCGTTGCAGGGGTTCCCGCCGGTGCCGTCGCGGTGGATCGACCCCGGTTCCGCTCCCGGCTGGCTGGTGCCCGAGGAGTTCGGCGAGATCGGCTCCATCGTGGTGACCCCGCTGCCCGGCCACGGCGTGCCGGCGGGCGCGCTGGTGCTGCTGCGCCGCAGCCGGCACCAGGCCTACACCGAGGACGAAGAGGTGTTCGCCCGGCTGTTCGCCGCGCGCGCCGGTTCGGCGATGTCCGCCGCCCGGCTGTTCGCCGCGCAGGCATCGATCACCGACATCCTCACGCGTGACCTGCTGCCGCCCGTGCTGCGCCAGGTGGACGGCGTCGAGTTCGCGGGCCGCTACCGCCCGGCGTCGGACACCGAGCGGGTCGGCGGCGACTTCTACGACCTGCACCCGGTGACCTCCGGTCCGGACGACCTGCTGGCGGTACTCGGCGACGTGTGCGGCAAGGGGCTGGAAGCGGCCGTCATGACGGGCAAGGTGCGCGGCGTCGTGCAGGCGCTGCTCCCCATGTCCGAGGACCACTCCCGGGTGTTGTCGCTGCTCAACGACGCGCTGCTGAGCAGGCACTCCACCCGGTTCGTCACGCTGGTGCTGGCGTCGGTAGCGCGGTCCACCGCCGGGGTGCGCCTGCGCCTGACCTCCGGCGGCCACCTGCCGCCGCTGGTCGTGCGGGCGAACGGCGTGGTCGAGGAGGTGCCCACCTCGGGGACGCTGATCGGCGTGCTGCCCACGATCTCGTCCACCACCGCGGAGGTGGTGCTCGCGCCCGGCGAGACCTGCCTGCTCTACACCGACGGCATCACCGAGGCGTTCGGCGGGCCGCTGGGCGGCGAGATGTTCGGCGAGCAGCGGCTGCGCGACGTGCTGGCCTCGTGCGCGGGGATGCCCGCCGAAGCCGTGGCCGAGCACGTCCACATGGTCGCCGCCGAGTGGATCGGGGACGGCGGCCACGACGACATCGCGCTGCTGGCCATCACCGCCCCGCGCGGGCAGCACTTGACGGCCGTGGGCGGGCACGGCCGCGGGCGGTACACCCCGTGACCGCGACCGCCGACCTGCTGGAGCAGTCCGGTGACGCGCTGTGGCACGCCGTCGTCAGCGGTGACGACCACGCCGCCGGGAACGTCGTGCGGCGCGCCTTGGACGACGGGCTGGACCCGGAGTCGGTGCTGCTGGACGTCATCGGCGGCGTGCAGCGCAAGGTCGGCGCCGAGTGGGCGGCCGACCGGCTCACCGTCGCCCAGGAGCACGCCGCCACGGCGATCAACGAGCGGGTCATCGCGAAGCTGAGCGCCGCCGTCCGGTACCCCCGACCGCACCGGGCGCGGATCGCGGTGGCCTGCGTGGACGGCGAGTGGCACGCGCTGCCCGCCCGGCTGCTGGCGGAAGTGCTGGCCCTGCGCGGGTTCCGCGTCGACTACCTCGGCGCGCAGATCCCCACCCCGCACCTGATCACCCACCTGCACACCACCGGTCCCGAGGCGGTGGCGCTGTCCGGCTCGCTCGCGCCGAGGCTGCCCACCGCGCACGCGACCATCACCGCCTGCCAGGCCGCCGGGACGCCGGTGCTGGTCGGCGGCAGTGCGTTCGGCCCGGACGGCCGCTACGCCCGGCTGCTGGGCGCGGACCTGTGGGCCCCCGACGCGCGGACGGCGGCGGACCTGCTGGCCGGGGGAGCGCCGATCCGCAGGCGGGACGCCCACCAGCCCATCGACGACCTGCCCCACCTGGCAGACCAGGAGTACACGCTGGTCGCGCGCTCGGCGACCCGGTTGGTGCGGGCCGTGCACACGGGCCTCGACGGGACGGACCACGGGTCCGGGCACACCCCCGAGGACTTGGCGCACATCGTCGACCACCTGTGCACCGCGCTCTACACGGACGACCCCTCGCTGCTGGCGGGCCACGTGACGTGGACCGCCGAGATCCTGGCCGTGCGCGGCGCGCCCACCCGTTTCCTCGGTCTCGCGCTCGACCTGCTGGCCACCGAACTGCGCGACTTCCCGCGCGCCACGTGCCTGCTCCGCGAAGCCCGGACCGCGATCGCCCGAACGTCCCCCCACACCGAGCCAGGACCTGCCGCATGACCAGAGCGAAGCACTTGACCTGCACCCTCGTCTCCGTCGCCGCCGAGCGCGCGGCCGTGGAACTGTCCGGAGAGCTCGTCTACGACCTGGGCGAGGAACTCCTCGACGTGGTGCGGCAGGTGCTCGCCGCGCACCGCCCGGCGGTGGTGGCGGTGGACTGCTCGAACCTGACCTTCTGCGACTCGCACGGCCTGTCGCTGCTCCTGTCCACCCACCGCGCCGCGACGACCGCCGGCGCGGTCCTCCTGCTGGACAGCCGTCCGGCGTTCCTCGACCGCCTGCTCCGCCGCACCAACACCTACCACCACCTCACCACCGCCACCGCGCCCGGACGGGAACAACAACCCCGGTCCTGATTCCTCCGACCACTCCGGCCGGCCTCGTCTTCCACGCTCTCGCTGGGTCTCGGCTGTGTGGTGATTGCGGTGGTATCCACCGTTCCGGCTTGGGCTTCAGCCGTGGTCGTCGGTGGTGTGCGGTACCACCCCACCGCCGCCACCGCCGCCCTCGGACGGGTGCCGGACTGTGGTGGGCCCACCCTGGGCCGACTCCTGTAGCGCGCGGAAGAGCGGGCACCTCAGTCGTGGTCGGGTGTGCCGGTCACGTGGTGGTCGGCCGCCTGGAACGCTTCGGCCAACAACCGTCGCACGTGTCCGCCGCGAGCGCGGTAGACGGCTCGCCGGCCGTCGCGGTGCATCGACACCAGACCGGCGAGCCGCAGCTTCGCCAGGTGCTGGGACACCGCAGGGCGTGCGATCCCCACCACAGTCGCCAGGGACGTCACGTCGTACTCGGCGCCGCAGAGCAGCCACATCATCTGGAATCGGGTGCGGTCGGCCAGCATCCGGAACCCGTCGACGGCCGCTTCGACGTGCTCGCCAGAAGGTAGCTGTTGCCAGTCTTGCGTTGTTGCAACGTCGTCGCGTGCGTACATGAGCACGTATGGTGCCACCCCGGAGGTCCCGAACAGCACCTGGAGGCCCGACGCATGCTCGCCGTGCTGAACAACCCCGCCTACCGGCGGCTGTTCACCGCCCAGGTCGTCGCCCTCGCGGGCACCGGCCTGGCGACGGTCGCCCTCGGGCTGCTCGCCCACGACCTCGCCGGTCCCGACGCCGGAGCGGTGCTCGGCACCGCGCTGGCGATCAAGATGGTCGCCTACGTCGGCATCGCGCCCCTCGCCGGCGCGCTCGCCGCCCGGCTGCCGCGTAAAACCCTGCTGGTCGGCCTGGACCTGGTGCGCGCGGCCATCGCGCTCGCCCTGCCCTGGGTGGACCAGGTGTGGCAGATCTACCTGCTGATCTTCCTGTTGCAGGCGGCGTCGGCCGTGTTCACGCCCGCGTTCCAGGCGACGATCCCCGACATCGTCACCGACGAGCGCGACTACACCCGCGCCCTGAGCCTGTCCCGCCTGGCCTACGACCTCGAAAGCCTGCTCAGCCCCCTGCTGGCCGCCGGCGCGCTCGCCGTGATCGGCTACGACTCCCTGTTTTTCGGCACGTCGCTCGGGTTCGCCGCGTCCGGCCTGCTGGTGCTCGCCGCCGTCCTGCCCGCCACCACGGACGCCCGTGTCGCCGACCGCACCTTCGACGCCACCACGCGCGGCATCCGTGTGTACCTGGCGACCCCACGTCTGCGCGGGCTGCTCGCCGTCCATTTGGCCGTGGCCGCCGCCGGTTCCATGGTCCTGGTCAACACCGTCGGCTACGTGCGCGACGTGCTCGGCCGCGACGAGACCGCGGTAGCCCTCGCGCTGGCCGCGTACGGGCTGGGGTCACTGGTCGCGGCCCTGGCGTTGCCCGGCCTGCTCGACCGGGTCGCCGACCGGACCGTGATGCTGCGCGCCGCCACCCTGCCTGCCGTCGTGCTGTTCGTGGCGATCCCGGCCACCGCGCTGCCCGGCGACTGGCGCTGGCCCGCCCTGCTCGTGCTGTGGGCGGCGATCGGCGTCGGCGGTTCGCTCGTGCTCACCCCGGGTGGACGGCTCCTGCGCCGTTCCGCACACCGGGAGGACCTGCCGGCCGTGTTCGCGGCGGACTTCTCGCTCTCGCACGCCTGCTGGCTGCTCTGCTACCCCCTCGCCGGCTGGCTGGCGACCGCCGCGAGCACGACCGTCGCCCTGGCCGTGCTCGGAGTCCTCACCACGGCGGCGACCGCCGTGGCCGTCCGCTGCTGGCCCGCGCACGACCCGGAGGAAGTCGAGCACCTCCACGAACTCGACGAGGACCACGACCACCTGCACGACGCGGTCTTCGTCAACGGCCGGTGGCGGCACGTCCACACCTACCGCATTGACCGCCTGCACACCCGCTGGCCCGCCTGAACCCGCGTCCTCGCAGGGCGCTTCCACCAGGGGCCGGCCCCGGTCGGGGCTCACGTCAGCCGGAGCACGCACGGGATAACATCGGTCATGCAGTGGAAGGCGATGACACCGGTCGAGGTGTGGGAGATAGTCGACTTCTGGGCGGGCGTGCCGTGGCCGGTCACGCGCGCCGAAGCCCACCTCTTGGCGATCGATCGCTTCGGCTGGGAGGTCGAGGTCGAGAACGGCAGGGAGTACCTGGTCAACTCGGTCGCCGGCCTCACCCCGCCGGACGTGTCGACGGTGGACGCCGAAACCCTGATGTCGCTGGACTTCTGGATCGCGGACATGATCAGGGAGGAATCCGCGCAGTCGCGGGCGCTGCTCGGCGACCTCTTCACGCTGACGGTGCGCGAAGGGGTGTCCCGGCACGGCCGCCCGTCGCTGGAACGGGTCCGGTCGGGGACCGACGCGACCTGGAGCCTGGCCGGGAACTGTCAGGTCACGGTCAGCTTGGCGACGAAGTCGACAAGGGTCGAGTTCCACACCCCGCAACTGGTCGAGTTCGACCTGAAGGAGGATCGCTGACGATGTCCGAGTGGGCGGAGTTCGGCCGGGATCTCACCGAGGCGTTGCGGGACGTGGCCGACCGGGTCTTCCTGATCGTCTTCCTGCCGGCGAACCCGAAGGTGTACGTGCAGTTCGCGGGCGGTCAGCACGAGGTGGAGGCGCAGGCGGCGGGGCCCGAGGTCGTTCCGTGGGCGGATGTCAGCGGTATGACCGAGGCGGGCTGGGTGCCACCGTCGGGCTTCGACCCGCCGAACTGGACGTTCACGTTGCCGGTGCCGGCGTTGACTGCGGAGTACGCCGCGTTGGCACAGCGGTGCGTCGTGGCGTTGCGGGACGTTTACCAGGTTTCGGACCCGAGAGGGTTGGTCTACAAGGCTTGGCGCGAGGGGGAGTGGCCGGCGGCGGCGGAGTCGTGGTCGGACGAGCGGATCGCGACGCGTGACGTGGGCGAGAACCCGTTGGAGATGCGCTGGCTCAAGATCCCTCCAGCTCAAGGCTGAACGCAAAGCCGTTCCGGTGACCGGGCGAACCCACCAGTCTTATGAGGCCGGGACGTTGGTGACGCCGGTGTGGAGCCGGGTTGTTGGTGGCGTGGGCGCGGTGGCAGGGACCGTTGTCGGTGACGACGCGGTGGATGCGGGAGATGCCATGGGCGGCGGAGAGGCTGGTGGTGTTGGACAACGCAGCCACGGCCGAGCAGGTGGTGCCGCTGCTGCCGGGCGGTCCGTCGTGCACGGTGCTGGTCACCGGCCGGCACCGGCTCGTCTCCCTGATCGACCGGCACGACGCGCGCCACCTCACCCTCGGCGTCCTCACCCCGCCCGGGGCCCGAGCCCTGCTGTCGGCCCGCATCGGGGCCGATCGCGTCGTCGTCGAACCCGGCGCCGTGGACGAGGTGGTCGGGCTGTGCGGGGGTGACCCGCTGGCCGTGTTCGGTCTGCTGGGTATCGCCCCCGGCGCCGACACCACGCTGCCCGTCGTTGTTGCACTGACCGGCCTGTCTCCGGCCCACGCACGCGCTGCACTGTCCACACTGGACGAAGCATCCCTGCTCGAACGACGGTCGGGCGGCCGTTACGCGATGCACGACCTGGTCCGCGACTACGCCGACACCACCGTCCGTGGTCTGCCGCAAGACGTGCGGGAGGCGGCCTTGGTCCGGGTGACGGACTTCCACCTGCACACCGCCCACACCGCCGAACGGCTCCTCAACCCCCACCGCGAACTCCTGCCACCCGACCCGCCCGCGTCCGGCGTCCGCCCGCAGGCGTTGTCCGACGCCACGACGGCGGCGGCCTGGCTGGCGGCCGAACACACCACCCTGCCGGCCGTCCAGCGCGCCGCTGCCGCCCTGGGCCGCCACCGCATGGTTTGCCAGTTGGCCTGAACTCTGGAGAGCTTCCACCTGCGACAGGGGCGCGGCCACGACGCGCTCGTCGTGTGGCGGGCGGCGGTGGACTGCGCGGCACACCTGCCCGACCCGACTGCCCGCAGCCGCGCCGAGCGGCTTTGGGGTCGCGCCTGCTCCCGGCTCGGTTTGCACGACCAGGCCACCGGACACCTGAAGCGGGCACTGGTCTTGTCGGAGCGCCACCACAACACCGTCGAACAGGCGCACACCCACCGTGCTCTGGCCTCCGCCAAGGGACGACAGGGCGACGACCGGCACGCACTGGAGCACGCCCGACACCGCCCGCGACCACTACCGCCAGGCCCTCACCCTGCACCGCGACCTGGGCAACACCTCCGAGGTCGCCGACACCCTCGCCCACATCGGCCGGCCCTACGCGGCCCTCGGAGACCACGACCTGGCCCGCGCGGCGTGGAGCGAAGCGCTGGAGCTCTATCGGGCCCAAGGCCGCGGCACCGAGGCCCAACGCCTCGAACGACTCCAAGGTCGGCCCATCGCCGTTGGCGACCCGGACACCGCCTGAACGCCTGGGCCCGCCGGGGCCGGCGGCGACTGCCGGCCACGGAGGTCGCTGGTCGACGACCGGTCCGGCCGGGATTGTCGGTGCCCGCCGGCACCATGGCGCGATGGGGAAGATCGAAGAGTTCGCGGTGACCGTCTCGGCCGCTTTACCGGAGGTCGCCGCGCTGGTGCCGACCGGACCCGCCGCCCGCCTGGGTCGGTGGGAGGCGGTGCGGTGGTATCGGGACGAGGACATGTCGCCGGTGAGGTCGGCGGTGCACGGGCTCGGTGACGTGTTCGCCGAGCGGCTGCTGGGTGCGCTCGAACTGGCGCTCGACCGGCTGTCGGTGCCGATCGCGCCGGAACTGGTCGCCGGCCTCGCCCAGCCGCCCGACCGGCAGTTCACGATGAGTTTCGTGGTGCGCGACGGGAGCACCGCGAAAGCGGCTGTGTCCATTGTGGACCAGCTCTACCCCGGTGCGGTCGACCTGGTGCTGGAACTGGTGCAGGCGCTGCGGGACACCGCGTCCGTCCCGGATGCGACCGGTGACGAGGAGCAGATCGCCGCCCGGCATGGTGCGGCGCACTTCGCTCTGGCGGTGGTCGTGTCGGCGGCGGTGGTGCGTTCGCTCGGTCCGCTGCCGGTGGCCGTGTCGGCGGCGGTCGTGGGTGTGGCTCTGGGCGCTGCCGTGCTGGTGCTGCCGGACGTGCCCAAACCGGCCGCCTATCCGGCAGCCGTGCTGGCCAAGCGGCGCGCGGAGTACCGGTTCCCGCAGTGGGCGTCGTCGGTGGCGACGGTGGCCGACCACCGGTTCCTGCTCACCGAGGGCCAGGTGCCCGCGGACGTGGACTTCTCCGGCAACGGCCTGGTCGCCGCGGTGGCGGGCGGTGTGGCGGTCCGCACCGGGCTCGCGGAGGGCAGGGTGCCGGTTTCGGTCCGGGTGCTGGCCGGTGCACCGGAGGAGGTGACGGTCGCGGGCTGGGACGAGGTCGCCGAGGTCGGCTGGACCGCGCCGGAGGGCGGCGGGTGTCTGGACGGCGCCCAACCCGTGACCGGCTACCTGCCCGGCCACCGCGTGTCGCGCTGGGAGGCACCGCCCTGGCCGGGCGAGTACCGGGTGCGGGTGCACGCCTCCGGCCGTGACGAGGGCGACGAGGGGGACGAGACCTACCTGTTGGAGGTGTGGCCGGCTCCCGCCGAACCGGAGGTCGTGCACAAGCGGACCGACCGGCTGGGCCACCGGCTGCGCGGCGAGCCCGAGCCGGCAGTGCGAATCCTGCCGTACGCGGAGCACCGCTGGATCTACAAGAGCCCCCTCCAGGTGGCCGCCACGATCACGGTGGTGCGCGGCCTGACCGCGGAGGAGGTGATCGGCGCGCTCGGCGGCCGCCCGCTGGAGGTCGCTCCCGGCGGCGTGGGCCACCAGCCGTTGCAGGCGGTGCTGGCGGTGGACGACGTGGTCGTGGTGGTGGAGGAAAACGGCTACGAGGGGTCCGACCACGTGAAGCTGCCAGTTCTGTCCCGGGAAGGGAGAGCCGGCAGCCTGTACTGGAACGTCAACGCCAACTACCGGCTGATGCTCGCCGAGGGTGGTGAACTCGTCTTCCGAGGCGATCCGCTCCACGACGCGGGCGCGCCGCACACCGAGGACCTGGATTTCGAGGACTACCGGTACCGGCACGCCATGGGGTTGACCGTGATCTCCCGGTTCGTGGGGCGGGGCTTCTCGCCGGCGGACCTGGCGCAGGTGCGTGAATCGGGGCTGCACTTCGAACTGGTGGACTGATGTCCGGTCTGCGGCCCCGTGCCGGGGAGCGCGATGCCGTCGCTCATCGTGGCATCGTGGGTTGTGGCGAGACGTCGTGGAGGCGTCCGAGGACGAACCGTCCCGACCAGTTGGCCGTCGAACGCGCGTCGGTAACGCCCTGCGCCGACTTGAAGTCCGCGTCGACTTCCTCAGCTCGAACTGGCCGCCCGCCTGCGCAATCAGTTCCACCGCGACAGCGACTCGACTCGTCGCCGGCACATGTCGATCGAAGTGGTGTTCCCGGAGTGATGAGCACCTCGCCGGCCAGGCGTGGACCGCCGCAGTGCCTTGCCGATCGTCGCCGGGCCGGTGCGGGTTCGGGTTGGAGGTGTCGGACGTGGTGTGGCGGGGTATGACAGGCGTGGTCGTGCCCGCCGGGCGCGGTGTCGTGCCGGGGTGCCGGTGCGGAGACTCCTTCGGACACAACGGGAGCCAGTCATGCCCTGGGTCAGTCGTCATCGTCGTCGGGTGCCGCACAGCTGGTTCCGCACCACCACCGTGCAGGCCCACCACCGCCGGTCGCCCGCCACCATCCCGACCGTGATCGCCGTCGTCCTGGCCGTGGCCCTGCTGCTGGTGCTGATCTTCTAAGCGCCGACCCGCCGACCCGCCGATGCACCGGGGAGCTTCTGGGACGCGGGTCGTTGACACCGCCGTCGGGGCGTTCTGGCCGGCCGACGGACAGGCCGCGCGGGAGCCGTGGGGCGGGTCCGCGCGGCCTCGAAAGAACCGTTGGTCGTGCGGAAATGCTGGTCGGGTCAGGTGGTGGAGCGGCCGATGTCGGCCAGCCAGCCCTCCGCCTTCTCCCTCGCCTTGAGCGGCAGGGCGGGTACGCGGGGGAGCAGGCGGTCCGCGAAGGACTGCTCGTCCGGTTCGGTCAGGCCGAGGAAGTCGACGGCGCTCGCCGCCACCTCCTCGTCGGCGTGGTCGAGGTCGGTCCACGCCCGGCGCCTGGCCTGGTCCAGGTAGGTGTCGCAGGCGTCCTTCAGCGGCAGTCCCGCCACCTGCCGCGTCGAGTCTTCCGGCTCGGCCAGGGCGATCTCAATCACCACGTCGTAGACGGCCGCCGTCGCGAGCGCGCCTCCTGCGTCCAGCAGTTCCAGCAGCAGCGGCAGCAGGTGGTACGCACCCTCGCGCAACACCTTCTGCGACGCCACCGCACTCTCCAACGTCGCCCGCGCGATGTTCACCGCGCGTGCCTCACGGGACGTGCGCAGCGTCGCCAACGCCGGTTCCACCCGCTCCGCGTACGCGGCGTCGGACAGCCACTCGCCCTTCCAGGCGGGCATTCGCCACCCCGTCACTTCTCCAGCTGCGTTCCCGGCGGGAACTGGCCCTGGCCGTACTACGTCTGGCACCTCAGGCACACCGGCTGCTCGATGCCCTTGCGCGGCCGGATCGCCTCGCTGAACAGGATGCGACGCGCAGCTGTACGCCACCTCCCCGGTCCGCCGGTTGAAGCCGGGTCACCGTGGACACCTCGCTGCGCTTGCGGCTGCTCCAGCCCGACACTCCTTGAATTGCGACGATCCTGTTGCACGACAAGCCGACCGTGGCGACTCGTTCAGCGGCCACGTCCGCGAGACACGTCCACCTGCGTGGAAGACCGGTGGGGGAGTGGTCTACCAGGTGACGGGGAGGTGGTTCAGGCCGCGCGCCATTCGACCTTGTCGCCACGGCAGGTCCGTCTCGTCCACGGCGAGGCGGAGGGTCGGGAAGCGGCGCAGGAGGGCGTCCAGGGCCACCCGCAGTTCGGCTTTGGCCAGTTGGGCCGCGACGCAGTAGTGCGGGCCGAAACCGAAGGCCAGGTGCGGGTTCGGTTTGCGGGTGAGGTCCAGGTCGTCGGGGTGGTCGAAGACGCGGGCGTCGCGGTTGGCGGCGTCGAGCTGCACCATCACCGCGTCGCCCGCGCGGACCAGCACTCCGCCCAGTTCGACGTCCTCCAGCGCGATGCGGGTGAACCCGGCCGAGGTCACCAACGGGTTGAAGCGCAGCAGTTCGTCCACCGCGCGGTCGACCAGGGCGGGGTCGGCGCGCAGGACCGCGAGCTGGTCGGGGTGGGTGAGCAGGGTGTAGGCGGCGTTGCCGAGCTCGCTGGTCGTGGTCTCCAGCCCGGCGTAGAGCAGCGTGACGCCGAGCCCGACCAGCTCGTCCTCGCTGAGCCGGTCGCCCTCGTCGCGGGCGTGGACGAGCGTGCCGAGCAGGTCGTCACCGGGCTCGCGGCGACGGGCGGCGACCAGACCGGTCAGGTAGTCCTTGAGCGCGGCGAACGCGGCGTGGATCTCCTCGCTGGAGAAGGCGGTGGTGGCCAGCGCGACGTCGATCCAGCCGGCGAACCGCTCGCGGTCGGCGACCGGCACGCCGAGCATCTGGCAGATGACCGCGACCGGCAACGGGATCGCGAGACCGGTGATCAGGTCGGCGGGCGGGCCCTGCTCGGCCATGCGGTCCAGCAGGTCGTCGGTGACCAGCCGGGCGTGCCCGACGAGGCGGTCCACCTGCCGGGGGCTGAACGCGGCGGCGACCAGGCGGCGCAGCCGGGTGTGCTCGGGCGGGTCCACGGTGTGCAGCGTGGGGTCGGTGTGCCTGCGCGGGGAGGCGCGCGGCACGTCCCGGTCCAGCAGGGCGGCCCGGCTGAAGCGCGGGTCGCCGAGCACCGTCCGGACGTCCTCGTGCCGCACGGCCAGCCAGGCGTCGCCGCCGTAGGGCAGCGAGATGCGGCTGAGCGGTTCGTGGTCCCGCAGATGGGTGTACTCGGGCTCCAGCGCCAACGCGGTGGGCTCGCGGAACGGGTACGTGCGGGCTGCCTGCGCGGGTTGCATCCGGTGTCCCCTATCCCGAAAGGCCGGTGTCACCACCAGTAGTCGTCTTGCGGTGGCGGGGAGTTCCCCGCTGCGGGAACCGGCGGGTGCCCGCTCACGACCTGTAGGGCGCAGGCGGTGCACGGGACTACGGCTGGAGCGTCATGGGCTGGTACGAGGACGACGACGTGTGGGTGGGGTTCGCCGACGTGATGTTCCCACCGCACCGGTTCGCGGAGGCGGAACGGCTGGTGGCCGGTTCGCCGCTGTTGAAGGTCGCCGCCGGGGACCGGGTGCTGGACCTGGCGTGCGGACCGGGCACCCACGTCGTGCCGCTGGCCCGCCACGGCGCGGTGGTCACCGGGGTCGACCTGAGCGAGGCGATGCTCGTGCGGGCGCGCGAGGCGTGCGAGCGGGCCAGGGTGCGGGCACGGCTGGTGCGGGCGGACATGCGCGAGCACGTCGAGCCCGGCGCGTACGACCTGGTGGTCAACATGTACACGTCGTTCGGCTACTTCACCGACCCCGGCGACAACCTCGTGGTGCTGCGCAACGTGCACACCAGCCTCGCGCCGGGCGGACGGCTGCTGGTCGACGTGATGGGCAAGGAGGTGTTCGCCGGCTGGGTCGGCCGGCCGCAGGCGGTCGACGTCGACGGCGGCACGGTGTACATGCGCGACACCGTCCTGGACGACTGGACGCGCTTGCGCAGCGACTGGACCTGGGTGCGCGGTGACGAGGTGCGGCGCACGTCGCTGCACTCCACCCTCTACAGCGCCGCCGAGCTGCGCGGGCTGTTCGAGGCGGTCGGGTTCACCGATGTCGAGTGCTTCGGCGACTTCGACGCCTCCCCTTACGACAACCACGCCCGCCGGCTCATCGTGCGCGGCACGCGCGCCTGAGCCACCGCGCCCCGGTCCGCCGAACAGCCGGAGCGTTCGGCGGACCGGACCGGGCCGGAGGGCGGACCGGGACGGCAAGTGGACTGGGACGGTTGGTCAGGAGGGGCGGGCGAAGCAGGTTCCCTTGGCACCGGGGAACAACTCGGGCGCGAGGCCGATCGCGAAGTCCTTGATGAGCACGTCCACGTCGAGGTAGGTCTTGGCGCGGCACTCCTCGAAGTTGTCGTCCACGCCGGCGATGAAGTTGTTGTCCTTGAAGGGTTTGAACTGTGCCGTGCGCGGGTCGGCGGACAGGGTGTCCCGGGTCATTTTCAAGGGGTCGTAGACGATGAAAAAGTCGGCGTCGGCCGCCGTGCCCACGGCCTTCTCGAAGTCGTAGGGTTGGCCGTTGGGGGCGGGGTTGTCGGGGGCGAAGACGTTGCCCACGCCCAACTGGGTCAGCAGGCGGCCGACCAGGGTCTCCGCGCCGTGCCCGTGGAAGAACTCGCAGCCGCGCTCGGCCGCGACGCAGAGGTAGCCCGCCCGCCGGTTGTCGATCTTGCCCGAAACGGCGGAGACGACCTCCTCGTACCTCGTCCTGATGGCGTCGAACTCGGTGTTGGCGGCGGCTTCGGCGTTGTAGAAGGCCGCGACCATCTTGATCCACTCGGCGGAGGCCAGGGCGTGCCGCTCCAACCGGTTGGACACGCTCACGCCGGGCATTCCGGCGGCGCGGGCGTTGCTGATGTCGTCGAAGCCCTTGCCGAACCCGGACATCAGGACGACCTGGTTCTTCAGGCCCAGCACGGTTTCCTTGTCCAGCTCGGTGTACTCGCCGATCGACATCGGCTTGCCGGCGGCCACCGCGCCGTACCACTCGTCCTTCGCGGCGTTGCCCAGCAGTTGACCGCTGAGGCCCTTCACGGTGTCGTTCTTGCCCAGCCGGTCGACCATCGCCAAGGCGTTGAACGAGGTGACCGCGACGTTGGTGACCGGGACCTGGACGAACAGCGCGCCCGCCAGCTCGCCGGTGGCCTCGGGCCGGGGCGTGCCGCACTGGTAGAGCACGTACTTCAGGTCGGCGCCGTCGGTGTTCTCGGTGTCGTCGAGCGTGATGGTCTTGTAGGAGTTGTGGTAGCTGATGTTCCACAGCTCGGACTCGGTGACGGTGCTCTTGTCCGGGAAGTGGTCACGGCCTTCGGCGTGGTCCGCGGCGCAGCCCGCTGCGTCGGCCTGGCTGCCCGGCGCACCCGAGCCGAAAACCCCGCAGCCGGTGAGGGGCAGCGCCAGCAACGCGACGGCCGTGCCGATGAGTCTTTTCACGGTGGTGCTCTCCTGCGTGTCCGTGGGTGTTCCGGTGGTGGGTGCGTCGAGCGGTGGTCACCCGGTTCGTGCGTCTTCGGGCAGCGGCACGGCTTGGCCGCGCAGGTGGGAGACGAGGGTGTCGAAGCCGACGCCGTGCGCGTCCGGCCCGTCGACCCGCCAGCGGCACGGCGTCCCGGGCTCCACCCGCAGGACGCGACCGCCGCCGGCCTCGGTGGGTGTCCAGCCCGCCCGGCGCACGGCGTGCTCGGCCCACTGCCGCGTCCGCCCCTCGCCGACCACCCGGACGGTCGCACCGGGCACGGTCTCGTCGGCGACGACGATCGTGGCCGCCGCGTCGTCGAAGGTCATGTTCTCCCCGGCGAAGGTCCGGGCGATCGCGTCGCTGTGGGCGAGGTCTTCCGGCGCGCCGGCCGTCACCGCGCCGTCTCCTCCGACCAGCCACACCTGGTCGGAGCGGCGCAGCGCGAAACCCAGGTCGTGGGTGGACAGGACGATCGCCGCGCCCGTGGTCGCGGTGAGCCGGGTCAGCATGGCGGCCAGTTCGATGCGGCGGGCCACGTCGAGGAACGCGGTGGGCTCGTCCAGCACCAGGACCGCCGGCTCCTGCGCCAGGGCGCGGGCCACCATCACCCGCTGCCGCTCGCCGTCGGACAGGTCGTGCAGCGGCCGGTCGCGCAGCCAGTCCACCCCGGCGTCGACCAGCGCCCGGTCCACCGCGGCCCGGTCGTGCCCGGTGTCCCGGCCGATCCAGGAGCGGTAGGGCAGCCGGCCCAGCGCCACGACCGACGCCACGCTCATCTGCCCGACGTCGACCGGCTCGGTCAGCACGACCGCCAGCCGCCGGGCGCGGTCCCGGGGAGACAGCCCGCCCAGGTCCCGGCCGTCGAGCAGGACGTGCCCGGCCAGCGGGGGCTGGGCGCCCACGAGGGTGCGCAGCAGGGTCGACTTGCCCGCGCCGTTGGGGCCGATCAACGTGATCAGCTCGCCGGGCCGGGCCGCGAGGTGCACGTCCCGCAGGACGGTGACGGCCGGGTGACGGCGTCGTCGCCGGTAGCCCGCGCTCACCGCCACGGCCTGTAGGGCCGCGGGCGGGGACACCGCAGGCGTCGCCGTGGTCATCACGCACTCCTCCGCGCCCGGCCGGACAGCAGCACCCACAGGATCACCGGCGCGCCGACGAACGCCGTCACGGAGTTCAGCGGCAGCGACGTCCTGGTCAGCCCGTTGCCGCCGGCGACGTACTCGGCCGCCAGCACGATCACCGCGCCGATCAGCGCGCTGGCCGGCAGCACCAGCCGGTGGTCGGCCGTGCGCAACAGCCCGCGGGCCAGGTGCGGCGCGGCCAGCCCGACGAAACCGATGGCCCCGCAGTAGGCGGTGGTGATGCCGGACAGCACCGCGACCCCGGCCAGGGACAGGAAGCGCACGCGGCGGACGTTGATGCCCAGGCTGCCCGCGTACCGGTCGCCGAGCAGCAGCGCGTTGAGCGGCTGGGCCAGGAAGACCGACAGCACCAGCACCACGGCGCAGGACACCGCGATGACCTGCAACTCGTTCCACGTCACGTTGCGCACCGAGCCGCGGGTGAACGTGGCCAGCGCCTGCAACCGGTCCGGGTCGGTGTAGTAGACCAGCATGTCCACCACCGCACCGGCCAGGTAGCCGAGCATCACGCCCACCACCAGGACCACCACCGGGTCGCCGACGCGGCGGGCGATGCCCAGCGCGATCAGCAGCACCCCGGCGGCACCGGCGACGGCCGCCCCGGTCACGCCGAGCTGGCTCACCACGCCCAGCCCCGACAACCAGCCCACCCCGCCGGTGCCGAGGATGACCAGCGAGGCGCCCAGGATCGCGCCGGAGCTGACGCCGAGCACGAACGGGTCGGCCAGCGGGTTGCGGAACAGCGTCTGCATCTGCGCCCCGCCGACGGCCAGCGCCGCCCCGGCCAGCAACCCGGCCACGACCTTCGGCAACCGCGCGTCCAGCACGATCGTGCGGTTCACCTCGGAGGTGGCGCCCCGACCGGTGAGCACGGCCACGACGTCCCCGATCGGGACGGCGATGGAGCCCTGTGCGATCAGGACCACGACCACGCCCACCAGCAACAGGACCAGCACCGCGAACAGCGCTGTCACGTACCCGGTCCGGCGCCGCGGTCCCGGCGCTCGTCGCGCGCCGGCGGCTGCCGGGTCACGCCGGTCGACATCGTCCTCGACATCCGTGCCACTACCCGACACCCTGCACCCTGTTCCTCTTCGGGACGGAGCTGAAACGGCCACCACCACAGAGGTCGGATCGCACCGGCCCCCGGTTCCCGGGAACCGGGGAACCATCCGACCGGGGCGGCCCGGACGGTGCGGAACTTTCCCGCTCCGCCGCCCGACCACTGGTCGACGAGGTCCGCGCGGCACCCGCACCGCCGTCCGCGCGGGGCTCGTCGGCCACGTCGACCGCACCTTCGGGGGAGAAGCTCGATGAAGGACCTGGGACCGGAGACCTACGGCGAGCTCAATGTCGACGTCTACGACGAGTGGCACGCCGAGCACGACCCCGCCGAGGCGGTGCGGGGGCTGGCCGAGCTGATCGCGGAGGGCCCGGCCGGGCCGGTGTTCGAACTCGCGGTGGGCACCGGCCGGGTGACCATCCCGCTGGCCGCGACCGGCGTCGACCTGCGCGGCGTGGACGCCTCGGCGGCGATGGTGGCGCGGATGCGCGCCAAGCCCGGCGGCGACCGCATCCCGGTCGTCATCGGCGACATGGTCGACGTGGACCCGGGCGGCGACGACCTGTTCGCCATGGTGTTCGTCGTGTTCTCGACGTTCTTCTTCCTGCCCGACCAGGAGCGGCAGGTGCGCTGCTTCGCCAACGTCGCCGAGCGCCTGCTGCCCGGCGGCCGGTTCGTCCTGGAGTGCCCGGTGCCCGACGTCGCCCGCTACGAGCGCAACCAGACCCTGGAGACCTACCGGGTCGGGCTCGACCGGGTCCGGATCGCCGCGGTCCGCCACGACCCGGTGGAACAGCGGTTCGAAGGCCACCACGTGCTGATCACCGACAAGGGCACCAAGCTGGCCCCCGCGTTCATGCGCTACGCGTGGCCCACCGAACTGGACCTGATGGCCCGGCTGGCGGGGCTCGAACTCCGGCACCGGTGGGGTGGTTGGCGCCGTGAACCGTTCCGCGGCGAGGGCAACTACGTCACCGTGTACGAGAAGCCCGCGGCACAACCCTCCTGATCACGCGCGGCGCCAGCAGCACCAGCGGCGGGAGCAGGACGCACTGCACGGCCACCGCGAGCCAGAAACCGGGCAACATCCCCGCGCTCTCGAACAACCCGTACCCGGCACCGCCGACCACACCGCTCAACAGCGCCCCCACACCGACCGCCAGCCGCTGCTGCCCGAACGTCACCGTGGCCGATCGCCGCGACCCCGCCAACGCCTCCAGGTCGTTCTTGAGCATCAGGACGGCGGTCCCCACGCTCATCGCCGCGGCACCGACGGCGAACCCGGCGGTCCGGCCGCCGGCGAAGGCCACCATGCCCACCGCCATGCAGGAGAACCCGATGGCCATCGCCACGGGATAGCGGAGGTCGCCGACCCGCCGCGCCACCAAGGGCTGGATCGCCACCAGACCCAAGGAGTAGCCCATCATGACCAACCCGTAGCCGGTCGCGGGCACGCGGCCCTCCGCGAAGCTCGACAGGTACTGGTAGAACTGCAAGTACAGGTAGTGGGTGACCACGGTGACGGCGAACGGCAGCCCGGCCACACCGCGCAACACCCGTCGGAACGGCTCCACCGCCGGACTGTCCCCGGCGTCCGCCTCCCGGCGCAGGGACAGGTGGACGACCACGAGCACGGCGTAGAGCACCGTGTTCACGGTGAACAACACGCTCGGCTCGGGCAGGAACAGCGCGCCGACCACCGGCCCCAGGGCGACACCGAGGTTGCTCGCCGCGTTGCCGGCCGACACCAGTCGCGGGCGCTGCTCCGGGGCCGCCGAGTGCACCAGGTAGCCCCGGTAGGCCGGCGAGTACAGCGCCCCCGCGCCACAGCTCAGGAACAGCGCGAGCACCGTCAGCGCCGGGTCGTCCGCCGCGACCAGGTAGGTGACCGCACCCGCGCCGTAGAGCAGCGTCGCGAGCGTCAGGCAGCGCTGGAGACCGACTCGTTCGGCGAACGCCGCGGTGAACGGCGCGCTCGCGAACTGCACCAGGGTCGCGGCCCCGAGCACGACGCCGACCTGGGCCATGCCCGCGCCCAGCCGGTCGCGCAGCAGGACGGCCAAGTACGGGTAGACCGCGAACGTGCCGATGTTGACCAGGCACCCGCTCGCCATCAGCACGGACCGGGCGCCGGTGAAGGCGCTTCCGGTCGGGGTGCGCCTTCGCCTTCCCGCAGCGGGCGACGCCGGGACACCCATCAACCGCCCCAGCCCATGCGCAGGTCTCCCGTCAGGTCCGACACCGCGCGACCACCGGCCCGGCGCAGCACTGGTCGTTCCACCGCTCGGGAAAGTTCCCGCCCGCCCGCACCGGATCCCACCGGCGCGGGAACCGCGGAGGCCCCGCCGACGACCAGTGGGGGCCGGAGAAGATCGGCAGGACCGGCGCCGTGGCCCGACCCGGACGGCGGTGCGGCACCCGCCGTTCCCGCGTGGTCCGGCACCGATGTCGCTCGATGACACGACGACCCCCGGAAGGGTTCGACGATGACCTCGACCCGCACGACGGCACCACCGAAGGCCACCGCGGCCACGATCCGCCGCCCGCGGCCGACCCGGGGGTGAGGACCGTGCGCGACGACAGCGCCGCGACGCCGACGGTCCACGAGCACATCACCGACGCCATCAGAACACCGTCGCTCGTGCGGCTGGCGCCCAACACCGTGCTGATCAGGTTCGAGACCCTGAAGGTCTACGCCGCGCTCGGCGCGGTGCGCCACCTGCTCGACACGGGGGTGCTGCGCCCCGGTCAGACGGTGGTCGACAGCTCCAGCGGCATCTACGCGCTGGCCCTGGCGATGGCCTGCCACCGCTACGGGCTGCGCTGCCACATCGTGGCCTCCACCACGGTCGACGACACCCTGCGCGCCCAGCTGGAGATCCTGGGCGTGACGGTCGACCAGATGCCGCCGTCCCACGACCTGGACCTGGACCAGAACCGGCGGGTGGCCCGGGTCCGCGAGCTGCTCGCCCGGCAGCCGGACCTGCACTGGATGCGCCAGTACCACGACCCGGTGCACCACCGGGGCTACGCCGAGCTGGCCGACCTGCTCAGGTCGGCGCTGCCCGGCGAGCCGCTGACCGTGGTCGGCAGCGTCGGCACCGGGGCCTCCACCGGCGGGCTGGTGCGCGCGCTGCGCCGGCACGACCCGCTGGTCCGCCTGGTGGGCGTCCAACCGTTCGGCAGCGTCACGTTCGGCAGCGAGCGCTTCACCGACCCCGACGCCATCATCGCCGGCATCGGCAGCGCCATCCACTTCGACAACGTCCACCACGAGCTGTACGACCGCGTCCACTGGATGGACTTCCAGCACGCCATGGCCGCCACCATCGATCTGATGCGCACGCACGCCGTGTTCGCCGGCCTGTCCACCGGTGCGGCGCACCTGGCGGCGCAGTGGGAGGCGGGACGCGACCCGGTGCGCACGCACGTGGTCATCGGCGCGGACACCGGCCACCGCTACACCGCGCGCGTCTTCGCCCGGCACCGCGAAGCCCTCGCCCCCGCGCTGCTCGCGCCCGCGGAGATCACCTCGCTGGAGGAGCTGGCCCCGCCGTGGGCCGCGATCGACTGGGCGCGCCGGTCGTACGAACCGGCCGTGCCCGCACAACAACGCCCCCAGGATTGCCGGAAGGACCTCGTACCGTGACCGTCGTACTGCTGGAAGCCCTCACCTTCGGGCTCGGCCGCATCGCCGACGCGGCCCGCGATGCGGGGCACGATCTCGTGCTGCTCACCGGCGACCGCTCCACCTACACCCACGAACTGGCCCGCTGCGGCGACGGTGTGCGGGTGGTGGACGTCGACACCACCGACGTCACGGCCTGCGAGAAGGCGCTGCGCGACCTGCCCGACGTGGCCGCGTTGATCAGCTCCACCGACACCTGGGCCATCCCGGGAGCCGAGTTGGCGCACCGGCTCGGCGTGCCCGGACCGTCCCCGGACGCGGTGCGCGTGCTGCGCGACAAAGCCGCCGTCCGGGCGCGCCTGCACGAACGCGGACTGAGCCGCAGCGGCCCCCTCGACCCGACCACGGCAGCGGACTTCCCGTTGGTGCTCAAAGACTCCGCGGGCACCTCGTCGCGCGCGGTGTGGCTCGCCCGGACCTCCGCCGAGCGTGACGCGGCGCTGCGGGAAGCCGCCGGCACCGCGCTCAAGGGCAGGCTGGTCGCCGAGCCGTACTTCGAAGGCCCCCTCTACAGCGCCGAGACCATCACCTGGCGCGGTGAGACCCGGCTGCTCGGCGTGCTCAGCCGGGTCCTGTCCCCGGAACCCGCGCACCGGGAGGAGGCGTCCGCCTTCCCGGTCGCCTTCCCCGCCGACGACCTCGCCGCCCTGGACGGCTGGATCGGGCGGGTGCTCGATGCCGCCGGGCACGAGCGCGGCTTCGCCCACACCGAGTTCGTCCTCACCACGACCGGACCCGAGGTCGTGGAGGTCAACGCCCGCATCGGCGGGGCCCTCGTCGGCGAAGCCCTCTGCCGGGCGCTGGGCACCAACGTCTACGACTCGATGGTGCAGGTCGCCCTCGGCGCGCGCCCGGACCTGCTCGACGGAGGGCCCGGTCGTGGTGCCGCGACCGCGTTCGTGGCGCTCTACCCGCGTGCGGCAGGGGTGTTGGCGGGGTGGGACGGCCTGGACCGCCTCGCCGACCTGCCCGGCGACGTCGAGTGGTACCCGACCGCGAGCCCCGGCGACCTGATCGAGCACCTGGCCGATCAGCGTTCCTGCACCGGGATCGTGCTCGCCGGAGGTCCCACCGCCGAACTGGCCCTGCACCGCGCCCAAGCCGCGGCCGGCCGCGTCGTCCCGGTCGTCCGGGCGCCGCGGCCCAGCGCTGTGCCGGCGTGACGGTGGGCGCGGGAACCGGGAGCGGGTCCCGGACGACCAGTCGGGTGCGGGCCGCCGCCCCGAACCACCAGTTCCCGGAGATGCCCGTGGGGCGAGCACGAACCGAGCGGCACGCGATCCGCCCTGCCGATCCCGCGACGGTCACCGCCGCGCTGGCCTCGGCGGCGCGGATCAGCCCGTCCTGCGTCGTCGGGCAGGACGACACCGGCGAGCCGCTGCGCTCGTTCTACGACGACCGGGACGCCCTGGCCGAGGCCGTGCGGCGGGTCGGCACCCGGTACGAGGCCACCGAGGCGCGGGTGGCCGCCTCGACCCTGCACTTCCTGGTGGCGGCCAGGTTGTGGTCGGTCGCCCTGGGCGCGCTGGCGACCGGCGGTGTCGTACCCGACCTGAGCCGCCTGCGGTACCGGATCGACCAGGACGCCTCCGTGCGGCTGTCCCTGCCCGAGCCCGGGGGCTGGACCACCGGCGACCCCGCGCCCCTGCTGCTGCACACCGTGGTCGAGGAGCACCTGACCCCGTTCCACGTCGGGTTGCGCGCCGTCGTCAAGGTCGCCGACGGGTTGCTGTGGGGCAACGCCGGCGCGGCCCTGCGCAGTGCGTTGCGACCGCTGCCCGCCGGCCTCGGCACCCTCGGCGACGAGCTGCTCACCGCACCCGCACTGCGCGGCACCCTGTTGCCCGACGGCACCCGCCGCAGCTGTTGCCTGTTCTACCGCACGCCATCCGGAAACACCTGTCGCGCCTGCCCGCTGGCCGGCGCAGCCGTCACCAGGCCGGGGAAGTGCCATTCCTGACCTGGTCAACGGCGGCGGGCGAGGTCTCGCAGGCGGTGGGCGGTGGCGGTGGGCGGGAGGAACCAGGGGGTGCGGCGGAAGTACCACCGGGTGGGGAAGGGCGTGTCGGCGAAGGTCGTCTCGACCGGCAGGCCCAGCACTCGTCGTGCCACCTGCCGGCCCAGGTGCACCGCCATCGGCAGGCCCCGGCCGCAGTAGCCGACCGCGTAGTGCACGCCGTCGTCGGTGCCGAGGTGGGGCACCTGGTCGAAGGTGAACCCGAGCCGTCCGCCCCAGGCGTGGGTCACCTCGACGTCCGCCAGGGCCGGGAAGTAGCCGAGCATCGAGTTGTGCAGGCGGGTCTTGACCTGCGCGGGTGTCAGGCCCGTGGCGAGGTTCAGCCGGCCGCCGTAGACCAGGCGGCCTTCTCCGGTGAGGCGGAAGTAGTTCTTGCGGACGTGTGCGGTGGTCACGGTCCGGCGGCTGAGGGCGGCGCGCGAGTCCGGCGGCAGCGCAGCGGTGGCGATCATGTAGCTGCCCACCGGGTAGACCCGGCGGCCCAGTCGGGGGAGCAGGCCGTCGGTGTGGCCGTTCGTCGCCACCACGACGTGCTCGGCGGTGGTCTCGCCGGCCGGGTGCCGCACGGTGAAACCGTTGCCCTGGCGCAAGATTTTTTCCGCGCGAGCGTGTTCGACGTAGACGCCGCCACGTTCCTGGAAGTGCGCCACCAGCCCGCCCAGGAGCCGGTACGGGTCCACCGACGCCGAGCGCTCGTCCACCAGCCCCAGGCGGAAGCCCGCGCCGGGGAACTCCGCCGCCAGTTCGTCACCGCCGGCCAGCCGGAGCTCTTCCTGCGGCAACAACCGCCGCCACTGCCGGTACTGCGCCCGGATGTCCTCTTCCTGGCCCCGGTGCACGGCCACCCTGACGTGGCCGGCGCGGTGGAAGCCGGCGTCCAGGCCCAGTTCCGCGAGGTAGCCGGCGAACACCCCGGCGGCGTCGGACGATTCCCGCCACATCCGGAGCGCCCGCTCCGCACCGTGCCGCGCGGTCAAGGCGCCCGGTGTCGCGGTGCAGCCCAGGGCGATCGAGCCGAACGCCCGGCCGGACGCGCCGGAGCCGGCCGCCCCCGCCTCCAGCACGGTCACCGCGACGCCGCGGGCCACCAGGTCGATCGCCGCGACCAGGCCGGTGATCCCGCCACCGACGACGAGGACCCCGGTGCGCGGCGGCGGGGCGTCGCTCCTCGGTGCCCACGGCCGGTCCGCCCACAGCGCCGTTCCCGCCGTCACGACCACTCCCGGACGCCGCCGGTGCGCGCGGCGAGTTCGGCGAGGATCCGCGCCCGGTCCTGGTCGAGGTCGGGAGCGGCGGTGACCCGGGTCAGGTCCGCGACGTCGGAGAACTTGATCGGCGTGCCCACCACCTTCGGCAGCGCGCCGCCCCCGTCGACGTCCACCAGCATCGACCGCGCCGCCACGTGCGGGTCGGCGAGCATCCGGTCGACGGTGTTGATCGGTCCACAAGGGACACCGGCCGCACCCAGCACCGCGCACCAGTGCCCGGTGCCGGCTTGCGCCAGCAGCGCCTCGATCTCCCGCTGCAACGCGGGTTCGTGGTCCTTTCGGGCCTCGCCCTGCACGAAACGGCTGTCCTGCGCCAGGTCCGGCCGGCCCAACGCGGTGCACAGCGCGGCGAACAGCTTGTCGTTGCCGGCGGCGATCACCAGGTAGCCGTCGGCGGTGCGGAACGAGCCGAACGGCGGCGGCACCGCCGGGCGGTAGGTGCCCACCGGTCCCGGGGTCTCGCCGGTGGTCAGGTGCCGGCCGATCGAGTACTCCAGCAACGCCAGCTGGCAGTCCAGCATGGCGATGTCGACCTGGTTGCCGACCCCGGTCCGGGCCCGGCGCAGCAACGACATCGTGATGCCGACGGTGAGGAACAGCCCGGCCGCCAGGTCGCCGACGCTGACCCCGACCCTGGTCGGCGGGCCGCCCGGCTGCCCGGTCACCGACATCATGCCGGACATGCCCTGCACCACCATGTCGTAGGCCGGGCGGTCCCGGTGCGGGCTGCCCTCGCCGCCGAAGCCGGACACGCTGCCGTGGATCAACGACGGGAACCGCGCGTGCAGCTCGGGCCAGCCGTAGCCCAGGCGTCGCATGACACCGGGCCGGAAGTTCTCGGTCAGCACGTCCGCGTCGGCCAGCAGTTCCTCGAAGACCTCTCGGTCCGGCGCGGACCGCAGGTCGAGCGCGATGCTCTCCTTGTTGCGGTTCACCGAGTCGAAGTAGGCCGACCGGCCGTGTCCGTACGACCCGAAGTGCCGCGAGTCGTCACCGCCCGGCGGGCGTTCGACCTTGATCACCCGCGCGCCGTGGTCGGCCAGGATCATCGTGCAGTACGGGCCCGCGAGCACCCTGGTCAGATCGACGATCTTGATGCCGGACAGCGGTTTGTCGCCGATCGGGTCCACCTCGTCAGGCATGTGCCGCCCCCTCCTTGTCCACCGCCGTGCCCGGCGCGGTCCGCCGCCGCAACACCCACGCCCCGATCAGCAGGAAGGCGACGCCCGTGGTGATCTGGGCGCCGGCCACCGCCTGGTACAGCACCGCCGGGTCGTCCCCGCTCGCCAGCAGGAACAGCCACGGCACCAACAACGCGTAGAGGTGCACGGCGTTGGCGACCAGCGCGAGCCCCGGGCGGCCGAGCACCTGGAGCAGCGCGACGGCGGTCATCGTGACGCCCTGGAAGATGAACGCCAGCGCGGACAGCCGCAACCACCCGGTGGCCGTCACGGCGGCTTCGCCCGGCAGCCCGAACAGCTCGGCGACCGCCGGCGCGGCCAGGGCCAGCACCGTGCCCAGCAACACCCAGCAGCCCAGCATCAGCGCCAGTGCCGACAGCACGCCCTGGCGGACGCGGTCGGGTCTGCCCGCCCCGAAGTTCTGCCCGACGAACGGCACCAGCGCGAGGATGACGCTGTTCACCACGATCAGCGCGAACTGGTCGACCCGCGACACCACTCCGTAGGCCGCTGTCGCGTCGGTGCCGGCGTTGGACACCACACCGGTGATCAGGAACGCGGCACCGAGGGTCACCAGGTTGGTCAGGGCCACCGGCACGCCGAGCCGGGCGAACGCCGACAGGTCGGCGCGCAGCGTCGCCCGGTCGATCCGGCCGCCGAGCAGACCGCGCCGCCGCAACCGCAGCGCGACCAGGACGGTGGTGCACGCGTAGCCGAGTTGGAGCCCGAGCGCGATGCCGACCAGCGGGTCGTCCGGGAACGGCGGCGTGACGAACACCAGCAGGGGCGTCGCCGCGACACCGACCAGCAGCCCGGCCGTGGCCGCCTTGGCGGCACCGGGGGCGTCGCCCAACGCGCGCAGCATCGCGGTGGACACCCCGTAGAGGAACAGCACCGGCATGCCCGCGATCAACCAGCGCGCCAGGACCACCGCGTGGTCGAGGACCTCCGGATCCGCCCGGTACAGGCTCATGGCGGCCGGCGCGGCCACGGCCAGCAGCAGCCCGAGGGCCAGTGCCGTGGTGAGCGCGGCGAACGCGGCGTGGCGGACGAAGTCCGGCGAGGGCGGCGTGCCGGCCCCGGTGCGGGTGGCCAGCACGTTGCTCGCCGCGACGCTCACGCCCTGGCTGAGCCCGATGAGCAGGAAGATGATCGGGATCACCAGCGTGAACGACGCCAGCGCGTCGGTCGACACCGCGGCGGCGTAGAAACCGTCGAGCAGGTTGCGCCCGACCAGGATCACCGACGCCAGCAGGTTCGCCAGACCGGCTCCGGCGATGCTGCGCAGCACCGGCGCTTCGGTCAGCGAGGCTCTGGGGCGCAGGCTCATCGTGACACCTCCAAGGCGCCGAGCACGGCGTCGGCGGCGGCGGGCGCGTAACGGAATCCGCTGCCCGAACCGCCGTGCACGACCACCGGTCGGCCGGGTGCGGTGGTGACCAGCGGTCCGCCGTCGCCGGCGTAGGAGTCGCAGTGCACGCTCGCACCGCGCAGCGCGGACACCGCTGCGGGCGCGTACGCCGCCAGGACGGCACGGACGATGCGCAGGTCGTCCGGTGACGCGGCCGGAACGTCGTCCGGGTGGCAGTCCCACTCCGGCGAGGTGATGCTCAGCCACCACTGGCCGCGCTCGGGGCGGGGGAGCAGGAAGGCGTCGTGGTCGGCGAGGTAGACCACCGGGTCCGCCGGGCCGGCCGGCAGGTCCAGCACGTAGGACACGATCTTCTTGGTGCGCGGTGGTGGCGCGCCCGGCGGCAGGTCCGCGGCGGCCAGCCAGGAACCCTTGGCCAGGACGAGTTCCCGGGCCCGGACGCGCCGACCGTCGGACAGCTCCGCGGTGAACGCACCGGGCCCGCCCGACCACCCGAGCACCGGCGCGCACTCGTACACCGTCACGCCGGCGCTCCCGGTCAGCACCCGGCACAGCTCGGCCACCTGGCCGTGCAACGCCTCCGGCCCGCCGAGCACGACGGTGTCACCGGGCACGGCGATCCACGGGGGCAGCGCGGCTTCGGGCGTGGGGCGCAACGGCTCGGTGCACCGCTCCCGCAGCGCGTCCGTGTTGCCCTCGGCGCACAGGAAGTGGATCGGGAGGGTGCGCAGGGGCGCGTCCGGGCGCTGCCGCCGGTAGTCGGCGTACCACCGGCGGCTGTGCGCCGACAGCGCGCGCAGCCGGTCGTTGCGGGCCAACGGCGAGGCGATCGCCCCGGCGTGGCCGCTGCACCCGGAGCCGACCGTGCGCCGGTCCAGCAACGCGACCCGGCGGCCGGTGCCGACCAGCCGGTGGGCCAGCGCGCAGCCCAGGACACCCGCTCCGACGATCACGGTGTCGAAGTCCGGGACGTCCGGCGTGGCGGTGGGGCTCATCCCTGCTCCAGCCACCACACGGTGTGGATCGTGAGCAGTTCCGCGCCGTTGTTGTGGATGAAGTGGGTCTTCTGCGGCTCGAAGAACACGTAGTCGCCGGCGGTGACGGGGTGCTCGGCCCCGTCGTAGGTCAGCAGGCCGGAGCCGCCGGCGATCATCCAGCACTCCGACACCTGGTGGGTGTCCGGTTTGGACGTCGCGCCGGGCTCCAGCGTGAACCGGCCGCCCTCGAACGGGACGCGGCCCGCGCCGAAGGCGGTGAAGTCGGCCTCGTGCAGGTGCACCCCCGGCCGGCTGGAGGTCGGGGCCTGGAAGGGAACGCGGTTGACCATGGTGCTCCTCGGGTCGCGAACGGGTGGACGTCAGCCGGCGGCTGCCGCCGAGATCGCCTCCCGCAGCCGCGCGGGATCGGCGGGCGGGGGGACGGGTGCCGGCCCATCGGGGCGCGGAACCGTCGAGCCGGCGTAGGCCGCGTAGGCGGGTTCGCCTTCGGCACCGAGCGAACGCCACGCCCAGCGGCCCAGGCGCGGTGCGATCGGGTACAGCAGCAGCGAGAGCGCCTTGAGCCGGCCGTACCGGTCGGGGTCGCCGGCCGGGGGGCTCGCGGCCAGCCAGGACAGCACGGTCGCCACCTGCTCGGCCGGGTCGTAGACCGGGAAGCGGTGCCCGTCGCAGACGCGGGCGAAGACCTCCTCGAACCGGGCCGCGACGGCGGTGGTCGGCGCGGTGGCGGGAGCGTCACGCAGCTCCGCGACCGCGTCGACCACCGCGCGGCACACCGTGCCGAGGAAGATCTCGTTGTAGACGCGGACGAACTCGTCGACGTGCAGGTCGACCTCGGCCCGCGTCGGGCTCGACGCGGCGAGGGCGAAGCGGATGCCGTCGCTGTGCAGGCCGCACCGGCCGGTCAGGTCGGCGGCGTGCACCAGGTGGCGGGCGCTGGTGGAGATCTTGCGGCCCTCCAGCCGCAGGAACCGGTTCACCACGAACCCGTCGAACCCCTTCCAGCCCTCGACCTCCTCGCCGATCGCCTGGATGTTCACCATGTGCGAGACGGTGTTGTCGATGCCGAACAGGTTCACGGTGGTGACCGGCGAACCGTCGTCGAACGGGTGGCCGGCTTCGCCGGTCACCTCCCGGTAGAGGTCGCCCAGCAGGCGGCAGTAGCCGTAGAGCAGCCCGTGGCCGAAGTACCGCCGGCGCGAGCCCGGTTCCAGCGGGATGCCCCAGTCCGACGGTTCGCTGAGCCGGACCAGGTCGCGGCCGGCGCGGAACTGCCGGGCGACGACCTCGCGCAGGTCGTCGGGCACCCCGACGCGGGCCAGCGACGCCAGCCGGGCGGCGGGCTCCGCGATGTGGAAGAAGAAGTCGGACTCGGGCCGGAAGGTCAGGCCCTGCCCGGGGAACCGGGGCACGGGCGCGCCGATCTCCGCGGGGTCGAAGTGCGCCCCGCAGTCCTCGCAGAAGTAGCCCGACACGCCGGACCCGCAGTCCGGGCAGGTGCCGCACACCCACGCGCCGGAAGCGCCGGAACCGTTGTCCCGGAAGGGGAACGGCACGGTTTCCAGCCGAAGTCGACCGTTCGCCTTCGCCCGCTCCAGCACTTCGGCGAAGGAGGCGACGTACCGGTCCCGCCAGGTCGGCGAGAGCGGGTCGATGAACGCGTCCAGCTCGACGTCGTGCGCGGCGAAGTCGGCGCGGATCTGCTCGAAGTAGCCGTGCGCGACCTGGTCGGGGTCGCGGTCGTCCTGCGTCGCGCGCAGCGAGATGAACGAGTCGACCGGGTCGGTGCCGCCGACCACCGCGACCGACGCGCCGCGCGAGAGGTAGTGCCGCCGCAGCATGTCCTGGCGCAGGTACGGGCCCGCCAGGTGACCCAGGTGCAACCCGCCGTTGGGCGCGGGCTTGGCCGAGATCAGCAGGAACCGGTCCGCGGACCGGAGTTGGAGCGTCATCGCCACCGTCCTAGGAGAACCGCACGAGCGGGGTGTCGGGGTGCGTCGAGTAGACCTCGCGGCCGAGCACCCGGTTGGCGATCATGGCCGCGCGCCAGGCCGCGATGCTCAGGTTGGGGTCGGCCAGGCCGATGCACTTCCGGCTGCCGTTCTGGACGAAGATGCTGTTGGTCTCCTGGTGCCGCCACAGGACCTCGAAGTTCTGGCCCACCGGCGGGACCTCGTCCTTGACGTTCCCGGCCGCCGCGCAGTCGTGCCCCGCGCAGTCGTGCGCCGCGCTGTCGTGTCCCGCGCTGTCGTGCTTTTCGGTGGCGTCGATTCCGCCGAGGACGCCGCGCAGGTGGTCCCAGGAGGAGGGCGTGAAGCCGGTGGCGAGCACGACCGCGTCGGTCGTCTCGGTGCGCAACCCGTCGTCCAGCCACGACCTCATGGTCAGCTCGTAACCACCGCCGGGAGCGGGTTCCAGCCCGACCAGTTCCTGCCCGGCCCGGAAGTCGTAGTCGTACTCGTTGTCGGAGAAGAACATCCGGTCGTAGGCGAGCCGGTAGATGGCGTCGACCACGTGCTGGGTGATGCCGTCCGACGACATCGCCAACCGGTCCAGCAGTTCCAGCCGCTTGTCCTCGGCCGCCGCCCGGAACTCCCGGGTGAAGCTCGGCACGTAGAGTTCGTTGACGAACGAGTGGTCTTCGAGCTGGGAGAAGGCCAGCCGCCGCCCGTACCAGGCCAGTTCGCGGTGCGGCACGGTGTTCATCGCGTCGAGCACCACCTCCGCGCCGGTCTGGCCGCCGCCGACCACCGTGATCCGCGCCCCGTGCAGCCCTTCCCGCCGTTGCCGGTACTCCGAGGCGTGGAACACCCGGTCGCCCAGGTGCGGGCGCGCGCAGTCGGGCACGGTCGGCCGCGGGCCCGTCGCCACCGCCAGGTGCCGCGACCGGTGCTCCTCGCCGTTGACGCGGACCCGGAAGTGCTCGCCGTCGAACTCCACGGCCTCGACGGTCGACCCGAAGCGGGTGCTCGGCAGCGCGTCGGCGACCCAGCGGAAGTAGCGCTGGAACTGGCCGCGCCCGACCGCCCCGCCCCGGCGGTTGAGGAACTGGTAGAGCACGCCGCGCTGGGCCAGGTAGTTGAGGAAGCTGAACCGGCTGGTCGGGTCGACCGGGGTGACCAGGTCCTTGAGGTAGTGCACCTGGAGCTCCGAGGACTCCAGCAGCAGGCCGCCGTGCCAGGTCATCTCCGGCTGCCGGTCGAAGAAGACGGCGTCCCGGTAGCCGTTGTCCTCCAGCAGTGCGGCGAGCGAGAGGTTGAACACGCCGATGCCGATGCCGATCAGCCCGTAGGTCCGCGTGGTGCCGGTCATGTGGTGCTCCCCAGGACGGCGCGCACGTTCCGTCGGACGCCGGCCACGAAGTCCGCGGCGAGGGTCGCGGCCCGTTCGTGGCCGACGACCGCCGTCGCGTACGCCATCCTGATCAGGATGCCCCGGTCGGACTCGTGCACGTAGATGTTGAAGTCGAACTTCGGCCGGTACGGCAGGTCCAGCACCTGCTCCCGGAACTCCTCGCCCACCCGCGTCGCGCGGCCGGGCACTATGACGTTGTTGACGTGGAAGCCGGTCACCGGGAACACCGGGTCCGCGGGCGACGCGCCCACCCGTTCGGCCAGGTCCTGGTACTGGTAGGCACGGGCGTCGACGGAACCGAACAGCTCCTGGTTGACCCGCCGCACCAGATCGCGGAACTCCGCCGGCCCGCGCACGTCGCAGCGCAGGCAGAACAGGTCGACGAAGTAGCCGACCAGGTCGGCCAGCTCCTCGTTCTCCCGGCCGTGGTAGAGCACGCCCACCGACACGTCGTCGCGGCCGTACAGCTCGGCGGCCCGCTCGAAGAAGTTGGCCAGCAGGAAGCCGAACAGGCTCGACTCGCAGGCCGCGGCGGCGTCCCGGGCGGCGGCGCTGAGCTCGTCGCCGAGCAGGAACACGCGCATCGCGCCGGTCCGCTCGCCGTCGTCGGCGGGCAGCCGGAAGGGCTCGTGGTCGGCGGGGTAGCGCTGCTCCCAGAACGTGCGCGCGCGGTCGAACTCCGGGCCGGCGGCCAGGTCGTGCTGCCACCGGCAGAAGTCCTGGTACTGCACCGGGGGCCGGGGCAGCCCGGCCAGGGTGCCGGCGAGCGCCGCCTCGTACGCGGTGCGCAGCTCGACGGCCAGGGTGCCCTCCGAGTAGGCGTCCAGGAGTCCGCTGAACACCCCGACCGCCGCCCGCACCCCGCCCTGCGGCAACGGGTCGAGCAGCACCTTCAGCAGCGGCGGGGCGGCCAGGTCGAAGGTGTGGGTGCGCAGCGCGGCCTCCAGCTCCGCCCGCCGCCCGTCCTGGTCCTCGGCGGTCAGCCGGGCCTCGGACACCTCCGGCGACACCGACGCGGCGATGCGCTGGTGCAGCACGCCCGCCGCGTCGGTGAAGAACCCCGTGCGGAGCAGTTCGTGCCGCTGGACCACGTTCGCCACGGCCGCGCGGAACGCGTCGGCGTCGGCCCACTCGTCCACCAGCACGCTGATCCGGCCCGAGCGGGCGGGATCGATGTTGTAGGTGAGGAAGTAGCGCACCTGCTGCGGGGACGCCGGCAGTTCCGCCAGCGGCGGGCGCGCCACCAGGGCGTACCCGGTCGACGTGCCGGGTGCGCCGAGGACGCCGGCCAGCCCGGCCGGGGTCGGGTGGTCGAAGACCTCGGCGAAGCCCGGTGCCGTCCCGAACCGCTGCCGGACCCGGGAGACGACCTTCGCGACGGTCAGCGAGGTCCCGCCCAGCTCGAAGAAGTTCTCCCGCGGCCCGACCCGCGCGCGGCCCAGCACGTCGGCGAAGATCTCCCGCACCGCCTCGACCGCCGACGACGTCCGGGACAGCTCGTGCTCGGCCCGCCGCACCGCGGCCACGTCCTGCGGCAGGTCGTCGGGCGCGCGGTCGAGGCAGTCGTCCAGGCGGTCGAGCAGGAAGCGGTAGAGGCTCGCGACCGCTTCGGCCCGCTCCGGCGCGGCGTCGTGCTCCACGACCAGTTCGACGCCGTCGACGTGGGTCAGCGCCAGGTCGCCGCCCGGCAGCAGGGCCTCGACCGGGGACAGCGTTGCGGCGGCACCGCCGAAGACCGGTCCGGGGGTCGGCCCCGGCCGCTCGGTGAACCGCACCCGGGGCACCAGGTCGGCGGGCGCCGGGAGCGGCAGGTCCTGGTGCTCGTGGGCGTCCAGCACCCGGTCGCGGACCGCGGTGAGGAACTCCCGGACGGTCGGCGCGGACGGCAGGGGCAGCAGCGCCGTGGTGGCCACCGGGCCCAGCACCTCGGCGAACGCCCCCGACCGGTTGGGCTGCTCGACCGCCACGGCCCGCGCCAGGCCCAGCCGGTGGGCCGCGAGGAGGAACGCGCCCAACCTCAGGATCGTGACGGTGGAGCCCAGTTCGGCCGCGATCGCCGCCACGTCCGCGGTGGGCGCGGGCGCGGTGAGCCGCTGCACGGAGGCGGCCGGGGCGCGCAGGACGGCGGGGTCGACGGTCAGCCGGGCGCGCCGGGCGGCGGTGACCGGGTGGGCCAGGTAGCGCGCCTGCGCGGCGGTGAACTCGGCGTAGCCGACCGGGTCGGCGGGCTCGGGTTCCCCGTTGTGCAGCCGGGCCAGTTCGCCCAGGGCGAGCGCGAGGGTCCGCGCGTCGGCGACCAGGGGGTGCGCGGTCAGCTCGATCAGGGTGTCGTCCCCGTCCGGGCGGACGTGCAGCGCGAACGCCGGTCCGGAGCGCAGGTCGACCGGCGTCCCGGCCTGCTCGAACGGTGCCTGCTCGAACGGTGCCGAATCGGCCAGGGCGAGCCGGCCGTCCGCCACGACCGCGCGCAGGATCTCGTGCCGGTCCAGCAGGCGGGCGAACGCCTTCGCCAGCGCTTCGGGATCCACCTCGCCCGCGCAGCGCACGCTCTGCCGCAGCACCGACCGGGCCGCGCCGTGGTCCGGCTCGACGGCGAGGGCCGCCTGCTGGGCGGGGGACAACGGCCCCGGCACGGGCGGGTCGTCGAGCCGTTCGACCCGGTCGCTCACCCGGGCCAGCAGGTCGAGGATCGCCGGCTTGTGCGCCTTGACCCGCTGCACGACCTCCTTGGGCAGCGCGGTGACCGGGCCGTCGAGCCGCAGGTTCCCGTCCTGCGCCCGCACGGTGACCGAGTGCTCGCCGAGCTCGCGCAGGAGGTCGTGGACGGGACGGTCGTCCACAGTGGACTCCACTGGCGGGTCCGGCACCACCGTGATGGTGATGCGGTCCACCAGTTCCGCGATCGTGGCGTCGATGTCCTCGTCCGGGCCGCACTGCGCGACGAGGTAGCCGATCTCGTAGCCCTTGAACCGCACCTCCGGCGGCACCATCCGCTGACCGGGGCCGTAGAGCTGCATGAAGTCGCGGCACCGCGAGTCGCGGCGCACGTCCTGCACGCCTTCGATCCGGTCCAGCACCCCGAAGTCGGGCGGCATCACCACGCGCGAGGCCGCGAAACCCCGGAAGCGTCCGGTGTAGTCGTCCAGCGCCAAGGGGGAGTGGCCCTGCACCACGTCGAGCACGGCCTGGTACGGGTTGAGGCCGGGCTGGGCCAGCGGGATCAGGTGCGAGTTGATCAGTTCTCCGCCCAGCCTGCCGCCGACCTCCAGGACCCGGACGCCGGCGTCGGTCACCATCAGGTCGACGTGGAAGCCGCAGTGGTCGATCCCGGTCGCGGCGACGGCCCGGCGCACCAGGTCGAGCGCCTCGGCCAGCACCGCCGCCGGCAGCCGGGACGGCACGACGTTCTGGTACTGGAGGGGAAGCGACCGGTCGAACAGCTTGTCGGCGACGCCCAGCGTGATCACCCGGCCGCCGCTGACGACCCCGGCCACGGAGTGCTCGCTGCCGGTCAGCTCCTCCTCCACCAGGACGGCGTCCTCGTAGTAGTGGAACATCTCGCCCGCCTGCGCCGCGTTGTAGCCGGTGAACTCCCGGTAGGCGGCGATCGCGTCGGCGGCGTCGGCGACCCGCCGGATGCCCCGGCCGCCGGAGTTCCCGGCCGGCTTGAGCAGGCAGGGGACACCCACCTCGGCGACGGCCGCGGCCAGCTCGTCTTCCTGGCGCACCACGGCGTAACGGGGGTTCGCGCCCTCGATGCCGTCCAGCAGCCGGCGCGTGAGCACCTTGTTGCGCACGTTCACCGCCGCGCGCGGGCTGGTGGTGTGCAGGCCCAGCCGGGCACCCAGTCGGGCGGCCAACTCCACCTCGCGGTCCTTCCACGCCACGACGCCGTGCACGGTGAGGCCGTGGCGCGCCAGGTCCTCCACGATCACCTCCTCGGCCTTGTCGTAGTCGCCCACCGGCGCCTCGATCACGTGGGTGAGCGGGTAGCCGCGGTAGGCCGCCGGGGTGGGGGTGGCCACCACGAGCCGGTACCCCTGGTCGAGGGCCGCGCGCAGCTCGGCTTCCCGCTCGTTGGGCAGTTCCCGGGTGTCCAGGTAGAGCAGGCAGCGTTCGGCGTGGGGATCGTTGCGGGCGAGCATCGGTGCGCCTCTTCTCAGCGGGTTCCAGCGCGGGACGGGGTCGGTCGCCTCACGGGCACCTAGATCAGCAACGTGGTCACGTCGTCGGCCTCGGCGCGGCGCTGCTCCACCAGGCGGGCCAAGGCGCGCGGCGTGGGGTGGTCCAGGACGTCCCGGAGGGTGAGCGGCACCCCATGCGCCCGCAGCACCTCCCCGGCCAGCGCTTCGGCCGCCGCGGTGTCGCCGCCGACGGCCGCGAAGTGGGTGGTCGCCCCGATCCGACCGGCCCCGACCTGACCTGCCCCGATCCGACCGGCCCCGACCTGACCTGCCCCGACCTGACCGGCACCGAGCGCGGCACCGGTGTGGCCCGCGCCGGTCTGGCCGGCACCGGGCAGCGCGGCGAACCGCTCGACCAGCCACGTCTCCAGCGGACCGACCGGCGCCACCACGCCGGTCGGCTCCGCGTCGGGCAGCGGGCGGGCGGCGAGTTCGGCCCGGTCCGCCTTGCCCGAGGGGTTGCGGGGCAGCCGGTCGAGCAGCACGACCGTCGACGGCACCAGGTGCGCCGGCAGCCGGTCCGCGGCCCACGCCGTCAGCTCCGCCGGCTCCGGGCCCGGACCGGCCCCGGCGACGAAGGCGACCAGCCGGGCCCTGGGCGTGCCCGCCTCCCGGGGCACCACGCAGACCTCGGCGATCCACGGGTGCTCGTCGAACACCCGCTCGACCTCCTCGGGCTCGACCCGGAACCCGCGCACCTTGCACTGGTCGTCCAGCCGGCCCAGGTGCACCAGCGGGCCGTCCGGCTCCCGGCGCACCCGGTCGCCCGTGCGGTACATGACCCCGCCGCCGAACGGGTCGGCCACGAACCGCCGCGCGGTGAGGCCGGGCTGGTCCAGGTAGCCGGCGGCGAGCTTGCGGCCCGCCAGGTGGAGTTCGCCGGGGAAGCCGTCCGGCACCGGGCGGCCCTCGGCGTCGAGCACGTACGCCGCCGTGCCCGGCAGCGGGTCGCCGATCGGCACCGGCCCGGTGCCGGTCAGCGGGACCAGGGCGGCGGTCGAGTACGTGGTGTCCTCGGTGGGGCCGTACAGGTTGTACAGCCGCACGGCGGGCGCGACCGCGCCGGTCCGGTCGACCAGGGTCCGCCGCAACGGCTCCCCGGCCAGGTTGAGCACCCGCAGCGACGCCGGGGGAGCGCGGTGTTCGAGGACTTCCTCCCACACCGAGGGCACGGTGTTGACCAGGGTGACGCCCTCGGCACCGGAGATCAGGTCGAGGGTGGTGCCGCCCAGCCGCAGGCCGCCGCCCAGCGACCAGGTCACGAAGATCTCGAAGACCGACAGGTCGAAGCAGACCGACGTGCCGGCGAACACCTGCCGCAGGTCCTCGGGCAGGTAGGTCCGCGCGGCCCAGTGCCGCAGCCAGTGCAGGCCCCCGTGCGGGACGACCACGCCCTTGGGCCTCCCGGTGGTCCCCGACGTGTAGATGACGTAGGCCGGGTCCTCGGGCCGGGGCACCGCCCGCGTCCACCGGTCGGGCCCCCCGACCAGATCGGCCACCGGGACGACCGTCGTGCGGTCGGACACCTCCGCCGGCACCGACGGCAGGTCGGTGATCAGCAGGTCGGGCGTCGAGTCGGCCAGGACGTGGCCGAGCCGGGCGGCCGGGTAGGCGGGGTCCAGCGGCACGTAGGCCGCGCCCGACAGCAGCACGCCGAGCAGCACCACGGGAAGCGTGTCGGTGCGGCGCATCAGGATCGCCACCCGGCTGCCGGCGCCGACGCCGCGTGCCGCCAGCGCGGCGCCGTACGCCTCGGCGCGCCGCCACAACGTCGAGTAGTCGACGTCCTGCCCGGTGCCGCCGTGGACCGCCGTCGAACCGGGCCGCTGCTCGACCTGCCGGGCGATGTGCTCGGTGATCGGTGCGAAGTCGCCGGCCCCGTCCCCGTCGTGGCGGGGTTCGACCCGGGCGAGCACCAGGTCGGCCACCGGCCGCCGGGGAGCGGCGAGGAACTGCCCGACCGCGGCCTCGACGGCGGCGGCCAGCGAGGCGATCTGCCCGTCGCCGTACCGCTCCCGGTCGAACTCCAGGACCACCTCGGCCGCGTCGCCCGCGGTCGAGACCGAGATCGACAGCGGGTACTTCGCGGCACCGGGTGACACCGGGCGCGGCTCGAACCGCTGCCCGCCGGCGTCGCTCGGCGGGTAGCTCGCGGTGCTGAACAGGACCTGGCTGATCGGCGGGTTGCGCCGGTCCGGGGTGACGCCCAGCCGGGCGGCCAGGTCCTCCAACGGGCAGGACTGGTGGGCGAGGTCCTCGGTGAGCCGGTCGAACAGCCCGCGCACCAGGTCGCCGAACGACTCCCGCCCGTCGACGGTCACCCGCAGCGGCACGGTGTTGGTCAGCAGGCCGACCACGGACCGGAACTCGCCGCGGTCGCGGTTGGCCACCGGCACCGCCACGACCTGGTCGGGCTCGCCGCTGAGCCGGGCCAGCACCACGCCGACCACCCCGAGCCAGAACGCGAACGGGCTCACCCCCTGCGCCCTGGCCAGCTCCGCCACCCCCGTGACCAGGTCGCCCGACAGCGGCAGCCGCACGACGCCGACACCACTGCCGTCCCCCTCGCCGGGCAGCGCGGTCACGCGTGGCGCGTCGGCCAGGCGGTGCGCGAAGTGGTCCAGCGCGGCGGCGACCTCGCGCGCGTACTCCGGCGAACGCTGCCGGCGCACCACGTCGGCGAACTCGTACCGCGGTGCGGCGGGCTCCTGTCCGAGGTAGCGCGCGGCCAGTTCGTCGAGCAGCGGCGCGAGCGAATGCCCGTCGAAGGCGATGTGGTGGATCGTCAGGACCAGGTGCCGGGCGCCGTCCGGCCCGGTGAGCAGTGCCGCGCGCAGCGGGATCTCGCGGTCGAGCGCGAAGACGTGACCGGCCTCGCGCGCGACGGCGTCGTCCACGTCCGACACCTCGATCCGCCGCGGCGACCAGTCGGCGACGTCGACCGGACGGGCCACCGGCCCGCCGTCGGCGTCCGCCACGACCGAGCGGAGCACCCGGTGCCGGCGGAGCAGGCCGGCGAGCGCGTCGGCCAGCCGGTCGACGGCCACCGACCCGGGCAGGGCGAAGCGCAGCGGGATGTTGTACGCGGCGGACGGGGCCACCTGGTGCAGGAACCACAGGCGCTGCTGCTCCCGGCTCAGCGGGAGCGGACCGTCGGCGGGCCCGGCGGGCTCCAGCGCGACGGTCCGGCCCGCCCCGGTCCGAGTTTCGGCCAGCGCCTCGGTCAGCGCCGCGGCGAGGTCGGCGAGTACCGGCGTGGCGAGGACGGTCGCCACCGGCAGCCGGGCCCCGGTCCGCTCCTCGATCAGCGCCTGCACCGACATCGCCAGCAGCGAGTTGCCGCCGAGCTGGAGGAAGTGGGCGTCCGGCCGGTCGACCGCGTCACCCAGCAGCTCCGACCAGATCCCGGCCAGCGCCCGCTCGTCCGGGGTGAGCGGGCGGTCCGGCCGCCGGTCCCGCGGTTCGGCCGCGAGTTCGGCGAGCGCGCGCCGGTCGACCTTGCCGTTGGCGGTCAGCGGCAGGTGCTCGACCCGCACCAGCCGGTCGGGCAGTTGGAAGGCGGGCAGGCGCTCGCGCAACCACCGGGCCAGTTCCTCCCGCCGGCCGTCGTCCCGCGCCACGTCGCCGGTGACGACCCCGACCAGGGTCTGCCCCTGCCCGGCGGAGCCGACCAGCGCCGCCGCGTCCGCCACGCCGGGGTGCGCACGCAGGACCCGTTCCAGGCCCGCGAGCTCGACCCGGCGGCCGTTGACCTTCACCTGGCCATCGCGCCGCCCCAGGTAGTGCAGGCAGCCGTCCGGGTCGGCGTAGCCCAGGTCGCCGGTGCGGTAGGCGCGGACCCACCCGTCCCCGGTGTGCAGGTTGGTGAAACTCGGGTCGGCGTGGTCGCCGTGGTAGCCGCGGGCCACGCCGGCACCGGTGGCCACCAGCTCGCCCACGAAACCGGGCGGCAGCGGGGTGCGGTCGGTGCCCCACACCCGCACGTCGCCGCCCCGGACCGGCCGGCCGATCGGCACCGGCCGGTCGGCGGGCCAGTCGCGCGGGATCGGGAAGCAGCTGGTGAACGTGGTGTTCTCGGTCGGCCCGTAGCCGTTGACGACCCGCAGGCCGGCGTGCCGGCGGTGGACCCGGGCCACGTGCCGGGGCGACACCACGTCCCCGCCCACCAGCAGGGTCCGCAGTCCCGCGAAGCACTCCACGTCCAGGTCGACGAGCGTGTTGAACAGCGCCGAGGTCAGCCAGGCGGTGTTCACGCCGTGCTCGGTCACCGCCGCGCGCAGCCCGGCGGCGGTGAGGGGGCCCGCGGGGGAGACGGAGCTGCCGCCGTTGAGCAGCGGTCCCCACAGTTCCAGGGTGTAGGCGTCGAAGTCGGCGGGAGCCGCTTGGAGCATCACCAGGTCCTCGTCCAGCGGCGCGAAGTCCTGGTCGGTCACCAGCCGCACCACCCCCGCGTCGGTGCACACGATCGCCTTGGGCTCGCCCGTGGTGCCGGAGGTGAAGTTCACGTACGCCGCGCTGTCGGCGGTCCGCTCGACCACCTCGGGTGCGCGCCCGACCGGCTGGACGACGGGCACGGCCTCGACGCCGGGAGCCGGCGCGGCGTCGTCCGGCCCGGTGACGGCCGAGGTCACGTCCAATCGGGCGCACAGCTCGCGCAGCCGCCCGGCGGGCCACTCCCGGCCCAGCGGCACGTAACAGGCACCCGCCTTGATCACGCCCAGCACCGCGATGGCGCGGTCGATGCCGCCGCGCACGGCGAGCCCGACGAAATCGCCCGGCGCGACGCCACGGTCCTGGAGCGCGGCCGCCACCGCGTCGGACCGCTCGTCCACACTCCGGTAGTCCACCGCGTTGCCGCCTTCGCGCAGCGCGGTCCGGTGGCCGTGCGCGGCGACGGTGCTGTCCCAGCGGGTGCGCAGATCGGTGTACGTGAACGCTTGCGGCGCCACCTCGTGGTGGTCGATCGCGACGGCACCGATCGGGGTGTCCGGAGAGGCCGTCAACCGGTGGAGCAACTGCCGGAAGACCCGGTCCAGGGACTCCACCGCGTAGGGCGCGACCACGTCCGGGTCGAACTCCCACTGGAGCGAGAAGCCCTTGCCGCGCGGGGTGACCAGCAGCGAGACCGGGAACTTCACCCTGGCCGGGTGCAGCGGGACGCGCTCGACCCGGGTCGCCCCGAGGTCACTCCCGCCGATCCCGTGCTGCCAGACGATGACGAAGTGCTGCAACGGGTTGTGGGCGCGTCCGCCGTCCTCGTCCAGCGCCCGCAACAGCCGGTCCAGGTCGAGGTCCGGGTGGTCCATCGCCCACTGGTTCTCGGCGAACGCGGACGCGGCGAGCTGGGCGAAGGTCTGCTCCTCGGCCACGGTCAGGGCCAGGGGCAGCATGCTGACGAAGTAGCCCACCGCGCGCCGGTACCCGGGACGCCGGTTGGCGTACGGCGTGCTCACCGTGACGTCGGCGCGTCCGGTGAAACGGCCGAGCGCGACCGCGTAGGCAGCGAGCAGCACGGTGAACGGCGTGACGTCCTCGCGTTCGGCCATCCGCCACACCGCCTCGGCGGTGGCCGGGTCCACGTCGTCGCCGAACGCCGAGCGCGGGTCCGGCGCCCCGACCCGCTGGAGGCGCACCGGCAGGTCCGGCAGGTCGACGTCGGCGAGCCGGTCGACCCACTGGTCGGTGTCGGCGTCGGAGTCCGCCTCGGAATCCGCCTCGGCGGGGTGCCGCAGGTCGGGCTCCGGCAGGTCCTCGCCCAGGTAGTGGGCCCGCACGGCGTCCCAGATCAGGCCCATCGACCAGCCGTCGGCGAGCAGGTGCGGCACGGTCAGCTCCAGCACGTGGTGCTCCTCGGCGACCCGGTGCAGCCGGGCGACGAACACCTGCCCGCCGGCGAGGTCGAACTCCCGGCCGGCTTCCCGCCGGAAGCACTTGGCCAACTCGGCCTCGGCGGTCCGCGGGCGGTCCACCCGCCAGTGCGGGTCGAGGGCCGGGACCTGGCGGACCGTGCCGCCACCGGCCACGAACCGGGTGTGCAGCGCCGGGTTGTCGCGGTAGACCCGCTCGACCGCCTCGGCCAGCCGGTCGGCGTCGAGGGGGCCGCGCAGCGCGTAGGCGACGTGGATGTTGTAGGCGACGGCACCGCCGGGCAGCCGCCCGGCGTTCCACAGCAGTCGCTGCCCCCGTGACAGCGGCACACCCGCCGTGCCTCGGGACGACTCCGCCGTCGCGCTCGTGGACGACTCCGTCATGTCACACCCCGGCTTCCGGCGGCAGCGGTGTCCGCCCGGTGATCGCGTCGTACTCGTCGGAGAAGAAGAAGCGCGGCTCGCCGAACGCCGGCCGCAGCTGGTCGAACCAGGTGGCCGACGGGTCGTAGGCGGCGAAGAACGGCCGGTTCGCCCAGTCGGCCCGCCGTCCCTGCAGGAACCGGAGGACGAAGACGCGCTCGCCGCGGACCTCCGCGACGCCCTGCACCTCGACCTTGCCCGGCCCGCAGCTCATGCTCGGGCCCCGCGCCGTCCGCGCCAGCCCGCCGACCCGGCGGACCGCGTCCGCGTAGATCCGCGCGGCCCGCTCCAGCGGCACCTGGAAGTACTGGTCGGCCCCGGTGTCGCGCTCGACGAACATGTAGTACGGGACCATCCCCAGGTTGACCTGCCGCTCCCACAGCGTCGCCCAGACCTCGGCGTCGTCGTTGATGTGGGCCAGCAGCGGGGCCTGGGTGCGGATCACCGCACCCGTCGCGCGGATCCGCGCGACCGCTTCGGCGAACAGCGGCGACTCCATCTCGCGCCAGTGGTTGACGTGCGCCATCAGCGCCACGTGCCGCCCGCTGTCCACGATCCGCCGGAACAGCGCGAGCAGGTCGTCCGCGTCCTCGTCCAGCACGTAGCGGTGCGGCCAGAAGGTCAGCGACTTGGTGCCGATCCGCACGGTGCGCACGTGCGCCAGCCCCGGGTCGGCCAGCAGCGGCTCCAGGTACCCGGCCAGCCGGTGGGTGCGCATGACCATCGGGTCACCGCCCGTGACGAGCAGGTCCGAGACCTCCGGGTGCACCCGCAGGTAGGCCGCGAGCCCGGCGCTGTCCTTCGCGGAGAAGCGGTCCTCGGCACCGACGAACTGCGGCCACCGGAAGCAGAACGTGCAGTAGGAGTGGCACGTCTGGCCCGCCGACGGGAAGAACAGCACGGTGTTGGCGTACTTGTGCTGCACCCCGGGCAGCGGGTTCCCGTCCAGCTCCGGGACGTTGAGCGTCTGCTGCCCCGCGGGGTGCGGGTTCAGCCCGGCCCGCAGCGAGCGCGCGAGGCGCTCGGTCTCGGCGCGCGGGGCACCCGCCCGCAGGAGCGCGGCCATCGCCTCGAACGCCCGGGGCGCCAGCATGTCCCGGTGCGGGAAGGTGAGCCGGAAGACGGGATCCTCCAGCGGGGCGTCCCAGTCGATCAGCTCGCGCAGCACGAAGTCGTTGACGCGGAACGGCAAGACCTGGGACACCACCTCGATGTCGAAGCGCCGCTCCGCCGGCAGCCGGGCGAACAGCTCCGTCTGCCGCAAGCGGCTCAGCCCGTAGGCGGTGAACCGGCCGCTCTCGGCGACCGCCACGCCCAAGCCGTCCAGAAGCATCGCTCGTCCCCTCGGGAAGAGGCGGCCCGGGGGCCGCCGTGACTGCGGATGTCCGCAGGTGTCCGGCACAGGCGCGCGGTGCAGTGTGCCGGGAGTCGGATCGGGAGAACACCGGGCGACCCCGCTTGCGCGTGACCGCACGGACCGGTCACACCGGGCTGCGCGGCCGTGCCGCCCTGTCGGTCGGGCCGCGGACGAGTCCGCCGGACCCAATCAAGACGTGGCGGCGGTGCGGTCGCACGCCACGCCGCAGATGCGGTCCGACACCCCGGGCTGCCGGCGGGGGCGTCCGACCGCAGCGGGCCCGGCCGGGCAGGGCGGGCGACAGGTCGGTTCGGGTGGCCTGGGCATGGAAGCTCCGCGTAAGACGGGCACCGCGGCCCCGGGTGGGCACGGCACGTGGTGACCCGACCGCCGCGCAGGGGGCCGGGAACGAGGAGGAACGGCTACCAGGGCACGCCGGGACGGCGTCGACCGGACGCGTGGCAAGGCAGGTCCGACATGCGTGCGGGCTCCATCCTCGTGGACTACACGGACATCCGCGGCCGGTGTCCTGACTTCCCGGATCCGCGTGGCTCCCGGGCCGTGCCGACGGACCTCGTCGGCCGCGCCGGATCGTGCTCGCCGGTCGCAGTGGCGGGACCGCGCCGGACTCCCACCGGCTTCCCCGCACCGCGGTCCACCATAAGTTAGGACGTCCGACCGTGTCGACCGGAAGGAATCGTGAATCGAGGCTTTGCGAATAGGGATTTCGCATGCCTGCCACGCGGCACATCGAGGGGTCGCGGGACAAGCCCCACAAGGAGGGTTTCGGTGGCACGGAGACCGTCGCCACCTCCGGCTGTCGCGTCGCGACGGTGTTGTGCGACAGCGCTTGCGGCCTGGACGGGAACCGGCGCGGTCGCGATCGCCTGTCCGGCAACAGGTCACGCCCGCCGCTCGGTCGCCCTCCGTCGTGGTCGGACGGAGGCGTCGCGCCGCTTCCGGTGGTGGCCACCGAAACCCGGCGCACCCCGCGCCGTCGCCAACGTCACGGCCCGCAACGGCTAGCGCGGGCGGATCGCGGCCTCGATGTGGGCGAGGTGGACGGTGAGGACGTCTTCGAACACGGCGCGGCGGTCGACCCCGAGGGGGCGGATGTCGCGGCCGAAGTGGGCCAGCGCGGGGAAGCGCTCGGGGTCGGCGCCGAGCACCGAGACGCGGAACAGCTCCATGCCCTGGTCGTACTCCTCGGGGGTGAGGGTCCTGATGCCGGCGTCGGCGGAGATCAGGGCGGCGATGAGGACCGCGATCCGGTGGTAGTGCGCCGGGATCTCCTCGTCGGGCAGTCCTGACGCGCGCAGCGCCTGCAACACCTCTTCCAGCGCCATGCGGGAACCGGTGCCGCCGGAGGCGTAGCGCCCCCAGATCGTCGCGAGCTGCGGGTGCCGGCCGAAGGCCTCCCGCACGCGCAGGGCCAGGGTGATGACGCGCTGCTTCCAGTCGCCTTCGGGGCGGTAGCCGTCGATGGCGGCCAGCAGGACCCGGTCGGCGACCGCGCGCAGCAGTTCGGTCTTGCTGCGGAAGTGCCGGTAGAGGCTGGAGGAGTCGGTGCCGAGCACCGCGGCCAGCTTGCGCACGCTGAACGACTCGGCGTCGCCGGTGCTCAGCAGATCCGCCGCCGCGTCCAGGATCTCCTCGGTCGACCAGCGCCTTCGGCCCGTCATCCCACCCCTTCCACCGAGGCTCAGCCTAACCTATGCACTCGGTGTTGCACGCACCGCGTGCATAATGGCGGCGGGGGTCGCGAGCGGCCCGGCGGCAGTCGGCCGGCGGGCCGCTCACGCCCTGGTGAACCGGGTCTGCGGCCGACGTGCGGCGCACCCGGGGACTACGAGAGGACGGATGCCGTGAGGAAACCGCTGGACCCCGGGAAGCTGACCGAGGCCCTCGACGACGTCCACCGCGCCGGGATGCCGGGCCTGTTCGCCGAGGTGCGCGAAGGCGACCAGGTCTGGCGCGGCGCCGCCGGCGTCGCCGACCTCGGCACCGGCCGCCCGGTCACCGCCGACCTGCGGCACCGCGTCGGCAGCATCACCAAGACCTTCACCGCCGCCGCTGTGCTACACCAGGTGGAAAGCGGTCGGATCGGGCTCGACGCGCCGATCGGCCGCTACCTCCCGGAGCTGGTTCCCGGGCCGCGCGGTGACGCGGTCACGGTCCGGATGCTGATCAACCACACCAGCGGCTTCGCCGAGTACCTGCCCTACGCCTACCCCTCGCTCAAGCCGTTCCCGGCCCTGGCCGACACCACGCCGCACAGCCTGGACGACCACCGGCACACCCGGTTCGACCCCGTCGAGCTGATCGGGCTGGGAGTCGCCGCACCCGCCTTCGGCCCACCGGGTGGCACCCCGGGGCTGTACTCCAACACCAACTACCTGCTCTTGGGCCGGCTTCTGGAGCAGGTAACCGGTACCGCGGCGGAGGAGTGCATCACCCACAACGTCATCGAGCGCGCGGGGCTGCGGGACACCGGGTTCCCCGATGGACCGCGGTTCAGCGGGCCGCAGTCGCAGAGCTACGAGTCCTGGTTCGGCATGATCGATCCGCCGCGCGACTTCAGCGAGTTCGACATGTCCTACGTGGGAGTGGCGGCTTCACTGATCTCGACCGTCTCGGACCTCAACCGGTTCTACCGCCTGCTGTTCGCCGGGCAGATCGTCAGCCCGTCGTCGCTGGCGGAGATGCGGCGCACGGTCCGCGTCGTCTCCCAGGAGAGCAAGATCATCGACTACGGGCTGGGCCTGTACCCGGTGGAGGTCCCCGGCGGCACCGCCTGGGGACACGGCGGCACCGCCTGGGGTGCCGGAGCGCTGTCCCTGACCACCGCCGACGGCGAACGGCAGCTGTCGGTCGCGGTGAACATGCAGAGGTGGAACAGGCTCGACCCCACGGGCAGGCCCCAGCCCCACCCCATCGACGGAGCCCTCGCGGCCCTGTACGCCACGGCGATGTCCGGATGACCGCGCCCGCCAACGAAGGCAGGACAGCGATGACCACGACCGACGTCGCGCCGACGAGAGAACCGTCCCCACCCGTGCCGGACACCGATGACGCGGCGGGACAGTCCACGGCCGGGCTGCTGCGCCCGTACCGGTGGAGCTTCGCCGCCGTCGTCATCTCCCAGGTGATCGGTGCCGTCGCGGGCCTGGTGCCGCTGCTGGCGGTGGTCGAACTGGGGCGCGGCCTGCTGGCACCCGGCCCGATCGATCACGGCCACGTCTGGTTCGTCACGATCGCCGGTGCGGTCGGCCTGCTGGTCCGACTGCTGTTCACGGCCGCGTCGTCCGCGATCGGGCACCTCCTCGACGGCCGGGTGCAGCTGGCCCTGCGCCGGCACCTCGCCGCGCGGCTGGGGCGCGTGCCGATCGGCTGGTTCTCCCGGCGGCGGACCGGTGAGCTGGCCAAGGTGGTGGGCGAGGACGTCAGCGCCGTGCACCCGTTCATCGCCCACGCCCCCGGCGAGCTCGTCGCCGCGTTCGTGGTGCCCCTGTTCTCGCTGGTCTACCTGTTCACGATCGACTGGCGGCTGACGTTGATCACGCTGATCCCGGTGGTGCTGGCCCTGGCGCACATCCCGCTGATGACGACCCCGACCCGGCTGCGCGAGGAGCAGCGGTTCGACGCGGCCATGGGGCAGATCGCCGATTCCGTGGTCGAGTTCGTGCAGGGCATCTCGGTGGTCAAGGCGTTCGGTGGTTCCGGGCGCGCCCACCGCGGGTTCCGCACGGCCACCGACGCTTTCGTGGGCATCTACTCCCGTTTCGTGCGCGGCCTCTCGGTGATCGCCGCCGGGATGCAGCTCGTGCTGTCACCGCCGTTCGTGCTGCTGGTCATCCTGATCGGCGGCACCGCCCTGATCACGACCGGCGGCCTGCCCCCGGCCGACCTGCTGCCCTTCCTGCTGCTGGGACTGGGCCTGACCGCTCCGGTGACGGCCCTGATCGCCCACAGCTTCGACGACCTGCGGACCGCCAAGCGCGCGATCGGCCGGATCCGGGACGTGCTGGAGGTGGCACCGCTGCCGCAGCCCGCGCACCCGATCACGCCGCAGGGCCACCGGGTGGAACTGCGTGACGTCCACTTCGGCTACGAAGCCGGTCACGAGGTGCTGCGCGGGATCGACCTGGTGCTCGAACCGGGCACGGTCACCGCGGTCGTCGGGCCCTCGGGCAGCGGCAAGTCCACATTGGTCCGGTTGTTGCCACGCTTCTTCGACCCGACCCGGGGTTCGGTCACCCTCGGCGGCGTCGATCTGCGCGAGCTGGCCGGCCACGACCTCTACCGGCTGGTCTCCTTCGTCTTCCAGGACGTTCGACTGCTCCGCGCCTCGGTCGCGGACAACATCGCGCTTGCCGTGCCACACGCGGATTTCGGCGCCGTGGTCCGCGCGGCCCGGACGGCGAACATCCATGATCGAATCCTTCACCTGCCACGCGGTTACGACACGGTGCTCGGGCAGGAAGCCGGGCTGTCGGGTGGCGAGGCGCAGCGGATCGCGCTCGCCCGCGCCCTGCTCGCCGCCACACCCGTCCTGGTGCTGGACGAGGCGACCGCGTTCGCCGACCCGCAGACCGAGCAGGCGGTCCGGCGGGCGCTGGCGGCGCTGGCGGGCGAGCGCACCATCCTGGTCATCGCCCACCGCCCGGAGACGGTCGCCGACGCCGACACGGTCGTGGTGCTGGACAACGGGTCGATCGTCGAGCAGGGCAGGCCCGCCGACCTCTTGGCCGCGAACGGGAAGTTCGCCGCCTTCCTGAAATCCGAGGAGTACCGGTGATCCGCATGCTGCTGCACGTCCTGGGCCATGAGCACGCCCGGCCGGTGCGTCGCACCGTGGCCTTGATGACGACGACCGCCGTGGTCGAGGGTTTGTCCTACGCCCTGCTGGTCCCCGTGCTGGCAAACCTGTTCGGCGGCACCCCCGCGGACGCGCTGCCCTGGCTGGCCCTGTTCGGCGGCGCGGTCGTGATCTACGCGGTGTTGCGCTACGTCAGCGACCTGTTCGGCTTCCGCGCCGGGATCTCGCTGCTGCGCGGCATGTACCACCGACTCGGCGATCACCTGGCCCGGCTGCCCCTCGGCTGGTACAGCACCGGCCGGGTCGGGGAGGTGTCCGTGCTGGCCGGTCAGGGCGTGCTGGACACGGTGGGCGTGATCGCGCACCTGCTGGGGCCCTACCTCTCCGCCCTGGTCACCCCGGTGACGATCGTCGGCGTGATGCTCGCCTTCGACTGGCGGCTGGGACTGGCCGCGCTGGTCGCCGTGCCGCTCGTGGCGGTGATCCAGCTCCGGGCCGGCCGCTCGACGGCCGCCGGTGATGCCGACCGCCACGACCGGGACACCGAGGCGACCGGGCGGGTCGTCGAGTTCCTCCAGGCCCAGCCGGTCCTGCGCGCCGGCGGCCGCAGCGCCCAGCGCTTCGCGCTGCTCGACGACGCGCTGCGGGAACTCCAGCGCGCCTCCCGCCGTACCGTGTTGTCGGTGCTGCCCGGCATGATCGGCTTGACGCTCGTCGTGCAGGCGATGTTCACCGTGCTGCTGGTCCTGGGCGCCTACCTCGCGCTCGGCGGGGGCATCGGTGTCGCGGAGGTGCTGACGATCCTGGTGCTGGCCGCCCGCAGCGCCGATCCGGTCCTGTCGCTGGCCGACATCGGCGGCAAGCTCCGCGCCGCGCGGTCCGAACTGGCCAGGCTCGACGCGGTCCTGCGCACCGAGCCGCTGCCGGAAGCGCCGGAACCGGTCCAGCCCGCAGGGCACGGCTTGGCGGTGGAGTCCGTCACCTTCCGGCACGGCGACCGCACGGTGTTCCACGACCTGTCGTTGTCCGTGCCCGAAGGACAGCGGCTCGCCGTGGTCGGCCCCTCGGGCGCGGGCAAGACCACGCTGCTGCAGTTGCTCGCGCGCTTCCACGACGTGGACGCGGGCGCGGTGCGCGTAGGCGGCGTGGACGTGCGCGCCATCGACTCCGAGGGCTTGATGGGGCAGATCGCCATCGTCTTCCAGGACGTCTACCTCTTCGACGGCACGATCGAGGACAACGTCCGGCTGGGCCGCCCCGAGGCCACCGAGGCCGAGCTGCGCGCGGTGGCGAGCGCCGCGCGGCTGGACGAGGTGATCGAGCGGCTGCCCGGCGGGTGGGCGACCCACGTCGGCGAGGGCGGCACGCTGCTGTCGGGAGGTGAACGCCAGCGCGTCTCGATCGCGCGGGCGCTGCTGAAGGACGCGCCGATCGTGCTCCTGGACGAAGTGACCTCCGCACTGGACCCGGTGAACGAGAGAGCCGTCCACGAGGGCATCGAACGCCTGATGGTCGGCCGGACGGTCGTGCTGGTCGCCCATCGGATGCGGACGGTCCAACGCGCCGACCGCATCGCCTTCCTCGACGGCGGCCGGATCGTGGAGGAGGGACGGCACGACGAACTCCTCCGCCGCGGCGGCCGCTACGCCGACTTCTGGAATGCTTCCCTGACAACGTGAAGCGGGAGGGACAGGAATGCCGCATGGCGAGCAGGCGCAGGCGGCGCGGTGGACGGGGACGGCCACGGCAGCCCCCGGGCTGCTCGCCTTCACCGGCGCGATCGGGTCGGCCGAGCCGCACGCGCACGCCGCGGTGCAGGTCCTGCTGGTGCTCGACGGCGAGGTGGTGCTGACCGATCGGCACGGCCACCGGCTCCGGACCGGGGCCGCGATCATCCCGGCCGGTGCCCGGCACGAGCTGCGAGCCGCGCCCGGCACGCACGGCCTGCTGGCCTACCTCGATCCGGCCCACCCGGCCGCGCGCGCCGTCGCCGCCCGCATCGCCGCGGCCGGAGACCCGGCCGGCGTGAGCACCTGGCAGATCGCCGCCCGTCCGCTGACCACCGCCCGTCCGCTGACCGTCGCCACACCGACTCTGCCCGGAGTGCTGTCCTCGATCGGGCAGACCGCCGACACGAGCGGATTGCCCCTCGTGCTGTCCCGCGCGCTGGAGGCGGTCCCGCAGCTCATCGACGGACCGCTGCTGCTGGGCGAACTCGCCGCGCGGGTCGGGGTGTCGGCCGGCCGGCTGGGGCACCTGTTCGCCGAGCACCTGCGGCTGCCGTTCCCGGCCTGGCGGCGCTGGGCCCGCCTGCTGCACGCGATCGAGGCGGTGCGCGGCGGTGCCACGCTCACCGAGGCCGCGCACGGTGCCGGTTTCGCCGACAGCTCCCACCTGACCCGCGTCTGCCACGAGATGTTCGGCCTGGCCCCTTCCCGCCTGGTCCACCTGGTACGCCCCACCGCCTGACGTCGGCCCGCTCCAGCCCCGGCACGGCCGGCAGCGCGGCCCAGCGGATCCATCCAAGCCCGGAAGGGCCGTCGGCCACGAGGCTGATGCGCATGCTGAAACCTGTTGTCCGCTACGGCTACGTGCCGTTCATGCTGCTGGGGGTCAACGGCGCCGCCATCGCCCTGGTCGCCTCCGGTGCCTCGAAGCTGTGGCTGGTCGGCCTGCTGCTGACCGCCATCGGCTGCTCGTTCGCCGCCGAACGCGCCCTGCCGTACGAGGCGGCGTGGAACAGCCCGGACGGAGACGGCGGCCGTGACATCGCCCATGCCGGCGTCAACGAACTGCTCCTGCTCATCAGCGTGGGTGTCATCCCGGTGCTGGCCGCCACCGTCACCGTCGCCGATCTGTGGCCGCACTCCTGGCCGTTCGTCCCGCAGGTGCTGACGGCGGTCCTGGTCGCCGACCTGGGCATCACCCTGGTCCACTACGCCAGCCACAAGATCGGCCCGCTGTGGCGCTTCCACGCCGTCCACCACTCGGTCAAGCGCTTCTACGGCTTCAACGGCCTGATGAAGCACCCCCTGCACCAGACCCTGGAGATGGCCGCCGGCGTCGCCCCGCTGATCCTCGTCGGCCTGCCGGTCGACGTCGCCTCCGCGCTGGCCCTCGCCGTCGCCGTCCAGCTGCTGCTACAGCACTCCAACGCCGATTACCGCGTCGGCGCGGCGAAGTACGTGCTCGCGCTCAACGAGGGCCACCGCTTCCACCACCTGAAGTGGGCCGGCGTCGGCGACGTCAACTTCGGCCTGTTCACCCTGGTCTGGGACCACCTGCTCGGCACCTTCTCCCACGACCCGGCCCGGCGCTTCACCTCCGAGCACCTGGGCATGGCCGCCAAACCCGACTACCCCACCGCCTACCTGGCCCAGCTCGCCGAGCCCTTCCGCGCCTCCGGCGCCTGCCCGGCCGAACCCCCGGACACCCGCTCACCGTCCGGGAGCGGGCAGTGAGCTGATCCGCCCCCGCCACATCGTCTTCTGCCCGCCCTCGGTCGGGGCTACCGTGGGTGTCACGCCGCTGGCGGAGCGCGACCGTTGTCCGAGATTTCGGGCACTTCAGAGGTGGGGTTGATACCTGGTGGAACGACGCCTGTCGGTCGCGACGCACTGGGGCAGTTTCGTCGCCGTAGTCGATTCCGGCCGGTTGGTGCGGATCGAGCCGAGGCACGACGACCCCGCGCCATCGCCCATCGGCCCCGGGATGGTGACGGCCGCCGAGGACAGCGCTCGCGTGTTGCGCCCCGCGGTGCGCAAGGGCTGGCTCAACGGCGAGCCGCGCGTCCCCGGCGCGGCCCGAGGCGCGGACGCCTTCGTGGAGGTGAGTTGGGACCACGCGATCACGCTGGTGAGCGACGAGCTGCGGAGAGTTCGTGCACAGCACGGGGACAGCGCGGTGTTCGGCGGGTCCTACGGTTGGGCGAGTGCGGGCCGGTTCCACAACGCGCAGGCGCAGCTCCACCGGTTCCTGGCGTTGGACGGGGGATACACCGACTCCCGCAACACCTACAGCACCGCCGCGTTGGAGGTCATCCTCCCGCACGTGATCGGCGGTCATCCGTGGAGCTACCAGAGCCGGATGCCGATGTGGGACGAGATAGTCGACAACTGCGAGCTGGTGGTGGCGTTCGGCGGACTGGCCCTCAAGAACAGCCAGGTCAACCCCGGCGGGCTGGCCCGGCACCAGACGCGGGACCTGCAACGCCGGTGCCGTGCGGCCGGGGTCGGGTTCGTCAACCTCAGCCCGATCCGCAGCGACGTCGCCGACTTCCTCGACGCCGAGTGGCTGCCCGTCGTCCCCAACACCGACACCGCCGCGATGCTCGGCATCGCGCACACGATGCTGGTCAACGGGTGGCACGACGAGGACTTCCTCCGCCGGTGCTGCGTCGGGTTCGACCGCTTCGCCGCCTACCTGGTCGGCGAGCTCGACGGCATCCCGAAGGACGCCGCCTGGGCGGCGGGGATCACGGGCATCGGTCGCGACGCGATCACCGACCTCGCCCGCCGCCTCACGTCCCGGCGCTCCCTCATCATGGTCAACTACGCGGTGCAGCGGGCGGACCACGGCGAACAACCGATCTGGATGTCGGTCGTGCTGGCCGCGATGGCGGGCTCGATGGGCCGGCCCGGCGGCGGCTGGGGCGCGGGTTACGCGACCATGGACGCGACGGGCGTCGCCCGGGACCGCGCCTTCGTGGCGACTGTCCCGGAGGTGCCCAACCCGGTCCCGGACTTCATCCCCGTCGCGCGGATCGCCGACACGCTGCTGCACCCGGGCGAGGTCATCGACTACGACGGCCGGCGGCTCACGCTGCCCGAACTCCGCCTGATCTACTGGTGCGGGGGCAACCCGTTCCACCACCACCAGGACCTCCACCGGTTGGCCCGCGCCTGGCAGGTCCCGGACACGGTGGTGGTCCACGAAGCCTGGTGGAACACGACGGCGAAGTTCGCCGACATCGTCCTGCCCGTCGCCACCGGCCTGGAGCGCGACGACTTCGCCGCCGGGTTCTCCGACCCCCACCTCGTGGCGATGCCGAAGGTCCGCGAGCCGGCGGGCGAGTCCCGCACCGACCACCACATCTTCGCGGCCCTGGCCGCCCGCCTCGGGTTCGAGCGGGAGTTCACGCAGTCGCGCTCGGAGATCGACTGGGTGCGGCACCTCTACGAGCAGACGAGGGCCAAGCTCGGCACCGCCGCCCTGCCCGACTTCGACGACTTCTGGGCGAGTTCCACCGCCGAGCTGCCGCCGTCGACCGGACCGCATGCCGGCAGCTTCGAAGACCTCCGCTCGGACCCGAGGCAGTTCCCGCTCGCGACGCCGTCGGGCCGGATCGAGATCTTCTCCGAAAAGATCGACTCGTTCGGCTACGACGACTGCGCCGGCCACCCGAAGTGGTTCGAACCGGCGGAGTGGCTGCGCGCCGACCTGTCGGACCGGTTCCCGCTGCACCTCATCTCGAACCAGCCCGCCACCCGCCTGCACAGCCAGTACGACAACGGCGGCCACAGCCTCGGTTCGAAGGTCCGTGGTCGTGAGCCGGTGACCATCAACTCGTCGGACGCCGCGTCGCGCGGCATCGCGGACGGCATGATCGTGCGCGTCTTCAACGACCGAGGTGGCTGTCTCGCGGGCGCGGTCCTGTCGGACGACCTCATGCCGGGCGTCGTGCAACTGTCCACGGGAGCGTGGTGGGACCCGGTCGAGCCCGGTTCGAGCGGAACGCTGGACCGCCACGGCAACCCGAACGTCCTCACGGCGGATCGGCCGTGCTCGCGCCTGTCCCAAGGACCGAGTGCCCTCAGCGCGCTGGTCGATGTCGAGCGCTACGAAGGCACCCTTCCCGACGTGCTCGCCTTCGCACCACCGAAGCTCGTGCCGCCCAGCTGACGTGCACCGCCACGTGGACGGCGTCGGCACCACCCGAACGACTGATCCAGTCCCCCTCTTGGCGGCACCGCTGGACACCACGTGTCGGTTGACTACCTGGCGTGGCCGTGACTGGAGTTCGAGATCTCAAGTATCGCCAGTGGTTCAGGGGCGCGGACGTCGACGGCGACGGGGTGATCACCCGCCAGGACGTCCGGTTGATGGGCGAGCGCTACATCGCGGCCCGTGGTGCCGCGTCGGGGTCCGCGACCGCCCACCGGCTGACCGAAGGGCTGGACGCCTTCTGGGCCAGCGTGATCGAGCCGATGGACTCCGACGGTGACGGGAAGGTCGACCTGCGCGAGATGACCGAGGGGTTCCAGCGGGCGCTGGCCGATCCCGCCCGGTACCCGCAGCAGGTCGGGCCGGTGGCCGACTGCTACTTCGACCTGATCGACCTCGACGGCGACAACAGGGTCGACCAGGCGGAGTTCGGGGAGATCTTCGGCCTGGCGGGCAACGTGTCCCTTGAGGACTCCGCCGCGGTCTTCGAAGCGCTGGACCAGGACGGCTCCGGCGGGCTGGACCGCGCCGAGTTCCACCGGGCGCTCGCCGAGTTCTTCTACGGCGACGACCCGGACGCCCCCGCCACCCACCTGTTCGGCAGGATCCCCGGCTGACCGCCAAGGCCGCGACGCTCGGTCAGGGGCGCACGGTTGCGGACGTACGGTCAGGGACGCACGGTCAGGGGCGCACGGTCGGGGGGAAGCCCGTCCAGCGGAGGTCGGGGCGGAGGTGGCCCATGTCGTTGACCATGGCGATGGCGGGCGGGATGCCGGGTCGGTACTCGATGACCGTGAGCGCGGTGTTGGCGCTGTTGAGGCTGAGCCACCGCACGGGCGGCGCGTCGAGGGCGTCGCGGATGAGCCAGGCGATGGGGTAGGCGTGCGTGATGAGCACCTCGTGCACGTCCGTGCCGCCTTCGGGCGCGGTGGCGAACCTCGCGGTGAGCGCTTGGGCGATCTTGTTCCCGGCGGTGGCCTCCTCGGGTTCGTAGCCGTCGAAGAACGGTATCCACGGTCGGGGCGTCTCTTCGACGGGCGGCACGTAGGGCACGTGGTCGATGAGTTCCGGGGCCTCGGCCACGGGTGTGTTTCCGTTGAGGAAGATGGTGAGCTGCTGCGCACTGTCGGCGGCTCGCGGCAGTGGTGAGTGCCAGACGGCGGTGATGGGCAGGTGCGCCAAGCGCTTGCCCAGCAGCCTGGCCTGTTCTCGGCCGGTGTCGGTGAGGTTGCCGAAAGCGTCGGCGTCGCCGTGTCTGGCGATGTAGAGGTACCTGGTTGCCATAGGACACATCGGGAGTGCGCACGGCGAGTACGACTCCCGGTCTCCTTCCTCGGGGTGGCGGTCGGGGTCAGAGGACGGTCACGGTTCCGGCTGTTCCGTCGAGGGCGATCCGGTCACCGTTCCGGATGCGGGTCGTGGCGTCCGCGACGCGGAGCACGGCGGGGATTCCGTACTCCCGGGCGACGATCGCGGCATGCGATAGCGAACCGCCCGTCTCGGTCACGACACCGGAGGCGATGGTGAACAGCGGCGTCCACGCCGGGTCGGTGTACCGGCAGACCACCACCTCGCCGGAGCGGACGGTCTGGAAGTCCGACGGGCCGCGCACGATGCGCGCGGTCGCGGTGACGACCCCGTGGGAACCGGGCGTTCCTCGCAACGCCGACGAGGGCATGACCGCATCGGAACGGGGGATCGCAGGCAGTGAGGCTGTGATCGGCCGCGATTGCACGATCCACACCTTGTCGCCCGCGACGGCCCATTCGATGTCCTGCGGCCCGTCGAGCACGGCGGCGATCCGGCTTCCCAACCCCGCGAGGAGCGTCGTCGTGTCGTCGTCCAGGGTTCGCGCGGCCTGTTGTCCCTCTGCGACAACGCTTGTGACGACGCCGGAGCGCTCGTGACCCAGGTCGACGCGGGTCTCCTTCCCGCCGATCGTGCACGCGATGGACCCGTCCGGTGCGACCTCGTAGGTGTCGGGGGTGACGATTCCGCTCACGACGGTGACCCCCAGGCCCCAGGACGCTTCGATGCGAGTGGAACCCCCGGGCTGCTCGGGCGTGAACATGACGCCTGACACGTCGGCCTCGATCACGCGCTGCACGAGAACCGCCATGTGCACAGCCGAGGTACTGCCGCCGGTCTGGTCCCGGTAGGCGGCCACTCGCGTGGCGCGGGCAGACGCCCGGCAGACCGCGATCGCCTCGCACACGTCGTCGGGTCCTCGAACGCCGATGACGCTCTCGTACTGGCCCGCCGCAGAAGCGTGCGCCGTGTCCTCGTTCGCCGCAGACGAGCGCACTGCCACCACGGGATCGCCCAGCCGTCCGAGTTCACGGGCGACTGCCGCGCGGAGCGCCTGCCCGGCGTCGGAGCCGGTGCGCTGTTCGCCGGCGGGGACCACGAAGCCATCGGGCACCGGCAGGCCGCCGCGCAGCAGCACGCCGAGCGTTGCCGCCTTGCCGCCGCAGGTCGAGCGAGTCGCGTCGGACAGTCTCGTCAGCATCACACGTCCGCTCATCAACAAAACATTGACAACATTCTGTTGAAGGTAGCAGAGTGGGTGGCATGGAGCGCAAGCACGATCTCGACCGAACCCGGAGCGCCGACCAGGCCCAGGGCCAACGCGAGCGCGACGCCCAGGACCGGCTCATGGAGCTGGGGGCCGACCGGTTGGAGCCACGCCCGTGGCGGCCCGGCCCCGTCCCCCCGACAGCGGTCGACCTCACGCAGTATGCGCTCTGGCGGTCGGCGGACCTCACCCGGGACGATCTCCTGAGTGCACTGGCGCTGCTCCCGGCGGCACGGGCGGAGGTCGAGGGCGTGGAGATCGGGCTGCTCTTCGCCGCCCGGAACGAGGGCCTGACCTGGACCCAGATCGCCGAGGCGATGGGTTTCCACTCCCCGCAGGCGTGCCAGCAGTACGTCACCCGACTCAGTGCCAGGCAGGACAAGCGGACATGACGAACCAGTCGACGCCGGAGCTTCTCATCCTGCACGCGGTGCGGCTCCTCGGCTTCGCGAAGAGCGCGGAGATCGCCGAACGCGCCCGGACCGGCCCGGACGAGGCGCTGCGCGTGCTGCGCGAGGCAGAACGCCAGAGCTGGGTGCAGCACGTCGAGTTCGCCGACCTCGGCGGCTGGTCGCTCACCGACTCGGGCAAGACCGAGAACGAGCGCCAACTCGCCGTCGAACGCGCCGGAGCCGACCCGGAGAACCAGATCGCAGCCACCTACCGCGACTTCATCCCCCTCAACGCCCGACTGCTCCGCGCAGTCACCGACTGGCAGATCAGGCCGACCGACAAAGACAGGTTCGCCCCCAACGACCATCGCGACACCGCGTGGGACGGGCGCATCCTGGCGGAACTCACCACGCTCGACGACGACCTGCGTCCGCTTGTCGCCCGCCTGGCCGGAGTGCTGGCGAGGTTCGGCAACTACGACACCCGCTTCGCGACGGCCCTGCAACGCGCACAGGGCGGACACCGCGACTGGGTCGACAAGACGAACATCGACTCCTGCCACCGCGTGTGGTTCCAACTCCACGAAGACCTCGTCGCCACCCTCGGCATCGACCGAGGCACCGAGAACCCCGCCGGTCCCTAGTGATGTAGACGACCCGCTACAGCCAATCGTCACTCCCACAAGGCCGAGCGGCCCTTTGCCGTCACCAAGGAGTGCCGCCGAGACCGGCCGGCCCGCTGTCGACCACGATCAGCTTTTCGACGGGCCAGCCGCGAGCGTAGGAGTCGAGGTCGGCGGTCAGCCACGACTCGCCCGGCCTCGCCCGGTGGAACCGGAACTTCCCGTTGGTGGTGTTCGCGCTGATGATGCAACGCACCGCCACCGGCTTGTCCAGCCGGTTCACCAGCCGGACCACTTCCAACGCGAAGCCGAGCCCGTGCCGGAGCATCAAGGCCTGGTCCTCCTCGGAGATCACCGGCTCGCCGTCCGCCGTCGACCCGATTGTGACCTGCACCGCGTCGTCGAGGTGGAAGCTGCTGACGAAGCACTCCCAGCCTGTCAGGTCCCCGAACCTGCCGGGGTTCGTCGGCCCAACCGGAGTATCCCGCGAACAGCAGGACCTCGCCGCGCCGGACGACGCCCGCACGGAGAAAATCGCGCAGCTCCGGCGCGAGCTCGGCCGGTGGTATGACAGCACTGGTCCCGAGCGCGCGGGCCGCGATGTCGTTCATGCGCACGGTCAACACGGCAGAGAGCGTCTCACCCCCCGGGCAACCAACATCCGTCCGCACCCCGTGGCTGGTCATCATGACCGCGTGGTGCCTGGCCAGGCCGCGCCCGCAGGTCTTGGACTCCAGCCTGCCCAACGCCTCGCCGACCGTGCCGTCGCGGCTGTCAGACGTCGGGTCTGCCAGGAACGCACACACCCAGGGCGTGGCGACCCGGCCCTGGAACGCCGGTTCACGACCTGGCCGGGCATCCTGCTCCCAGACCCGTTGTCGCCCGGCCGGTGCCCCGGTCCACCTCGGTAGGCGGCACCTGGAGCCGCTACGCCATGGGTGACCACGCCCGGTGACGCAGCTGCGGGTGGGCGGGCGGTCGGCCCCTGGTCGAGTGGTGTCGTCTCCTCGTACGGGTGGTGGCCGGCCGGCCTCCGTTCGGCTTCGCCGAGGGCGGGAAGTCTGCGGTAGCTGGAGACCTCTGTCGGGCAGTCGAAAGCGGGAGGTCGACGCAGTTCACGGAGGGCGTCGTGGGATGAGGATCGGGGACAGGCGTCGGTTGCGGCGCGATCCGCTGGAGTACGTCGAGGAGCTTCGCCGGCGCAGCGCCACTGGGGCGATCCCGCTGCCGGGGGGCGGGTGGTGCCTGGGCGACCCGGAGGCGGCGCACGCGCTGTTGCGTGGCCGGGAGTTCAACACGGGCAGGTCCGGGTTCTTCGGCGACCTGCTGCCGACGCGGGCGGCGCAGGTCGAGGTCGGCCATGCGGTGCGTGATGTCCTGCGGGCCCGCCTGCCGGACTACCGCGCCGAGTTGGCCTCGGCGGTGGCGGGGCTGCCGTCGGTCAGCCGGTGGCCTGAGACCGGCAACCGGCTGGTGTACCGCTGCCTGGCGGACCTGCTGCTGCACCCCGGCACCCCGGCCGAAGCGCGGAGTCGCGCCGACCGGGCCGCGCACGTGGGCGTGGTGTTCCGCTCGTCGCGGGTGTGGCGGCGGGCGCGGGCGGAGGTGGCGCGGGCCAGGGTGGTCGCGGCCCTGACCGAACAGGTGCGGCACCGTCGGCAACAGCGCGTCGACGCCCCGCGAGACGTGCTGGACGCCGTGCTGGAGGCGTGCCCCGACGACCTGGCCGACCGGTCGGTGGCCCAGGTGCACCTCACGATGTTCCGGGCCGTGGCGGCGCCGGTGGCCGCGTCACTGGCCTGGTCGGTGCTGCTGGCCTGCCTGCACCACACCCCCGGTTCCGCCTGGCCGTGGCCCGCCGACCAGATCGTCCGGGAAGCGATGCGGCACCGGCCGATACCCTGGATGCTCCGCCGCGCCGTCCCCGGCCCCGTCACCCTCGCGGGGACCGCTCTGCACGCCGGCGAGCTCGTCTCGGTCAGCCCGCACCTGCTCCACCACGACCCGCGCCGCTGGACCGACCCCGACGCGTTCCGACCCGACCGGTGGGCGCTACCCGGCGGGCACGGCACCTACCTCCCGTTCGGCGCGGGCCCCTTCGCCTGCCCCGGCGCCTCGGTGGCGCAGACGATGGTCACCGAAGCGCTGACCGCACTGGCCGGGGGTGCCCGGCTGTCGGTCACCGGAGGCGACCCGCGTGCGGTCATGTCCGAGGGCATCGTCCCCCGGCCCTTCACCCTGCACCGCACCCGGGCCGAACGAGCACCAGGACACCGGGAGGAGGTGAGCGGTCATGGCCGCGATGCTGCGACGCGTCTTTAACACCAAGCCGGAACGCCGTTGGTACTGGTACTAGGCGAACGGATTCGCGACCCGGCCCCGATGACCCGGACGATCTTAGACGTCCCCGGTCATCGGGGCCGGCCGTACCGGACCTCCTCCGCCGCGCCGGGTCGACATCGTCCCCGCCCGGCGGGGGCCGACTCCACCAGCGGACGCGGCACCGCCACAGCCGCGACCAGGACGGGCACCCGGCAAACGTCCCGGGAACCGGTCCGACGGGCTGGGCCGGCTGGTCCTGCGCCGACCTCGGACCTGGTCGTGGTCGCCCGGATCGCCGCCCGGAGCGAGGGCTGCGTCGCTGCTGTCACTGCATCAGGTGACCTGCGACTTCCTGCCGGCCGGAACAGGGGGTCCTTGCTAGCCTCGGCTGCATGGGACGAGTTCCGGGGCCGGTGATCGCGACGAGCGCTGTCGCCACGGCCGGAGCGCTCCCCGCCACCGGAACCGCATTAGCCGCCGCTTCGGTCGGCTGACCGAAGCCGGCGTTCGCGAACCGGTGTGACGCGCCGGTCCCGCCGGCGTGCGAGAAAGTGCCGGAAGGCAACAGGCCGCAACCGACCCGGGGTGCCTTCCTCCTCGGGTGGGATCACGTGCCACCGCCGTTTTCCCGCTCCCCAGGAGGGAAAGCCACCATGCAGGACAATGGCCCTTCGCTCGTGTGCGCGCCGCCGGCCGCCGACGCGCGGTCCGGGATCGTGCTCGGCGAGGACGCGTTGACCGTCGCGGACGCGGCGAGGTTCGCCCGGGAGCCCGGCGACGTGCCGATCGCCATCGGCGAGGACGCCGCGCTCCGGATGGACGCCTCCGTGGCCGCCCGCGACAGGCTGATCCTGATGCGCCGCCCGATCTACGGGGTGACCACCGGTTTCGGGGACAGCGCACGGTTCCACCTGAGCCCGGAGAAGACCACCGAGCTCCAGCGCAACCTGATCAAGTACCACTTGAACGGAACCGGCCCGTCGGCGCCGGTGGACGTCGTCCGGGCCGCGATGCTGGTCCGGGCGAACTGCCTGGCCCGCGGCTACTCGGGGATCCGGCGCGGCGTGGTCGAACTGATCGTGGACTGCCTGCGGCACGGCATCACGCCGGTCATCCCGGAACGGGGCTCGGTGGGCGCGAGCGGCGACCTGGTCCCGCTGTGCTACCTGGCCGACCTGCTCATGGGTTCGGGAACGGCGCGGGTCGACGGCGAACCGGTGCCGGCCGCGGTCGCGCTGCGGTCCCGGGGGCTCGACCCCGTCGCCTTCGAGGCCAAGGAGGGGTTGGCCCTCATCAACGGCACGTCGTTCATGTCCGGGTTCGGCGTGCTCGCGGTGCACGACGCGGAGGGGCTGTGCGCGGTCGCCGACCTGGGCACCGCGCTGGCGGCCGAGGCGCTGATGGGCAACCGCAGCCACTTCGAGCCGGTGATCCACCGCCAGAAGCCGCACCCCGGGCAGGTCCGCTCCGCCGCGCGGGTCCGCGCGCTCGTGCGCGGTTCCGACCTGTGCCTGGACACGCCCCAGGTGCTCGAAGCCAACCCCGACGTCGACGGCCTCGGGGTGATCCCGCTGGGCCGGCCCATCCAGGACCGCTACTCGGTGCGGTGCGCACCCCACGTGAACGGCGTGCTCGCGGACACGCTGGACTGGGTGCGCCGGTGGCTCGACATCGAGATCAACTCGACCAACGACAACCCGCTGTTCGACTTCGCGACCGGGCGGGTGCACAACGGGGGCAACTTCTACGGCGGGCACGTCGGGCAGGCGATGGACTCGCTCAAGCTCGCCGTGGCCAGCGTCGGCGACCTGCTCGACCGCCAGCTCGCGATGCTGGTCGACACGAAGTTCAACCACGGCCTGCCGCCCAACCTGGTGCGCCGGGTGGACCCGGGCGACCCGGCCGCGGGGCTGCACCACGGGTTCAAGGGGATGCAGATCGCCGCCTCCGCGCTGGCGGCCGAGGCGTTGAAGCTGACCAACCCCGCCACCGCGTTCTCCCGGTCGACCGAGGCCCACAACCAGGACAAGGTCAGCATGGGCACGATCGCCGCGCGGGACGCGCGCAGCGTGGTCGAGCTGGTGACCGAGATCGCCGCGATCCACCTGCTGGCCGGCTGCCAGGCCGCCGACCTGCGCGGCGCGCACCTGCTCGGCCTGGGCACCAGGACCGGCTACGAGGTGATCCGCGACCACGTCCCGTTCGTGGACCACGACCGGCGGCTGGACGAGGACCTCGGCGTCGTCGTCGGGCTGATCCGGTCGGGTGCCCTGGTGGCGGCGCTGCGCCCGCACTGGGACGCGGACGTCTGACCGGTGCCCAGGACGCGGGAGGAACCCATGCCGGGTCGGCTCGACGGGAAGATCGCCTTCATCAGCGGCACCGGCCGGTACGGCATCGGCCAGGTCGCCGCGAAGCTGTTCAGCGCGGAAGGTGCCAAGGTCTTCGGCTGCGCACGGCACGAGGACGCGTCGGACAGCACCGTCGAGTCGGTCCGGGCGGCGGGCGGGACCATGGCGGCGCTGGCACCGGTGGACCTCTCGGAACCGGAGGGGGCGCAGGCGTGGATCGACGCCGGGATCGCCGAGTTCGGCGGGGTCGACATCCTGTTCAACAACGCGTCGAGCCTGCGCAACGGCCCCTTCGACGAACAGCCGCTGGAGGACTGGTACTACACGATCAAGAACGAGCTGCACCTGCCCTACCTGTGCACGAGGGCCGCGTGGGGGCACTTGAAGCGACGCGGCGGCGGGGTCGTCATCAACATGGGCTCGGTCGCCGGCATCCGGGGCGTCCGGTTCGAGTCGATGATCCCGCACGGGGTCGCGAAAGCGGCGAACATCTCGCTGACCAGGCACCTGGCGGTGGCCGGGACGGAGCACAACATCCGGGCGGTGGCGATCAGTCCGGGCTTGACGCGCAGCGAGGCGACCCGGCACCTGATCGGGTCGGCCGTGCACGACGACCTGATGCGGGTGACGCCGTCGCGGCGGGTCGCGGAGCCCGAGGAGATCGCCGAACTGGCGGTCTTCCTGGCGTCGGACAAGGCGGGCTACATCAACGGGGAGAACATCGTCATCGACGGCGGCGTGTCCGCCGTGGCCGGCTAGACCCCGAGGGGGCGCACCGAAATGACCCAGACCACCGTGCTCGACCCGCACGTCCGGGCGATCGCGTCGGCACTGCCCGAGTGGCACTGGTCGACCGGGGAACTGCTGACCGCGGCGGGCGGTCGGCTCTCCGACGCGTTGGCCGACATGATGGGCAAGCTCGGCGTGGACAACCGCCACTCGATCCTGGCGAACTACCCGCAGGTGCTGTTCGACGGCGCGGAGCCCGAGGTGGGCCTGCCCGCCGGCGCGCTGGCCGTGCGGGCCGTGCGGCGTTGCCTGGACAAGGCCGACGTCCCGGCGGAGTCGATCGGACTGGTCATCGGTGCCACGAGCAGCCCCGGTCGCCTGCTCCCCAGCATGGTCTGCGACCTCGTCGCCGACCTGCCGGAGATCCCCAGGTCGGCCGACACGCTCAGCGTGCAGTACATGGGGTGCTCGGTGATCGCGAAGGTCGTGGAGACCGCCCGGTGGTACCTGAGCTGCAACCCCGGCAAGTACGTCCTGGCGGCCTTCCTGGACGCCATAACGCCGCTCTCCCCGCCCCTGCCGGGCCGGTACGCCCATTTCAGCGAGATCGAGGCCGAACGCAGGCAGGAGACCGTGGACGCCATGCACGGCTTCCTCTTCGGTGACGCCGCGGTCGCGGTGCTGTTCGAGTCGGAAGGCGACGGGCCGTCGTTCGGTCCCGGTGTCAGCCTCACCAACGAGCTGCCGGAGGACACCGAACTCGGCACCGTGCCCGACGGCGGCTCGGACGTCCCGATCGTGCACGGTCGTCGGCTCTACACGCTCAGCCCCCGGGTTGCGGCACGGGGCCTGTGGTACGCGAGCCGCACCATCAAGGAGGTCATCGCGAGCGGGAAGACGGGCCTCGCCGCACCGGCCGACGCGACGGCGCTGTTCATGCACACCGGCAGCAAGCAGATCCTCGACGGGCTGTGCGCCGAGTTCGAGGTCCGCCCGGACAGCGACAAGGTCGCCTCCGCTTACCGGGTGTTGCGCGAGTGCGGCAACACGATCGGCTGCTCGGTGCCGCTCATGCTCGCCGAGCAGGTGCACCGGCCGGAGGGGGAGAGCCTGGTGATGGCGTTCGGCCTGAGCTTCTCGGCGGGCGCGCTGTCCATGAAGGTGCCCCCGGGCGGCTGGACCCCGTAGACCTCGGCGCACGCCCGACCCCTTGACGACGACGGAGGCGGATCAATGGGTTCAGCTGTGGAAGCCGCCGGTCGCGCCCTCGCCGATCCGGTGGTCTACGCCGACGACGACCGCTTGCACAACGCCCTGACGCTGCTGCGCGGCGAAGCGCCCGTGCACTGGGTGAGCCCGCCCGACCACCGACCGTTCTGGGCGATAACCAAGCACAGCGACGTGCTCTCGATCGGGTGCTCGAACGAGCGGTTCCTGAACGCGCCCAGGCCGGTGCTGACCACCACGGCGATGGAACGGGCCGCGGGGGAGTGCACCTCCGACCTCACCACGCTCATCCACATGGACGGTTCCGACCACCGCGCGGTGCGCGCGATCGGAGCCAAGCTGTTCCTGCCGCGCGCGGTGGACCGGCTGCACGCCAGGATGGGAGAACTCGCCGCGCGGTACGTCGACCGGATGCTCGAACTGGGCGGGGCGTGCGACTTCGTCGCGGAGGTCGCCGACCGGTTCCCGGCCCAGGTGGTGCTGTCGGCGCTCGGTGTGCCGGAGGCGGACCACCGCCGGATCCTCGATCTGACCCGGGACGTCCACGGCAGTGACCCGGACCGGTTCGTGGCGGCCCAGCAGGAGCTGTTCGACTACTTCCGCCGGGTGGTCGGCGACCGCCGCGCCGAGCCCCGGGACGACCTCGCGTCCGCCGTCGTGCACGCCCGTGGCGACGGCGGCCGCCTGTCGGAACGGGACACCGCGGCGTACTGCGTCACGATCGCGACGGCGGGCCACGACACCCTCGGCGTGGCGCTGGCCGGCGGCTTGCACGCGCTCATCGAGCACCCGGACCAGTGGGAGCGGCTTCGACACAGCCCGGAGTCGGTGCCGCGCGCGGTCGACGAGGTGCTCCGCTGGGTCACGCCGACCAAGTCGTTCATGCGGACCGCGGCCCAGGACCACGAACTGCGCGGCGTCACCATCCGCGCCGGCGACGCGGTGCTGCTGAACTACGCGTCCGCGAACCGGGACGAGGACGTCTTCGCCGACCCGTTCACGTTCGACGTCGGACGCACCCCCAACCGCCACCTCTCCTTCGGCAGCGGCGGCCACCACTGCCTCGGCGCGTCGTTCGCCAAGGTCGAGCTGGGGGTGTTCTTCACCGAACTCGTGGCCCGGCTGGAGTCGGCGCGAGTGGCGGGAACGCCGGTGCGCGCGGCTTCCACGTTCATCGGAGGGCTCACCGCGCTGCCCATCGAGTACCGGCTGAGCCGCTGATGCCGCCGCGCGCACCCGGGAGCGACGGGCAGCACGTGATCGTCGTCGGAGCCGGCGTCGGCGGCCTCTGCCTGGCGCAGGGCCTGCGCCGCGCGGGGATCTCCTGCGCGGTGTACGAGCGCGCGCCGGGGCCGGCGTGGGGCGGGTACATCCTGCACATGGGGGCCGACGGAGGTTCGGCGCTGCGGCGCTGCCTGCCCGAGCACCTCTACCGCCTCTACACGGCGACCTCCCGGCGTTCGCCCCGGCGCGACCTCGTCGCCGTGCTCGACCACCACGGGGTGGAACTGGCGACGATCCCGCACTTCGGTCCGGCCAACGACCCCGTCCTGCCGCACACCAGCGTGCACCGCAGGACGCTGTGCCAGATCCTGCTCAGCGGCATCACCGACATCGTCCACTTCGGACACGAGGCGACCGGCTACCGGCACGACGGCGGCGACGTGGTCGTGGACTTCGCCGGCGGCGGCCACGCGCGCGGCACCTTGCTGGTCGGTGCGGACGGCATCAACTCCGTCGTCCGGAGCCGGTTGCTGCCCGAGGTCGCGGTGATCCCCCTGGTGGAGCACGCCCTGCTGTCGCAGGCCCCGCTCACCGACGAGCTGGCGGATGCGCTGCCCGCCGCGTTCGAGGACAGCTTCGTGATGATCCGCGACCCGCGCGGGACGCACCTCGCGGCCGGTCTCTTCCAGCCGCGCCACGCGGTGGCGGACGCGGCGCGCGCCGCCGCGGGGGTGGGGCTCGACCCGGTCGAGGACTACGTGGCGGTGAGCCTGGAGATCACCGACCCCGACCTCGGGCCGCACGACTTCTTCGGTGCGCCGAAAGGGTTCCTGCACTCGCTCATGCGGGACGCGGTGGCCGACTGGCACCCCTCGCTGCGGCTCCTGGTGGACGGTGTGGCCCCGGCGACGATCGTCCCCCGGACGATCCGGATGCTCCCGCCGCCGGCGACGTGGCGGACGGGCAACGTGACGCTGCTCGGCGACGCCATCCACGCCATGCCGCCGATGCTCGGGCACGGGGCCAACAGCGCGCTGCGCGACGCCGCCGAGCTGGCGGCGGCCCTGGCCTCGGGGCGCCCGGTGCGGGAATCGCTGGCGCGGTACGAGAGCGACCTGCGGGACCGGACCCTCCCCCTGCTCGAACGCGCGCTCGCCACGAGTCCTGGTGTCACGGCACGGGCGTCCCGGTGATCCGGACGAGCGTCTTGCCGGCCGCGGTCATCGCGTCGCCGGCCAGCGCTCCAGGAACCTGGTCGAGGGTCAGCACAGCGCCGATCAGCGCACGCGGGTCGAGTTGCCCCGAGGCGAAGAGGTTGATCAGGTAGGGGAAGATCCCGCCGCTGTGGCCGCGCGCGCCGATGAGCCTGGACGCCGTGGACACCCACGGGTTGGTGTCCACCAGGACGGGCGAGTCGGTGCGCGAGACCACCACGCACCGGCCGGCCGGCCGCAGGTGCCGTTCGACCACCGGCAGGGTCTGCGCCGGGTTCCCCGAGGCTTCCACGTGCAGGTCGGCGTCGAGCAGGTCCGGCGGCGGGTCGGCGGGATCCAGGCAGGCGGTGAAACCCAGCCGCCGCGCCAGGTCGCGCCGCTCGGGCAGCGGGTCCAGCCCGACGACCCGGCTCGCCCCGCCGACCCGGCACAGCAGACCGGCGAACAGGCCGAGCGGGCCCAGGCCGTGCACCGTGACGTGTTCCCCCGGCCGCACCCCGCCGCCCTCGACGAACAGCGCGTTGTAGACGCAGCCGAGCGGTTCGAGCAGCGCGCCCGCCTGGAGCGCCTCGTCCCGGCCCCACCCGCAGGCCCGCAGCGGTTCGAGCCGGTGGCAGGCCGTCTGCGGCACCACGACGTACTCGGCCAGCGCGCCCGGCGCGGTGAGCCCGGTCAGCGTGACGCGCTCGCACTGGTTGGGTCGGCCGCGCAGGCACGTGTCGCACGTCCCGCAGGCCAGGACGCTCTCCAGCGCCACGAGGTCGCCCGGCCGGACGCGGGTGACCCACTCGCCGGTGCGGGCGACCACCCCGGACGCCTCGTGGCCGAGCACCACGGGCAGGCTGACGGGGCCGCCGAAGGCCGAGGTCCCGTCGGCGTGGAACCGGCAGACGTGGACGTCGGTCCCGCAGATCCCGCACAGCGCCACGCGCACCAGCACCTCGGCGGGACCGGGGACCGGCGTGGGCAGGTCGGTCAGGTCGAGCCGGCCGCGCCGGGACCCGTCGACGGGAGCGCTCAGCACCAGCGCCCGCATCCGCGCCGGCCTCGTCGCGGTGCGCTCGGCGGGCTCGGCCGAGGGACCCTGTTCTGGCAACGACACGCGAGGGGCCATGCCACTCCTCCACCCGGAACCGAGCGCTGCTCGGTTCATCGCCTCGACGGTAGTGCACAGTGGACGGTGGTCGCCGTGCGAAGGTCTTTACCGGAGCGGCAAACCCCTGTGGCGTCTGGCTTTCTCATCACATCAGGTGACAAGTGCCCGGCTGACAGAGTGCTGGGCGCTGAGTAGCTTGAGGTGGGTGGACACCCAGGTTCCCCTCACGGTGCCGGAGCTGCTGGCAGACCTGCGCGGCCGGTACCTCAGGGCGCTGGACCTGCTGGAGCGCTCCCTCGGCGAACAGGACGTCGCGAGCGTGCTCGACCTGGACTCGGTGCGGCTCCTGGAGATCACCGGCGAGTTGACGACCCGCATGGAGTCCGGCGAACCGCACCCGCGCGGCATCGACTTCGGCGCGACCCCCAGGGTCGCCCAGCTGGTGAACCACCTCGTGGTGAACCAAAGTAGTGTCGGGAACCGTTGAGTCACAAGGGAGTCAGTGCACATGCCCCTGCCGCGGATCAGCGCCGCCGGCCGCCTGCACACCCCCGGGGGTTGGGTCGAGTACGTGGTGGAGGGGGTCGGCGAGCCGGTCACCGTCGTCGGGCACGGCCTGGCCAAGACCATCCCGGAGACCCGCCCGTTCCTCGGTGGCACCGAGGGGTCGCGGGCCTACCTCCACTTCCGCGGCCACGGTGGTTCGCCCCTGCCCCGACCGCCGTGGAGCCGCGCCGACCTGGTGGCGGAGCTGCGGGTCGTGGCCGACCACACCGCCGCCACCCGAGGTGTCGGCGTGTCGATGTCCTGCGGCCTCTTCCTCGACCTCGTCCTGGCGGACCCCGCCCGGTTCGAGCGGCTGGTGCTGGTCCTGCCGCCGGCGCTGCTCGACGAGCCCGGCGCCGAGCGCCCGGCACTCGCCCGGCCGCACCGCACCGGCCCCGCCGGCCTGGGAGCCGTGGTCGACGCGCTCACCGACGCGCAGCCCTCCTGGATGAACCGGATCGACCCCCGGCGGCTCGCGGCCACGTCGATGGCCCGGGAGCTGATCGGCCGCCCGGAGCTGTTCGACTGCATGGACGCCCTGGCCGAGCCGCGTCCCGGGTTCTCCCTCGATGACCTGGCGGCCGTCGAGGCCCCGGTGCTGATCGTGGGGCAGGAGGACGACCGCGCCCACCCGCTCGCGGTCGCCGAGGACCTGGCGGCGGCCTTCCCCCGGGGGACGCTGCGCGTGATCGGCGAGTGCCCGAGCTTCGCCGCCTACACACGGCGGATCGGGGCGGTGGTGGCCGAGTTCCTGGACGCCGGTGCCGGCCGCGCGGTGAGCGCCTGAGCGCGGACCACCCGCGGACGCGGAGAACCGAGGAGGGGCGACGATGAGCGGCTCGGCCAGGCGGAGCACCACCGCGGTGAACACCTCCTTCCAGCACGTGACACCGCGCGAGCTGCTGGAACCGGCCGCCGACGGTCGGCCGGCGTTCATGACGGGGGCGTTCGGCCGGACGCCGTGGGTGGTGCGCTGGGACCTGGTGCCCGAGAGCCGGCGGCGGGGACTGGTCTTCGACCTCGTGCGCGACGGCCTCACCCACAGCACGTCCGGCACGTCCGGCACCCCACGGCAGTGGTACCGCGACACCGGCCAGGCGTGGTGCGAAGCCGAGCTGCTCGCCGGCCTGCTCGGCCCCGACCGGCCCGACGCGATCATGTCCTTCGCCCCGCCCGAGCACTCCTACGGCACGTGGACCTCGGTGCTGCTGGGGGCCGAGCTCGGCGTCCCCAGCTGGTACCGGACCGGGCACGGCCCGCCGATCCCGGGCGCGGCGGGATCGCGGTGGGTCGTGGTGACCATTCCGTCGGCGTTCGGCACGATGCGCCGGGAACTGGACTGGTTCGAGGGCGTCCAGACCGCGGTCCTGCACAGCACGGCGATGCTGCCGGCGGTGGCGGACGAGGTCGTGGCCCGGCTGGGGCCCGACCGCTGCCGGCTGATCGAACTGTTCGGCTCGACCGAGACCGCCACGATCGCCCTGCGGCAGCACGGCGAACCCCCGGGGGAGTGGGCGCTGCTGCCCGACGTCCGGTTCACCGCCGACGTGCCCCGGGCCGGTGACGAGTTCCGGCTGCACGTCCGCAGCCCGCGCCTGGCGCGCGAACCCGGCCGACCGCGGCCCGACTCCTGGCTGATGGACGACTGGGTCCGCCGCACCGGTCCCGCGCGGTTCCGGTTCGAGGGCAGGCGGAGCCGGCTGGTGAACGTCAACGGCGTGCGGGTCGACCTCGACGCGGTCGAGGCGCGGCTGCGCGCGGCCGTGCCCGGCGTCGACCTCGCCTGCGTGCCGACGCGCGACCCGGTCCGGGGCGAGCACTTCGAGCTGCTGGTGGTGTCGCCCCCGGCGGTGCCCTACGACCGCCTGGCGGCCGCGTTCGAGCGCCTGGGCGTGTGTCCCCGCGCCATCGCCCCGGTGGCCGCGATCGACCGCTCGTCCACCGGCAAGGTGCGGTCGATGCAGTTCGGACGGCCCAGGTGACGAGGTCAGGCCGGTGCCGGAGGCGGGCGGGGTGCCCGGCGCGCGACGAGTGGACGACCAGGCCGCCCGCGGTGGCGCGCGAGGTCGACACCGCGTCGAGGACGAGGTGGAACAACCCCGGCCCGGCCTGCGGCGGCAGGCCCGTGCGCGCTTCGAGGACTTCCCGGAACCGGGCGGCGGCGACCGCGTCGGTGATCGGCGTGCTTGACCGACCCCGGCATGATGAACAGCCAGAGGTCCGCGTCGCGGAACACCGGTTCCACGCCGCTGATCCGGGGCGAGCCGTCCCGCCGCAGCGTGGCGAGCAGGGCGTGCCGGTCGGAGTCGAAGGCCGCGCGGCCGCGGCGAACTCCCGCCAAGTGACCGTGAATCCCATGAGAGGCGACGGGGGAGTGGTGTCGTCAAGCCGGCGTCGTCAGGTTCGCTCAGCTGTCGAATGACGGCCGAGCGGCTCGACGGCGGATCCCACCAGGACGGAGTGGCCCGTGCACCGACGCAGTACCGTTCGCGCGCAAGCGCTTCTGCTCCCGGTGGTCGTCATCGCCGCGCTGCTGCCCGCCGGTGGTTCCGCCGCGACGGTCGCCGAGATCACCGTGGAGCCCGGTGAAACCCGCCTGGTGCCCCGGACCGTCCGGCTGGATTCCCTCTCCGTCGCGCCCGGTGGCACCGTCGCCCCGCCGGCGGGGCGAAGCCTGACCCTGACGGTCGACGGGGTGGAGACCGGGTCGGTGCTCGCCGCGGCCGAAGGCACCGTGACGACGATCGCGCCCGGCGCGTACCGGGGAGACGTCAGGCTCTCCGTGGCGGACGCCAACCTCGTCGCGCATCGAGGTGACGTCTTTCCGCTCCGCCAGGGACTCTACGTGGACGCCACCGGTCTCGTGCCCGCCAAGTCGGCACTGGCGAGCGTCGAGGGCGGGCGCGTCGAAGGGCGCCGCGCGTCGGACGTCCGGATCTCGTCCACCGGCGAAGCGTTCGCCGGAGTGTTCGCGAAAGACGGGGCGTACACGCTCGACAAGCCCAGGATTGCCTTCGCCGGCAACGGGAGGTCCGATTTCGTCGGCGACGGTGCCGGCATCGTGGCGACGGGTCCGGGCACCAGGCTGGTCGTGGACGGTGCCGACATCTCCACGACGGGCGTGGTCCGTTCCGGCGTGATCGCCGCGGACGGCAGCGACGTGGTCGTCAAGAACTCCCGGATCCGAACCGGCGACGGTGTGCTGCCCGCCGACTACCGGTCCACTGTGGACCTGGACCACATGCGGGACGCGCCCTGGATGCTCGGCATCTCCGGGAACAACCGGGCCACCAACCTGCTGGGCACCGGAACCAGGGCTGCCTACCTGAACTCCTCGCTCTCGTCGCAGGGGTGGGGCGTGCTGTCGACCGAGCGCGGCCGGAACTGCCGGCTGACCGTCGTCAACAGCACGGTGGCCAACACCGGGCCGGACGGGTACGGCTCGTACGCCACCGACGACGTGGCAGAGCGGTTCCTGGGCACGCGGTTCGCGGTCGGCACCTACGCGACGATCATCCGAGGAGGCGCGATCCACTACGGCGACAGCACCCCCGAGGCCGTCGCGCGGCTCAACGCAGAACTCGGGCTCGGTCTCACCGCCCCGGAACTCGCCGCGCTGCCCACGCGGAACACGGTGGTTGAATCGCGCAGGTTCGGCGTCATGTGGCACGGCGCCGGCTCGGTGGAGATCACCGGCGGCACGGTGTTCGACACCGGGGAAGCCACTTTCCTGAACAAGGGGCAACAGGCCGCGATCGCCGTCGACGGGTCGCGGGGCGCCCGGCTGAACCCCGCGAACGGGGTCGTCCTCCAGCTGATGGACGACGACGACCCCGGTCCGGTCGAGGAAGACGGGCGGCTGCTCAACACCGGCGTGTACCGGGAGCCCGCCGGCGACCCGGTCAAGCTGGCCGGCTTCGACGTCACCGAGGTGCACAGCACCGACGCCACGGCCACCTTCTCCGACATCGCCCTCAAGGGCCACTTCTACAACGCCATCCGGGGCGGGGCCGTCCCCGGCGAAGGGAAGAACCTGGTCCTCGCCTTCGACAACTCCGACATCGACGGGGTGCTCTCCGCCTCGGCGGCCCGCCACGCCGTGAGCACGATCACCGCCACGGAGTACAGGCAGCTGGGCACGATCACCAACACCGTCGGGCCGGTCGTCAACAACGGTGTGATCGTCCAGCTCCGCAACGGCTCACGCTGGGTGGTGGCCGGCACGTCGCACCTGAGCGAACTCGCCATCGACGCGGACGCCGCCGTCACCGCGCACCCCGGCCACACCGTGACCATGACGGTCGACGGCGTTCCGACAGCCATCGCCTCGGGACGCACCTACACCGGGTCGATCACGCTGGCGGTCCACCAGGCGGCCGCTCCGCCACACAGTGGATGATCGCCTTCCCCGGTGCCCCGTACTTCCCGGGGCAGGATCCACGACGCAGGTGGCACGTGCCGGCAGCAGGCCCGCGCAGCGTCACCGGCACGTCGGGGTTGCGGTAGCGGGAGCCGGGGCTACCCTTGACAGGTCGGCACGGGTTGAGCAGCGAGCCTGTCCGGCGTGAACGCGACGTGGTCACCCCGTCGCCCACTCCCGGGAAAGGTCACCCGATGAACAGCTGCACCGAGAAGACCCTGTCGATCCCCGTCCCCGCGCCCGCCTGGGACCGGGCGCTGCGCGTCGAGGACTCGACCGCCGGCGACGCCGTGATCGTGCGGGCGGCCGGGGAGATCGACCTCGGCACCGCCCCACGCCTGGACCGGCACCTGCACACCGTCCGCGCCCGCGCCGGGACGTCCCCGGTCGTCCTCGACCTGACCCAGGTCGTGTTCCTCGCCGCGACCGGCCTGGAACTGCTGCTCAGGCACCACCACGCCTGCGCCTTCCACGGGACCGAGCTGCGGATCGTCGCCACCCGGCGAGCCGTGCTGCACCCGCTCCGGACGGCCGGCCTGGACCTGGTGCTCCACCTGCACCCGACCGTCCCGGCCGCCCTCGCCGCCGCCCTCGGCCGCCGGGACCGAGCGGGGCGATGAGGGATCGCGCCCTCACCGGGCCGCGATGAGGGCTTGGGGTGCGGCCTGCTTGACGCGGGTGCGCAGCCAGGTGAGCTGTCGGGCGGTGTCCTGCTCGCAGGCGTCGACGATGTCCAGCAGTTCGCGGTCGCGCAGCCCCTGGGCGGCCTGGCCGACGACGGTCCAGGTGATGTCGGTCAGGCCGGCCAGGGTGTAGAGGTCCTGGAGGTCGCGCAGCAGGCCCACCGGCCCGCTGCGGACCGTCTCCAGCCCGGCGGCGTGCAGGCGCTCGGGTTCGTCCTCGCGGTGCTCGCCGTAGCGCTCCACGACCGGTGCCAGCGCCTCGGCCTGGCGGTCGACCCGGCCGGCGAGGACCTGGCAGGTCTGCCGCACGTCCGGTTCCTCGCCGTGGCCGCGGCCGACCTCGCGGAAGGCGTCGGCCAGCGTGGTCAGCGAGGTGTGCAGCAGGCCCAGGTAGGTGGACAGGTGCATGGTTCAGCCCTTCGACTCGGCGGGCGGCACGCCGGGGGTGCGATCCGGGGACGGTGGTGGCGGGGGCGGGTCGGCGGGGGCCACGTCCTCGTGCACGTCGTCCTCGCCCGTGGTCGCCGGGACGCTCGCGGGGTCGTGCGGGGCGGACGCCGTCGTGGTGGGGGCGGGCGTCGGTCGGGTGCCGTCGGCGAGCCTGGTGACCCGGGCGGCGGCGATCTTGAACAGCGGCTGCTTGGACACCGGGTCCCACTCGGTCAGGGTCAGTTCGTTGGCCGCCCGCCCGTGCCGGCCGTCCTCGACGTCCCAGTAGCCGTAGTGGAACGGCACGAACACCACGCCGTCACGGCCGCGTCCGACGCGGGCGGGCGCCTCGACGCGGCCGCGTGGCGATTCGACGCGGACCAGGTCGCCCTCGGCGACGCCCAGTGCGGCGGCGTCACGGGCGGACAGTTCCACCCACGGCTGCGGGGCGGCCCGGCGGAGCTGCCGGGAGCGGCCGGTCTTGGTGCGGGTGTGGAAGTGGTAGGCCGTGCGCCCCGTCGTGACCACGAACGGGTAGTCGTCGCTGGGCTGCTCCGGCGGTGGGGTGTGCTCGGCCGCCTTGAGGAACGCGCGGCCGTCGGGGCGCTGGGCCTTGTACTGCTCAGGTGAGGTGGTGCCGCCGGTGAGCAGGTCATGGCCGTAGTCCTCGCACACGTCCGGGTGGGTGGGGAACACCCCGTCCGCGTAGAGCCGGTCGCACCCGTCGGGGTGCTCGTCGTCGCACGGCCACGGGATGCCGCTGCCGCCGCGCAACCTGTCGTAGGTCAGGCCGGTGTAGTCGCACAGCCTGCCCCGGCTGCACTCCTTCCACGCCTCGAACGCGCCCTGCGGGTCCGACCACCTGATAAGCGGCTCGCCGTCGCGGTCGCGGAAGTCCATGCGGCGGGCGTAGTCCAGGAAGATGTCGAGGTCCGAACGCGCTTCACCCGGCGGTTCGACAGCCTTGTCCGACAAGTGCACGGTGCGGTTGACGTTGGTGAACGTGCCCTGCTTCTCGCCCCACAGCGCGGCCGGCAGCACCACGTCGGCGTACTCGGCCGTCTCGGTGCGGAACCCGTCCTGCACCACCACGAACAGGTCCTGCTTGGCGAGGATCTCGCGGACGCGCGGCAGTTCGGGCAACGACACCGCCGGGTTGGTCGCCGAGATCCACAGGAACCGGATCGACCCCTGCTCGGCGTAGCGCCAGAGCTGCATCGCGTGGGTGGGCGGCGCCCAGTGCGGGATGGTCAGCGGGTCGACCTTCCACAGCTCGGCCAGCTCGCGGACGTGCTCGGGGTTGTCCCAGTTGCGGAAACCGGGCAAATCGCCGTCGGCGCCGCACTCGCGGGTGTTCTGCGCGGTGGGCTGGCCGTTCATCTGCAGGACGCCGCAGCCGGGCCTGCCGATCAGGCCGCGCAGCAGGTGCAGGTTGTTCACCTGGCAGGACGCCGCGGTGGCCTGGTGGGACTGGTAGAAGCCTTGCAGGACCGTGGACAGCACCCGCTCGGAGGTGCCGAAGATCCGTGCGGCCCGCCGCACGTCCTCGGCGTCGACGCGGCAGATGCCGGCGACGTGCTCGGGCGTGCAGGGCTCGACGGTGGCGGCCAGCTCGTCGTAGCCGAGCGTGTGCGCGCCCACGTAGTCGTGGTCGACCCACCCGTGGGCGATCAGCTCGCGGAGCAGGCCGTTCATCAGCGCCTGGTTCGTGCCGGGCAGCGGAGCCAGGTGCACGCCGCCGGACTCCACCGCCGCCTCGGCCACCTTGGTGCGCCGCGGGTCCACCGCGACCACCACCGGCCGGTCGGGGCCGTGCAACCGGTCCAACACCCTCGACCACAGCACCGTCTGCGTCTCGGCCATGTTGTGCCCGAACAGGAACAGGGCGTCGCACGAGTCGACGTCGTGGTAGCTGCCGGGCTGGCCGTCGGAGCCGAAGCTCTCCTTCATCGCCGCCGCCGCGGTCGCCGTGCACAGCCGGGTGTTGCCGTCCATGTGCGGCGTGCCCAGGCCGGCCTTGCCGATCACGCCGAGCGTGTAGTACTCCTCCAGGAACAACTGGCCGCTGGTGTAGAAGCCGTGCGACAAGGGTCCCACCTCGTCCAGCAGCTCGCCCGAGCGCCGCACGACGAGTTCCATCGCGGTGTCCCAGTCGGTCTCCACCAGCACGCCGCCGCGCCGCACCAGCGGACGGGTCAACCGGTCGCGTCCGTTCCACTGCCACGAGCCGTACAAGCCCTTCGGGCCCAGCCGGCCGTGGTTGACCACATCACCCGCACGACCCCGCACACCGACCACGCGACCGTCCTTGACGGCGATGTCACAACCGCAGCCGTTGCTGCACAGCACGCACGCCGACTGCACCCACCGATCCACATCGGACTCGGCCAAGCCCTGGTCCAGGTGCAGGTCGACCCGGACCGGCCACGGCGCGTCCCTCGCGTGCGGGGTGCGCGCACCCCAGATGTCCGCGATCCGGTCGGCCATGCGATCCCCTCCGTCGACGCGGTGTGCACCCGCCGTCTCGGCTACCCGCGGCGACCGCCGTCAACCACCGCCCGGTCGGCTCGGCGGCGAACCCGATGAACAGCACAAACCGGAGATCACACGACGTCCGGGTCACCCTTTCGGTCTGGCGCAGGTGGCCGGCGAACCGGCGAAGCCCGACTCGCGGGTGTCGGCGGCCGTTCTGCGGGAACACCCGTGGCATGACAGGGGAACCACACGAACTGGACGACCTGCCCACGATCGGGGACCTGGCGGAGCTGGCGGACCTGCTCCAGGACTCGCGGCAGGACGAGCTGTACGTCCGCTGGTCGAAGGGGCCGGGGGTGGACCTGGGTGCGAGCGCGCGCAGCCGGGACGAACTCACCGGGGTCCGCCTGTCCGGGTTGTCGGCCAACCCGCTGCGGGTCGAGCCCTGGTGGGGTGACCGGTCGGTGGAGCTGTGGCTGGCTCGGCGGTTGTACGACTACCGGCACCTCGGCGAACTCCGGCGGCCGGGCGTGCGGCCGTGGGTGTTGCGCGGGCGTGAGCTGGGGCGTGGCCCGGACAACGAGCCGCTGGTGGCGTGCGACCGGCCCGTGGCCTGGGTCGCGGACGAGGTCCTGCGGGAGGCGGAGAAGATCGTGGAGGAGCAGGGCAGCGCCGACTGGGGTCCGATGGACCGCCGCCGGCACTCCTGACCGGCCCGGCTCCCCACCCGCCGTGGCCGGCCGTGAGGAGCGGGTGCGTCACGGCACCCGCGCCTCGACGATGTTCGCGGCGTCCAGGATCGACAGCATCCGGCCGGGGCGCAGCACCGGCACCCAGGGGCGGGACGTCTCCGGATCGGTGAGCGGCTCGCCGACGACCACGCCTTCGATGAACACCGATGACTCGTGCGCGTCCGGGTTGAGGAAGACGATGATCGACCCGGGCGCGGGGTGCTGCTGTCCGGTCATGGTCGACCTCCCTGGAGACCTTCGCGTCGATCCGCCTCGCACGGGTGCGGAGCGGGAAGTGCGTCGGCTGGGTGATGTGGAGTCCGGGTAGCCCGTGAACGGCGGTGGAAACCACGCGGAGGTGGGTTGCAGGAGCGCGATCCCGAGGAGCGCGACTCCATTGTGCACACCCGGTCCCGGATCGGCCCGCTCAACGTGGTCGGCCGGCACCGAGGGGGCCCGCGGTGTCTCGAACCTCCCGACGTGGGTACCCGTGGAGAGCTGATCACCGAACAGGAGGCGAGATGAAGGCTGTGACCTGGCACGGGCGGCGCGATGTCCGGGTGGACACCGTGCCCGACCCGGTTCTGAAGGAGCCGACGGATGTGATCGTGCGCGTCACGTCGACCGGTGTCTGCGGCTCGGACCTGCACCTGTACGAGGTGATGGGGCCGTTCTTGGACGAGGGCGACATCCTCGGGCACGAGCCGATGGGCGTCGTGGAAGAGGTGGGTGCGGGCGTCACGGCGCTCAAGCCGGGCGACCGGGTGGTGGTGCCGTTCAACGTCTCGTGCGGTACGTGCTTCATGTGCGGCCAGGGCCTCCAGTCGCAGTGCGAGACGACGCAGGTGCGCGAGCAGGACTCGGGCGCGGCGCTGTTCGGCTACACCAAGCTGTACGGGCAGGTGCCGGGCGGTCAGGCGGAGTACCTGCGGGTGCCGTTCGGCAACACGTTGCCGATCAAGGTGCCGGACGGGCCGCCGGACGACCGGTTCGTGTACCTCTCGGACGTGCTGCCCACGGCGTGGCAGGCGGTCGAGTACGCCGAGGTGCGGGAGGGGACCAGCGTCGTCGTGCTGGGCCTGGGGCCGATCGGCGACATGTCGACCAGGGTCGCGCTGCACCGGGGCGCGGGCACGGTGATCGGGGTCGACCTGGTGCCGGAGCGCCTGGCGCGTGCGCGCGCTCGCGGGGTGACGGCGCTGGACTTGCTGGAGCCTGACCTGGTGGACCGCATCCGCGAACTCACCGGCGGTCGCGGGCCGGACGCGGTGATCGACGCGGTGGGCATGGAGGCGCATGGCGCGCCGGTGGCGAAGGCGGCGCACCAGGCCGTGGGGCTCCTGCCGGACTTCCTGGCCTCCCGGTTCATGAAGACGGCGGGGGTGGACCGGCTGGCGGCGTTGCGACTGGCGATCGAGGTCGTGCGGCGCGGCGGGACCATCTCCCTGTCGGGCGTCTACGGCGGCATGGCCGATCCGCTGCCGATGTTGAAGATGTTCGACAAGCAGGTGCAGCTGCGCATGGGGCAGGCGAACGTGCTGCGGTGGGTGCCGGAGATCCTGCCGCTGCTCACCGACGACGACCCGTTGGGCACCGAGGACTTCGCCACGCACCACCTGCCGCTCGCCGAAGCGCCGCACGCGTACGAGATCTTCCAGCAGAAGCGCGACAACGCGGTCAAGGTGCTGCTGAAGCCGTGACGTGACGCGGGCTCGGCAGCGCGGTCACCTCCCGTTCGACCCGTTCGACCCGTTCGACCGGGAGACCGCGGCGGCGAGGATTTCACCCGGTCGGGGCAGGCGGGACGCGAGCGTGGTGAACAGGCTGCGCCGCATCACCCGACCGGGGTACGACCCCCGGATGCGTCCGGGCCCGGCGACGGTCGTGTGGAGGTTGTCCACCTCGTTGTCCGGGCCGCTCTTGCGGGACAGGTGCTCGGCCAGTGCGCGCACCGACATCAGCGCGTCGGTCATCGCGGGGAACAGGCGTTGGCCGAGGAAGAACACCGCCGCCGCGCCGCCTACCGGGATCTCGCGTCGCGGGTGTTCGGCGGCCGTCGCCACGGCGTCGGCGACGAGCTCGGGCGCGTACACGGGCGCCGGCGGCTTGGGCAGCACGCCCAGGTGGGTGCGGGAGTGCTCGAAGAACGGCGTGTCGACCGCGGCGGGCAGGATGGTGGTGACCGTGATCGGGTCGCCGGTCTGGGCCAGTTCCACCCGCAGGCTGTCGTAGAGCGCGCGCAGGGCGAACTTGCTCGCCGCGTACGGGGCCTGCCACGGCACCGACCGCACGCCCTCCACGGAGGAGATGCCGATGACCGCCCCGCCGCCGGCTCGGCGCAGGGCGGGCAGGGCCGCCTGCACGCCGTGGACGTGACCGAGGAAGTTCACCCTCATGACCCGGTCGAACTCGGCGGCGGGCACGTCCTCGACCCGGCCGACCACGCCCACCCCGGCCACGTTGACCCACGTGTCGATCCGCCCGAACCGCTGTTCGGCGGCGCGCGCCAGGGCGTGGACCGCGGCCTCGTCGGTGATGTCGGTCCGCACCGCCATCGCCCGTTCCCCGATCTGCGCGACCAGGGTGTCCAACGCCGGGAGGTTCCGCGCGGCGCACACGACCCGCGCGCCGCGTGCGGCGAGCCGCAGGGCGGTGGCCCGCCCGATGCCCGACGAAGCCCCGACCACGACCACGACCTGTTCCGACAGTTGCTTCGGCATCGGCCTCACTCCACTCCGCACTGGGTAACCGGGGATACCCGGCCGCGCCCCGCTCATTCGCCGGGTGAGCGCGTACCGCTGGGCGTTCCGGTGCTCGACGTTCTGGCGGGTCAGCGGGCCACCACGCGGACCGACTCCAGATCAGGGTCGGCGGGGTCGGGCAGCACCATGCCGGCGGCCAGGCCGCTGCGGACGTAGTCGAGGATCTCCCGGGTGATGACCTCGCCGGGCAGCACGGCGGGCGCGCCCGGCGGGTAGGGGGTGATCATCTCGGCGGCGATCCGGCCGACGGCCTGGTCGGCGGGGACCTGTTCGACGGTGGCGAAGAACGCGTCGCGCGGCAGCATGGCGGTCTCCAGTTGCAGCTCGCGCGGTGAAGGCAGGTCGACCGGTTTCGGGGTCGGCAGCGATCCGGCGTCGCGGGTCAGCGCGCGCAGCGCGTCCACGAGCACGCCGGCGGACCGCTCGTCGTCGGCGTGGGTGAAGTGCGCGACGATCCGGCGGTGGTCGGAGAGCCCGACGGTGACGCGGCGGTGCTCGCGCAGCCAGTCGGCGGCCTGGTAGCCGCTGATGTCCAGGCCGGACACGTCCACCACGAGCTTGAGCGGGTCGAGCGAGTCGGCGAGGGAGGGCCCGGTGAACTCGGCTTCGCCCATGACCCGCAGGCCCGGCAGCTCGTCGAGGCTCGCGCGGGTGGTGCGGGCCAGGGCGAGGTCCGAGGTCAGCAGCGCCTTGCCGTGCTGGACCATCTGGCGTCGCCAGCCGTCCAGGCTCGCGTACACCAGCGACGTGGCGCTGGTGGTGCCCAGGAGGTCTTCCCGCGCCTTGAGCGCGGCGGGGTCGACCCGGTCGCCTTGGAGGTGGAACACGGAACTCTGCTCCACGGCCGCACCCGACTTGTGCACGCTGGTCACGCACAGGTCGGCGTCGGCGTCCATGGCCCACGGCGGCAGGTCGGGGTGGAACGGCAGGTGCGCGCCCCACGCCTCGTCCACGATCAGGGGTTTGCCGAACTCGTGGCACGCCTCGGCCACCGCGCGGATGTCGCCGCAGGTGCCGTAGTCGGTGGGGGTGACCAGCAGCATCCCCTTGGCCTCCGGCTCGGCCCGGAACAGCGCCCGCACCTCGTCGGGGCCGGGCGGGTGCGCGAGGTGCCGCTCGGCGTCCCAGTGCGGTGCGATCCACACCGGGCAGACGCCGCTGAGGATCAGCGCCGAGATGACCGACTTGTGCGCGTGACGGGGCACGATGAGCTTCTCGTGCGGCCCGGCGACGGCCAGCATGGCGCTCTTGACCGACAGTGAGCTGCCGCAGGTCGAGAAGAACGCGTGGTCGGCGTTCACCGCGTCGGCCATCAGCTCCTGGGCGCGTTCCAGCACGCGGCCGGTGGTGCGGCGGTCGTCCAGGCCGTTGGGTGTGATGACGTCCGCGGCGAAGAGGTCCCGGCCCAGGACGTCGAGCACCCTGGGGTCCACACCGCGGCCTTGGCGGTGGCCGGGCGGGTTGAACGGCGTGTAGCCGTGGTCGCGGAAGTCCTGCAACGCGTCGAGCACGGGCACTTCGCTGTGATCCATGATCGAGGAGTAGCCGACGGTGGTCCATCGCAATCCGACTGACCCGTTCGGGTGACATCGCGCGGGTCGTCAGGGTGCGGTGATAACCCGCCGGTCGGACGCGTGCGGCTCCGACTCCCGTTCGCTCGGCGTCCGGGTGCCTGGGGTACGGGGGGTGGCGGCACACCGCACGAAAGCGCAGGTGAATTCGGCGTTACCGGCCGGGTTTGGTGTTTCACCCCATTGGGTATGCGGTCAGGGCGTCAAACAGTCGGCGCATCGGTTGCGAGAGGGAAGCGGGCGATGCGGGTGGAATGGGACTTCGACGACTCCGTGGTGCGAGCGCTACAGAGCTACGTCCGGCTGGTCGCCGACGAGCTGCGGCTGTCCGGCGAGAGTTCGTACGTGCAGGTGGAACCTCCGAGGAGCGTGTACGTGGCGCTGGACGGCCGACTCCCGGGCTACCCCGACCGTGACGTGGCGCTCGTCTGGGACGAGACCGCCGGGTGGGCCGTGGCGCTGGAGACGCACAGTGGCGAAGACCTGATCGTCCAGGCCAGGTTCGGCGCGGACCGGGTGCCCCCGCCGGCGGCGGTGGCCCGGTGGGTGCGCCAGGTGTTCGACGGTCAGCCGACGACCGGAACGCGAACCGCGGCGGACGGGTGGAGCAAGGGCGATCTGGCGGTACGGCTGGCGCCGTATGCCGGCTCCGGGCGGGGGACGCGGCCGTGGCGCGACGTCCACCTCCTCGACGTCGCCGAGCACTCGGTCCAGTGACCGGCTGAGCGCTCGGTTCAGCGGTCGGGCCGGCGTGCCGGCCACGAGCGGGAACCCGCTGAACCGAGCACCGCCGGTCTCGTCACCTCACTTCTTCCCGAACGCGGACACCGCGCACGCGACGGCCCAGGTCACCGCGAAAGCCGCGACCTTGGGCCGTGCGGCCCGGTCGGGCAGCGTCAAGCCGAACACCAGGGCGTCGGCCAGGTCGGACGCCACCCGTGCGGCGACCGCCACGCGGGTCGGCGTCCCGGCCGGCGCGAACACCATCGCCGCGCCGATGGCGAGGTCCCGCGCCCCGATCCCGCCGACCATCGTCCGCACGGCGGGAGCGACGTTGCCGTGCGCGTCCGCCAAGCCGCACGGCCGGGCGAGGAACTTCGGCTCCGCGACGATCGCGGCCCCGTACGCCGCCGTGGCGACGCCCAGGAGCCGGGTGAGTACTGGCATCGGCGAACCCCTTTCGCGTTGTCACCACCGTGTACCCCCGGATCCCTTCGATAACCGGGGGCGAGCACGGGGAGTCATGCAGTGCGCCGCCGGAAGTGGTTCGCCGCGGCGAGCACCGCGCCGAGTCCGACCAGGAGCAGGCCGCGCAGCCACACCTCGCCGTCGACCTGGGTGAACAGCAGCAGGCACGACGCCAGGGCCAGGCACGGGACGACGACGGGCACCCGGAAGTGGTCGACCTCGCCCTCGTCCCGCCGCAGCACGAGCACGGCGGCGTTGACCGCGGTGAACACGACCAGGAGCAGGAGCACGAGGGTTTCCGCCAGCGCCGCGACCTCGCCGGTGAGCGCGAGCACCAGCGACGCCGCCGAGGTGACCAGCACCGCGACCCACGGCGTGCGGCGGCCCGGCAGGACCCGGGTCAGGGCGGTCGGCAGCAGCCCGTCCCGGGCCATGCCGTAGGCCAGCCGGGAGGACATGATCCCGGTCAGCAGCGCCCCGTTGGCCACCGCGACCAGGGCGATCACGCCGAACAGCCACCCCGGCACGCCGCCCGCGGCGCGCACCACCTCCAGCAGCGGGCCGTCCGACGCGGCCAGCCGGTCCGTCGGCACGACCGCGCTGGTCACGGCTCCGACCAGCAGGTACACCGCCCCGGCGGTGGCCAGCGCGCCGAACAACGCCCGGGGGTAGGACCGGCGCGGGTCGCGGACCTCCTCGGCGAGGTTGACCGACGTCTCGAACCCGACGAAGGAGTAGTAGGCGAGCACGGTACCGGCCAGGACCGCCTGGACCGCGCCACCACCGGTGTCCACCTGGGACAACCGCGACAGGTCGGCGTCCCCGCGCAGCACCACCCACGCACCGAGCCCGATGACGAGCACCAACCCGCCGACCTCGATCACGGTGGCCACGGCGTTCGCGCGCAGCGATTCCCTCACCCCGCGGATGTTGAGCGCGGCCAGCGCGGCGAGGAACACGACCACCACCGGCACGGTGGGCAGCCCGACGAGCGCGTCGAGGTAGTCACCGGCGAACGCGCGGGCCAGCGCCGCCACCGACACCACCCCGCCGGCCACCATGCAGAACCCCACCAGCGACCCCGCGGCCGGCCCGAAGGCGCGGGTCGCGTAGTGGGCCGACCCGCCGGCTCTGGGGTACTTCGTGACGAGCTCGACGTAGCTCGCGGCCGTGAGGGAGGCCAGCAGAAGGGCGGTGACCAGGGGCAACCAGACCGCGCCGCCCACCTCGGCGGCGACCTGGCCCACGAGGACGTAGACGCCCGCGCCGAGGATGTCCCCGAGGACGAAGAAGTAGAGCAGCGACGTGCTCGCGGCCCGTTTCAAGCTGGTCGACATGACCGCTCCATTCCCCGGCGCGGCACCGGCCACACGTGACGTGCGCGGCTGTCCGGATCCGGGATCGACGAGCCGTCGACCCGGGTGGTCGTCGTGCCGGGTTCGTCCGGCGTCGTGGGCACGTTCGCGGCGTGATCCTGTTTGGAGCGTGCCGCGCCGGGAACGTCATCTCCATGTGGATGCTGAGACCACCTGGTGTGTACCGCCCGCAGGAGGACACGTGGTTGCTCGCCGAAGCTCTGGTCGACGCGGGGATACCGTCGGGCGCGAGCGTCCTCGACGCGTGCACGGGTACCGGTTTCCTGGGGGTGGCGGCGGGTCTGGCGGGAGCCGGTGAGGTGACCGCGGTGGACATCAGCAGGCGGGCGGTGGCCTCCGCCCGGATCAACGGGTGGGTCCGCGGTGTCGCCGTCAGGGCGCTGCGCACTGATTTCGCCGGCTTGGTGGGGCGGTCGCGGTTCGACGTGGTGCTGTCGAACCCGCCGTACGTGCCCAGCCCGCCGGGCGTGCCGAAAGGGGCCGCGCGGGCTTGGGACGCGGGGGAGCGGGGGCGCTCGGTGCTCGACCGGTTGTGCACCGCCCTGCCGTCGCTGCTGGTGGACCGGGGCATGGCCCTGATCGTCCACTCCGAACTGTGCGACGGCGACCGCACGCTGGACCGCCTGCGGGAGGGCGGGTTGAAGGCGGCCGTCGTCGCCCGCCGGACCGTGCCGTTCGGACCGGTCCTGCGCGGGCGGGCCAGGTGGTTGCGCGACAAGGGGTTGCTGGCTTCGGGGCAGGACCGGGAGGAGCTGGTGGTGATCCGTGCCGACGCCGCGTGACAAGCGCCGGGTCACCATCGTCCCCGGCGGTCCGATGCTTGTGGAAGGACCGGTCGAGCTGGTGCTGGACGACGGCACGGTGGTCGAGTCCGACCGGTTCGTGGTGGCGGTGTGCGCGTGTCGCCGCAGCAAGCGGTTCCCGTTCTGCGACACCAGTCACCGTGCGCGTCGGCGGTGACTCACAGCGGTGTGAGCAGTGAGGTGTGGTTGTCGGTCCAGGCGGTGAGGGTGTGGTCGGTGAGTCGTTGTTCGAGCAGTTCGGTGGCGCGGATGCCGAAGACGATCGAGTCGGTGAGTTCGGGTTCGCGGGTGAGGAGGTCGCCGATGACGTCGTGTCGCATGACTTGTTCGTGTACGGCGTCGGCTTCGATGTGTTCGGTGTAGAACTCGATGCAGTCGGGGTGGGCGTTGAGGTGTTGGAGTGCTGTGGCCATGCGGGTGGCGCTGGGTGCGGTGGTGATCTCGGCGGCGGCGAAGTGGCCTACGAGTGCGCCGCGTTGTTCGCGGTGGAGTCCGAACAGGGACATGAGGTTCACGGTCGCCAGCGTCGGCGCGGGTGCGTGGTCGAGGTAGTGCAGGTAGCCGGTCTCCAAGTCCGCGCCGGCGAGTAGTCGGGCGTAGAGCTGGGAGTGCATCCGGTCGCCGTGTCCGCCGCCGTATTCGTCGTACTCGACGGCGACGAGTGCGGCTTTGGCCCGGCCGGTGAGGCGGGGGATGACCCAGGCGTGGGGGTCTGCTTCCTTGAGGTGGTAGATGGACCGGTGGGCGAAGTGTTCCCGCATCTGCCACCACTGGCCCTGGTCGAGCAGGTGGTGGCTCAGTCCCTGCCCGTTGACGGGTTCGACCAGGAGTTCGTCCAGGACCTCGTTGACGTCTGGGTGTCCGGGCAGGTCGGCGTTCAACGCGTCGTGGAACACCTGTTCCATCGCGGAGCGCAGCCGGATGAGGTCGGGGTCCCATTCCCAGCCTGGTGCGGCGTCGTGGAAGCCGCGGTAGTGCAGTTCGTAGCACACGTGCAGCGCGAGTTGGAGGTCGTCGCCGTACGGGTCGTCCCCGTCCACGCCGGTGGGTGCGGACCACTGCGACGGGTCGGATCGCAGGGCCGTGATGACCGCCTCGGACAGCGGCCCACGCGGAGTGGGCAGGGCGGCGGCTCCCAGAGCGTGCAGAGTATGCGTCACGTCAGTGGAATACCCACCCCCAACCGGAGTGATGCACGCCGACGCCGGCCGTCGCTCCGAAGTGGTCGGTGACTCGGCGTGTTCTCGTCCCAGCCGATCGGATGCCGGAGCTTCGGTGTAGACCGCATCCGCTCGGGTAATCGCCGGACGAGGAGAAGGAGGCCCGGTGGTGTCCAAGAACCCGGCGGAGGTCGTCGTGAGCGCGTTGAAGAAGGCTGTCGAGAAGGTGACGGAGGCGGCCGAACCGGCCATTCCGGGAGCGCCGGGGAGCGAGCCGCCCTCGGTCGCCGAGCCGACCGAGCCGCGCGAGCCGCTGCCCCCCAAACCAGACCAGGACGCTCCGGAGACGGTGACCCCGACCGGTGCGCCGACGGGTGCGCCGAAGACGGCGAACAGCCAGCAGGGGGCGTTTCTGACCACCGCGCAGGGCGTGCGCCTGTATGACACGGACCACTCGCTGAAGGCCGGCGAGCGCGGTCCGACGTTGTTGCAGGACCACCACCTGCGCGAGAAGATCATGCACTTCGACCACGAACGCATCCCGGAGCGGGTGGTGCACGCCCGTGGCGCGGGCGCGCACGGCGTGTTCGTGGGCTACGGGACCGCCGAGAACATCTGCAAGGCGGGGTTCTTGAAGGAGGGTGTGTCGACGCCGGTGTTCGTGCGGTTCTCCACGGTGGTGGGGTCGCGCGGTTCGGCGGACACGGTGCGGGACACGCGTGGGTTCGCGACGAAGTTCTACACCGACGAGGGCACGTTCGACCTCGTGGGCAACAACATCCCGGTGTTCTTCATCCAGGACGGGATCAAGTTCCCCGACATCATCCACGCGGTGAAGCCGCACCCGGACCGGGAGATCCCGCAGGCGCAGAGCGCGCACGACACGTTCTGGGACTTCGTCTCCCAGCACACCGAGGCCACCCACCACATGATGTGGCACGTTTCGGACCGGGGGGTGCCGCGCTCGTACCGGACCATGGAGGGGTTCGGCGTCCACACCTTCCGGCTGGTGAACGAAGCCGGTGAGACGTCGCTGGTGAAGTTCCACTGGAAGCCGAAGCTCGGTGTGCACTCCCTGCTGTGGGAGGAAGCGCAGATGATCAGCGGCTTCGACCCGGACTTCCACCGCCGGGACCTGTACGACGCGATCGAGTCCGGCGCGTTCCCGCAGTGGGAGTTCGGGGTCCAGGTGTTCCCGGACACGCCCGACCAGACCTTCGAGGGCATCGACCTGCTGGACTCGACCAAGATCGTGCCCGAGGAACTGGCCCCGGTGCAGCCGATCGGGATGCTCACGCTCAACCGCAACCCGACGAACTTCTTCGCCGAGTCCGAACAGGTCGCCTTCCACACCGGCCACCTCGTGCCCGGCATCGACGTCACCGACGACCCGCTGCTGCACGCCCGCCTGTTCTCCTACCTCGACACCCAGCTGACCCGGCTGGGCGGGCCGAACTTCGGGCAGATCCCGATCAACCGACCGCACGCGCCGGTCAACGACATGCTGCGCGACGGGTTCCACCAGCACGCCGTGCACGGCGGTGTCGCGCCCTACAAGCCGAACTCGCTGGACGGCGGCTGCCCGTTCTTCGCGGGCTCGAAGGACCTGGCGTACGTGGAGGTGCCGCAACGGGTCGCCGAGGCCACGAAGGTCCGCAAGGCGCCCGAGTCGTTCGCCGACCACTTCACCCAGCCCCGGCAGTTCTTCCACAGCCTGAGCCCGCTGGAGCAGGAGCACGTGATCCGCGCGATCACCTTCGAGCTGGGCAAGTGCTACGAGCAGGCGATCAAGGAACGCCAGCTGCTGGTGCTGGCCAAGGTGGACACGAGGCTGGCCGCGGAGGTCGCCACCGGGCTCGGTCTGCCCGCCCCGGAGGCCGAGGCGCTGCCCGAGGTGGTGCCGAGCCCGGCGCTGTCCCAGCTCGGCCAGGAATGGCCGATCGACGGCCGGATGGTCGGTATCGTCGTGGACGCGGACGCCCCGGACGGCCTCGACGGCGTCGCCGCGGTGCGGGAGGCGCTGTTCGCGGCCGGTGTCGTGCCGCTGGTGATCGCCGCGCACGGCGGGGAGCTCGGGCAGGGCCTGGTCGCCCAGCGCACGTTCGCCACCGCGCGATCGGTCGAGTTCGACGCGCTCCTGCTCGCCGCGACGCCTCCGCCGGCGCCCGACGCGCTGCCCGCCCGCGACGAGAAGGCCACCGGCGGATCTCCGGTCGACCCCCGGGTCGACCTGCTCGTGGAGGAGACCTACCGGCACGCCAAGGCGATCGGTGCGTGGGGCACGGCGGCCGTCGGTTCCGGGCCGGGGATCGTCACCGGGGACAACCCGACCGAGGTGGCCGAGCAGGTGCTCACCCTGATGCGCCAACACCGCGTCTGGAACCGCCTCACCGCGGGTCAGGAGCCGCCGCAAGCCTGAGCCTCTTCGGACGCCCGTCGCACGTGGGACCCCCGCGTGCGGCGGGCGTCCTGTCGATCCGCGAAGGCAGGACCGCCGGCCCGTCCCGGCTGCGGCTTTCGCCCGGTCGGTGCCGGCGCCGCATCCCCGGTGGCCGGGACGGTCCGGGTCCTGTTGTGCGGGAACCCGTCGTGCCCAATACGGTCGGATGAGGTCGCGGAGGAGGCGGAGATGGAGCGTTGGCAGTACGCGGCGCTGATGGTGCTGTGCCTGGCGGTGACCGTGCCGCTCGAACCGCTGGGCGCCGGGGTGTACCGGCGTGGCGCGGGTGCCGTCGTGCGGGCGGTGTTTCCCGTGGTGGTGGTGTTCGGCGCGTGGGACCTCGTGGCGATCGCGCGCGGGCACTGGACGTTCGGGTCCGAGTTCATCTCGGGAGTGGTCCTGCCGGGCGGGATGCCGATAGAGGAGTTGCTGTTCTTCGTGGTCGTGCCGTTGTGCGCGCTGAGCACCTACGAGGCGGTCGGCAGCGTGATCCGGCGCGTGACGACCAGGGGTGTCAGTGCCTGAATACCTCGTCGCGGCGCTCCTGTCGGTGGTGGTGGTCGTAGTGCTGGAACTGGCGGTGCTGCGCACCGGGCTGTTCCGCAACCCCGTCTACTGGGCGGCGCTCGCCATCATGTTCGCCTTCCAAGTCCCGGTCGACGGGTGGCTGACCAAGCTGGACGCCCCGGTGGTCCGTTACGCGGACTGGGCGATCAGCGGGGTGCGGTTCCCGTGGGACATCCCGGTGGAGGACTTCTTGTTCGCCTTCTCGATGATCACCCTGACGTTGGCGTTGTGGGAACGCCGCAAGGAGACCGCCCGATGACGGAGATCACGGCCGGCACGGTGTCCGGGGCGTTCGACACGTCCGCGCGCGGCTATGACCGGCTGGTCGGGCTCAACCCCGGCTACCACGCGGCACTGCGCGCGTCGGCTCGGGCGTTGCGGCTGCCCGAGCGGGGCAGGGGGGCGCGGGTGCTCGACCTGGGCTGCGGGACGGGTGCCTCCACCGCCGCACTGGTGGAGGCCGCGCCCGAGGCCGAGGTGGTGGCGGTGGACGCGTCGGCGGGGATGCTCGCCGCCGCCCGCCGCAAGCGGTGGCCCGACCGGGTCGAGTTCGTGCACTCGCGAGCCGAGGACCTGGCCGCCGCCGGGGTGCGCGGGCCGTTCGACGCGGTGTTCGCCGCGTACCTGGTGCGCAACCTGCCCGAGCCGGACCCGGTGCTGCGGCACGTCCGCGCCCTGCTCAAGCCCGGAGCGCCGTTCGTGGTGCTCGACTACGCGATCGCGAACTCGGCCCTGCGCCGGGCGGTCTGGACGGCGGTGTGCTGGTCGGTGGTGATCCCGGCGGGGTGGGCGGTCACCGGCGACCGCGGCCTCTACACCTACCTGTGGCGCAGCGCGCTGGACTTCGACGACGCCGACGCCTTCCGCGACCGGCTGCGCCGCGCCGGGTTCACCGGCGTGCGCCGGGGCAGTGCGGGAGGCTGGCAGCGGGGGATCACGCACACGTTCCTCGGGCGTGCCCCGGAGCGCGGGTGAAGGGCCGCGACCGGCGGGCGGTGCGGACCGACCCGCTGCCCGGCGAGCCGTCCCTCGACGGCGCGAAGACGGTGGCCGTCGTCGGCGGCGGCGTGGCGGGGATGGCCGCGGCGACGGCGCTGGCCGAACGCGGTGCCCGGGTCGTGCTCTTCGAACGGGAGGACTACCTGGGCGGCCGGGTCGGCGGGTGGCCGACCCGGCTGGCCGACGGCAGCCACGTCACGATGACCCGCGGCTTCCACGCGTTCTTCCGCCAGTACTACAACCTGCGCGCCCTGATCGGCCGGGTCGACCCCCGGGGCACGGCGCTCGTCGGTGTGCCGGACTACCCGCTGTGGCACGCCGGCGGGCACCGCGAGGGGTTCGCCGGGCTGCCACGCGCGGTGCCGTGGAACGCGATGGCGTTCCTGCGGCGCAGCCCGACGTTCGCGTGGCAGGACCTGTCCGAAGTGGACGCCCGTGCCGCCCTGCCGATGCTGGACGTGTCGGTGCCCGGCACGTACGACGCGTTGGACCACGTGGACGCCGTGACGTACCTGGAGCACGTGCGGTTCCCCCCGGCCGTGCACGCCTTGGCGTTCGAGGTGTTCTCCCGCAGCTTCTTCGCCCACCCGGCGCGGATGTCGGCGGCCGAGCTCGTCACCATGTTCCACATCTACTTCCTGGGGTCGTCCGAGGGCCTGGTGTTCGACGTCGCCGCCGACCCGTTCCCGCACGGCCTCTGGCAACCGCTGGCCCGTCGCTTGGAGGGGT